>DATGWL010000046.1:0-73147 GCA_035299505.1 Saprospiraceae bacterium | reverse complement strand
GGCAGCCTCAGCCGTAGACTGGTCCATCTGACGTCTATCTTTGTTGCGCTGTACCAGTTTCCCGGCATAATCCAGGGCGCTGTTTTTATCGGCCGACAACAACAGACGCACCGCCTCCCGGGCATCAGCCAGCCGGCCAGCCGCATTAATCATGGGGCCTATACCAAACACCACATCACTAATGTCCAGGGGAAACGGACGGTTAATTTTTTGCATCATGGCCCACAAGCCAATCCTGGGCGAACGGTTCAATCGTTGCATACCAAAATGAGCAAAAATGCGGTTCTCACCGGTCATGTGCACAATATCGCAGGCTGTACTTACCGCCACCAGGTCCAGGAGTGAAGCCAGTTCATCCTGTGGCACATTGTGATGCAACGCCAGCCCCTGGGCCAGTTTGAACGCCACACCACAACCACTCAACTCTTTGTAAGGATATGGACAATCCTCACGCTTTGGATCCAGGCATGCCACGGCTTCGGGCAAGCCTCCTTCTGGCAAGTGGTGGTCGCAAACGATAAAATCAATGCCATAACTTTTGGCCAGTTCAATGGCCTTGTGTGCTTTAATGCCACAGTCCATGGCAACCACCAGGCTGCAACCGGTTTCCCGGGCGTATTCCACGCCCTGCAAACTCACCCCATACCCTTCCTTATCCCGATTGGGCAGGTAGTAATCGAGGTTGGCATAAAAACCGGATAAAAACGCGTACATCAGGGCTACACTCGTGGTGCCATCTACATCGTAATCTCCATACAACAGAATACGCTCGCCGTTTTGCAGGGCTCTGTCAAGGCGCTCCACGGCAACATCCATATCCTTCATCAGGAACGGGTGATGGGTATTGGCTAAATCGTGACGAAAAAAAATGCGGGCATCATCTATAGTGCGAATGCCGCGTTGAAGTAGCAGCCGACAAAAAACGAGCGGAATTTTTAGTTCCTGATGCAAGCGCTCTGCTTCGGCTTCATCAGTGGGGATCAGTTTCCAGACAATTGGTTTCATAGAGTGGGTAAAAGCGTGTTTTATACGAAGTTAACCTTTTTTGCCAAATTATCTGAAAAAAAATGCGCCGCAGGTAGAAATGTCTCCCTGCGGCGCAAAATTACACCATTGACTACGTTTATTGCTTAATCAATGAACCTTCATGCATAATAGTGCCCATGCGGCATTGCACCCGATACATGCCCGCCGGCCAGGAGGCTACCTGGAGCGGATATTGGAAGGCTCCCTGCGCTTTAACCGCCTGCACTAGTAACACGAGCTGTCCGGAAGCATTCCAGATTTGAATGTCCATGTCGCCGGCACGTTCGTTCTCCAGGCTCAACACGGCTGTTTCAGTAGCCGGACTAGGATTACACTGAAGATCGAGCATATGGAATCCAACATTTTTCACGCTGTTGATGCCCAATTCATAGCAGCCGCGATCAGGTAAACCCTGGCGTAAATTGCCCAGCAGGTCGGTACTTGGCGCTCCGGCAGATACCCCGCCGTCTACTGCCGGCCCCATCAGCAACCTGTAATCATCATTCAATGGATCCATGAAGGATACATTCAGGTCATGCACATCCTTGTTGCCGGTGAGGTCGTCTACCAAAGAGGCATCAGAGCTCTGGTTGCCGTTCAGGCTGATTACCAGTGGCGTTCCGGCCTCAATCTCATAGTTATTGCCAAACGGGTTCTGGAAAAGGCAGTTCAGCAAACTCAGTTCAGCATCGCCGGCTTCTGCCTCCCATTGGGCAATCCCCGCCCCAATTTGCGCTTCATTATCCGCAAATGTGCAGTTAATGGCAGTCACTCTGCTGCTAAGGCTATCTGAGGCATTGATGGAAATGGCGCCGCCGGCTCCGGCACTCAGGTTGATGTTTTTGACAAAAAGACAGTTAGTCAGGTTGGCTTTTGCCTGGTTCATATTGATAGCCCCGCCCTGTGTTACGGCAAAATTGTTCAGGAAGATGGAGTTGTCAATGGTCAGAACGCTATCGCCATAGGCTTGAAGGGCAGCCCCATAATCGCTGGTATTGTACAGGAAACTGCTGTTGGTGATGGTGGTAGCGACATTGTCGTTAACAAAAACGGCTCCGCCATAATCGTCCGCGCTGTTTTCCTGAAACAAACAACCGTCTATTGTAAGTCGGGTAGTATCATTTTGGGTAAAAATGGCCCCGCCAAAAGTGGCTGAATTTCGTTGGAACAGACAGTTTTTGTAAGCTACATCAGCCTTAAAACCATTGCTGATGGCGCCACCACTGGTATTTGCCTGATTATCCTGAAAAGTGCAGTTTTCAAAAGTCCCTTTGCAGCCAACGCCATAGTTGGCCACTGCAGCGGCAAAATTGGTTTGATGCCCTTCAAATAAACAATTCGTTACGTGGAAAATGGTGGTATCTCCGTTATATATACCGCCAGCTGAATTGGGCGCAATATTGTCGCGGAAAACGGAATTGCTCAGGGTGTAATTGGTCCGGTTATGCCAGATAGCCGTGCCGCCGTAGCTGGTAGATACATTACGTTCAAACAGACAACTGTCTATACTAAATTGGCTGTCGAACTCCCGCCCATTGAAATACATGGCCGCAGCATTGGGAGCAAAGTTTTCCCTGAATACGCAGTTTTTAACCAAACAACTGGCCTGCCAGCCATACACTGCAGAACCACCGAAACCAGTGGTAGTATCCTGTTCAAACAAACAATTGTTCAGGGTTACAAAATGTCCTCCGTTTCGGTCGTCAATATAAATTCCGCCGTTGGCAGCCTTGTTTTTGCGGAAAATAGTGTTTGTCAGGGTCCAACTGGCCTGCCAGGAGAACATGGCAGCACCAAAGTTGGCGCCTGCATTATTGCCCTCAAACAAACAACTGTCGATGGTAATATCAGTAGTTTCCTGTGGATAAAGAGTGCCCCGGTTGGTGATGTTGTTTTTAAACACACAGTTATTCACCTCTCCGGTTGGGGTTTGACGCAGCAATAAAATTGCCTGTTCTGTGGCCTTATTGGCTTCAAACAGACAATTATCAACTACAATTCCGTCGCTGGCAGCGCCAATAGCAGCAATGCCGGCTCCAGACTCCGCGTAGTTGTCTATGAAACTACAGTTACGAATGGTGGCTGGCCCTGCCACGAGCACGCCAGCGCCCCTGCGCGTGAGGTCAGGATTGGGATTATTGAACAGGGTTTGCCCGCCGCGAATCACAAATCCGTCCAGCACGGCGTGCTGCGTGGCAACATCAGTAAACACGGTTACCACGTGCTGCACATTATCCGTGCGATTTTGGTCAAAATTGCCAGGAATATCGTTCCCCAAAAGGTCGCCGTTCAGGATGGTTACATTAGCCACCGGATTGCGCTGGTTCAGGGCTGTTTCTGTGCCGGCAAAACCGCCGTATAACGCCACACCGGTTTGCAGGAGAAAAGAGGTGGCCGGCTTGTACGTACCAGCGCTCACCCAAATGGATTGTCCGGGGGTGGCCGCAGTTAAAGCGGCATCCAGCGACACATAGGCGTTTGCCCAGCTACTACCGTTATTAGAGCCAACGGCATTGGCTTTTACAAAAATGGTTTGCGCAGACAAAAACTGTGTCAACAGAAGTCCGCAAATGGTAAGGAAAGGCTTCATGACGGTAAGCGGTTAACAGTGAAAAAGATAAAATTGGTGTCCAAACTTATGAGGTTTTTGGGAATGTCAATGTCGTAAATCGGCAGTTCACAGGATTGGCGCCGGTAATTGGTACATTTGCGGCCACAAACGCCACGAGAGCATGAAGTTTGAAGATTACCGAATTGCCACGGAAGTAAAACGCAACCTGGCCGACATGGGATTCCGCAGGCCAACGGATATCCAGTATAAGGCCATTCCGCCCATTCTGAAAGGAGAAGATGTGCTGGCTATTGCCCAAACCGGCACCGGCAAAACGGCCGCTTTCGTTATTCCAATTGTGCATCTGCTGCACGACCGAAAGGTTTCCGGGCGCTCTGAAGGGATCAAATGTGTGGTGATGGTGCCTACCCGCGAACTGGCCCTTCAAATTACCGAGGTGTTTGACCAAATTGCCCGGCATACCCGGGTGAAATCCTTTTGTGTGTTTGGCGGTGTGGAACAGGGGCCGCAGATTGCCCGTTTGGAGAAAGGTATTGATGTGCTGGTGACCACACCCGGCCGCATGTTTGACCTGACGAGTCAGGGGCATATTAAATTAGACAGGGTAGAAATGCTGGTACTGGATGAAGCAGACCGCATGTTGGAATTAGGTTTCCTGAAGGATATCCGCGATTTGATCCGTTTTTTACCCAAAAAGCGTCAGACACTTTTTTTCTCGGCTACCATCAACGAAACCATTAAGGATCTGGCTTATTCGCTCGTTACCCGAGCCATCAGGATACAGATTTCGCCCAAGGATCCGGTTTCCAAAAACATTGATCACTCAGTGTTTTTTGTGGAAATGGACGACAAACGATTTTACCTAGAGCGCCTGGTGCGCGAACATCCGGAAAGCAAAATCCTGGTATTTGTACGCACAAAAGTTCGTGCAGAGCGGGTTATGAAGGCCATGGAAAGGGTTGAAATCGAATGCCTTACCCTGCATGGCGACAAGGAACAGAAAGACCGACTGGATGTCTTGTCCAAATTCCGGACGGGAGCCGTAAAAGTACTGGTAGCCACCGATGTCAGTGCGCGCGGCATTGACATCCCTGATGTGGATTATGTAGTGAATTATGATTTGCCGGATGTGCCGGAAAATTATGTTCACCGCGTAGGTCGTACCGGTAGGGGAATGAAAAAAGGACTGGCTGTTTCTTTTTGCAGCACCGAAGAAAAGCCGGTTTTGCAGGCTATTGAGCAATACCTGGGCAAACCCGTTCGGGTGCTGGTTTTAGACCATACAGAGCGCGCAGAGACTATGGTACTCACCCGGGAGGAAAAAGATCCGCTCAAAGCCATCATGCAGGAAATCGAAGCTGCCGAAGCCTGGAAAGAGAAGCACAGAAAGCCGAATAAGAGGAGGTAAAAGCCTGTCTGAGGACATCTCACCACGAAGACACTAAAGGCACAAAGTAGACTCACTCACTCACTCACTCAGTGCGCCTCCAGCCAATTTTCCCCTACCCCTACTTCTGCAAGAATCGGAACTTTCAAATTCGGTAAGGCGCTTTGCATCTTCTCTACGATGAGTGGTTTGAGAGCGTCGAGTTCGTCCTTCCGAACATCGAATACCAATTCATCGTGTACCTGAAGGATCATTTGTGATTTGAATTTCCCTTTACGCATAGCTTCCCGTATATTGATCATAGCTACCTTGATCAAATCAGCGGCTGAACCCTGAATGGGGGTATTGATAGCAACGCGTTCGCTCATGGAACGCATCATGCCATTGCCGGAATTTATGTCGCGCAGGTACCGGCGCCGGCCCAGCATGGTTTCCACGTAACCATGCGCCCGCGCAAATTCCACAATACGGGTCATATACGTACGCAGGCCGGAATATTCCCGGAAATAGTTATCAATCAATTCTTTGGCCTCTGTGCGTTTGATGCCGAGTTGCTGACTCAGGTTACTGGCTCCTGCACCGTAAATGATGCTGAAATTCACGGTTTTAGCCGCACGGCGCTGATCGCTGGTTACCTGATCTAGGGCCACACCATACACGCCGGCTGCGGTAGCCGTATGGATGTCCAATCCCTTTTGGAAGGCGTTCAGCATGGCTTCATCCTCACTGATTTCAGCAATGAGGCGCAATTCTATTTGTGAATAGTCGGCACTCAGGATGAGGTGATCGCTATCGCGCGGCACAAATGCCTCGCGCACTTTCCTGCCTTCCGCGGTACGAATGGGTATGTTTTGCAGGTTGGGATTCTGGCTGCTCAACCGGCCGGAGGCCACCAGCGCCTGATTGAAAGATGAGTGCACCCTGCCGGTTCTCGGATTAACCAGTGTTGGCAACGCATCTACATAGGTGGATTTTAGCTTCATCAAGCCTCGGTGCGACAGGATATCGGCACAAATGGGGTTGTTGACAGCCAATTCAGAGAGAATTTCCTCGTCTGTTGAGTATTGGCCCGACTTCATTTTTTTACCGGGATAGGGCAGTTTCAACCGATCGAACAGGGCTTCGCCCACTTGCTTGGGACTGGCGATATTGAAATTGAAACCAGCCTCTTGCAGGATTTTTTCCTCCAGCGCCACAATCTGCACGGCCAGTTCACCGGAATATTCTTTCAGAAAATCCGGATCAATCCGCACACCGGCATGCTCAATATCAGCCAGCACCTTAACCAAAGGTGTTTCCACCTCTTCAAATAGCTTAACCAATTGCTGCCCACCTGCCTCCAGTTTAGGTTTCAGGATATCGCGAAGACGAAGGGTTACGTCGGCATCTTCTGCGGCGTATTCCTTGATTTTTTCCACCGGCACATCGCGCATATTACCTTGTTTGGCGCCTTTTGCACCAATCAGTTCTTCAATCTTCACCGGACTGTAATTGAGCAGGGTTTCCGCCATGTAATTCATATTGTGGCGCAGTTCCGGCTCCAACAAGTAATGCGCCAGCATGGTATCCCAATAAGGGCCACGCAATTCGCAGCCATAGTTTTTCAACACAATGGCATCGTACTTGATGTTCTGGCCAATCTTTACAATATGCTCATCCTCAAATACTTCCCGAAATTCTTCTACTATTTGCTGAGCCTCTTTCCGATCTGCCGGAACCGGCACATACCAGGCTTCAAAGGTTTTTATGGCAAAAGAAAAACCCACCAGATCTGCCTGAGGCGCTTCAATGGAAGTGGTCTCGGAATCGTAAGAAATGGCTTTGGCTTTTTTCAGCAGCGCCACCAATTCCGCACGTTTTTCCGGGGTATCAGCCAGGTGATAGGTGTGATCGGTATTTTCAATGGTGTGTGTGCCTCGGGTATGAAACTGGGATTCCTGAGGCAACCGGGCATCGTTGGTTTGTTGACTCATCACAGCATCATCAAAGAGGTTACCCTGCGTGCCCGTGTTTGCTGCCGGTTTGGGCGGAGCTGCCTTGGCAGGTGCTGGTTTGGCAGCGGGTTCGTGTGTTGGACCGCCTGCCCAGGGACTGCGTAAAATGGCTTCAGCGAGCGATTTAAACTCCAGTTCCTTGAATATTTCCATCAATTCCTCCCGGTTAAAAGGCTCAATCTCGAATTTCCGCTCATCAAATTGCACCGGTGCATTGATTTCAATGGTGGCCAGCCACTTGGAAAGGGTAGCTTTTTCATGGTGGGTTTTGACGATCTCCTGTTGCTTACCTTTCAGTTTATCAGCGTTAGCCAGCAGGTTCTCCACACTGTCAAATTCCTCCAGCAATTTAGTGGCTGTTTTTTCTCCGATTCCGGGCAAACCTGGAATATTATCAACCGCATCGCCCATCAGTCCAAGTATATCTATTACCTGTTCCACACGCTTGATACCCCATCTCTCGCATACTTCTTTCGGACCCCAAATTTCGGCCGGGTCGCCGCCCTTACCGGGTTTATACAACAATACATGATCCGAAACCAACTGCCCGAAATCCTTATCGGGCGTAACCATATAAGTCGTATAGCCCACCTTTTCCGCTTGTTTCGCCAGGGTACCGATCACGTCGTCTGCCTCAAAATTGGGCACAACAACCACCGGAATATTCATAGCCTCTACAATCTTGTGCACCCATGGCAACGCAAAGGTGATATCCTCCGGTTGCGCTTCCCGATTGGCTTTGTACGCGTCGAATTTTTCATTCCGAAACGTTCCTCCCTTGGGATCAAATACCACCGCCAGGTGCGTGGGTTTTTCATTTTGAATCAAATCCCAAACCGTGCGTATGAATCCCTGCACAGCCGATACGTTCCATCCCTTGGAATTCATTAGTGGCCGGGCAATAAACGCAAAATGCGCCCGGTAAATCAGTGCGTGCCCGTCAAGTAAAAAGAGCTTTTTATCTGCCATGGTTGTTTATGTCATTAGGGTCATTTAGGTCATTAGGGTCATTGGGGTCATTGGGGGGTGCAAGGTAAAAGGAAAATATAAATTAATTGTTTTAAATTATTCAAAGGAGACACATTCTCCACTGGGAAATAGTTTAAGTGCCTCCGCGTCTCTTCGCCTCTGCGGTAAAAATAACTTCCGAGACAGCCTCTAACGCAGCACCGTAACATCTCCTTTCAGCGTAACGACCCTGCCATCAAGAAGTACCAGCTCCGTATACCATACAAATACACCCGGATTTTGAGGTTGCCCGCGGAAACTGCCATCCCAGCCCAAAGTGGGCTCATTGGGCATGAAGCCAAGCCGCTCAAATACCAGTTCTCCCCAGCGGTCGTACACACGCAAGGTACGAATTTCTGTTACGCCGCTACCAGCAAAAACTGTAAACCAGCCGTTGTTTTCACTGTCCGGAAGTATCACGTTCGGTACGTATATCTGGAAATTATTCACCGTTATCCAGATCCTGTCTGTAGCCGTGCACCCATTTTGATCTACTACCTCCACCTGAAATTCTGTGCCGGTTTCAGGAGCAACCCGTTGTTTCAGCGAGCTATTATCGAACGTAAACACATCGTCTGGCGCCCAGATAATCTGACTCAGCGTTGCATTGTCTGGCAATACTAGTGCAGTTAACTGTACAAACTGCCCCAGTACAATGGATGTATCGTTGGCCGCAAGCGAAACACTAAGCGGCAAAGGCTCCGTCAAAACCACTTCGCCTTCCCAGGTACAACCCAGCCCGTCGCGTACGCGCAGAGGGTATACACCAGGCTCCAGCAACGAAAATTCATTTCCAGAGGTAAACAACTGATTGTCAACAGAATAAAAATATGGCGCAGAACCGCCGCTTACCTGTTCAAAACGAATAACACCGTCATCATCACCAAAACATAATATGGGCTCCACATGGTACAATGCCTGAATAGGATCGTCCCATCTCAGCAAAATAGTATCTCTGGAAACACACCCATTCTGCAAATCTGTTACCTCATGTACATATTCCCCACCTTCAGTAACAGGCATTAACCAGGCAAGCGTATCCCGAACAGGCAACCCGTTTTCCAGCACAATCCAGCGGTTTTCAAATCCAGGCCCCTCCGACGACCCCGTTGGGTTCAGCACCGCCAGGGTTTCCGCACAGGGCACCAAAAGGGTTGGCGGACCAGCTTCGGCCACCGGCGCGGTGGTATTTTCCAAAACCTGCAACTGCGTAGAAGCCGTACAGCCAAAAGCATTTTCTACCGTTATCAAATATGTACCCGCCGTTTGGACCACCTGACTGGCAGCATCAGGCAAAATACCCTGGGGCGATTGCCAGATGTAGTGCAGGTTACTCTGGTTGGCGTTCACACCAATAGACACGCTCGGTTGGGCACAGGTGAGCAGGCCTGTATAGGTTTCAATCGCCGGTACCAACCCATAAGCCAACACCTCCGCCTGCCAAAACTGCGTACACTGCTGAGCATCTGTAAGGGTAACGCTGTAGATACCGGGCTGCAGGTGCACAATCAGAGAATCAGCGGTATTGTCAGACCATTGATATACATAGGGTTGTGTTCCGCCTTGCACCGTCAAGGACACCGCCCCACTGCCTGTCTCACAGGTATCGGAAGCTACAATAGCGCTCAAAACCAGTGCCTGCGGCTGGGTAAGCGTAAAAGCATTTTCCAGCGTACAGCCATTGGCATCGGTCAGGGTAAGTCCATATTGCCCTGCTTCAAGACCGAAAAGATCTTCTGTTGTGGCGCTGTTGCTCCAGTTAAAGGTATAAGTTCCCGTTCCGCCAGTTGCGGAAATATTGATCGCCCCGTTGCCGGCTTCAAAACAACTGAGTTGGGTAAGCTGTGTCTGGGTAAAAACCAGTTCAGCAGGTTCAGTAATCTGATAACTGGCGCTGGCAGTACAGGCCCCACCAGCATAACTCAGCATCAACTGATACTGCCCGGGCCCCAACAGGGTCAGGTCTTCCGTACTCGCCCCGTTCGACCATTGATAGGCAAAACCCGGTGTTCCGCCACTCAATAACAAGTCTATACTGCCTGTTGGCACGCCAAAACAGGCCACCTGCTGCACATTGGCCTGTATAGCCGGTTCATCGTGTTCGGGAACCACCACAGATTCCAACAGGGTACAACCATTGGCGTCGGTAATCGTCAGTTGATATGGCCCGGCTGTCAACTGCGCATTGACCGCTGTTCCAACATTATTTGACCACTGTAACGTATAAGGCGGGGTACCCTGCGAAGCGCCTGAAAAAACAGCGCCCCCGGTGGCCAATCCCGGACAGGCAGGCGTAAGCACTACCCCACCGCTCAACAACGGATTGGGTTCCACCAACGAAACGCTGGCTGTGATGGTACAACCCGTGGCATCCGTAATGGTTACCGTGTATTGCCCTGCCCCAATATTCTGTTGATCCTCCGTGGTAACCGCGTTCGACCACTGGAATTGCATGGGTAATACGCCGTTTTGAACACTCAAATCCACAAAACCGCCCAACCCGCCGCTGCAATCTGCTGCTGCCTGCTGTGTGCTGGCAATTAAAGGTAATGGCTCCAATACCTGAAAAATCCGGGTTTGACTGCAAGCTCCGTTGGCGTAGGTGAACGTGAGCGCATAAGAACCAGGAGCAAGCCCCTGCAATTGATCCTCTGTGCTGTTGTCAGACCACAAATAGGCATAACCCGGCGCGCCGCCGTTCAGCAGAAAGCTTATGGAACCATCGCTGGCGCCAAAACAGGAAACATCCTGAATAATCGTGCTTTCGGCAGGAACCGCATAACCAGGTATGTCCACCATCTGGGCCAGACTGCAACCATTGGCATCCGTAATGGTGAGCTGATAGGTTCCGGCTGGCAATTGATCCAACTGATCCGTAGTGGCATTGTTCGACCAAAGTAACTGGTATGGGGGTGAGCCCTGTGCGGCGCCCAGAAAGGTAATGGCGCCGGTAGGTTCATTTTCGCAAGCAGGAACGGTGGTGAAACCATTCGATAATAAGGCCTCCGGTTGGGTTAGCACCACCATGGCCGTATCGGAGCATTGGGTGGCATCGGTAACCACCACAGTGTAAATACCGGCCTGAACATTAGTCAATTGAAGCCCCTGACTTCCATCAGACCAGGTGTATTGAAAAGGCGCCTGTCCGGTTTGAATGCTCAGACCAATGGCGCCCGTTTCTCCAAAACATAAAATACCTGCACTTACCTGGGCGTCTATTTGCACCAGCCCTCCGGCTTCGCCCCAGATGCTGTCTACCGTAATACAACCTTTGGCATTCGTTACCCTTACGGTGTACATACCATCCGTTTGGGTACTGATTCCAGGGCTGTTTTCTCCGGTCGACCAATCATAGGTAAATGGCGGATAGTTGCCCTGTACACTGGCTTGTAGTTGGGCAGGATTTCCCAGACAATCGCCCTGTATGGTGTCTAATTGCAACAGTGGAAATCCAAAAGATTCCAGCATCAGGGTATCCAGGTGTTTGATGCCGCACAAATCTGTGGCTTCCACCCAATACGCGCCGGTTTGAGTGGCTTGCAAAGCGCTGTTGGTGCTGCCATCCTGCCAAATATATTGTACAAAGCCGGAACCGGCCTGCAATTGAACAACGGTATCCTGGCAAACAGCCACATCAGGGCCCAGATCAACCGGAGCGTGCGGAACAGGTACTTCGAACTGAAAAAGGTTGTTTAAAAAATCGCATTCCAGAATATTGGAGGAGGGAAAGTCAACATCCAACTGAAACGGCGGCGCCACCGTGGCATCGTCGTTCACCACCCCAAATTGGGTGCCGCTGCTCACCCTGGGCAGGGTAAACTGGAATGTAAGGCAGGAATCTTTCTGGACTGGCAGGTTGGTCAGTTGCACATTTCCCAGAAGGGCTGTTGTACTGACGGTAGGATTGGCCAGGTAAAAAGCCACCGGAGAACCAGATGGGAATACTTTATTGCCTTCATTGCAAATTTGCACAGACAAGGTCATACTGTCGGTCAGGCAGGTAATCTGGGTTACGGAAGCTACCACATCGGGCAGGGGTATTTCCGGCTCATAGTTTTCATTCAGCACCGGACGCTGCGAAAGATAGTAGTTAAAAGGGCGTATACCTGAGCCCGGCGCTGGTTGTTCCAGGTGGTGCTGGATTTGGTTGGCAGGAATGCTCAGATCGTCGTTTACATTGACAATGAAGTAGTTAAACTGGTTCCACACATTTCTGCTGGGCACCCAGGGGAATCCATCCGACTCGTATACGCGCAGGCGCCCGCGGAAACGATCGTTGAAAAAGGGCGGCGGGGGCAAAGCTATCCTGCCACAAACAGCAATTTCCGTTTCGCCATCATTGTCAACATCAGCCACCACAGCATATTCATCGGAAGTAATGGAAAAACACGGGGTTTTGAGCCAGTTGCGTTGGGCATCCACTCCGGGCGGAAATGGCGCGGCGCCTCCATAAAGGATACGCAGGTTACTTTCATCCCTGTAAACAATTTCAGAAATGCCATCGCCATTGAAATCATACACGGTAGATCCGGTCCAGCCTGAGCCATCGGTGGTGGGAAGGTTCCACCAATACGGATTGAGAGGAGTTAGTTGTGCGGCCTGCAGGTTGTAACAGGTAAAGTTCATGGAACTGCAGATCAGGATTTCAGGAAAATCCTGGGCGAAACCATGTTGCCGGTCATCATACACGTTGGCTATACAAGCCAGGCTACCGCTGCTGAGAATATTGGTTGGATAAGGCAACCAACGGATAAAACCATTTTTATTCCAGATATAAACCCCAAACTGGTTGGTCATCCGCGCCGAAGTAACCACAATATCGAGCACACCATCCAGGTTTACATCAGCTACTGCGGTGTATCCGTCGCGGTAGCCGGAAGTAGCTGGCACCATGGTGCGCATATCGCGCTGAATTTTGATTTCCATTGGGTCTCCATCCGCCACATCCAGATCAATGGAATAAATCACCGGACCTGCTACCAGTTCCAGTCCGCCACAGTCCGGATCACCATTGCAATCAGCAGGTGTGAGTATGTCTACCGCCGTGGGGTTACAAGAGCCCTCCGAGAACAACCCAAAGGCTGATTGGCCATTGGTAGCCGATCCATTGAGCATTTTATTGAGAGAAGGCAGTGCAGGATTGTTCAGGTTGAAGGTGTAGATATCGTTCCCGGCGTATACCTCCGAGATTCCATCCCCATTAAAATCTGCCAGCAACGGCCGTTGATCGGGTTCATCCAGCACCACCGCCGTGGTAATCCAAAGCGTCATTGGATTAGTCGGGTTTTCGGTGTAGTTTTTATACACCCGAATCCGGCGGTCGGCACAGGCTACCAGTAGTTCAGGAATGCCATCTGCGTCTACATCGCCAATGGTTGGGGTAAGACTGGGGTAAAAATCCATACCGCCAGGTATGGTCAGGATAAACGGATTGGCAGCATTGGAGCCATCTCCCCGGTAAATTTGAATTTTGTCCTGAATGTTCGGCTGCCCTTCCACCACTATGATTTCCGGAATACTGTCTTCCTGCGGGTTGAGGTTGCCTACTACTGGCGAACAAACGGTTGATGGTCCATCCTGAGCAGATTGCCAGGCGAGTTTTACAGTAAACTGATTAGGTAAATTAGGAATGGAACAATCCTGCCCAAACAGTGAAAAACATGACCAGAGCCAAAAGAATACAACTTTCAGGTGTAGAAAACGCCACATAATCACAAAACAGTTAACCCGAACACAACAGAACTGTTGCTGTTCGGGAGATGATGGTTTCGGATCAGGATTAAAACTGGAATCCTGGGATCTGTTCATGGGCGCCCCATGGTATAGGGACTAACGGGCAGGAATTTCGTACAAACAGCTCAAAGTTAATTGTTTTTCATAAAAACCCAAAAAGGGGATGGTAGACGATGAACGATGGACGGAAGGGAATGTAAGTTATAATCCTGAGCATTAGGGACTGAGCAAGTCAGGCTTCCTGGTGTACCAGGCCATGGATCCCTAAATGTTCAAAATACACCCATCGTCCATCGTTCATCCTCCACCGCCACTTACTTCAGCTTAATCACCGGATGAAGACGATATACCCCATTGCCTTGAATTTTTATCGACTCTGCGGCGTCGAAATCAAGCAAAAGGGTATTTACATCCAGGTGCAGGTGCTTGTTTATTTTGATTTTGAGTCCGGATTGCTGCGCACTGGGGGTTTCCAGGGCATACAACACGCTATCCACCATAACAGAATTGTTGGGGCCCAATATAAACCGAACCTCTTTCAAAGTATCCAGCGGAACCGGCCCTGTGGCGATAAGGGTGTCAATGCCATTTTGAAAATCCAGCAAATTGTAAATACCAGCATTGGTTGGCAGGGTAATCCACTGTGCCGAATCCTGGGCGCTTTTGATTCGGATTTCCTGAATGTCAACATTCACCTGTTGGAAATCGCCGGGTCCATCCGTGAGGCGTATGTGTAAGGTGGTTTGGTCGGCAGCATTTTTTTCACAAGAAAAAAATGCGACACAGGCAATGACAACAACCATTGCGAGAAGAAAACGGGATGTGTACATAGTTGAATCGGTTGATGAAACAATTAAACAATGCCTGAGGAACAGTCGTCTTCAGACCATATGAAAACAGCAAAAATCATACTTAAATTGTCTTAATATGTGCAAATTGGGGGTATTCCTGCACAATTACCGTATCCATGGTAAGGGTTTGTCCGGATGAAAATTGTTAGCCGGGCAACCCCGTAAAAACACCTGAAAAATAAAACCAGTATTCCTACGCGTGTGCATGCACCCACACTAACTGCACCTTTGTTCCATCAGTTGACTTCCTGCGAAATTGGTTTGGAAGCAGTGAGTCGATACCACATGAAAACAATCAAGCCCTGCTGGTGATACACCGGCAGGGCCTTTTGTTTGCTGCATGGAGCAATGAATATTCCGGGCGACTACGTAAGCCTATACGGCAAAACTTTCGCCACAACCGCAGGTACGGGTGGCATTAGGGTTGTTAAAAGAAAAGCCTTTACCGTTCAGGCCGCCAGAAAACTCCAGCGTGGTATTGAAAAGGTACAGGAAGCTCTTCAAATCAGTAACTACCTTGATACCATTGTCTTCAAATACCTGATCATTCGGCTTGGATTCATTGTCGAAATCAAGCTTGTAAGACAAACCGGAGCATCCTCCGGAAGTCACACTGACCCGGATGAAAAAATCGTCGCTCAGCTTGGTAGACTGGCGGACTTCCTGGATTTTTTGCTTGGCGCTGTCTGCTACGAAGATCATGACTACTGGTTGTTCTTTTGCTGATAATCTGCAATGGCTGCTTTAATCGCATCTTCAGCCAATACGGAACAGTGGATTTTTACCGGGGGCAGGGCCAGTTCCTCAACGATGGCCATGTTATCGATGCGAAGTGCATCTTCCAGGCTTTTGCCTTTCAGCCACTCCGTGGCCAGAGAAGAAGAAGCAATAGCGGATCCACAGCCAAAAGTTTTAAACTTGGCATCGCGGATTACACCGGTTTCATCGTCTACTTCAATTTGCAGACGCATTACGTCGCCACATTCCGGGGCGCCTACCAATCCGGTACCCACATTCTTTGCATCTTTATTAAGAGAGCCCACATTTCTCGGACTCTTGAAATGGTCGAGCACTTTTTCTGAATATGCCATGTTACAGTGTATTTAGCGTTGATGTAGTGATGTTAAATCCTTGTGGTTTTCAATGGGTTATTTTTTGCTAAGCAACCGATAGTACAGTCCTTTTACAAAATAGTAAATCTTGTAAACCAATTGCGTAAATGCATCAGGTGGACTTTGCAGTGGCATGCGTTAACCGTATTTACTGTACTGGCGGGTTTAGCCGCCGATGTTTGACAATTTTGAACCATTCTCCCCCCCTCTTCAATCATGTACTCATGTAATCTTCCCTCATGTAATTTAGTGCGCCGTCCATTCTATCTTGGTCAGATCCACACCTTCCTTATACATTTCCCAGATTGGAGAGAGTTCACGCATGTGGTTCACACCGTTGCGTACCAGCTCAATAGCTTGATTCACTTCTTCTTCTGTGGTGAAACGCCCCAGGGAGAAACGGATACTGGAATGCGCCAGATCGTCGCCCAAACCCATACCTACCAATACGTAAGAAGGCTCCAGCGATGCGGAAGTACAGGCAGAACCTGAAGAAACCGCAATGTTTTGGTTGAAAGTCATCATAAGACCTTCTCCTTCCACGTGTTTGAAAGAGATATTGGATACGTGCGGCATACGGCTGTTCACATTGCCGTTTACCTTGGTTTCTTCCATTTTAGTCAATTCGGCCTCCAGGTGATTGCGCAGTTTGCTGAGGCGTTCAGCATCCTGATGCATTTCTTCACGTGCAATTTCTGCCGCTTTACCGAAGCCTACGATGCCCGGAACGTTCAGGGTGCCTGAACGCATGCCGCGCTCGTGGCCGCCACCGTCCATCTGGGCGGTTACTTTAACCCGCGGGTTTTTGCGGCTCACGTAGAGTGCACCAACACCTTTGGGGCCATACATTTTATGGGCAGTGAACGACATGAGGTGAACCCCCAGCTCGCGCGGGTGGGTAGGAATTTTGCCCACTGCCTGCGTAGCATCGGAGTGAAAAAGCACGCCGTGTTTTTCGCACAGTTTGGCAATTTCCTGCATGGGCTGAATCACGCCGGTTTCGTTGTTGGCCCACATCACTGAAATAAGAATGGTGTTGGGTTTGATCGCAGCTTCCAATTCCGCCAGATCCACCAAACCGTCTTCCTTCACTTTAATATAAGTGATTTCAGCGCCTTGTTTTTCCAGGTGACCGCAGGTGTCCAGAATGGCTTTATGTTCCGTTTCAACCGTAATGATGTGATTGCCTTTTTTGGCATACATCTCGAACACACCTTTCAGGGCCAGGTTGTTGCTTTCTGTTGCTCCGGAAGTAAAAATGATTTCCTTGTCCTCAACATTCAAAAGCTTGGCCACTTGCTCCCGGGCGTAATCCACAGCATCTTCTGCCTCCCAGCCAAACTGGTGACTCCGGCTGGCTGCATTGCCGTGTTTTTCAAAAAAATAGGGCAGCATTGCATCCACCACGCGCGGATCGCATGGGGTAGTGGCATTGTTGTCCAGATATATGAGTTTGCGCTGGTTCATGTACTTATTTAGATTTAATCGCAAAGGTAAACAGGCCTTGGGGAAAAAAGTTTGATATTATTCATACAATTTCTAAACGCGGAAGGGAACACTGCGTTTTTTGTAACACGAATAAAGATTTTCAAGGGAAATGTGGCCTGGATGTATGTGTTAAGCCTTACCCTGTCGTTACCTTTGCGGCCATCAAAAATCCGTCTGAACCAGGCGCCTTATTCCAATTGCTATCCTATTAAATGCAGGTTTCCATGTTATCCGAGTTTCCTCCCGTGTCGAAAGCTGAATGGCTGAACCAGATCGCCAAAGACCTCAAAGGACGCCCCATGGAAGAACTGCTATGGACACGCACGGACGGTTCCGTAGTTACGCCGTTTGTGCATGCCGACGACTTCCCGCAACCTCCGGCATCAATGGAGAGCGCTGCCAAGGGCTGGGAAATAGTTGAAGAAATTCTCGTTTCCGACCCTGTTACGGCCAATCGTCAAGCTCTGGAAGCCCTGGAAGGCGGAGCAGAAGGGCTATGTTTCGTGCTGCACACCACCCCGAATGCCGTAAATTTCGCCCAGTTGCTGGACGGCATTTACCTGGATTACATCGGCTTACACTTTGCCGGCAAGGCCGTAGATACCAATCCGGGTATTTTTCTGGCACTGCTGGAATCACTTGCCGCACAAAAAGGTCTGTCCACCAGTGACCTGAAAGGCAGTCTGGCTTACGATCCGGTACCGGTTTCAAGTGTGGTAGATTGGCGTTACCTGGCCGAACTGATTGAGTATGCCCATACCAAATTCCCGCAATTCAAACTCATACGGGTGGCTGCCAGCGCCGATACCAGCCTGAAAGACACCATTCAACACGCCAACACTTACCTGAGCAAACTTTCCGAAAAAGGCCTTTCAGTAGCAGATATCAGCCAAACTATGGAGTTTTCCATCGCCATCGGTAAAAGTTATTTTGCGGAAACAGCCCGTCTTCGTGCCCTCAAAATACTCTGGCTAAACGTGCTCCATGCCTGGAAAGCGCCGCTCAATTACCCCACCATAGCGGTACAATACCAGCCTGAAACGTATACCGACGACCTTTACACCAACATGATCCGCGCCACCACCATGGCCATGTCGGCTGTGCAGGGCGGTGCAACCCGGCTCACTGTGCTACCCTACGACGCCGGTCGGGAGTCGCAGGCCAAATATCCGGCTACATTCTCCCGGCGCATTGCCCGTAACGTACAGCACCTGCTCAAAATGGAAAGCGCGCTCGACGCTGTGTCTGATCCAGCTGCCGGAAGTTACTACATTGAAACACTGACCCGGCAATTGGCCGTAAGCGCCTGGCCAACAGAAGCCTGAGCCAAACACCTGGCAATCAAAGTATCCCTTCATCCGCAAAACTGAAGTAACCGCGTTCAGATATAATAAGGTGATCCAGTAGCGGAATGTCCAGAATTTTGCCCGCCTCACGCATCTTTTTGGTCAATTGCGTGTCGGCCTCACTGGGCTTCAGGTTGCCGGAAGGATGGTTGTGTACCGCAATAACAGCCGAGGCTTTGGCATCAATGGCCATTTTAAATGCTATTTTTACATCAGCAACTGTACCCGCCGAGCCGCCAATACTAAGTTGTTCCCTACTGAAAATCTCATTAGCTTTGTTGAGAAACAGCAACCAGAACTCCTCATGGTGCAAATCGTTCAACATGGTTGAAATAGCCAGATACGCATCTCTGCTGGTGCTCACCCGCGGGCGCTCACGCAAGTCCGACAACTGCCGGCGTCTGCCCAGCTCCAGCGCAGCGGCTATAGTAATGGCTTTGGCCTCGCCGATGCCTTTGAACCTCTGCAACTCCGTAATGGAACGTTTGCCCAGTTCATGGAGGTTGTTGTCTACGGTGCTCAAAATCCGTTGCGCCAAACCGACAGCGCTTTCGCCCATACTGCCAGAGCCCAAAAGAATGGCCAGCAATTCGGCGTCGGATAAAGCATGGCGCCCCTTCAGGAGCATTTTTTCACGCGGGCGGTCTTCCTCCGCCCAGGCACTGATGGCCAATGAGGGTGTTTTCATAAGTTTTCACGTACCGGCGGGTTTGGCCGCCGTTGAGTTTGAAGGGTTTGAAGGGTTTGATGGGTTTGAAATGAGTTAACAAGCTGCTGAATTAAACCTGGGTCCAACATCTAATGTCAAACCGTCCAACATCCAAAAATACTCTGTTCACTTAACAAATGCAAATATGAAAATCAAATTTCTTTTCGCTGCACTGGCAGTTGCCTTCGCAGGCATGTCGTTCACTATGGCCAATTTTGGTCCATGGGAACTGTTGGGATCCCGAAAAATTGACTATAAAGTTGATCGGGACGAAATACTGGTTACCCGCGCTGAGGGTGTATTTTCCGCCATTCAAATTCGGGTAAAACGAAGCCCGATCAATATGCACAAACTGGCCGTACATTACGGTAACGGTGATGTGGAAGAGATTGATCTTCGGCAAAGTTTCCGCGCCGGAAGCGTAAGCAGGGTCATTGATCTGCCTGGCAACAAACGTATTATTCGCAAAGTAGTGATGTGGTACGACACCAAAAATCTCGCTGCCGGCAAAGGGGTAGTTGAGCTCTGGGGTAAGCACTAACTGGTTAGACCTCGGTAGAGGCCCCACCTTTTTCTATAAAACATTATGAGTGATCCCAAATTTTGGGGTCACTCATTTTTCTTTCCGGAAACAGCATTTCATCCCACATCTCACGCTGCCTGTCGCCGTTGAAAAAAAGTTTATCAAATAATTTAGTTTATATTGTAAACTAGTTTGCATATTTGCATCGTTAAAAATGCAAACCCAATTGTTTACCCATGCAAACAACAGATAAAATACTATCTCCTCTGGAAAGCCTCCAGGTCATTCGGGAAACCATCGACATTGCCAAGCGTACCTTTCGCGACAACGGCTTCCACTTTTTGTTATGGGGCTGGCTGGTGGCCATTGCCAGCCTGGCACACTGGTATCTGGCAACCAACAATCTCCACGAACATCCGGAAATGGCCTGGGGAATCATGGTTGTGATCGGCATGCCTGCTGCCATAATCCGGGAATGGCGCCGCGAAAAGATTAAACGGGAACCCAATGTTTTCAGTCACTGGTACAACATGATCTGGCTCGGATTTGGCATTTCCATGATTCTGGCTATTCCGTTGGCCGTAAAAAACCACCTCTCCCCTTCCCCATTCATCCTGATTTTGATGGGTTTCGCCACCTTTATGTCGGGTATTATGCTCAAATTCCGCCCACTGATTCTGGGCGCCATGGTAATTTGGGCCGGAGCGCTGTGGTGCCTGTTTCTTACTGACGTTCAACACCTGTTGGTACAGGGCGCCTGCGCCATTTTTGGCTACCTGCTTCCAGGATATTTACTCAATCAAGAGGTAAAAAAAGGCCATGTATCAGGAACTTAACCCACTGCTGCTTTCCCAACTAAGGTTAGCCATTTTGTCGTACCTGATGGTGGCCCGGGAAGCCGAGTTCAATATGCTGAAAGAAAAAACCGGCGCCACCAGCGGCAACCTCAGCGTACAGGTTGGCAAACTGCAGGAAGCTGGATATATTACGGTGGAAAAAACCTACCGGAATAATTATCCGCTTACCCTCTGCCGCATCACCGATGAAGGCATAGCCGCCTTCGAACAGTTCTATCAGGATCTGAAAACGTATTTCGACAACCAAAAGTCACCATCTCCCTGAAGACCATACTATATGGTGCGCCATCGCATCACCGCCAAAAGCAAAGGAGCCACCCCGACACCGGAATGGCTCCTTAATTTTTTTGTGAACGTCTCGCTCACTCATTCACTCACTCATTCACTTTAGTGGGCCTGGCAGGAATTGAACCCGCGACCATCTGATTATGAGTCAGCCGCTCTAACCACCTGAGCTACAAGCCCGTGTTCTGAACCAGAACGCCGCAAAGGTAAAAGGAATTCCATTCCACTGCCAAAAAATGCGTATTCGTTTTTTAAATCCTCATTTTCGCGCTCTGGGAATGTTTTCCGCATCCTGAAAAAATAAATATTTTTGGCTTGTCAGTATCGTTTTACATATTTGCCACTGACTTCCTCCCGCAACCAAACCAAATAATTGTTGGCGGGGCAAAAAACAATCGTATAGCATGGGTTTTCAAAAAGTAAACACGGTAGAAAGTAAAAGCGAAATGCAACACTTCGTCCGGAGTCTTCTGGGCGATGTTCAGGCCTTCGAATATATGCTTCAGAACGACTGGTTCGAAAGCGATATCACGCGCATTGGCGCCGAGCAGGAAATGTGCCTGGTGGATAACAAAACCCTCAAACCCGCCTGCATCAATATGCAAGTGCTGGAAAGAATGGGCAACGACAAACCCTGGTGCGTGACCGAGCTCGCCAAATTCAACCTGGAAAACAACCTCAGTCCGCGCGAATTCACCGGCACCTGCCTCTCCGATATGGAGGCCGAAAACATCTTCTATCTTTCTGAAATTCAGAAAGTTTTGAATGAATTCGACGCCAGCATTATCCTCTGCGGCATCCTGCCTACTCTGCGCAAGCACGACCTGGAAATGCACAACCTCACCCCCAAAGATCGCTACTTCGCCCTCATGGCGGCCATCCAGAAACACCTCCTGGGTACCGCCTTCGAACTACGGGTAGAAGGTGTAGACGAACTGTTGGTGAAACACGATTCTCCACTGCTGGAGGCTTGCAATACCAGTTTCCAGGTGCACCTGCAGGTGGCACCCAAGGAATTCGTCAAAATGTACAACATCGCTCAGGTGCTGGCAGCGCCACTGATCGCCGTTTCAGCCAACTCACCGCTGGTATTCGGCAGACGCCTGTGGCATGAAACCCGTATTGCCCTGTTCCAGCAAAGCCTTGATACCCGTACAACTTACGACCACATGCGCGAGCGCCTGCCGCGCGTAAACTTTGGCTCTGGTTGGCTTAAAGGCGACATCACGGAAATCTACAAGGAGGATATCAGCCGCTTCCGGGTATTGCTGGCCGGCGCCATTGAAGAAGATTCCCTGGCCATGGTGCGGAGCGGACAAACGCCCAAACTGCGCGCCCTGCAGATCCACAACTCCACCGTGTACCGCTGGAATCGTCCTTGTTACGGCATCTCTCCCAACGGAAAACCCCACCTGCGCATCGAAAACCGCGTAATGCCTGCAGGCCCAACGCCGGTAGACGCCACCGCAAACGCAGCCCTCTGGCTGGGTTGTATGATTGCCATGGGCGCCCAATACCCGGACATCACCAAACACATGGACTTCGCTGATGCCCGCGACAACTTCCTGAAATCGGCCAAATTTGGCATCGACAGCACCTTTAGCTGGATGAAGGACAATAAAATAACCGTTAAAGAACTGATCCTCAAAGAGTTGCTGCCGCTGGCCAAAGAAGGCCTGAAAATGCGCAAGGTAAAAACCGCCGATATCAACAAATACCTCGACATCATTGAGGCCCGCACCCGCGAACACAAAACCGGCGCACGCTGGGCCCTGCGCACCTTCACCAGCCTTATTAAGGATATTACCACCGACGAGGCTGTGACCGCCGTAACCGCCGCCACCATCAAAAATCAACAACAAAACAAGCCTGTGCATACCTGGAAAGAAGCCTCCGCTGCCGACATCGACAACTGGCAACCCGGCCACATGAAAGTGGAAGAGTTCATGTCGACTGACCTCTTTACTGTGCAAAAAGAAGACCTGGTGGCTCTGGTAGCTGAAATTATGGACTGGCGACGTATTCGCTACATGCCTGTGGAAAACAGCAAAGGCGAACTGGTGGGCCTCATTTCCAGCAGAATGCTGTTGAGGCACTTTGCCCGCCATACCGTTGACCCGAACGAAGAGCCGCCGGTGATAACGGTTAATGACCTGATGATTGAAAAACCTGTTACAGTTACCCCGGAAACATCCATTCTGGAAGCCATGAATAAAATGCGCGAACACCGCATCGGTTGTTTACCGGTGGTTAAAAGCAAGGAACTCGTGGGTATCATCACGGAAATGGATTTCCTGCGGATTACCTCCCGTTTACTGGAGCGTGTGGAAAAGTAATTAGACTTGTTGGTGTACCTAATACATGAAAAGCCATAATGCGACGAAACCGTTTGGCTTGATGGTTGTTTATGTTCAAACTTTTCCCTACTTTTGAAACCAAAATTAACTGTCATGCTGCGCCTGTTGTTTTCCCTCCTTCTACTGTGCGCCTTCCTTCCTACAGGAGGGGCCCAGATTGTCAATCAGGAAAGTTATGGCTTCGTGTACAACCGCGAAACCACCTTCAATTTCCGGCTGGCCACCAACCGAAGTTTTGGCATCGGTATGGAGTGGGGAAAATTGCGCACCTACAATAAAACCAAAACGCTCAGCATCAGCCTGAGTGAAATGAAACATCCCAAGGAGCAAAAACAAAACGCTGCCCCAAGTCTGCGGCGCTCCTCCAGGCCTTTCGTTTATGCTAAACGCAACAGTTTGTTCGTAATACGTTCAGGTTGGGGCCAAAAGCGTTATTTTTCCGAAAAAGCCAAGCAAAAAGGGGTTGCCGTGGGCATCAGCTACTCTATCGGCCCGGCTCTCGGCTTGCTGAAACCTTACTACCTGATTCTCAACCTTAAAGGCGATCCCTCCAGCGGAGTAGGACGCACCGTGCTGGCCAAATACTCTGAGGGGAACCACGACAGTTTTCTCGACAATACCCTGATTCTCGGCGCAGCACCCTTCACCAAAGGTTTGAGCGAAATGTCGGTGCTGCCCGGCGGCACCGGACAAATTGCCTACCATATGGACTGGGGAGCTTACGACGAAATGGTGAAGGCCCTGGAAATAGGCTTGTCGGTGGATGTCTTTGCCAAAAAAGCACCCATTTTTGTAGGCGATGAACAGAATCGTCAGGTGTTCTTCAACTTCTTCCTAAATTTGCAGTTTGGTAAGCGGAAATAACTTTTCACGCGAACTGCTCAGGATTATGCTTGAACTTCCCATCATCGACAATAAAGAATCGTCCTCTCGTCCAAAACGTCCGGAATGGCTGAAAGTACGCCTGCCCATGGGCGAAAATTACCGCAATGTGCGCAGTATTGTGGACGACTTCAAACTCCACACCATTTGCCAAAGCGGCTCCTGTCCGAACATGGGCGAATGTTGGGGAGAAGGCACTGCCACCTTCATGATTCTGGGTAATGTTTGCACCCGCTCCTGCTCTTTCTGTGCGGTTAAAACCGGCCGCCCGAACGAGTACGACGAAGACGAACCCCGTCGTGTAGCTGAAGCTATCTGGCTCATGAAGGTCAAACACGCCGTAATCACCTCCGTCAACCGGGATGAACTCAAAGATCGCGGCGCCGAAATCTGGTACCAAACCGTGCGCATGGTGAAAGAGCGCTGCCCGCAAACCACCATCGAAACCCTGATCCCGGATACCAAAGCCAACTGGGAAGCGCTGGAACGTATGATTTCAGCCGGTCAGGAAGTGGTGAGCCACAACATGGAAACCGTACCCCGGCTCTATCGCAAGGTGCGCCCGCAGGCAAAATGGGAGCGCAGCCTGGAACAAATTCGCAGAACCAAGGAGTTTGGCAAACGCACCAAAACCGGCATAATGGTTGGTTTGGGCGAAACCAAAGAAGAAATCTTTGCCGCCATGGACGAACTCGTGGCCAATGGCTGCGATGTTCTCACCCTGGGCCAATACCTCCAGCCTACTAAAATGCACATCGAAATTGCCGAATATGTGCACCCCGACACCTTTGCCGAATACCGTGAAGTAGGCCTGGCCAAAGGTTTCAAATACGTGGAGAGTGGTCCGCTGGTGCGTTCCAGCTACCATGCCGAGCGACATGTTTTTTAACCATGCGTTTCCTGATATTCCTTTTTTGCCCGCTTTTTGCCCTGGCTCAACCAGTGGCAGACCAAACCTTTAAACTCGCCGGAGCCAGCGAGCACTTCTATGCTTTTGCAGAAGGAGATCAGGTGGACCTGTTCGTGGAAGAGCTCACCAGCAAAAAAATCAAGTCGGTGGAATTTTCGCAATACCCCGACGGACAAATGCTGTACCGGGCCTACGAGCTGGATTCCAACCTGCAAAAAACAATCATCATTCCTCGAACAGGTATCTATTTGTTGCGTTTTGAGGAATCGGGGTTGAGCAAAAAAGTTTGCCGTTTCACCCTGCACCGCAATCCCGGCAATCCGGAAATGAACCGGTTTGACACCCAGGTAAACTGGGATCTGAAAGCCATTCCCAATTTCAGATTGAACAAAAGAAGCGTTCAATCAGGGAAAAAAACTGAGGTGATTTCCCTGGGTGGCCAATCTACCGTGAGCGCCAGTAAGTTTTACCTGAAAAAACCGGTAAACGCCTATCAGTTCACCCTGCCACCCAATACCAAACAATGGGCCTACCGTATTGCTGTTGGTCAGGCCGCTCATGAAGCCCGACAGCAGGACGCCCAAAAGCTCAAGCAAGCCTTTCAGGGTGGCGCCGCCAAACTGATGGGTGTGGAGCCGCATACCGCCCTCGCCGCCTTTGCCCTGGGTATGGCCATAGATATGAGCACGTCCAAGGCCGGCGAAGATGTAGAGTATGCCTTGGTTGACTGGACCAACTGGGAGCTGTTTTCCAAAGGAGAAAACTATAATGCGTTCATTTCCCAGGGTGGCATCAGTGTGGATGCCCAACGCCGGTACAGTCCGCTGGAAGGCACTTACTACTTTGCCTTAAAGAGCGACAACTGGGTAGACGATATCACCGTCAACGTAGATATTGAAGCTGTGGTGGAATACCCGCTGTTTGAGGTCCAGTGGTTTTTGGAGCCTGCCCAGCCTTGATTTTTCTTTCCAAATAAAAAAAATCCAACCGCCACCCAACCTCCGGGTGCATATCTGCGTGTAGCTTTCTGACACGGTTGACGGTGGACGGTAGACGGTGGACGGTAGACGATGGACGGTGGACGGTGGCGGTGCTTTTGGTAGCCCAAATCTCAAAAGCAACGCCACCGTCCACCGTAAGCCGTCCACCGTAAGCCGTCAACCGTAGGCCGTCCACCGTCTACCGTCCACCGTCTATGAACCTGGATCCTCAATTACTTCAAGCGGCCCATAAAGGCGACCGGAAAGCGCAGTACGCACTGTACCGCTCCTGCTTTCCTGTGCTGATGTCGGTATGCATGCGGTATAAAAGAGATCAGCAGGAAGCGGTTTCGGCGGTAAACAATGGTTTTCTAAAGATCATTCAACACCTTGACCGGTACAATCGGGAGGAAGTGCCATTTCAGGCCTGGATACGCAGGATCATGATCAATACGGTGATTGATGAGTTCCGGCGGGAAAAGAAATGGCGTGAGTTAACCGTTTTTACAGATGAGATGGAACGCGCCTATCCACATGAGCCCATAGATTGGAATGAAGCTGAACAAAGGATGGACGTTGCGCATTTAGAAGCTCTGCTTCGCAAACTACCCCCTATTACCCAAAAAGTGTTCAACCTGTTTGCCCTGGATGGCTTCAGTCATAAAGAAATCAGCGAAATGCTGGAAATGAGTGAAGGCACCTCCAAATGGCATGTCAGCCACGCCAGATCCCAACTTCAATCGTGGATCAAAGCCGAAATGGCAACTGCACCCTAACCCCCACCCCAAACCCTTCAAACCCATCAAACCCCTCAAACCCTTCAAACCCCTCAATCGCTTCTCACACATCATCCCGACATGGATAACATAGACGACCTGATGCGACAGAAATTCGACTCCGATAATCCCGGAGAGCGCTTCGAATTCCAGGAGGAATTTTGGGAGCAAGCCGAGGCTTTGCTCCAGATGGACGAGGAGCGCCGCAAACGCAGAGCATGGCTGTTCTGGAGCCTGCTCCTCTTACTCCTGCTGCTCCTGCTCGGCGGCTGGTGGTATTTTGCACAAAACGGCACAGGTATTACCCAAAAAGACAACAATCCTACCATAGAAAGCCCATTCAGCCAAGAAAGCACCCCATCAAACTCATCAAACTCATCAAACTCTTCAAACCCATCAAACCCTTCAAACCAAAACCAAGTAACCACAAAAACCTCCACTCCAGGCACATCGAATAACGCCAAGTCAACCTCCAGGCCCACCCCATCAAACCCTTCAAACTCCTCAAACCCATCAAACTCCTCAAACCCTTCAAACCAAAACCAAGTAACCACAAAAACCTCCACTCCCAACGCAACAAATAGCGCTCAAGCTACCTCCAAGACTACCCCTCCAAACCCCTCAAACTCCTCAAACCCTTCACCTCAAAAACCAGAAACACAGCCCCTCAATGAGCTGTTCCCGTATGTGCCCTTGTCGATCATTTGGGTACAGCCACCATTATTGCCGGTAACTAACCCATTGATGCCGGTAAAAAATCCGGTAGCACCCGATATTCCTGTGGCCGAAAAAACCAAGCCCGCCAAAGATCCCCGGAAATTTTCTGCAGGATTCAGTTTGCTGGCATCCGTCAATACACCAGATACCCTCAACCGCCGCCTGGGTCTAGCGCCCGGCGTATATGCCCAATACCGAATAAACAATGACCTCACCCTGCGTTTGGGAGCACAATACCGAATTACGCCGGGGTATACCATCGACGACAACCAGCCAGACACCTTACCCGAAGCGCAACTTCGCTACTCTTTTGGCTTTAAAAAATTGAGCTATGAACGCCAAACCAGGGCACTGCATCACCTGGAAATCCCGTTATCCCTGCAATGGAACAGGAAACGAATCGGACTGGAAGCAGGCACTACACTGGGCATGTTGATAATGGTACAGCAAACCACCAAAACATCTTTTGAATCATCCCTGCAAGCGCCAGAGCAAACAACCAAAAACTTTGTTTCAGGTGATCGCGCTCTGTACAGACCCGTTTACCTGACCGGTTTTCTGGGTGCAGAATATCGCCTGAGCAGTCGGTGGGCAGTTACAGCCAGGGCGCATTACAGGTTTACCAGCCTGGAAAAGCCCACAGAAGAAGGCCCGCTTTCCAGGCCGGGATTCATTGACTTCGGGGTTCGTTATCGTTTGTATTAAACAGGAAAAACATCATGAAACATATTTGGCAAGCACTGATCCTGTTGGTCAGTTTGAATTGGACGGCCTGCACCGTAGAACCCCCGGACCCCATTGGGGGCGGGGAAGATCCGGTATTTGTAGCGTCCTTTACTGCTGACTCCCTAAGATTTATCCAGGCAGGAGTCAATGACTACTATCTGTTTACACGGGTGGAACGTCCCGGTGAAATCCTGATCATGTCGGGTGCATTTGCTAAAACCAACTGCCCGGATGGCGATTGTCCGGAAAGCCTGAAGTTTGAATTCTGGAACAATACGCTTGAAAACATGGTAGAATTACCTGAAGAAATATTTGGACCTTTTTTCCCCTGGCAAATCAAGGGTATCGCCACAAACCCGCTGGGCACTGTAGCTATTCAGTGGACCGACACCAAAGGCCGGGTGCTACGATCAGACTGGTATGAAGGAATTCAGGATTCAACCTATATGACTATCACAGCTTCCGAGCCTTGGGAAAACAACGAAAGGGGTGAAAAAACCTGGAAAATGGATGTTAATTTCTCCTGTTGGCTTATGGATTCCATACAAACCGTTGAACAGCGAATTGAAGGAACTGCCGTCATTGCTGTAGGATACCGCTAATCCAGCATAACGCGCCTTTTCCGTATGTTTGCGGCATGACGCGTACCAAAACCGACATCCTCGTACTGGGTTCGGGCATTGCCGGACTCACCTTTGCCATCAAGGCCTCCCGTTTATTTCCAGACCGGAAAATTCTGGTACTCACCAAAACTACCGAAGGCGAAAGCAATACCCGCTACGCCCAGGGCGGTGTGGCTGCTGTTTGGGATCTGGAAAAGGATAATTTTGAAAAACATATTGCCGACACCCTCGATGCCGGCGACGGACTTTGTAAGGCCGACATTGTGCGCATTGTGGTAGAAGAAGGTCCCGAGCGCGTACGCGAAATCATTGGCTGGGGCGCTGATTTTGATAAAGTAAAAGATGCCTCCGGTTACGATCTGGCCCGGGAAGGCGGCCACTCCGAACACCGCATCCTGCATTATAAAGACCTCACCGGCTGGGAAATGCAGCGCGCACTCATGGAGGAGGTCAAAAAATGCCCCAATGTGCAAATTGCCGAGCATTATTTTGCCCTCGACCTCATCACGCAGCACCATTTGGGCCGGATGGTAATCCGGGTAACGCCCGGCATAGAATGCTATGGCTGCTACGCCCTGAACAAACAAAATGGCGAAATTGATACCATTCTGGCCAGAGTAACCGTAATGTGTACCGGTGGCGCCGGCCAGGTGTACAAATCTACCACCAATCCGGTGATTGCCACCGGCGACGGTGTGGCGATGGCTTATCGGGCTAAAGGACGGGTGGAGAACATGGAATTTATGCAATTTCACCCCACCTCCCTGTTCAACCCGGCCGGCGAATCGCCTTCATTCCTCGTTTCAGAGGCCGTGCGGGGCTTTGGCGGAATCCTTAAAACCGCTGAAGGCGAGGAATTTATGCAACATTACGACCCGCGTTTATCCCTGGCTCCCCGCGATATCGTAGCGCGTGCCATCGACTCCGAAATGAAAAAACGTGGCACCGATTGTATGTACCTGGATTGCCGGCACCTGGATAAGGAGGCTTTTGTGGCGCATTTTCCAACCATTTACGAAAAATGCAAAAGCATCGGCATAGATCCGATGAAAGACATGATTCCGATTGTGCCAGCCTGCCACTACACTTGCGGCGGAGTTATGGTGAATGCTCAGGGGCAAACCAGTATCCAGCGACTTTATGCTGCCGGCGAATGCAGCAGCACCGGTCTGCATGGCGCCAACCGCCTGGCATCCAATTCCCTGCTGGAAGGCATGGTGTTTGCCCACCGGGTAGCGCATGATCTGCCAGGCAAGCTGGAAACCTGGGCTTTTCAGGATGATGTACCCGATTGGAACGCAGATGGCACCACCGACCCGCAGGAAATGGTGTTAATTACCCAAAGTTTGAAGGAATTGAGGGAAATCATGTCGTATTACGTGGGTATAGTACGCTCCAATGTGCGTTTAAAACGCGCCCTCGACCGACTTTTCCTGCTTAACCAGGAAACGGAGGAACTGTATAAAACCACCACCATCAGCCCTCAACTGATGGAACTTCGCAACCTGATCACGGTGGCTTACCTCATCACCCGTTCTGCTTCTCACCGCCGTGAAAGCCGTGGCCTGCATTATACCACCGATTATCCGGAGCAGCTGCCGTTTGTGGAGCATTCGGTGTTGTAAGGACGGTGGACGGTGGACGGCTTACGGTGGACGGTGGCGTTGCTTTTGAGATTTGGGCTACCAAAAGCAACGCCACCGTCCACCGTAGGCCGTCCACCGTAGGCCGTCCACCGTAAGCCGTCCACCGTAGGCCGTCCACCGTAAGCCGTCCACCGTAGGCCGTCACTTATTCATACTCTCCCATTTGGCCAGATCTGCATTCCCTTTTTCCGTTTCACCAATGCGGAGGTAGCAATTGCCTCGGGCGCGGTATACCCTGGCGAAGGTGGAATCCAGTTCAATAGCCTTGGTAAAATCGGCAATAGCTTCCTGGTTTTTATCCAGATTAGCGTAGGAAAGTCCACGATTGTATAGTTCCGGCACTTCATTCGGGTAATGCTCGAGGAACACATTGAGGTCGTTAATGGAAGCCTCATAGTTTTTCAGCATACCAAAAATGTTGCCCCGGAATTTATAGGCTTCATACAATTGTGGATTGCGCTGAATGGCTTTTGTGAAATCCTGAATAGCCTTTTGGGCATCTGTGGCTTTGCCGTAGGCCATACCTCTCCAGTAATACGCCTTGCCAAAGTTGTCGCCGGTAGCAGCAATGGCTTTATCAATCAGGGTGGTGGTATTTTTCCAGTCGCGGATGCGCAGCGCTGAAGCAACCAGCCAGGTAAAAGCCATACCGAGCAGTACTGCCCAGGCAGCGCCAGTCCACGACGGACGTTTTTCTTTCAGAAAATCTGGCAGAGAGGCCAATATGACAAAAATGCCGAGTCCGGCCAGGTAGTTGTAACGATCAGAGCGCAATTCAAAAGTACCGAAGGTAGACCAAGGTAAGGCCAGGATGATATTGGAAAGATAGAACAAGGCGCCTATCCAGAGCAGGGGCATGACGGCTCTGCTTTTCCAGGCGCCAAACAGCAATGCAGCCAAAATAGCCGGCGCTGCGTAATAATCCCAGCTCCAGGCGCCATTTATCTTTTCAAACGGATACCAGATGCTGAGACCGGTAGGGAACAACAGCTTTTTCCAGTAGAACAACACCGTGTGGCAAGCCATCAAACCGCGATCAAGCAGGGTGAAATCTGCAGGTTGGTTGAGTTGTCCTGCATACTGACGGGAATACAGGGTGAGTGCACCAAAGGCCAGGGAAATGGCAAAAAATGGCGCTTTTTCGAGTATGGTTTTGGTATTGATGCCGCGCTTTTTCCATAGATCCAGCACCAAAAGAGTCAGTGGCAAGGTCACAGCCGCCGATTTTGCCAAACAGGCCAGCAAAAACATGGTAACCGCCAACCAGTAGTTTTTACCCCAGCCGCTACCCTCTTCGGAGGTATGCCTGAGGTAATAATTCATGGCCAGCAGACTGAACATGGAAAACAGTGGCGTACTAAAACCGGCAATCCAGGCTACTGATTCCACTTGCAACGGATGGATGGCAAAAAACAGCGCCACCACAGCCGAAACAGCCAGATTGGCGTCGAGCTTGCGGAACAGGCGGAATACCAGCAGAATATTGGCGGCATGGACCAGCGCCGATAACATGTGGTACCAGTTAGGACTTTCCTTACCCAGGATGTAGGCTATTTCGTAGCCAATCCAGGTGATCGGGGCGTACATACCCAGGTTGAAACCGTTGAAAATCAGGAAATCTTTCACCGCCGGGTTGTCAACAGTAGCGGTATGGTCGTCCATACCCACCATTTCATTGCTGAATCCGGTGCTGTAGAGGATAAATCCCAGAGCGGCCAGCACCCAGGGCAACCATTTTTCAGTGTTATCCGCTTGTTGAGCATTTTCTTTTTTCGGGCCCGAAGTCGATTTTTTCGCCATACGCACAGACAATTAAAAGTTTACGGGCGAAGGTCGTGAAAGAGATTGAAAATCCGGGAATGATGATGGAGAAAGGATTTTTTGAGTTTTAGGAGGTGGGGGGCACACAGATTTTTTCGCGCAGATTTTACACAGATTTGTTGCGCAGATTTCACACAGATTTTGATTCAAAGTATTCTAAAAAATCTGTGTGAAATCTGCGCAACAAATCTGTGTAAAATCTGCGCGAAACCTGCCCGAAACCTGTGCAAAACCCAGCATCTTCGCGCTTCGAAATTAACCCACACCATGAATCTCATCTTTGATTTTGGTAATGTCCTTTTTGATTTGGACATACCCGCATTTGAAAGGAAAATGAAACAATACGCCGGAGAACAACGCTACTCCGATGCAAAATCCAGACTCGTGCAGCAGCGGGTTTTTGAACTCTATGAAACCGGCGGTATGAGTTCAGACGAATTTGTAGCCCAAATAGCCGAAGCGTCTGGCACAACCAACGAACAGGTTATTGAAGCCTGGAATGGCATTTTTCTCGATTTTCCGCGCCATCGGCTGGACATGCTGCTGGAACTGCGAAAAAAACACCAGGTTTTTCTGCTGAGCAACATCAACCCCATGCACGAAAGCTGGATAGCCGATTACATGGACCGCACCCACGGACTGCGGGATTATGAATCGCTGCATTTCGACGGTGTATATTTCTCCCACCTCATACGCCTGCGCAAGCCCTCGCGCGAGATCTATGAGTACGTACTGGCAGATGCAGAACTCAAACCTGAAACCTGTATGTTTTTCGACGACCTGCCCGAAAACATCGAAGCAGCCTCCGAGCTGGGTATTCATGGCATCTGGCACGACCCCAAAACGGAAATAGCAGACCGGATGAAGCAACTGCAATTGTTGTAGGTGGGAAATTTTTACCCCTTGGCAATTTGTATGCTCCGCAAAATCTTTTGCCCGGACCTCATAGTAAGCAAATAATTTCCCTGAGGTAATCCCTCTGGCAAAACACCTGACAGGCTGTGTTTTCCTGCCGGATAATCCTGATTGTTTACTACATCAAAAACCTTTTTTCCATTCATATCCAACACCCAAACATCAAGATTGATTTGCTCCTGAAGTTCAAAATCCAGACTAAAATGCTCAGTTATTGGGTTAGGGTATAACAACACCTGAGTTTGAGGCGATGCCGGATGTAGCACTCCTACTGACAAATCCAGCAACAAGCGCTGCAAAAAAAGAATATGATTACCTCTGTTTTGTGCTAAAACGGTTAATTCGTTACCCGTTAAAGATATGGTAAGCGCCTGTTCCATAGGTTTGGGAAGTTCATACTTACCATCAACACCAAACGAAAGATCCCGACTTCCATCAGGCAATACCTGTACCAGAGTAAGGGCAGGATTAGAACCTCCTCCCATGATAGCACTAATGATTTTACCATCCGGCCTGACCACCAAACTGGTGCCTTCAACTTCGTTCAGGACATGGTGCACCCCCTGAAATCCAAAAGCAGGATCTAATGTACCATCGGGTAAACATTGTAGAATAACTGCTGAAAATGGCAAATGCGTATACCCTGTAACCACAATCTTACCGTCATCGAGCAAAGCCAGGTCGTATGCCTCCGACAATACCCCATGTCCGCCCAAATCATGAATTATGATGCCGTTTAATCCAAAGGAAGTATCCAAAGTTCCATTAGGGTGAAGCTGCATCAGCATGATCCTCCAACCAGCCATGCCGGCAAACAAAACCCGCCCATCCGGCAATTGTACTCCATTGGGTATAAAATCATAACTCGGACTAGGATTGACCCGCAAATGACCCTTGTTGCCAAAAGCTTCATCTATGGACCCATCAGGATTCAATTGGGTGATAACTGATGGAGGATCACCTCCATTGGCACTCTCACATCCAAAAACCCAAATTTTCTTATTAGACAGCTCCAAAACATTCGTTACATAAGCATGGTCTACGCCAATGGCAGATATTCCACCAATGCCAAATGTCGTATCCAAAGCCCCATCCGGATGTAGTCTGGCTACTGCAATTCCTGCAACATCCGTGACCAAAAGCCCTGTCACCAACAATTTTTTATCCGACTGCACCCCTACACCTGCGCTGTATGTAGATAAGAAAGGCAACCTTCCGTAAAACGAAGTATCCAGCGTACCATCAGTGCGATACCTTAAAACATCGAAGCTATAACTATCCGGACTACCAACAAATACCATTGAACCATCTTCCTGTACCTGGAGGTAGTTTCCATACGGATTTAAAGCCCAAATACGCCAGGGGATTTGCACTACCCCATACACGCCAAATGAAGGATCGGGAAAAATACCCTGAGCTTGACTGCAAACATTCAGTCCAAAAAACAATAAGAAAAGCTGGATGTATTTCATGATAAATGAAACGTTTAAAGGTGAATACGAAAGCAAAAAGACAGCTTTACCCGGAAGTATTTTGTAACACTTTTTGGCCGTTATTCCCCTAAATAATTTAGTAAAAATAAATATTCATAATTTATTGATTGTCAATGAAAAAATAAAAAACCAATTTATCTTCATTTCCTCAAAAAATCGCTCACATTCATTTCGTTTCCCGGATTATTCGCCGTATCTTTGCACACATTTTTTTCAAGTTTAGTAGTCAAGGATATCGAACCGCATGACAGAAGATCAAGTTCTCAACCCCCAGCAAAACCCAGCTTCCTCAAACGATTATGGCGCCAGCAGTATTACCGCCCTCGAAGGCCTCGAGGCGGTACGCAAACGCCCCGGCATGTACATCGGTAGCACCGATATCAAAGGTCTGCACCACCTGGTTTGGGAGGTTGTAGACAACTCCATCGACGAACACCTGGCCGGCCATTGCAAAGATATTTGGGTAACTATTCACCCCAATAACTCCATTACTGTAAAAGATAATGGTCGCGGTATTCCTACCGGAATGCACGAAAAACTCAAGAAATCTGCCCTGGAGGTAGTACTGACTGTACTGCACGCCGGGGGCAAGTTCGATAAAGACTCCTATAAAGTTTCCGGCGGTTTGCACGGGGTAGGCGTATCCTGCGTTAACGCTTTGTCGTCCTACCTGCGCGCCGAAGTACACCGCGAGGGCAAAAAATTTGAACAGGAATACGAAAGGGGCAAACCTAAATACGATGTGCGTGTAATTGGTGATACCGATTACCGCGGCACCATCGTGACCTTCCTGCCCGACACCGAAATTTTTGAAACAGACGAATACAAATTCGACATTCTGGCCCATCGCTTGCGCGAATTGTCGTACCTGAACAAAGGCTTGCGCCTTTCTCTGGTTGATGAGCGCGAAAAAAACGACGACGGCACCTATAAAACAGAACTCTTTTACTCTGAAGGCGGCTTGCAGGAGTTTGTGGTGTATCTGGACGAAGCCAAAACACCGCTTACCGACAAGCCTATCTACATTACTGCCAACGAAGACAACGTAGATGTGGAGGTGGCAATGATGTACAACACCTCCTATTCGGAAAACGTGGTGTCGTTTGTAAACAACATCAGCACCCGCGATGGCGGTACACACGTAAGCGGTTTCCGCAGAGCCCTCACCCGCGAATTCAAAAAATACGGCGAAGACGGCGGTTTTTTCAAAAAAATCAACTTCACCATTTCCGGCGAAGACTTCATGGAAGGCCTTACGGCCATCGTTTCTGTAAAGGTTCAGGAGCCACAGTTCAAAGGCCAAACCAAAGGTGAACTCGGCAACTCTGAAGTAACCGGTATCGTCAGCCGCTGTGTGGGCGATGCACTCAAAGTTTTCCTGGAAGAAAACCCTAACCAGGCCCGCCGGATTATTGATAAAGTAATCCTGGCAGCAACAGCCCGCAACGCAGCCCGCAAAGCCCGTGAAATGGTACAGCGAAAAGGCGCCTTAACCGGCGGCGGCCTGCCCGGTAAACTGGCCGACTGTGCCAGCCGCAACCCGGCTGAATGCGAGTTGTTCCTCGTCGAAGGTGACTCGGCAGGCGGTACGGCCAAACAAGGCCGGGACCGGAATATTCAGGCTATTCTGCCGCTTCGGGGTAAAATCCTGAACGTGGAAAAAGCCCTGGAGCACAAAATTTACGAAAACGAAGAGATCAAAAACATCTTCACCGCCCTGGGGGTAAGTGTACAGGAAAACGACGAAGGACATCGGGTGCTGAACACAGAAAAACTGCGTTACCACAAGATTGTTATCATGTGTGACGCCGATATTGACGGTTCACACATCACAACCCTGATCCTGACCTTCTTCTTCCGTTACATGCGCGAACTGATTGAAAAAGGCCATATTTACATTGCTCAACCTCCACTTTACCTGGTAAAAAAAGGTAAAAACCAACGTTATGCCTGGAACGACAAGCAGCGTAAAGAAGCGCAACTGGAGTTTGGCAGCGGCCGGGAAGACGACGATTCCGTAAAGGTTCAGCGATACAAAGGTTTGGGTGAGATGAATGCCGAACAATTGTGGGAAACCACCATGGATCCCATCAATCGCATCCTCAAAATCGCCACCATCGATGATGCTGCCGAAGCAGATCGTATGTTCTCTATGCTCATGGGCGATGAAGTACCGCCACGCCGTGCATTCATTGAGGCCAATGCAAAATACGCACGTATAGACGCCTAAGGACGATGAACGATGGACGATGATACGACAGGCGTTGCGCCCGGCCTACCGTTTGTAAGCCAAAAGCAACGCCTGTCGTATTATCGTCCATCGTCCATCGTTCATCATATCATCGTCCATCCTTCCCCAAGAGCCATCTTACAGCTGCTTCAATTACTGGATCCTGGTCTCCTTTACTTTCCTGAACTTCCTGATCCGGTTTAATTTGCGCACCGTAGGTTTCTTTGGTTCTGTCAGCATACACGGTTGTTGTAAGGAAAATCTGAGCGCCATCTTGTAGCCTGAAATTTTGATTTCCAGTGGAAAGACCTGCCGTAGGACTTCCAAAACTGCGTGTATTGGGGCGTTGCCGAAATGCTACAGCAACCACCTCCCCGGAACTGCCTGTGTATTTGCCGGTCAGCACCGCAACTGGCGGATTTTTTCGTCTCAGTTTATAGGGTTTTCGACTCACCGAAGTGATTTTGTTTTTCCCTATGCCTGATTTTCCGTTTTTATAATACCAGGCGCCGGAGGTTTTACCACCCAATTCCATAAAATAGCCACATTTGCCCTCACCCAAAACTGGCCCGATACCTGCCAGCATAGGCCAGCAATTACCGCCACTGTTGCCTCTCAGGTCCAGTATCCAACCAACAGGATTGGATTGATCCAGTGAGTCAATGAGGTTATGCAGCATGTCGGCAAAATAGGTATTGGTTTTGTCGTCGCCACTGCTCACAGAGGGCATATGGAGGTAAGCAATATTGTCGTCCAGGGTAAGTCCGGTGGTTAATGGCATCTTTTTATAAGCCTCCGGATCAGGGTTGCTCCACTCCTCGCTTTTGGACGCTTCCATCAGGAAACTGTGATGGTCGCCTAATTTATTCAGCAAGTGCCGGATCATGGGATAACAATCAGCATAATTTCTGGCGCCAGAGGCCATCAGCATGATTACCTCCCGTTCTTTTGGCCAATCAACCAGATCGCGGTGCAAGGCATTTTTTTGCATCAAATCAGCCGCCTCATTCAAATAGGTTTTCAACGAATCCGGAAGATCTCCGGAAATGATGGGAATTTCCGTCAGGAAAAAATCATCAAACCAGGCTTGTCCACTGCCTACTACCAACCCTCCGATTTGCATTTCAGTGGCAGAAGTATCAACAAAAAACGTTGTACTGATTTCTTGCCAGTCGGCTGTGCCGTTTAGCTGCTTTTGTTGCATGTTATCGAAGAACAAACTGTTTTTTCCTTCGAATACATTGATCCATATTCCGGCAAATCGCTCTACGGAATCACGTTTCAGCCAACCTGAAATGCGATATTTACGCAAACTGGATGCGGAAGGAATAGACACCATTTGAGAGAAGGCCCCGAATTGTTTGCCAGCCATGCTTTTCACGCGCATAGACCTTTGGCCTGAATGTTTGACCATCTCATCAGGCGCAAACTCGTAAAGTTTGTTGGACCTCCAACCTTTTATTCCGGTGGAAAAAGAGGTGTCGAGCGTTTCAAATTCAGGGCCTTCAAGCTTTTGAGCCAGAGATGGAAGGGTGAATAGGAGCACAAGAAGAGCACAAAAAAGTGGTTTCATAGTGTTATTTCTTAGGTGGGTTAATAGTGTCAGCAATAGACAATCAACAGATCAACACTGTTGCTCATCGTTCATCGTCCATCGTTTCACCCGGCACATACTCCAGCACATCCCCCGGCTGGCAGTCCAGCGCCTTGCAGATGGCTTCCAGGGTGCTGAAACGAATGGCCTTGGCCTTTCCGGTTTTTAGAATAGAAAGGTTTGCCAGGGTAATATCTACTTTGGCAGCCAACTCTGTAAGCGACATTTTGCGCTTGGCCATCATAACATCTACATTAACTATGATTGCCATGGCTTAAATGGTTAGGTCTTGTTCTTGTTGTAGTGCGACTCCGTGTTTGTACACCTGTGAAATAATGTACACAATACCTGCAATGAGGAGAAACTCGGTAGATACCTGAACCACATCCCAGGAGCCGTCAATATCCAATGAAATGTGTCTGGTAACCTGACTGCCAATCATGGATACTACCCAGATATTGAACAGGATGTAGGCAATCCCTTCCATTTTTTGCGCCACTTCCATGGTAAACGGGTTGCTTAAACTCATACCCGATAGCAGTTTGGTTACCCAATACCAGAGGTATACGAACATACCTGATAAAACGAGTATGAACGACATAACCCGAACATAATCCCACAGGTTATCCTGAGTGAGGGAGGAGGCCATCGTTTCAGCTGACCCCGGAGGTGTCTGGCTGAGTACTTTCCAGCCAAAACGGAAAAGCTGGGCGACAAAATTGACGGCGTAACCAACCAGGGTTACCCAGGCCAATACGCGTAAAATCATTAATATTTTTTCTGTTTTCATTGCCTGCAATGTTGAATAAGTGAAGGAATGTGAGTTCAAATGGTAAGGTCTTGTTCCTGTTGCAGCTGAAATCCGTGACGGAATACCTCAGCCAGTGAAAACAGGATGAGCGCTATAAACCCTGCCTGCAAAATGGGCTCTAAAAACAAAGGGGAAAGCGGCGCGGATACCGATTGACCACGCTGGGTTTGCACAATATTCCATAGAAAAGCCCCGGAAATATAGTTGGCCACCGGAAACACCAGCACGGCTGTTGCCATGCGCCGGATTCTGCGCACGTTCTCCTGTGGAAATATTTTTCCCCGGTCCATATCCCGGAAAAGAGAAAACAGCTGATAAAGCATATAAACGCCTAATAACCAGGGAATTAACTGAAAAAAGATATACCCCAGATAGTGCAACTGCATCATGGCCGACACGTTGGAAAACTCCACCATGACCAGCTTTCTGTCGCCAAATTCATAAAGTTTCATCTGTTCACCAGAGGCAGCCTGTGGGATTTGTTCCGGCCCAAGCTCCGTAGCTGTAGATACCCACCCACGGATAAATGGCCCGTCAGAACCAATGCCGAGATAGGAACTTAACTGCAAAACAGTAAGCAGTCCAAAAGCAATGGTAAGCGCCATAAATGAGTGCCGCAAAACCATGGGAAGACTGATTTTTTTGCCTTGAATGTTCATAACGTAATGATCAGTTGTTTGAATGATGTTGCAAAAGTGCAGTAGAATTTTCTTTTTTGCAAATAATTTTTATTGATAAACAGTAAATATTTTCTTTTATTCAATTTTTTTCAATTTTAACATATGAACTAATTTTAAACCTTGGTGGTTTCCCAAAAAATGTGTGATCCAAAATCATAATACCCTGTTTATAAAAATATCCTTCATTCTGCCCGGAGTTTTCATTCATCCGGTAATTTGGCCACGAAACCACCCCACAAACGCCATTGGCCGAAAAAAGAACCCCGTTCATCACCCAACCCTGACTTTTGTAACAACCAACCAAAACACTAAAACACCAAAACACCAAAACACTAAAACACCAAAACACTAAAACACCAAAACACTAAAACACCAAGCCACTCAAACTTTCTGATGATACTCTCTGTACAAGACGTAGTCAAAACCTATGGTAATTACACCGCCGTCAACCATGTCAGTCTGGACGTGCCCAAAGGCTGTGTGTTTGGTATGCTGGGCCCCAATGGCGCCGGCAAAACATCCCTGATCCGGATGATTACCACCATTACAGCGCCAGATTCCGGCGTCATTTACCTGGATGGACAAAAACTGCACGACCGCTCGCCGGAGCAGATAGGCTACATGCCTGAAGAGCGCGGCCTTTACAAAAAAATGAAGGTGGGCGAACAACTGCTTTACCTGGCGCAACTCAAAGGTCTCAGCCAGCACCAGGCAATGAATGAGATTGAAGCCTGGCTGACCAAATTTGAAATCAAAGACTGGTGGAACAAAAAAGTGGAAGACCTGTCCAAAGGCATGCAGCAAAAGATCCAGTTCATTGCTACAGTGCTGCACAAACCTAAATTGCTCATCCTCGACGAGCCTTTCACCGGTTTGGACCCCATCAATACCAACCTCATCAAGGAAGAAATTGCCCTCCTGAACGAATCGGGTATCAGCATCATTTTCAGCACCCACCGCATGGAGCAGGTGGAGGAAATGTGCGATCATATCGTGCTCATCAACAAGGGCCGGAACGTACTGTACGGTGAGGTAAAAGCCATTAAAAATCAGTACAAACAAAACCTGTTCCGAATAGAAACCCATGAGGCCCTGCCCACCGACCTGCCTGAGCGATTCCCGGTGGTAAAAACAGAGAAAAACGCCCTCACGTTTAAGCTTGAAAACGAATCCGACGGCAACGAACTCCTGCGTACATTCCTGCAAAAAGGTGTCCGAATCAGCCGTTTCGAGGAAATTTTGCCTACGTTCAATGAGATCTTCATTCAACGCGTAGCCGAAACAGAAGAACAATAAGGTCCTAAAGGCGCAAAGCACGGGACACTACGGCGCAAAGACGCTAAGTTCTCGCCCCCTGCCCCCTCAAACCCCTCAAACTCCTCAAACCCCTCAAACCCCTCAGACCTTTCAAACGCTACCCATGTCTAAACTTTCACTCATCATAAAACGCGAATACCTCACACGCGTTCGGAAAAAATCTTTCATCATTGGCACTTTGCTGGCTCCCGTGGGCTTGCTGGTGTACATGCTGGTTATTGTTGGTCTTTCCAGCTATCAGGGTGGCGACGAGATCAAGGTTGCCGTTCTGGACGAAGCCAAAATAGTGGGCAATTTGCCCGATGAAAAAGGAGTTCGCTTCCTCCCTTCCGGAAACAAAACCCTCGACCAGCTCAAAACCGAGGTCACCGAAAAGAAAATTGACGGAGTATTGCGGGTCCCTCCTGTGAGCAATTTCCAACAAAAAGACCACACCATTTTTTACTACTCCGACGACAAACTGGCGCCGGAAAAAAGTGGTCTTATCGAAAAGCGTATTGCTGGGAAAATAAAGGAGTTTAAAATGGACTCCCTTAAACTTGATGCCAATCAGTTGAAACTGCTGGAATCAGACGTATCCATTGATCCGGAAGGCATTAACAGTAATCAGGACGACGACCAAAGTAAGTACACCGCAGGGGTTGGCCTGGCGGTAGGTGGTATTATGACCTTCTTGCTGTTCTTCATGGTACTGATGTATGGCCAAATGGTGATGCGCTCAGTCATGGAGGAAAAAACCAACCGTATCGTGGAAGTCATGATGTCGTCTGTTCGCCCGTTCGACCTGATGATGGGCAAGATCATTGGCGCCGGCCTTGTGGGCCTCACTCAGGTAGTAGCGTGGGTGGTATTGAGTGGCGCGGTTTCTTTGCTGGTGCCCTTAGTTTTTGGAGGCACCCCGGTGGAGCCACCACTAACCCCCGGCGATGCCACCATGGATCCTGAAATGGTACAGGATACCGGCATGCGTATCATGACGGAACTGAGCAAACAAAACTGGCCGCTGCTCATCGGCTCGTTCATCATCTATTTCCTGGGTGGATACTTTATCTATTCATCCATGTTTGCTGCGGTGGGTTCTGCCATGGGCGATGATCTGGGCGAAGGTCAATCGTTGACCCTGCCCGCTACCCTGCCCCTCATTCTGGCCTTTTACATTGTTTCCATGGCTGGCTGGCGCAACCCTGATAGCGGCCTGATGGTTTTCTCGTCCATCTTCCCCTTGTTCTCGCCTATCGCCATGCCATTCCGACTGGCCTTCAATCCGCCCTGGTGGCAGGTGGCCATATCCCTGGTATTGGTAGTTGCTTCAGCCATTTTCTTTGTTTGGCTGGCAGGACGTATTTATCGGGTAGGCATACTGATGTATGGCAAAAAGGTGACACTGAAGGAAATGTGGAAGTGGACCTTTTATAAGGGATAAATGTCAGGATTTTTGTCTCTCATGAGCAGTTACCGGAAATGGCTACGCAACGCTATCTCCCTTTTTTGCGTATTTTGATCTGACATCTGGTAACCAGCTTAATCATGAAGAAAATCCTGTGTGCGTTTGCGCTGACTCTTGCATTTTTTCCAAACCTTTTTGCCCAACCGGAGCCTTGCGGCCCCAATCCGTCCATGACGCCTTTTTGTGCAGATGCCTGTATTATCTGCGACATTAATGGGTTCACCGGAGTCAACGATGAAGGTGTTACAGGTCAGGCGCCCCCAGGCTTTTGTACCGGAACCGTTCACCATATGCAGTGGATCGGTTTTATTGCCGGCAGCACCAACCTAACCCTTTCAGTCACGGTATTCGATTGCCAAAACAACGCCGGACTTGAAGTAGGTATTTACAAAAGCCTGGATTGCCAGACATTCCAGGCAGTTTCCAATTGCGACGGAGATATTCCGCCCAATACAACCCAGAACTTTACCAATACGGTGCCGCTCACCGTAGGGCAGTACTATTATTTTGTAATGGATGGCAACCAAAACGACGTTTGCCATTATACCATTAAAGTAGTAAACGGCACCACAGAGGTAATGCCCCTGGAAAACTCTGGCAGTATCGTTGGTCCGGAAACTGTTTGTATCAACAGCCCGGAAGACTATACCGTGAGCCTGCCACCCGGAGCAGCCCACTTTTACTGGACACTCAACGGACTGCCCTACGCTTCTGAAACCGACACTACGGTATCGCTGAACTTCCTCGCAGCAGGCTTGAATCAGCTTTGCGTGACGGCTTCCAACACCTGTGACACTGCCTTCCCGGCCTGCCGGAACATTTATGTTAACAGTATTCCGGCCACCACCATCGAGGCTACCATTTGCGCCAATGAGTGCTATACCTACAACGATACCACTATTTGCGATGCGGGTAGCTACGAGTTTCATTACTCCGGCTCGGAAGGCTGCGACAGCCTGGTGCGTATTGAGCTGACCGTTTTGCAAACCATAACCACCAACCTGAACATTTTTTTGTGCGATGGCGACAGTATCTGGGTTGGCGGCAACCCCTATTTTGCAGCCGGGCAATACCAGGAATTACTTACCTCTCCCAATGGCTGTGATAGTATCGTCAATCTGAACCTCATCATCATCCAATGTGAAATTCAGGGGCAATTACAAGCCAATCCGGTAGTGTGCAAGGGTGAATCCAGCGGCGCCTTACAATTCTCAGTAGCCAATGGCACCCCGCCTTTCACATACGCCTGGGAGCGCGTGGGCGGAGGCGGACCAAGCGGATCAGGCAATATTGCCGCCTTGAACACCATTCAAACCATACCTAATCTGCCTTCGGGGTCCTATTCTGTTTTCATCAAAGATAATTTTGGCAACGATGTGGTATTCTTTCAGGATATATCCGAGCCCTCAGCCATAAGCGCACAGGAAACACTCTCCTCCTACCAGGGCTATCAGGTGCGTTGTCAGGGCGAAACCAATGGCGCCATCTCACTCAGTGTGTCAGGCGGAATACCCGGGTATCAGTATGCCTGGAGCAACGCAGCTACCGCGCAAAACCTGCAAAATCTAGGTGCAGGCGCTTATACCTGTACCGTTACAGACGCCCAGGGATGCTCGCTTGTGCGCAGTTTTATCCTCACGGAACCAACCGCGCTGGTACTGGATGCCAGCTTTCAAAACCCTGACTGCAACGGCCCTAATACCGGAGTTGTAGCCGCCACCACTACTACAGGAGGCGTATTGCCTTACACTTACGACCTCTCAGGCAGCGGTTTTTCCAACCTGAGCACCTTCACCGGCTTGACGGGTGGCAACTACGAACTTACCGTACGCGATGGCAATGGCTGCGAAACCACAACAAGCGGCCTTCTGGTTACTCCCATCATTCCAACCATTGAACTGGGGCAGGATCTGACGGTCAACCTCGCTGAAAGCACCCAGCTGGTGCTGGTACAAAATACCCCGCTCGACTCCTTCATCTGGTCGCTCAAGCCCGGCCTTTCCTGCTACAATTGTCCGGAACCTGTGGCAACGCCATACGAAACCACCACGTACACCCTCACAGCAGAGGCGCCAGGTGGCTGCACTGATACCGATAGCATCACGGTTTTTGTACAAAAAGTACGCGACGTGTACGTGCCCAACATCTTCAGCCCGAACGATGATGGAGAGAATGATTTTTTCACGGTATACGGCGGTCCGGAAGTGCAGGAGGTACGGCTGGAGATTTATTCCCGCTGGGGAGAAATGGTGTACCGGCATATTGGCGGCGCCAACGATGAGTCAACCGGCTGGGATGGCACCTTCCGCGGCGATCGGGTGTCGCCAGGTATATTTGTATGGCGCGCCGAGATTTTATTTGTGGATGGTGTAACGTTGAATTATGACGGGGATGTAACGGTGTTGCGGTAGTTCCCGTACTTTCGCACCATGATCCCTCCAAAACAGGTGCAGGAAATCCTCGATGCCACCCGGATCGAAGAAGTCATTGAAGAATTCGTGACGCTGCGGCGGCGCGGAGTCAACCTCATTGGCCTGTGCCCCTTTCACGGAGAACGTACCCCCTCTTTCAATGTGAATCCCGCCCGCAACATTTTTAAATGTTTCGGCTGCGGCAAGGCAGGCGATGCCGTCACTTTCCTGAAAGAACACGAAAACCTGACATACCCGGAAGCTTTGCGCTGGCTGGCCAGGAAATACCACATTGAAATACAGGAAGTAGAACGCACCCCGGAGCAACTGGCCGAAATGCAATTGGCAGATTCGCTGTACATCGTCAACGAATTTGCTTTGCAGCATTTTCAGCAACAACTGTTTGACACCGACGAGGGCAAATCCGTTGCGCTGGCTTATTTCCGCAAACGCGGTCTGCGCGAAGAAACCATTCGGGCTTTCGGACTGGGTTATGCACCAGACGAACGCGATCTGCTGCTCCGCAAAGCCCGAAACACCGGCCATAGTCCGGAACTGTTGAAAAAAGTTGGTTTGTGCAGTCAGGACGGTGGACGCGATTTTTTCCGGGCCCGGGTAATGTTTGCCATCCACAACCTTTCCGGCAAAGTAGCTGCCTTCGCTGGCAGAACCATGTCGGCAGAAAAAACCATACCCAAGTACATCAACAGTCCGGAAACCGAGATTTATGTCAAAAACAAGATCCTTTATGGCGCATTTCAGGCTAAAAAAGCCATTCGCCAACTGGATGAATGTTTGCTGGTGGAAGGCTACATGGATGTGATTTCGCTCTATCAGGCAGGTATCGAAAACGTGGTGGCGTCCAGCGGTACTTCCCTCACGGAAGGACAATTGCAGCTGATCCGGCGCAATACCCAAAACCTGAAAATTTTATACGACGGCGATCCCGCGGGTATCAAAGCGGCGTTGCGCGGTCTGGACCTTGCCCTGGAGCAAGACCTTAATGTGCGCATCTGTTTGCTACCCGATGGCCACGACCCCGATTCCTATGTGCAGGAATTCGGTGGTGAACAATTCAAGAAATTCACCACCGAAAACGCCAAGGATTTTATCTTTTTCAAAACCGATCTGCTGCTCGACGAAACCAAAGGCGACCCTATCAAACGAGCCGGATTGGTGAAAGATATTGTGAGCAGCATTGCACGCATTCCAGACCCAATCAAACGCAGCGTTTATCTGAGGGAATGTTCCGGTTTATTGCAGGTTTCAGAGCAAATTCTGGTGGCTGAAGCCAATAAACTGATTGGTCAAACCATAAAAAAACGGGAGGAAAAAGCTGCCCGTCAACCCAGTGCAGCATCAGATCAGCCCGCTCCCTCAGCCCCGCCCCCTGCCTGGGGCGACGACCCGTTCTTTCCGCCCGATCCGGGAGTATATTTCCCGCCCAGCGAAGCTGGCGAATTGCCTCCTGAATGGACTGATAAACAGGCGACACAACCAAACAACAATGCCAAAACCGCCGCTGAATATCAGGAACGCGACATTGTCAGGCTCCTGGTTCAATTTGGCAGCCATGTCCTGCCACAGGAACAGATCTCGGTGGGGGAATACATTCTGGCAGACATTGAAGAATCATTAAGTGATTTCGACAATCCCTTGTACGGGAAAGTGGCCATGGAATGTCATGCCATGTTACTGGAAGGAAAAACCTTTGACCAGCATTATTTCATCCAGCATGAATCATCCGAAATTGCCAACCTGGCCATTGACATCCTGGCAGAACCATGGGAATTTTCTCCCAACTGGGAAGCCATGTGGAACTATCCGTTACAAAACCAGCCAATGCCCGAGCGCAATTTCAACCTTGATATGAAACAGGCTCTGGACCGGTTTAAACTGAAAAAAGTGCAAAAAATGTGCACAATAAACCTTCAAAGGGTGCAAAATGCCTCCAAAGAAGGCGATCATGAGGCCATGATCCGGTTCATGAAAATCCAACAAAAACTCAACGAAACGCGCAACGAAATCGCGTTGCGCACTGGTACCGTAGTTTTCGGGAAATAACATGATGCAGCTTACCATTCTCGGCAATGCGTCGGGCGGCCCATTCCATGGTCGCCATTTTACAGCACAGGTGCTGCAGGTAGAAAATCAGATTTTCCTGATTGACTGTGGTGAAGGCACCCAAATGCAGATTTATCAGTTTCGTACCAAAGTGGATGCCTGCCGGCAAATTTTCATCAGTCATATGCACGGCGACCACATGTTTGGGCTGCTGGGCATGATCACCAACTGGGGACATAAAAAGCGAACCGAACCATTACAACTCTTTTCGCCCCCGGGTTTACAGGAATTTATTGAAACTACCCTCCGAGTTTGTGGCGTCAAACTGCCTTATACGCTGGAGTTTATAGTGGTAGACAGCTCCGTTTCGGCCTGTGTATTTGAAAACAACAAAGTTGAAGTCTGGACTATTCCACTCCATCACCGTGGCCCAACGAGCGGTTGGTTGTTCCGGGAAAAAATCCGTCCAAGAAACATCCTGCCTGCCAAAATTGAACAATATCAGATACCATTTACCCTGATTCCTGGTATCAAGGCCGGGGCTGATTTGGAACTGCCATCCGGTCAAATCATTCCCAATCAGGAACTAACCCTGGATCCTCCCCGTCCTAAATCCTACGCATTCTGCAGCGATACGTGTTTTTCCGAACAGGTTGTTGAAGTTGTGCGCGGGGTGGATCTGTTGTACCATGAGGCTACGTTTACTGATGAACATACCCATGAAGCAGAAATTTCCATGCATTCCACTGCAGCTCAGGCTGCTCAGGTAGCTAAACTTGCCGGTGTTGGCCGACTCCTGCTTGGGCATATTTCAGGCCGATATACCTCAACGGATGTTCATTTGTCGGAGGCGCGGGAGGTGTTTGAGCACACGGATATAGCTGAAGAAGGGCTTACCTTTTATGTTTGATTATGTGAACATGGATTCTTTGGAACGCTGAGAACGCGGATTGGATTTGGGATTTGGGATTTGGAACGCGGATGACGCGGATGACGCAGATCTTGAAAATTGCCTTCAGCAATTTTGAGGTTTGCTTACCCTAAAATCTCAAATTTACCTAAACAGGCTGCCGAAGGCAGCATAAAAATCCGCGTCATCTGCGTCATCTGCGTTCCAAAATCCAATCCGCGTTCTCAGCGTCATCCGCGTTCCAAACCCTATTCGCGTTCACAGCCCGTGTTCCTCATAAATCTGCGTACCTTTCTCCAAAATTTATACGTATGCGGCAACTCCTTACCTGGCTCCTCCTCGGGTTCCTTTCAGCTCATTCATTTGCACAACAACCTACGCCCGCCGATGTCCGGCTCAAAGGGTTTGACCAACGCCAAAAACTCAAAAAACAATCCCTGCTATCCTCCATCGAGCCCGCCAACATTGGCCCTACCGTGTTCTCCTGCCGGGTCACTGATGTTGACGTTAACCCTGTCGATCCCACCGAAATGTACGTGGCCTATGCCTCCGGCGGACTTTGGCACACCAGTAGCAATGGAACTGCCTTCAAACCTGTTTTCGACCATGAGGCCAGTATGACCATTGGAGATATTGCCATCGACTGGACCAACCGGGTACTATGGGTAGGCACCGGAGAAGCCAACAGCAGTCGCTCCTCCTATGCAGGAACCGGCATTTACCGCAGCGCCGATCAGGGAAAAAGCTGGGAATGGCGTGGATTGCCGGAAAGCCACCATATTTCCAGAATCATTTTACACCCTACTGATCCAAACACGCTCTGGGTAGCTGTTTTAGGCCACTTATACTCTCCCAACCCCGAACGCGGGGTGTATAAAACCATCGACGGCGGCAAAACCTGGGTACGCACCCTTTTCGCAGATGAAAACAGCGGCGCCATTGATCTGGTGCTGGATCCCAACGACCCCAATACCCTGCTTGCCGCCACCTGGGAACGGAGTCGCCGGGCCTGGGAATTCAACGGCGCAGGACAAGGATCTGCCATCTGGAAAAGCATAGATGGAGGCAATACCTGGGTAAAAGCTATGAATGGATTCCCTTCCGGCCCAAAAACAGGGCGAATCGGACTGGCTTCTGGCAAAAAAAACGGCAAAACCGTACTGTATGCCTGTATAGATAACCAAAACCCCAAACCAGCTAAAGAAAAACCCGGCGATGACGGACTGACCAAAGATCAGCTGCGGAGCATGTCGAAAGAAGCATTTTTGCAACTCAGCGAGGACAAATTAGCCACTTTCCTCAAGCAAAACGAATTCCCGGAGAAATACAATGCCAAAAAGGTCAAAGACCTCGTTCAAAAAGACAAACTCAAACCCATTGCCCTGGTAGAATTTCTGGAAGATGCCAATACACGTCTGTTTGAAACAGACTACATCGGTGCAGAACTCTATCGCTCCGACGATGGCGGCCAAAGCTGGAAACGTACCCATGAAGATGCCATCGAGCAAATGCACTTTACATACGGCTACTACTTCGCCAATGTACGTTGTATGCCCGACGACGCCGATCAGGTTTACATGATTGGCTTTTTCATTATCCGTTCTGAGGATGGCGGCAAAACGTGGAAAAACATCAATGGCGATAATGTGCACGTTGACCATCACGCACTTTGGCTGAATCCTGCCCGGAAAGGACACCTGGTAAATGGCAATGACGGTGGCTTGAACATATCCTGGGACAACGGCGAATCCTGGATCAAGTGTAATACACCGCCTGTAGGTCAATTTTATGCCATTGCCACCGACGAGTCCGACCCTTATCAGGTATATGGCGGTGCCCAGGATAATGGCGTTTGGGTTGGGCCAAGCCAATACGAAGCTTCTACCGCCTGGCATCAAACCGGCGCATATCCGTATAAAGAACTGCTGGGAGGCGATGGCATGCAGGTGCAGGTTGACTACCGCGACAATAATACAGTGTACACAGGATTCCAGTTTGGCAATTACTTCAAGGTGGACCGCACTACAGGAGCATCCCGGCCCATTACCCCTAAGCACGACCTGGGAGAACGTCCGCTGCGTTTCAACTGGCAAACACCTATTTGGTTGAGCAGACACCAGCAAGACGTGTTGTATCTGGGCGCCAACAAACTGTACCGATCCTTCAATCAGGGTAAAGATTGGGAAGCCATTTCCGGCGATCTGACCAATGGCGGTAAACCGGGCAACGTTCCCTACGGCACCCTCACCAGCATTTGCGAAAGCCCTTTGAAGTTTGGCATGCTGTACACCGGCTCAGACGATGGCCTGGTACACCTCACCCGCGACGGCGGTGACACCTGGACGAATATTTCCAGTCAGCTTCCAGCCAATTTGTGGGTAAGCAGGGTGATTGCCTCATCCCACGAGCGCGGGCGCGTGTACGTTTCGCTCAACGGGTATCGTTGGGATGATTTTGCCGCTTATCTGTACGTTTCGCAGGATTATGGCCAAACCTGGACCAAACTTGGCACAGATTTGCCGCTGGAACCCATCAATGTGGTCCGCGAAGACCCTGCCAATCCGAACGTAATATACGTAGGTACAGATCACAACGTTTATGTATCATTGGATGGCGGAGCATCCTTCCAAACCCTGAGTGCAGATTTCCCGGATGTTCCGGTGCACGACCTGGCCATACAGGCCAATGCACGGGAACTGGTGATCGGCACACACGGGCGTTCCATGTTTAAAGCAGATATTTCCCTGATTCAGCAATTAAACGCGGAAGTGTTGCTGTCGGGGCTGAAATTGTTTAGCCTGGAAAAAAGAAAATTCAATAAAAACTGGGGCAAAAAACGTGCTTATCAGGAAACTAAAGATCCGGAGTATCCGGTTTGGTTTTACAGCAATAGTGACGGAAAGGTATCCTGGACCGTCAAACACAAAGAAAGCGGCTTGGTCCTGAACAGCGGCGCCATTGATGCTGTTAAAGGAGTCAACAACTGGAATTACGCCCTGGACTTTCGCGAAGACGCCTTGCCGAAATACAAAGAAACCCTTCAACGCGAACAAAAAGACGCAAAAAAGCCACTCGACATCGAAAAAGCTGACACTGGCAAACGGTATCTACGCAAAGGCGTGTATACCTTTACACTGGAAAAAGGCGGCGTAAAAGTGGAAGAAGAGTTAATAATTGAGTAACGTCCAACAGACAACTGAAAACTGTCACAACCCATACCCTATGAAAAACATCCATGTAACCCTGTTGCTGTTCATTTCTCTGAGTTTGAGCAGCTGCCTCACCATCGTTGAAGAAATCACCATCCGAAAAGATGGCAGCGGTACTTACAGTTTCGCACTGGACGGCAGCAAAGTCAAAAGTAAGTTTGACAACTTTGGGAAATCAATGGGAAAAAGCACGCAACCAGACACATCCGTGCTTGCCGGATTACCTGACACTGTCAACGTTTTGGAAAAGAAGGAAGAGAAATACGAAATAGCTGCACGTTTGCTGGCCAACAAAAACGGAATCAGTAATGCGCACGGTTTCAACGACACACTTACCCACCAATCCGGATTTGCCTTCAATTTTCAAAGCCTGGCACATCTGCAGGATGCGCTGATTTCCCTGAAGGATGACGATGTGGAAATTGGAGGATGGAACGAAGATGCTTACATAGGCCTGGATGGAAAAACCTTGAAACGGCATGCAGGAGCTTCCAGTTTTGCCGATTTTCTAACGGAAATCATGACAAAGCAGTCTTCAGATGACGAAATCACACCAGATGCCAATGCTGTAAAAAGCATGATGAAAATGATGTTCCGCGATCTGGAGTTCAAAACCATTTACCATTTCCCCGATCAGAAAATCAAAAAGTGCAACGACAAAAACGCACAATTAAGCGATGACCGCCACACGCTCATCATCCTCGAAAAGCCGTTGGACGAAAATAACAAGTCGAAAAAGAAACCTTCGGAACTGAACATCCGTCTTAAATAACAATTCAATCAAACCTGATACGGGCTTGCCCCCGTATATATTTTTCCAATTTCCTACATTCAATGAAAAATTTGAAAAACCTTTTCCTCGCAGTACTTGCCGTGAGCATGACTGCACTCACTGGCTGCCTGCATATCATTGAGGAAGCTACCTTTAAAAACAACGGTTCCGGATCCTATAAAATGACGCTCGATATGAGCGAGATGAAGGGCATGATGGACATGTTTAAAGGCATGGCCGGCGACAGTTCCATGGCCTCAGGCATGGGCATTGAGGGCGATTCCACATCCATCCAAACAGAAGGCGATTACACCCCTCCTGCTGATGCGCCTGCCGTTGAAGACCCCATGGGCGGTCTCGGAACACAGATGAGCAGTGTTGCTGCTACCATTCGCGGCGTGGAAGGCATCACCAACGTGGTAGAAATTAACGATACCACCAATTTCCAGTTCGGATACTCTTTCGACTTTGTGAACGTGGATGCACTCAACCGTGCTTTGCGTATCATCAACAAAGACAAATACGACACAAAAGTGGATGAGGTATTCCGCTTTAAAGGCAAAAGCTTCGAACGCCTGGGCGTTGGCGATATCGGTGAGGAAATGAAAAAAGCCATGATGAACTCCGATGAAGAAGGCGGTGAAGAAGGCAGCATGGATATGGTTAAGATGTTCCTGGCTGATATGAGCTACAAACAAATCTACCACTTCCCTGACCGTACCGTTAAAAAGTCTGACAATAAACTCGGCGAAATCACCGACGAAGGCCATACACTGACCATCAACATCAAGCCTTTTGATGAAGAACAGCAAAAGAAAAAGGCCAGCGTAGCCACCAAAGTCAAACTTAAATAGAAGGCACAAAGGACTGGCAAAAGGCACGAAGGCGCAAAGGCGCAAAGACACAAAGACGCGAAGACACAAAGGCGCAAAGGCCAGTTATCATATTTCAAAGGGGGTATTTGACTTTGTCAAATACCCCCTTTGCGTCTTCGTGCCTTCGCGTGTTTGCGTCTTTGTGCCTTTTGCCAGTCCTTCGTGCCTTACTTTTTACCAGGGCGCGTACCACCACCTGTCCCGGTTGCAGGTGGAACGGCATCCGGCACCTCGCTGGGGAGTTTGGCCGGGTCTGGCAAGGAGTCGGGTCTTGGCTTGGGCAACTTGGCCTGGATCTTTTCCTGTGCCCGGTTGGCCAAAATCTTGGAAGTCAGGTCGGCTTTAATCATACGCTCTTCGATAGGCAAACGATCCGTTGCAATGGTATCGTTGAGCATTTTCTCTATCATCAAGCCGGCTATTGGTGCTGCATAGGAAGCTCCCCAACCGGCATTTTCCACATACACCGCTATGGCAATTTTCGGATCGTCTTTAGGAGCAAAGGCAAAAAACACAGAGTGGTCGTCGCCATGCGGGTTCTGACTGGTACCAGTTTTGCCGCACACAGAAACGCCAGGTACCTGTGCAATTCGGGCAGTACCCCGCACTACACATTGTTCCATTCCTTCCACCACCGTTTCGAAATGCCGGGGATCAATATCCACCTTGTTTTTAACAAAAAAACGATCCGGGATAGAGGTTCCATCCTTGAATTCTTTGATCAGGTGGGGCGCATACCAATAGCCGCGGTTGGCAATACAAGCCGCCAGATTAGCCATCTGAATGGTAGTGAGCTGCAATTCGCCCTGTCCAATACCGCACGACATAATGGTTGGCGAGTGCCATCCACCCAGGTGCTTGGGATATAACTTATTGTAATACGCTGAGGTAGGAAAACCGCCCGGGCTTTCGTTCGGGTAATCAATACCCAATCGTTTCCCAAACCCAAACTGTGTCATGTATTTATTGAACTCATCCAGCCCTTGCTGCGGGTTGGAGTAACCGTACTTATCAACCTGATCCCGGTATTTCACCATATAATAGGTGTTGCAGGAATGAGCCAGCGCATCCACTACTCCGTTCAGGTGCCCGCTATGGTGGCATTTATACAAACGGCCGGCATAAAAATAACCACCGGAACAGCTGAAGCCTGAATTAGGGCTTATGGTTCCTTCCTGCAAGCCAATGAGCGAAACCACCGTTTTGAAAATAGATCCAGGTGGATATTTGGCCATTACCGTGCGGTCAAAGAAATACCGCAGCGGATCGGTCAGCAGGCGACTGAACTCCTGCCCGCGCTCATTGGTCATCACCAACAGGTTCGGGTTGTAGGTAGGTGCACTGATCATGGCCAGTATCTGTCCGGTTTTCGGATCAATGGCCACAACGCTGCCGGTTTTATTCTGCATCAGTTTTTCGCCGTATGCCTGCAGGTTGATATCAATACTGGATACCAAATCCTTTCCGGCAATAGCGGCAGAATCCCGTTCGCCCTGCTTGTAGCGACCCACGATTCGTCCCAGGTTATCGCGCAACAAATTGGTTACCCCTTTTTTCCCGCGCAAATAATCTTCATAACCCGACTCCAGTCCGGCCGCGCCGATATAGTCGCCGGTTTCATATTTACCATTGCTCCGCTCAATATCTCTGGGTGTCACCTCATTGATGTACCCCAAAACGTGCGCGCCGGCATTAAACGGGTAGCCCCGGATACTGCGCGCCTGCACGAAGAAGCCCGGAAACTCGTATTGACTTTCCAAAAAACGGGCATTTTTCTCCGGAGAGATTTTTTTCAGGAAAACAAAAGGAACGGATTTGGAGAATTTGCCACTGCGCCAGTCTTTGTTCAGGTTGCGCTTGAACTCATCTTCTGTAATGCCCAAAATACCACAGAACTTGGCCACATCCATCTTCTTCATATCCATCTGGCTGTAGGTAACCATCAGATCAAAGGTGGCCTCATTATTTACAATCCGCTCCCCGTTGCGGTCGTAAATAATACCGCGGGGCGGATACACCGTCAGCTCTTCAATAGCTGTGGCATCAGCCAGTTTGGCATACGACCCATCGAAAATCTGCAGGTTAGCGGCTTGCAGCATCAGGGCAATGGCGCATACCAGAAAAACGATTTGAATATTTCGTTGGCGATGGAGACCGTTTTTCATGACTGGGGTATCGGTTTAGGATGCTGTGTTCATTTTTTGGGATTGAACATAGCGGCATATAACGCTACAAATATCATGGTTAGTCCCCACGCTGCAGCAGTTTTTTTCACAATTTCCAGGGCAAACAGGTGTGAAAAATAACTGAAAGAAAAATACCAGAGCAAATGCATGGCCATGAACAAGGCCGTTCCCTGCAAAAACGTTTGCCAGCCCATGGTTGCCGGAGCAAAAATGGAGTCTTTGGTTGAAAAACCACCCTTAGGAGCAAACGGCAACAGCGCCAAACCTCTGGCAAACGCACTGAACGCACCAGCGCCGGCGTGAATCCCCCAGGAAGGCACAAAGGCGTCTACCGCCACACCAACTGCGAATCCAAGCAAAATCAGATAAGGAGCTGCCATCTGCAAAGGCAGAAACAGGATAAACAGCGGGTACAGCAGCACATTAAAATACGCGCCAATGCTGCCGGTCATTTGATTGAGCAGCAACGACTGTACGGCCACCATACCAATGAACCGCAGCACGTGGGGCGTAATAGAACTACTGTTCATTTGCTTTAATTTTTAACTGCAAACTGTCTATTTCTGCCTGGAATAAATTCTGCACAACAGAAACATCCCGAACGGTTGTCATATCCTGATGCAACTTTACCTTGATTTCCAGGAAGTACGGGTTTTCAGCATCTGTTTTGGGTGTACCGTATACCTTTCCTACCGGATGCCCTTGTGGAAACATCAGAGAATAACCGCTGGTAACTACCGGCTCGTTTTCTTTCACCACAAAGTGCTGTGGGATATAACGAAGCGTCATTACCGTTGGATCGCCGCCATCCCAGGTGAGGGAGCCGAAAGCATTTTTTTGTTGTGGTAATGCAGCCGAAATCTTGGCCTGCTGGTGCAACACCGACATAACCAGGGAGAAATGCGGACTCACATGCCGCACAATACCCACAATGCCTACCGGACTCAAAACCGCCATATCAGTCTTCACGCCATCGCTGCTACCACGGTTGATAATCAGCCAGTTGTTGGCGCCTGAAACTGAGTTTTTTATTACCCTGGCAGTAACGGACTGAAACTGTGGGCGAACGGTTTTGCGTAAAGTGGAATCAGTTCTGGAAAGCGAATCATAACTCACCAGAAAGAAAGTATCCCGAATGGGAACCTGCACCTGACGGGCATTGGACAGCCGAAGCTGGAGGCTGTCTACCAAATGCGCCAAACTATCAGCACGCTCGTAGAGGTTGAAGTAATCTGAGGCCATCTGGCGCTTTTCCAGTGCTCGGCCGCCAAAAATACCGGTAGTATTGGCCCAGATTTCACCCTGACGGGTATTGAAATTAACCATCATGGCAAAACAAATCACTTCCACTACCAGGAACGTGACAAAGCCACCGTTACGAAGCAGAAGTTCAAGGAGTTTGCCCATTGGAGGAACGATGAACGAGAACGATGGACGAAGAACCTTATGTTCATCGTCCATCGTTAATCATTCTTTATACGCTTTTACGGTCAATTAAGAAAGAATACTGGTGGGAGTTGCGCAGGGCCATGCCTGTGCCGCGCACCACGGCGCGAAGCGGATCGTCGGCTACTTGTACGTGCAACTTGGTCTTTTGCTCCAGACGCTTGTCGAGTCCGCGCAGCAAAGCGCCGCCACCGGTGAGGTACAGACCCGTTTTGTAAATATCGGAAGCCAACTCAGGAGGCGTAAGTTCCAGCGCACGCAATACCGCATCTTCAATTTTGCTGATGCTCTTGTCCAACGCATAAGCCACTTCCTGGTAGCCAATCTTGATTTGCTTGGGAATACCGGTCATCAGGTCGCGACCATTTACTGCGTAATCAGCCGGTGGATTTTCCAGTTCGTGCAGGGCTGAACCCACGTGGATTTTCACCTGCTCTGCTGTACGCTCGCCAATGAGGATATTGTGCTCGCGTTTCATATAGTTCATGATATCGTTGGTGAGCTCATCACCTGCGATACGGATACTTTGGTCACAAACAATGCCAGACAGCGCGATAACAGCAATTTCCGTAGTACCGCCACCGATGTCGATGATCATGTTGCCAATTGGCTCTTCGATATTCAAACCGATCCCGAGGGCAGCAGCCATTGGCTCGTGGATCAGGTAGGTTTCTTTACTGTCAACGTGGTCGGCGGAATCAAATACTGCGCGTTTTTCCACCTCAGTGATACCGCTTGGGATGCAAATTACCATTTTGAGGTGACTGAACATATTGCGGCGGCGACCAACCATTTTGATCATGCCCTGAATCATGGCTTCTGCAGCCTGGAAATCGGCAATTACACCGTCTTTGAGCGGGCGAACCGTCTTGATGTTTTCGTGGGTCTTTTCGTGCATCTGCATAGCACGATGCCCCACAGCAATCGTTTGTTTGGTATTGCGGTCAATAGCGACAATGGAGGGCTCATCTACCACCACCTGGTCGTCCACCATGATGAGCGTATTTGCAGTACCGAGGTCAACGGCGAGTTCTTGCTTGAAGAAATTGAAAAAGTTGAACAAAGTATGGGCTGTTTAATTGTGTGAGTCGAATCGGATTGGGAAAAAAAGTGCGCAAAACTACGCAGAATTTTGTGCTTTTCTAGGTGTAATTAGGGGGAGAATTTGAAAAAAAATAGGCGTTAAAGTTATTTTATCCCACTGTAACGACCCAAAAATCCTTGTCCTGCAAATAACGCTGGGCAAGTGCCTGAATTTGCTCTGCTGAAATGGTCCTGACTGTGTGTACCAGAGCCTCAAATTTTTCGGGCGACTGATGTTCCACAATCATATTTCGGACCATATCCGAGCTGTTGATCGGCCCATCCAAACCGTTGAGCAACATACCCAGAATGTAATTCCTGACCATGCTCAGTTCTTCTTCCGGCACAGGTTTTTCCCGCAATTTCCGAAGCTCAGAAAAGATGGCCCTAATGGCGGCACCGGACTTTTCCGGACTCACCTCTGTGGCTATGTAATGGCAACCATCGTTCAAATAAGCGTCAACCGTAGCATAAATGTTGTACGTGTAGCCTTTTTTTTCCCGGATGTTGGTCATCAGTCGGGAGCCAAAATACCCGCCGAGCAGGGTATTGAGTACCACCATGCCGTTGAAATCCGGATGGTTGCGGTCAAATAACCTGCGCCCGATTTTGATGGCTGTTTGCAAGGAACCTGGCAACGGGAGCTTGATTTTCCGACCGTTTGGATGCTCTGCTGCTCCAGGCAACGGACTGCGGCCGGGCAACGATGGACCGCTATGTTGCCCAAATTCCCGGTTTATCAAGGCCAAAACCCCTGCATCTATACTCCCGCTGGCAAATAGCAGGCAATTGGCAGGGATGTACCATTTCCGGTAGTAATCCAGAATATCGGCCCGTTCAATAGCCTGGTAATCTTCCGGCATGGAATTGTACCCGTATGGGTGCTGTTCTCCAAAAATCAGTTCGGTAACTTTCCTGTAGGCCACTGTTTCACCTTTTTCCAATTCTACCGTCAACTCCTGGATGCTGGTGCGCCGGAAATTCTCCAGTTCTTCCTGCGGAAAAGCAGGCTGGAGCAACATTTCCGCAAAGGTTGGAATGACCTCCTGAACGTATTTTTTAACAGAAAACAGCACAAAACTGCTGGTATCCAGGTTGGTTGGTACATTGATGGAAGCCCCAAAATAATCGAGATGCTCCGCCATTTCAGCAGCTGTTTGTCTGGTGGTTCCCTCCCGGATCAGACGCGCCGTGGCCCGGGCTGCCAGTCGTTTCTCTTCCTCCGGCCGACCCGCACGAAACACAGCTTCCAACTTTACTATTTCCTGTCCCGGGAAATCCAGCACATACACCGGTATGCCATTATCCAGGTACACCAACTCCGGACGCGGCATAGCCAGGTGATGAACTTCATGAATTACAGGAGCCGTTTTACGATTTACCATGGAATGAGTGGATGAGCAAGGGGTGAAGGCTGGCAGGTATTCAATTTACGCCAATCCGGGCTGTGTACCCTGAAAGAACAGACGTAAAAACAAAAGATTAGAACGCTTGTTATTCATTTGGCGGGGCAAAGGTAGTTTTTTCGGTTTTTTTCCACAATTTGTTAGTTTCTTTACAAGAATAGCCGGCTTCAAGGCCTTATTTTTGCGCCGCCCCCAAGCCCCTGACTCACAATATACCCAACGATGAAATTTAGCGTATCCTCTTCTGAACTCCTCAAGCAAGTGCAAATCGCCAATGGCGCTATCGGCTCCAACCCGGTTTTGCCTATTCTGGAAGATTTTCTGTTTAAAATTGAAGATAAAAAGCTCACCATTGCAGCTACCGACCTCGAAACGAGCATCGCAACCACCATTGATGTGTTGGCTGACGACAACTTTTCTGTGGCCGTACCTGCCAAAATATTGCTGGATACGCTGAAAGCTCTGCCTCAGCAACCCATCACTTTTACGGTCAATCCCGACAACTGGAATATTGAAATAACGTCCTCCTACGGCAAGTACAAACTGGCCGGCGAAAACGGCGAGGATTTTCCTAATATCCCCGAGCCGGACGGCGTAGACACGGTAAAAATCAACAGCAAATACCTGCTGGATGCTATCAACAACACTGTTTTTGCCACTTCTTCCGACGAACTGCGCCCGGCCATGACCGGTGTGTACTTTCAGGTTGAAAACGACAAAATGACCTGTGTGGCTACCGATGCACACAAACTGGTGAAATACAGCACCCACCACCTGGCGGGTGAGGTTACCACTTCTTTCATTGTACCGAAAAAGGCGCTCAACCTGTTGAAAAACGCGCTTCCTGGCGGCGATGGTGTAACCATTTCCTTCAACAAAGCCAATGCATTCTTCGCTTTTGGCGGCATGAAACTGGTTTGCCGCCTGATTGATGCGCGTTATCCGGATTACAACGCCGTTATCCCGGTAGACAACCCGAATAACATGACGGCCAACCGCAGCGATTTTCAAAACTCGCTGAAGCGTATCGCCATTTATGCCAATAAAACCACTAATCAGGTGGTTTTCGAACTCTCTGACAAAAGCCTGACGGTGAGCGCTCAGGATCTGGATTTCTCCAACGAAGCCACCGAGCAAATCCCATGCAACTACGAAGGCGCACCGATGAAGATCGCCTTTAATGCCCGTTTTCTGGCAGAAATGCTGGGGGTTTTAGGCTCAGATGAAGTACGCATGGAGTTCAGTTCGCCAAGCCGCGCTGGCATTCTCACCCCAGTAGAGGAAAACAACAACGAACACGACATCCTCATGCTGGTTATGCCCGTGATGTTGAACGGCTAAAACACAGCGTTTATGTTTACCGGAATCATTGAAGCTACCGGAACCGTTGTGTCCGTGGAGCAAGATCAATCCAACGTGCACTTCACGGTGGAAAGCAACATTTCTGCGCAACTTAAAGTTGACCAGAGTGTGTGCCACAATGGCGTTTGCCTCACCGTAGTGGCCGTTGAGGGCAATCAACACCGTGTAACTGCCGTAGACGAGACGCTCAGGCGGACCAATCTCGGCCAATGGGGCCCTGGCCACCTGGTAAACCTGGAACGTTGCCTGCCTGTTGGAGGCCGACTGGACGGCCATATTGTTCAAGGCCACGTGGATGAGCTGGCCACCTGTATTGCAGTGGAAGAAACCGGTGGCTCCTGGAAATACACCTTCCAATTCCAACCGGAAAAAGCAGGGTTATTGGTCGACAAAGGCTCTGTTTGTCTCAATGGTGTAAGCCTTACGGTGGTATCGCCCGGCATAGATCAGTTCTCAGTAGCCATCATTCCTTATACCTGGGAACATACCAATTTCAAGACCCTCAAGGCCGGCGATACGGTAAACATTGAGTTTGACATTCTGGGAAAATACCTTGCCCGCCAAATGGAAGTTCTGGCGTCAAAGGGACTTTAAGGCTTATTTTTCTACCATAAACACCCGGACAGTGCGCTGATTTCCGGCACTTGCCTGCAAAAAATAAACACCCGCAGGCCAGTCTACCGTAGGCGCCTGCCACAATCCGCGCGCAGCGGATGGCTCCTCCAGCGTCCAAAATAATTGCCCGTAGGCATTGTAAATGCGAAAGCTCACAGGGATAACCTCTGGTGTTTCAAGCTCTATGTACAGTTCCGTAGATGCCGGATTGGGAAAGAGCGCCAGTTGCTGTAATTCTGCGGGCGAATCTGTACTCGTCAGCACCCCGGCGCCAAATGCCCGCCTGTCGTAATTATCAAACTCCCCTCCGGAAATAATCGGCGTTGTGGGATCGTTCAGGTTGTATAGCCGGTAGTACCCGGAGCCAAAATTACAGCACATGCCATCTCCGTAACCATCTGAAATGTGCAAGGAATAACAACCATTGGCTGGCAAATCCAGCGTGTCACGGATAATGGTTAAACTTGGGTAAGCGCCGGGCCCCGGAAGAACACCCAAGGGGAAAGCGCCTCCGCCATTGGGACCAACTTCCTGATTTCCACCAAATTCCAGTACACTTCCCCAGTCATCCCGAACTTCCCAATAGGTTTCTTCCCCGAAATTATCGGTGCGCAGTTTCAAAACTACCTGCGTTGTATTAAAACTCTTGGCCTGAGAAAAGTTGTCAGATCTGACATTGTTGGCCAGATCCTCATCCCCCGCCCCATTATTTATCCCGGATACATTGACCGACAAAGTGCCTGAATTTGACACGGTAAGGGGTGCGAACTGAATATTCGCTTCTCCATAGGTATACAGGTTGCCGGTCCAGGACAAGGTTTGAACCGTGTTGTTGTTCCAGCTGAGTTCAATGGTAGCTTGTGTAAGCGGAGAAGACCCAAGATTGGTTAACAAAAAATTGGGGGCAATCTCCTGAAAGCCACAAATTTCATCCAGCTGTGTGCCGGAGTAATACTCAAATATGCCAGCGTTTGTATTACCATAGGCCACCGGACATTGATTGGCTTTTTCCCAGAGATCTTCCGGCCCCAAAGGCTCTACCTCATACACACGTTTGTTCGGACAAATAACAAAAAGCGATGGATAATAGGAAATTTGAAAGGCGTTGGCAATAGCTGCGTTGTCCAGAATGGGATAATCAACACCCTGAGTGTAATTGCCGGCAGTGCCGCCGTTGCAGCCTGGCTCACCAAATATGCAATTGATATTGGTACTTGGATCGCCTTCTACCCAAAAAACCCGAAGTTTATCGTCGCCCTGAGGCCCATGCTCTGCATATAAATCCTGTAAAGCCTGGCTGGTATGATATACCCAACATGGAGCACACCAGGTGGCAGAGATCTCAATCAACACTATTTTGCCTGATTCCAGGATGTCGTACAAGTGATGCGTCTGGCCGTATATATCCTGCGCAACAAAATCAGGCGCAGTGGCGCCTGATGGCAATTGGGCTGAAAGCCGCACTACCATCAAAAAAATCCCTGCCAGAAGCCCTAATTTTTTACACATTTTTTTGCTAAAATTGTCCGATTTAATACAAAACCGTTCTGCCGAACAAAAATAGGTAGGGGTAAACAGCTCTGGGGTGTACCTTTGTTTAATTATTTCACGAACCTGCTAATGCGAGACATTTCCGTCATGAAAAAACTAACTATTACCCTCCTTTTGGTGGCTGGCCTTATGTCGCTGGCCAACGCCCAGTTTCAATCCGCCTACCACGTACATCCGAACCCTTCTGATACCATTACCACTTCCGACACTTACGATTCACCTGCACACGGTGAGATTGAAAACGTATCAGCGGCCCCGGTTTCCATTAAATGGGAACGCAATGAGGTGTTCCTGACACCAAATGTCACCACCGCGGTATGCGATCCGGTTACCTGCTGGTTCCCTGGAGTTTCTACCAAAACTTTCACCCTGCAGCCAGATTCTGCCGGTCAGTTAACCGTTCACTTCTACAACTCAGGATTTGATCCTGCTCCAGGCGAAGCAGGCTCCGGCATTGTACACCTCAAACTCACCAATCTGGGCAACCCGGCAGATACCCTCACTGCCGTGTATACCTACAGCACACTCACCAGCACCAACGATTTGCCAGCTCCGGTGGTTAAACTGTTCCCTAACCCTGTGACTGATTATTTCACCCTGGAAAATGCTGAAGAAGTAGGCTCTATGCGACTCTTCACCATTGACGGCCGGGTGGTAGCGCGTTTTGAGGCTTCTGCCGACAATTCTTATGCCATTGGCCATCTGCCTGCCGGAAACTATGTGCTTTCGTTTGAAGACAAGAACGGCAACCTGTTCCAGGCTGTTGAGTTGCACAAAAGATAAACAACTCCAAAAGCGCCACAAAGGTAGGTCAGCTTAGCGGCCTATACAACACGCGAGGGGTCGGCGGAATGCCGACCCCTCGTGCGTTTTTATACTAAATTGGTTCACCACTAATATTTTAGCTCTCTGCGGTAAAACGGCAAAAATCTTCGGCCAGCAACAAGGTTTTGCCCTGAAAATGCCTTCTTGGATGCAGGTGCTTTTGCATAGCAGAAACCACACCCCCGTCCTTTTCCAGAAATGTCATTAACGTGCGCAGCACCTTGAAATAGCGGGGTAGGTCGTTGGCTTGCGGAATATCCTGTGCCCCAAATCTAATCATGGCCTTTTGGAAGGTAGGAAAGGCATAAGGCGCGTACGACTCCGGATAACGAAACGCCAGGTAAAGCGCAATCATCTGAAAATCATCATGATAATGATTGTTTTCAATACTGGTAGGATGCGCTCTCTTGTAATCGCGCAGCACACTGTCGCAGCCAAACAGAAACCTGGAAACACGCCCGTCTACCTCCCGGGTTTCGTTGTACAGATCGTCGAACATCATCCGCACCGTAAGCGGATCGAATCTCCAGAACATGGTCATGATGCGTTTGGGTTGCCATTGTTCTGTTTGCCACAAACGCCGGGATTCTGAGTTAAAAAAAGCTCCGTCGAACATGGCAGCAGGGTCCGGCACATCCAGTTCCCAATGTTGCTGAAAATGCTGCACAGACTCCCATTTGTACACAAAAGGATGGTGTTTCGTAGCCGTCAACCATTGCTTATACCCCGCAATGGCTGTGTTTATTTTGGAAAGTATCATTATTCTGTGTAGTTCACCGCAAAGACGCAAAGTTCGCAAATCCCCAACATGCTCTAAACCTTGGCCAGCCTTTCTCCGGCTTGGGCCAGCAGGTCTTCTGTTTTGGCAAAACAAAGTCGGATAACCTTCTCGTCTTTCAGGTCTGAATAAAACGAAGAAACCGGGATGGCCGCCACGCCAAATTCTGTGGTCAGGCGCTTACAAAATGCCAGATCAGGCTCGTCGCTGATGTGGGCGTAATCAAAAAGCTGGAAATAGGTACCAGCGCAGGTTAGCGGCTTAAACCGGGTGGCCGACATGGCCTGCAAAAAGAAATCCCTTTTTTGCTGATAAAACTCCGGCAACCCGAGGTATTCAGCCGGATCAGCCATAAAATCGGCAAAAGCCGCCTGCATGGGATGATTGGCCGAAAACACATTAAACTGGTGCACTTTCCGAAATTCGCGGGTAAGCTCTGGCGGCGCCACGCAATAGCCTGTTTTCCAGCCTGTATTGTGGTAGGTTTTACCAAAAGAATAAATAGCCAGGGTGCGCGCATACAAATCCGGATAGCGCAGGGCCGAAGCATGCTGTTCACCATCGTAAATCAAATGCTCATACACTTCATCGCTCATCAGGATCACATCCGTGCCGCGCAACAACTCCTGAATTTGTAGCATATCCGACTCGCGCAGGATAGTACCGGTGGGGTTTTGCGGAGTATTGATGCACAACATGCGGGTGCGCGGCGTAATGCACTTTTTCACTTCTTCCCAATCCACCTGATAGTGGGGCGCAGAAAGACTGATCGGCACCACTACCCCACCCACTGTTTCCACGGAAGGCCGGTAGGAATCATAGCAGGGCTCCAGCAAAATCACTTCATCTCCCGGGCGTACAAAAGCTGCAATAGCGCAAAATATGGCCTGGGTACCGCCGGCAGTGATGGTTATTTCCGTTTCCGGATCTACAGAGGCCCCGTACATCAGCCTGATTTTTTCTGCAATGCGTTCCCGCAAGGGTAAAATACCCGGCATAGGCGAGTATTGGTTGGCGCCCTTGGCCATATGCTCCGTTACCAGGCTTTGCAAACGCCCGGACGGATTAAAATTGGGAAACCCCTGCGACAGGTTGATGGCGCCTACCTGATTGGCCAGGCCCGACATGACGGTAAAAATGGTGGTGCCCACATTGGGCAGCTTGGATTGGATGTGCATGCCGCAAAAAAAGTGAATTTTGTGCTTTTACACCGCCAGCATTTCCAGCAGCGCCTCCTCAGTTTCCAGTTTCACCTCCTTTTTGGCTTTTGTTTTCTTCCCAAACGTGTCGTATTTCCTGTAAGCAGAAAAATCCAGTCCGGTGAGCGCAGCCAATTGCTCAATGCTGATTTGGAACTCTCTGAATTCTATGTTTTTGTCCACATCAATGGCCTCAAAATTGATATCAGTTACCAGTGGCACTTGAGTGAGTTTAAAGGCCGTGGCTTTTAGCTTGTTTTTGTCGTCGCGCCAAACCACCATTTTCCAGAACTCCATCGGTATTTGTACCCCGCGGAACACCGGATCACTTTCGGCGAATATGGGACCGTTGTATACGGAAATGCGCGATTGTTTACCACTTTCCACTGAAACGCCTTTTTCCAGTATTACTTTTTCCAGCCTGCCCCAAAGTCCTTTGCTGGAACTTCGGTTGAGCCTGCCTACCTGCGGGCATGCATTGGTATGCATGCAGGTCATATCTGCGTAAAGCTTGGCCTTTTCCGGGTCATCGGCATAATTGGCATCTTCCCGGCGACTCATGTGACCTTTGTCAAAGCCGCTGTTGGCATAAAACTTATCAGTGAGCTGGGCTTCCAGATCAATGCGCACATCGCGCAGCCACTTGTCTTCTCGCTCGGAATCATCCCGTCTTTTGGCCGGATCTCCATCCACATTGATGGCGCTCACCATGGGCATTTTCCGGATAGCATGTTGAATTACGCTATAGTAATAGTACTTTAGTTCAATTTCTTCCGGCACATCCTTTCTTTTAGCCGCAAAGGGCCGTAGCACCTTATTGGGCTCTGGCAACGGCAGTTTAACTCCCATATAGGCCGGATCATAGCCTTGGCAACTGGAATAATCCACCTGCTGTTCAGCAGTGGCCTTTTCCAGTTCTTCCATCAGTTGCGGATCAACTACTGAGCCACTGACACCCACCGAAGCCCCGCCGGTCTGCATGTTGGTTGCCTGATTTTGCACCGTCACCTGAACTACGCCACTGGCCATCAGCGTAGCGTTGGGTATGGAAATCAGGATGGCATCAGTATTGGTCTGAGACGCTGTTTGCACATTTTCCATGGCGGCTCCCTGATTTCCAGTTGAAGCGGGCACGAAAGGTTTTTGCATACCTTTCACCAGTGAATGATCGGGAAACTGTGCAAAAAAATGCGCGGTAAGTTTGCTGATCCGGATACCTTCATTGGCAATCCAGACAATCCTGCGGGTGTCAATTTTACCATTTTCCGGCAAAATGGGCTTGTCGTCTTTATCTACATAGTGTTTCCCATCTTCAGACTTTTTCGGAACGCCCATATGGTGCAGCGCCACCACCTGAAACTGATCGTTAAACACCGGGCTGCCACTGCTTCCCTGAGAGGTATCTGCTTCGTACCAAAGGGTATGCTCCTGAATTTTAACAAATTTATTTTCCCGGATAGACAGTTGCATGTAATCGCCATCCGGGTGGTGGATGATATTAACAAACTCCTGTCCTTCGCCGGCCAGTTTGCCAAGTGTGGGATTGAGATAATGATATCCGATCTCGGTGATGGGCAGACGCCCCTGATCATCCAAAGGATTAACGGCAACAATACAGTAATCCAGTTTCTCAAAAGAATAAAAGAAATCCTTTGGGGCAAGTTTGAAAATATGAGGTGTTTTCGGACGGCCGGAACCATCGTACTCATAACCAAACTGCACTTCGCTGTCTAGTGCATCTTCTTTTTGCTTGAAAACATGCCAATTGGTCAGCAAAAGTCGCTCCGAAACCATGAACCCCGTAGCGTAGCCCAGAATGGTATTGCTACGTTTGATCACAATACGCCCAACCTTTCGTTTGGCAGTCTGGATGGTTTCAATAAAATTGCTGTAGACAGAATCGTTCTGGCCAATAGCGCGTTCAAAAGCGAAATCAACAGGCTCCAGACCGGAATCACGCAGCATGTTCTTGCGTTGTTCCAGATTCTGATCGTCGGAAACGCCATCTACAACTGCGCGTTTGCGTGCAGACTCATAAAGTGAAGTCTCAGCATCTTTTGATTTCCACTGTTCGTACCTGTCAACACAGGCTTCCAGTTGTTTGAGGGATACTTGCATTTTTTGACGATTTTCGGCTTACAGTTGACGGTGGACGGCCTACGGTGGACGGTGGACGGTGGACGGTTTGGGGCTCAGCGTAGTTGAAAATTCCAGACTACCTGAGCCCCAAACCGTCCACCGTAAGCCGTCCACCGTCCACCGTAAATAAAATGCAAGTATACTAGATTTCAGCGGCGTATAAGTAGTTTTCCAGTACCCAGATTGCTATTTACCAGGTAAAACCCTGATGGGAGCCCGGCCAAATCAAGACTTTGCGCTACAATATCAGCCCTTTCCAAAGCTAGAGTGCCTTTCCCATCGAATATGCGTATCCATTCTACGCCTTCCGGCAGCATCAGCCATGTATTAGCAGGATTTGGAAACAGGTGAAGGTTCTGAGCTTTCGGTTCTGTGGCGCTAACCAGATTGGGGTCGTACACCTGTATCCTGATTTTTCTGAAATTCTCGCGTGTCACAAAGATCTTCGGTACCGTGATCAGGCCATCGGCGTCCGGAGTGACTTGTCCGGCTTGTATGATCTGGTCGTTGGAAACATCCCGCACCCGCCATTCCAGCGGAGTACCCGGCGCAGGTTTGAATTGCTGCGGCTTTCGGATGGTCATGGAAGTCAGCAAAGCGGCATTGGGCGAAATATCGGGGGCAAATGTTGCTTCAGCAGTCAGCCAGGCGGTTACCTCCCATCGGCCGGGCTCATCCAACATGGTAGTCAGATCCCAGTTGTGGTAGCCACCCCAGGCGCCCCAGTTGTCGCCGTCTCCATTGTTGATACCTATCATTCCGCTCCCGGGATCGTTATTCAGGTCTTCCAGTCTGTGGTTAAAAAAGCCCGGGTAGGATTGGTTGCTTCTGAAATACTCCTGATACGACAGGTTATCACGGTAGGTTTGCTCATCCGGATTTACCCCCTCAATCCAGTGAAAATTCAACACCTGATAGGTATGTGGCCTTTCATCCCAGTGAATCTGAGTGCCCCAGCCGAGCGAGTCTGCGAGCCGGAACTGTGCAGACACTTCAGGCCCCCAGTGCATACGACCATTATCATCGTTTTTCCCAATCCAGACCCGCATTACTGGAAGATCTCTTTGATGAGAGCATCTCACGTTCAGGCTGAAGGCCTCTTCCACGCCAATGGTTTCTCCGTTGTAACCCTTCAGGCTGGTAGGTAAATTTTGGGCCTTGGAACCCATAATTCGTACACTGGCGGGATCTTCAGCGCCGCGAAAACCGGCATTGAACATACACGCCGCAGAAATCTTGTCCGGAAAAGTTTTGGCCAGTAGGGTAGCCCCGCCGGAGCCCATGCTGTAACCCATAACAGCTACCCTGTTAGAATCCACAGGCAACACCCGGATCAGCCAGTCATTGATCCACATGATCCGCCGTTGGGTGTAATTGATGATCGTATCGCCCGGCATGACTGCAAATTGGTGATCGAAAGGGTTGTGTCGCTTGGACCATCCAAACCACAAGCTTCGGCCTGAGGTGAATAGAGAATCGCCTGCTTCGGTTACCGTATTGACGGCAAAATCATCGTTATGCGCCACGGAGATTCCCTGGATAGGCTCCAGGTTAAATTGCCTGAAGCGATTGGCCATCATTTGATTGGCGGTGCCGCCCCCCCCGTGAAAAAGGTTGGTCATAGGCACTTTTTTCCCTCCGCTGGTGTCCAGATTCAAGGATTGGCTAACGATGAACATGGCCGGCATACCATTTTTGGCAGCATTGGCCAACACCGGGTAGTCTGGCCGGCCGGCGTTTTCATCCTGCCGCCCCAGAGCCCACATATTGAACCAGAAGGTTTTATGCCCGGAAACCAGTGTTTCTGTTCGCTGTAAATGACAGTTGACGCGCTGTGTAACCGGGTTATAAGTAAAATTAACAGCACTGGCTGTAATGTTCACGCCCGGGGTAACCGTGCTTTGCCCCCAGGCAACAACAGCATAATAGGCTGATCCGGTGCTTAAGACTGTTTCCACGAACAGTCCCTCTCCAGGCAACAATTGATAATAAGTACCATCGGGCTTGGGAATCCGATAGGTAAAATCAGGATCCTGGGTCTGCATCAAATAAGTGCCGGGAAAATACTCATAGTTGAATGGCCGGCCAATCAGGCTTGCCTGTCCGGTTTGGGTAAACGGGGTGCTTTTTTTGAAAATGCCTACCGTTTCAGGACCAGGCACCGATGAATCCCAGATGATCCAGACCTGCCCCTGCGCATACCAGGCGCGTACGTTGGTTTGGGCAGACAGGGTAAAACAGGTTAGTAACAGACAGAGTGTCAGGGTGTTTTTCATATTGTTTGTTTTAGTTGGTTCTAATTGACTTCCTGCGCTTCTATAGCCTTATAAAGCGACCATTTCCTGATGGAGTTTGCAGGAAATAATAGCCTTTCGGCAAACGGCTGATGTCCAGACGATTTGATCCAGCCATATTTTGCTGCAAAAGAATCTGGCCATCCACATCCAGTACCCGAACTTCGGTAACTCCGGCAGGCAACTCGATCCAGTCTGCAGCCGGATTGGGATAAACGTTTAGTTCTGGCAGACTAACCATTTCAGAAGTGCCTACCAACATGGAGCAGGGGTTGGAAATGAACTTAAAATCCTGGCCCATAAAATCGGAATGGAAATGGTGTGCCGACCACATCACATCCAACTGGTCTTTGACGAATTGGCGTTGCGGATTGGACAGCCCTACAATGACCGGCCAGTTGGAGGGATTGTTAAATACTTCCGTTTCGATTTGGGCAGGCGACTTGACCAGATATCCGCCATTGCCAAGACAGCCGTTACTAACCAGTTCGTTGTTGATGGCGTAAGAAGTGTTGGAAGTAATTCCAGGAAGGCGTTTAAACCTTTCAGGATAGATAGGGGAAGGTCGAAACATGTCAAATGCCGAGCAAATTCCCTTGTTGGTCAGGTATTCCCAGTTTTCATAAGCCTGCATGGCGCCTGCCACACCCACATCCGGGTGACTATCGCGCAGATTCATGGAAAAAAGCATTGGAACCGTTGCATTTTGAACAGCAAGAGTCACTCCGGGATTGCAATGGGTTACGGCAGCCTGCCAGTTTAATACCCCTGCCAGCAAGGTAGAGAATGCCCCCCCGGCAGAAAAACCAAGCGCAGCCTGCGGGGTACTCCAGCTCATTTTCCCCCGATGAATAAAGGTGTCCCGGATTGCGCGCACATTGGCAACATCCACGCTTTGAACAGAATCCGGGAAATAGTCGTAACGAATGGCGGCATCTCCATTCAGGTCCATTCCTGCCGTGGATTCATCACTTTCCGTAATGATTACTCCCCAGCCTTTAAGTACCAGATACCGGGCAAACTGAAATTGTTCGTATTCTGATCCTGCCCAGGTAGAAGCAGAACCATTGGTGCCATGCCAAAGCCAGCAAACGCCCTTGGGGGCAGCATTGGCCGGAAAATAACTGAATACCCGCTTCATCCGGTCGCGGCCCATGATCTGCTCCTCGGTAAACGGGTTGTTCGACCCCGTTGGCAGCACCGGAAGTTCGGCGCTGAGGGTTACATTCTGGGCCGGCATAATGATCCGGGTATGCCACTCCTGCGGCATTTCCAGAAAACTGGTGTCGCCAGTCCAGTGACTGAAAATACGGTTGGCGCCCCATTCCTGCGCCCATATATGGATGGTGTCGCCAGGTGCAGCCTGCGTGGTTTCTGCATAACCGTTGTTGATGGTAAGCTGGAAAACTTGCGCCTGTACTGCGGCGCCCGGCACTGCCAGACAAAACAGCAGCGCCCAAAGGGTATAGGTAGACTTCATGGTATAAATAACTTTCAGGCACAAATCCATCAAAAGATCCGACCTGTGTGAACAAAGTCTTGTTTCGACGCATAAAAGGCAACAAGGTTTAATTCCACCACATTCCACCCATTACCCAAATTCCACCCATTCTACCTATCTTTGTAGTCCAAATCATACATTATCATGTCCACGCCACGCAACGAGCAGGAAATTATTCAACAGGTACTTAAGATTTTCTCTGCTCAACTGGAAAAGGGCGGCTTCCGGAAAACACCGGAGCGCTTCGCCATTTTGGAAGAAATTTACAAGCGCAATGACCATTTTGACGCAGAAGCGCTGTATATCCATATGAAAAACCGAAGCTATCGGGTTAGCCGGGCAACGGTCTATAATACCCTGGAGTTGCTGGTAAACTGTGATCTGGTGAAGAAGCACCAGTTTGGTAAAAACCTGGCGCAATACGAAAAGTCTTATGGTTACAAACAGCACGACCACGTTATCTGTGCCCACTGTGGCAAGGTGGTAGAGTTCTGCGACCCCCGGGTGCAGCAGATCAAAGATATGGTTGGAGAGCTGCTAAATTTCAAAATTTCGCACCATTCACTCAATCTTTACGGGGTATGTGGCACCTGTCAGAAAGAAATGGAATTCGGCATCGTACGGCGTCAACCCAAGGAAATAGACGATGAACCAGGCTGGGGGGATTAAGGGGTTTGAAGGGTTTGATGGGTTTGATGGGTTTGATGGGGCACGGCAAGCTAAATAATTGGAATTAAATCTATTGAGCAATACATTTACCATAAAACTGCCCGCTTTTGAGGGGCCTTTTGATCTGCTTCTGTTCTTCATTGAACGGGATGAGTTGGATATCTATAACATCCCCATCGCCAAAATCACCGACGATTTTCTGGCCTACCTCCACCAAATGGAGGAATTGAGTGTTGATATTGCCTCGGAGTTTATTGTGGTGGCCGCTACCCTGATGCGGATCAAAGCCAAAATGCTGTTGCCCCGTAAGCAGGTAGATGAAGAAGGCAATGAAATTGACCCCAGAAAGGAACTGGTGGATCGCCTGATAGAATACAAGCGCTATAAAAGTGTACTGGAAGACCTGCGCCGACTGGAGGAAATGCGCTCCTTCATGAATCCAAGGGGCTTTGCCACCGCCGAAATCAGGCAACTGGCAGAACAGGCGCTGGCAGAGGCTGAACTGGAAGCCATCAGCCTGTATAAATTATTGAGGGTATTTGAGCGACTGGTTTCGCGTTTTGATGAAGCACAGAAATCAAAGCGCGTCCATACGGTGTACAACTATAATTACACCATTCAGGATCAACGGGAGTATATTTCCAAATCGCTCAAAAAAGGCGAAAAACGCAATTTCGAAGAGCTTTTCCTTCAGTTGGAGAACCGCCTGCACGCCGTTGTAACCTTCCTGGCATTGCTCGAACTACTCAATGCCCAGGAAGTGGTGCTTATACAAGGCGAGGGCATGAACAATTTCTGGCTGACTTTACCAGAGGAAGAAGACCACTAAGTCTGGTAGTTCACGAAGAGACACTAAGAGAGCGCCCCCTTAGTATCTCTTCGTGACCTGCCTGACTTAGAGCATGTTGGGGATTTTCTTACCGGGCCAAAAACTTGTCCTTTTTCCGCCATTTTTCACCTTTTTTCAGTCACGTAACTCAGGCTATGCTTCTTCAAAAACGCAAAAACTGACGAAAAAAGCTCAAATTTTTGACTC
>DATGWL010000045.1:0-3289 GCA_035299505.1 Saprospiraceae bacterium | reverse complement strand
AGTGGCGATTGCAGCCAGCTACTGATTTTATCAGAAAAGGTGTCTGCAGGAGGAGGCGCAGGGGGAAGGGGGAGGTCTGGCGATTTGAAGTTTTTACCAGCATTTACCTGCACCTGTATTGGCGCCATGCGCAATTCCCGGTATTGGTTGCTGTCGGTGTCAAAGCAGCTGAGGCTGAGGTTGAGTACTTGAGCCCCGGTGTCTTTGGGGAGCAGCACATATTCAAACTTTTTCCGGTGAAGAATTTCCGTTTCGCTTTCGTATTCTTCTTCCTCCAGTACACGTGGCTCAAACACCTCAAAAGCTGGCGGAACCTGCAATTTTGGTGCAGCAAACCGTCGGGAGTCGCCATTACCGCTCACCTCCACCACGATGGTTAGGGCATCATCGGTGGTCAGCAGGGAGGTATCTGCCTGGACGGTCCACTCGTAGCGGCCAACGCCACCGGTGAATAAAGCTGGCGCTGGCTGGGGCAGATCTTTTACTTTCAGACTGATTGGCTGGGTTTCAAGCGTAACCGGTTTTGGCCCAAACAGAAAACCCTGTGCCCCGGGTTGTTCAATACCTACACTTACCCGTGCGGGTGGAATGGTAAACTCTCCACCTTCCTGCGGGAAAACGGCCTCCTCGTGCAGGGTGCGCACAGCATATTTTTTCCCTTTGATGGTGAGATACTCCACACGTTTGTCGTACCGCACTTTTTCCCGGGTAAAGCACTTTTCAAACTCAGGTAATTCCAGCAGGTCGTATCCTTCCACAGAAACCTGTGTGTACAGACGAATACGCCAGGTAAGCTGTTGACCCACCCATGCTTCTTTACGGTCGAACTCTGCTGCCACGAACACTTTTCCATCAGTTCCCGGCGGCACGCTCACCTGACCTTTGCTGCTGGCTGATAACGGAATCACCTGAATCGTGAGCGGGTTGGAACTCAGTTGTCTGCCATTGGCCGACACAGTAGCGGAGCCGATAACAAAGGTGCCTGGTTTGGAGGCAATCAGTTCAATGGTCCAGCTTTGGCTGCTGCTGCTCCGACCATTGTTGAAACTCATGCCACGCATTTCAGAGATGCCACCGCGTTTGAAGCCGTTGAGGGATGGCGGGGTGAAGCGGCTGCCTTCCGCATTTTTGAGGGTAAAACTAAGCTCGAAGGGTACTCCAACGATAATTTCTTTGGTGTTGACAGACGCTTCGAAACTGACCCCGGATTGAGCCTGTAGTTTAGGGTTAGGGAAGAGAAGAAAAAATGCCCCCGCCCATGTGTAAAGGGCGTATTGCAGAAAAAGCCGGTATGTGCGGGGGCATATATGACCCATACAGGTTACATTTTGATGGTTTTGATCCGTTTTTTAGGTTCCGGAGCAGGTTCTTCAAACGGATTGCTGCGCGGACGCGCAGGACGGGTACCATCCGCATTGGGTACCGCGTGGATTTCTATGGATTGTGTTTGCAATTCTGTGCCATTGCTTTTAATGCGCACAGACGGAATCGTCCAGGTGCCTTCCTCCATTGGGGTAATGGTGTACTGATAAGTGGCGGAGGAAGTAGCCTCTCCATTAGAAATGGAAATATTAGACGACTGGCTGCTACCCAACAACAGAAAACCTGCAGCCTGCCAATCCGGAGGGGTAAAGCGACCGTTGTTTTTACCGTTTTCCAACACAAAGGAGACTTTTACAGGGTCTCCTACGGCTACCTCGGTTGCTTTTACTTCCGCGTAGAACCGCGTTTCGCCTTGTGCATTCAGACTCAAGGCATTCCAAAGAAGCAGAGAGAAAATGAAAAGTACGTTACGCATGATGAGTTATATGGTTTTGAGTGGACAAATGTACTTAAAAAAACTGATTACTTCACGCCCATGCCATTCATCCAGCCTGCCTGCGGGCTAACGAAACTCAGCTTGCCGTTGGGAGCATCGGCCATCAGGATCATGCCCTGAGATTCGATGCCCATCATCACCCGGGGAGCGAGATTGGCCACAATAACCACCTGCTGGCCAACAACTTCTTCCGGGCTGAAATGTTCAGCAATGCCGGAGAGAATGGTGCGGGTTTCAAAGCCCAGATCCACACTCAGTTTGAGCAGTTTTTTGGACTTCTCCATTTTTTCGGCAGTGAGAATGGTGCCTGTGCGCAGGTCCAGTTTGGCAAAATCGTCGAACTGAATGACCGGAGCAAGCGGCGTATGTTGGATTTCAGCTGGTTCCACAGTATCGGCTGGTTGTTCTGTTGGCGCCTTGGCGACGTCGTTTTGAGTGAGTTTGGCAATTTGTTGTTCAATAACTTCATCCGGAATGCGACTGAACAGGTGCTCAGGTTGATTCAGGGCATGGTTGGCAGGTACAATAGGATTGCCTTCCACCAGATCGTTGAGGATATCCAGCAGGTCGCCATTATCCTGCAATGGGCCTAAATTGAGCATTTTGCGCAATTTATCTGAGGAAAATGGCATGAACGGACGCGCAATCACAGAAATCGCTGCCACGTATTGCACCGCCAGATTCATCACCACTTTCACGGTTTCCGGATCGTCTTTAACAGTTTTCCAGGGTTCGTTAAATTGCAGCAAGGCATTGCCCGCACTGGAAATTTCCATCAGAATCCGGAGCGCTTCCCGAAGTTCGTAGCGTTCAATGGCGGCGCCAATTTCTTGCAATTTATTGTGCAGTACGCGGAGTTCTTCGTTGTACTGACCTTCATTTTCCTGATTCCATCCGCTTTTGAACAAGCGGTTTTCATCAATTCGGGGCAATACGCCATCGTAATATTTTTGGTTCAGCACCAGTACCCGGTTTACAAAGTTGGCCAGGTTGTTCACCAATTCGTTGTTGTTGGTTTCCTGAAACCCTTTCCAGGTGAATTCCGAATCACTCTGCTCCGGCATTTTTTTGATCATATTGTACCGCAGCACATCTTCCTGTCCGGCAAATTCCTCACAATATTCATGTACCCACACCGCCCAGTTTTTGGAGGTCGAAAGTTTACGGCCTTCCAGATTCAGGAATTGGTTGGCAGGCACGTTTTCCGGCAAAATAAAGCCGCCGTGGGCTTTCAGAATGGCCGGAAAAATCAGGCAGTGGAATACAATATTATCCTTACCGATGAAGTGAATGAGCGCCGTATCATCAGATTTCCAATACGGTTCCCAGTCTTTTCCGTGATCAGCGGCCCATTGTTTGGTGGCGGAGATATACCCTATGGGCGCATCCAACCACACATATAGTTTTTTACCTTCCGAGCCCGGAATTTCCTGCGGTACATCTACCCCCCAGTCCAGGTCGCGGGTCATG
>DATGWL010000044.1:0-27339 GCA_035299505.1 Saprospiraceae bacterium | reverse complement strand
TGGCAACAAATTTTGTTTTAGACAAGGCAAAATTTGCAGTCGAATGCGGGCAATTCGATGTCCCGAGTACTCGGGATAACGCAGTATAAAAGAAAATTTGGCCGCATCGCGCAAACAGTACCCTATCGCAACAAGTCTATTAAAGCTGCAGAGTTGCGCATTATATATTTCAAATCTATAAGGTTTCTAAAAACCTTATAGATTTGAAATATATAATGCGCAACTCTTTTATTTTAAAGACTTTACTTCTTATACAAAGCCTTGTACGCTTCCCGGTCGCAGGTGGTAAATCCGTAATAAAAATCACCTTCAGCGGACATAACGGATTCTGGGTCCGGGTTGTTTTTACAGGAGGTGCTCACATTGGTGATCAGAGAACCATCACCGCTATCTGTATGGCGAATACCAATGGTGTGACCAATCTCATGCGCAATCACCCCGGTTTTACTGTTTGGAGAAAGAATATTGTTGAAATAGGGATTGATAAATAAATCAGACCCTGGGTAGCCATTACTGGTTGGATAATATGCTTTGGCATAATCCTCGTTAGACATGGTTTTCATGGAAACATTTACCACACCAAACTTAGGACTGTTGGCGTATTGGATGGAGAATGTGAGTCCTCCTCCTAATGCATTCCAGTCGATAACCGCTTGTGTGATAGCATTTTTCCACACTGTTGGCACACCCGGCAGTATGCGGATGGTCACATTTTTAGTTTTGGTAACCAGGTAAGACCAGCGATAGTGTTTGCGATCAGCAGCTAATTCATCAGATCCTGCTTCCGGAACGGCAAACTCTCCATCTGAACCGGAACTGTAATGATTCCAGAAATCCTCTTTATGAAAGCACTGATCTCCTTCTGCTACAAAGCAATCATGGTGTTCCACAATACTTTCCGGCAAAAAACCATAGGTAGTAGCCAGGAATTGTTTCATCAATTGTGATTCTTCAGGGGTGGAATCCTGCACGTTTTCATTTTTTTGGCAGGCAAAGGCCAGGAGTGAAATACCAGCCAGTGCGAACATGAGCAACTTTTTCATTGTTTAGAATTAAGGTTAAACTTTAGGTTTCAATTTGTGCCTCAGGCCGTTTGCCTGATTGATGACACAAAGGTGAGGGGCGTTCATGGGGTAAAGGATTAATAGAATTTCAACAAGGATTAATAAAGGTGAAAATTGACATATTCCTATCCCCTGTTCATTCAAACTTATTGGAGCACTTTGCGTTCTTTGCGAGGACTTTCACCGTATAATATGCAAAGGGATTTTCCCAGGCTATCCCAATAACCATTCAAACACTCCAGCTCAGGCATGCAATCTTTTCTCCGTCTATCCATCCTTTTTTGGCTGATCTATTCAGCAACCCCTACCATTGCGCAAAAACCCGCCAAACCCAACGCCGCTGATCTTCATCTGGCCATTAAGAAGCTGAATGTTCTTGGTACCGTACTTTACGTGGCGGCACACCCTGATGATGAGAACACCCGCATGATCAGTTACCTGCGGAATGCTAAACATTACGATGTCACCTATCTCTCGCTTACGCGTGGGGATGGCGGTCAAAACCTGATCGGCCCGGAAATGCGGGAATTGTTGGGTGTTTTGCGCACCCAGGAATTGCTCATGGCACGCTCCATTGATGGCGGCAAACAAATGTTCAGTCGCGCCAACGATTTTGGCTTTTCCAAGAGCCCCGACGAAACCCTGCTTTTTTGGGACAAAGACGCGGTGTTGTCTGATGTAGTCTGGGCTTACCGGCAGGTGAAGCCTGACGTGGTGATCAATCGTTTTTACCACGATAAAAAATACGACACGCACGGGCACCACACCGCATCGGCCATGCTCTCAGTGGAGGCTTTTGATCTGGCCGGCAAATCTGACATTTACCCGGAACAACTGAAATTTACAGAGCCCTGGCAGGCCCGGCGTCAATTTTTCAACACATCGTGGTTCTTCTATGGCAGTCAGGAGGCGTTTGCCAAAATAGACAAATCAACCCTTTGGCCTATTGATATTGGCATTTATCTACCCTTGAAAGGTAAAAGCAATAACGAAATTGCTGCGGAAAGTCGCTCCATGCACCGTTGCCAGGGCTTTGGCTCACTGTCTTCCCGGGGCGAAAGCCTGGATTACCTGGATTTTGTAAAGGGCGATAAGCCCGCCACTCAGGATATTTTTGAGGGCATCAATACTACCTGGACCCGGGTGGCAGGCGGCGAACCCATTGGAAAACTATTGGCTCAGGTAGATCAGGAATTTCGTTCAGATAATCCTGCGGCCAGTGTTCCGGACTTATTAACGGCCCTGAAAATGATACAGTCACTGCCGGAAGGCTACTGGAAACACCGCAAACTGGCTGAAATCAAGGAAGTCATTCGCGGATGCGCCGGCATTTACCTAGAAGCCACCAGCAATGAGCCCACGGCCACTCCCGGCGAATCGGTTAAGGTTCGACTGGAAATCATCAACCGGAGTCAACATCCCCTGACGCTTTCCGGAGTATCCATTCAACCATCCCTGTTTGATACCATGCCTCAAACCGCTTTGAGCAACAACAAAGGCTGGATACTGGAGAAAAGCGTAAAAATTGCAGAAAACGCGGCCTTCACAGCGCCTTATTGGCTGCAAAAACCAGCTACTCTTGGCATGTATTCCGTTGAGGATCAATTGCTGCGCGGGGTTCCGGAAACACCCCGATATGCAAGGGTGCAATGGAATATCCAGCTTAACGGCGTACCGCTGACTTTTGAATCAGATTTGGCCTGGAAAACAGGTGAGCCATCTATCGGAGAGGTTTGGCGTCCCTTTGAAGTGCTTCCTCCGGTTTTTGTGGCATTCACAGAACCATCATATGTATTCACCCAAAAAGAACACGATGTTCAGGTGGTTGTAAAAGCTGGCAAAGACAATGTAGCCGGTACCGTTAAAGTGGGCAACCTGAGCCAACCATTTTCCTTGAAGAAAAAGGATGAAGAACAGGTGCTTTCCTTTCGGGTAAAACCTGAAAATGGCCATAAAGAAGCTACCCTGGATGCCGTTGCGGAAGTAAACGGCCGTATGTATTCCAGCAAACTAATTACCATTAAATACGATCACATTCCGCAGCAAAGTGTGCTCCTGCCCTCAACCACCAATGCCAACTGGGTTGATCTGAAAGTTAAGGCTAAAACGGTGGGTTACTATCCAGGCGCCGGTGATGATATCCCGGCGGCACTTCGTCAGATGGGATGTCAGGTAAAATTACTGGAAGCCAAAGACATGGAACTGGCTACCCTGTCTAAACTGGACGCCATTGTGATGGGAATCAGGGCATACAACACCAAGGATGACCTGAAGATTCACCACGCCAAACTGATGGAATATGTGCAAAATGGGGGTACACTCGTGGTGCAATACAATACCAATGGTGATCTGGTGGTGAAAGACCTGGCGCCCTATCCTTTGAAGATTTCCAGGGCTCGGGTAACGGACGAAACTGCCGAAATACGCTTTTTACAGCCGGATCATGCGGTATTGAATGCGCCCAACAAAATTACCGCGAAAGATTTCGAAGGATGGGTACAGGAACGTGGCTTGTATTTCCCCGGCGAATGGGATCCTGCCTTCGCAGCGGTGCTATCTGCCAACGACCCGGGTGAAAAACCCTCAGACAGCCCGTTACTGGTTGCTCAGTATGGCAAAGGACACTATATCTACACCGGTTTGTCGTTTTTCCGGGAATTACCTGTCGGGGTCCCAGGAGCCTACCGCCTATTCGCGAACCTCATCTCTGTTGGGAAGTAAGGCGCGAAGGGGAACACGAAGGCACAAAGGCACAAAGGCACAAAGGCACAAAGAACTAAAGACACAGAGGGTCGGCTTTCAGCCGGCCCTCTGTGTTTCTTCCGCAGCGAAGCTGCTTCAATCTTTGCGCCTTAGTGCCTTTGTGCCTTCGTGTTTCTCCTTTGTGCCTTATAACTTAGGTAGGAGGTATTTGCCGGTGTAACTTTCTTTTACCTTAACCAGGTCTTCCGGTGTGCCTTCAAACACCAGGTTACCTCCATCCTTTCCGCCTTCCGGACCCAGGTCAATGATCCAGTCGGCTGATTTAATGACCTCCATGTTATGTTCCACCACGAGTACACTGTGGCCTCTTTCCACGAGTGCCTGCATGGCTGTGAGGAGCTTGCGGATATCGTGAAAATGCAACCCTGTGGTAGGCTCGTCGAAGATAAAGAAGATATGCCCTGACGAGTTTTCCTTAATGAGAAAGGATGCCAGTTTAACCCGCTGTGCTTCACCGCCGGAGAGTGTGGAAGAGGATTGGCCAAGGTGTACATAGCCTAAACCAACATCCATTAAAGGTTGTAAACGATCGGTAATCTCTTTTTGACCTTTAAAAAACTGCAAGGATTCTTCTACGCTCAGGTTCAGCACATCGAAGATGTTCTTGCCCTGGAATTGCACATCCAGTACTTCCTGCCTGAACCGGCGACCTTTACATTCTTCACATTCCAGGTGTACATCGGCCAGAAACTGCATTTCTACAATCTGTTCGCCTTCTCCTTTGCAGGCTTCGCAGCGTCCGCCTTCCACATTGAAGCTGAAATGTTTGGCCTGAAAACCCCGGATTTTTGACAATTGTTGCTTGGCAAACAAGTCGCGGATATAGTCATACGCCTTTACGTAGGTCACAGGGTTTGAGCGGCTGCTCTTACCAATTGGGCTTTGGTTGATGAATTCTACCCGGGTAATTTTTTTCACATTACCTTCCAGTCCGTCAAAGGAGCCTGGTTGTTTGCCGGCATTTTCCGGCAAATGCTGGGAAATAGCCGGAAAGAAAATATCTCGTACCAGGGTGGTTTTACCACTCCCGCTCACACCGCTTACCACCGTAAGGCAATGCATCGGAACCCTGATGTCTACATTCTTCAGGTTGTGCTGCCGGGCGCCTTTTAAAGTCAGGAACTCTTTGGCCAGCCTTCTCGATTTGGGCGTTTCAATGCCCATTTCGCCAGTCATATACTTGGTGGTCAGGCTTTCTGGTGCAGCTTTGGCAATATCAGCATATGGCCCTGAGAACACTACGTGGCCGCCATGCACTCCGGCTTCTGGGCCCATATCCACCAGATAATCTGCGTTTTCAATTACGGCCTCCTCATGTTCTACCACCACCACGGTATTCCCCAGATCGCGCAGTTCCTTCAAGACTTTCACCAATCGGCCGGTATCTCTGGGGTGAAGCCCCACAGAAGGCTCATCCAGCAGGTACATGGATGCGGTAAGGTTGGAGCCCAGAGTCCGCGTCAAATGAATGCGTTGGGTTTCTCCTCCTGAAAGTGTGCTGGAAATCCGATCAAGAGTCAGGTAGCCAAGCCCCAGATCTACCATAAATTTCAGGCGATTGTTGATTTCCAGCAACAGCCTTTTGGCCACCTGCTTATCGTGAGCCGACAAGGAGGCATCCAATTCCACAAAAAATGCCAGCACCTCGTCTAACGGAATGCTGGTCAGATCGGAGATGTTTTTGCCGCCCAGTTTTACGCACAGGGCCTCCTGGCGCAAGCGGCCACCGTCGCAGGTGTTACAGGTAGTTTTACCCCGATACCTGGCCAGAGTCACCCGGTTTTGAATTTTATAGGTCTGGCTTTCCAGTTGTTTAAAAAACACATCAATGCCTTCGAAATACTGGTTTCCGGTCCAGAGCAACTTCTGTTCGGCTTTGGTAAGCGACTCGTATGGCGTATGCACCGGAAAATCGAAGTAATGTGCGTGCAATACCAGCTGGTTCAGGTATTCACCGTATTTCTCCCCTTTCCAGACGGCTATGGCGCCATCATACACCGATTTAGTTTTATCCGGCACCACCTTGTCTCTGTCAATCCCGAGTACCCTGCCATAACCTTCGCAGGTAGGACAAGCGCCGTAGGGGTTGTTGTAATTAAACAGTTGTGGCGTGGGTTCCGGGAAACTCATGCCATCCAGTTCAAACCGGTTATTGAAAGTTTGAAGGGCATAACTCCCATTTTCCTGTCTAACGGCCACGTGGCACTCCCCTTCACTTTCATAAAAGGAGGTATTGATTGAATCAGCCAGACGCATCCAGTCTGATTCTTCCAGGTCGGCAGACAACACCAGGCGATCAATCAGGATATGCAGCGGATCTTCATTGAATAAATAAGCAGCCCGCTTCAAATCGAATCTGGTGTCCACACCTTCCAGGACATCCTGAATATTCAAAGTTTCATCTCCAGATTGCACCCTGGTATAACCTTTTTGCAAAAGCAGGTTTAGCTCTTGCTCCAAGCTTCTTTCCTGATATTTCTTGGGAAATGGCATCAGAATAAGTGCCCGACTGCCTTGCGGGAGTTTTTTCAGGAAATCAATAACATCCGAAACCTCATGTTTTTGCACTATCTGGCCGGAAACAGGTGAGTAAAACTTACCGATACGTGCAAACAGCAGGCGCAGGAACTCGTAAACTTCGGTCATACTCCCTACCGTACTCCGGGCATTGCCGGTAGTAACCCGTTGTTCGATGGCGATAGCCGGACAAATACCTCTAATGTAATCCACATCTGGTTTTTTCATCCTGCCCAAAAACTGGCGGGCATAGCTCGACAAGCTTTCCACATATCTGCGCTGGCCTTCCGCATAAAGGGTATCCATAGTGATACTGGATTTGCCTGAGCCAGACACACCCGTAACCACCACCAACTGGTTCTTTGGAATGCGCAAATCCACATTCCGCAGGTTGTTGGTACGGGCTCCTTTGATTACAATGTGCTTTGGATCCACCAAATCTGTCTCCGCTATCACTTGTTGCTGTTTTTTAACCGCCATGGTAGTTTGAAATAAGGGCGCGAAATTCCGAAAATATCCCCTATTGAGAAAGGAATGTTTGCAGACAAAATCAGATTACAAGAGCCAACCCGAATACACGGGTCGGCTCCTGAAAGATATAAAGGATGGATGATCCATCTGAGAACTTAATCAATCTTCAGAGTCATCGTCATCGTCGGCAAAACGTGCAGAAGCAGCTGGTTTGTTAGACACCCCTGCGGCCAGTTTTTCCTTGATTTTGTTTTCCAGTTCAACTGCCACTTCCGGATTGTCGTGCAGGAATTGTTTGGCAGCATCACGGCCCTGTGCAATTTTTGCGCCGTTGTAAGCATACCAGGCGCCGCTTTTTTGGATAATATCGTACTCTGTGCCGAGGTCAATGATTTCACCGGCTTTTGAAATGCCTTCTCCGAATACAATATCAAAGGTGGCTACGCGGAATGGTGGCGCAAGTTTGTTTTTCACCACTTTTACCTTTACCTGGTTGCCCACTACGTTGCCGTCTTTGTCTTTCATGGCAGCTCCGCTTTTACGGATATCCATACGGACGGAAGCATAGAATTTCAAGGCATTACCACCGGTAGTAGTTTCCGGGTTACCGAACATTACGCCGATTTTTTCGCGCAACTGGTTAATAAATATGCAACAGCAGCCTGTACGACCAATATTGGCAGTCAGCTTACGCATAGCCTGGCTCATGAGTCGCGCCTGCAAACCCATTTTAGAATCGCCCATTTCACCTTCAATCTCGGAACGTGGAACCAGCGCCGCAACAGAGTCGACTACCAGTATATCCACCGCGCCGGAGCGAATCAGGTTTTCAGCAATTTCCAGCGCCTGCTCACCATTATCTGGTTGAGAGAAGAGGAGGTTGTTGACATCAACGCCCAGAGATTCCGCATAAAAACGGTCGAATGCGTGTTCAGCGTCAATAATGGCTGCAATACCGCCTTTTTTCTGGCATTCCGCAATAGCATGAATGGCCAGCGTTGTTTTACCCGAAGACTCGGGACCGTAAATTTCAATGATACGTCCTTTGGGAAGACCATTGCAACCCAGGGCTATATCCAGACCCAGTGATCCGGTGGAAATAGCTTCCACCTCTACCGCCTGCTTGTCGCCAAGGCGCATGATGGTACCACGTCCGTACGTTTTATCCAGTCGGTCAATGGTACTTTGAAGGGTCTTAAGTCGTTGTTCTCTATCGTCTGCCATGTTGTTTAAGATATGGTTGGTTGGATTTGGAGAAGAGGGATTTTGTTGTTTGGAAGATTTGTTAGCCGCAGCGTTGTTCTTGGTTTTCAAAGCTTTATTAGAGATTTACCTTGGTTGTTGTCTCAAATCGAGACACAAAAATAAACAAAATGTTTTTCTTCAAAACATTTTGCGGTAAAATTTTCAAAAAAAGTTTTGAAAGCCGGGCCATGCGGCATCGCACGCCCGGTGGCGAGTGGTTAAAGGAAGGCATGTTTCGAGTGGTTTTTTGAACTTTATATAAAGGTACAGGATAAAAAAGAGAAAAACAAGCCCCTACCCTTCCCTTTTTGCCACCATGGTTAGAATGGTGGCAATCGCTACGGTTTCTCCCGTTTCATCGTAAACATCCACCAACCATTTGACAATACCACGCGGAATGGCTGCTACACCTTCCTTGGCTGGATCGGTTTCCTGTTCAATTTTTTCCTTGACCGTCAGTTTAACACCAATGGTCATGCCCGGATAAACGGGTTTGGTAAACCTGCACTCATCCAACCCGTAATTGAGCAAAACAGGTCCCTTTTTGGCATCCACAAAAAGGCCGGCAGCTTTTGACAAAACAAAGTAACCGTGCGCTACCCGCCCGGTGAAAGGTGTTCCCTCTAGTGCAGTGGCATCCATGTGGGCATAAAAGTTATCTCCGCTCACATTGGCAAAATTGTGGATATCCGCTTCCGAAACGGTGTGCTTCGCCGTCACGAGTGTTTCTCCAACAAACAGATCCTCGAAGTACTTTTTGAACGGATGCACAGGCGTTTCGGTCTGATGCCCGCCCGGCTGGTACTGTCGTGTTACCGCAGTAATGTCCGTTGGGTGGCCCTGAATGGCCGTGCGCTGCATGTAGTGCAACACACCCCGCATTCCACCCATTTCCTCGCCACCTCCTGCCCGGCCTGGTCCGCCGTGCACAAGGGTTGCCAGCGGCGATCCGTGTCCGGTACTCTCTTTGGCCGAGGTTCTGTTCAGGATATGGATACGACCATGGAATGCGCCCGCCTCCAGCACATATTCACGCATAACTGCCGGATCGAAGCTGCAAATGGTAGACACCAGTGAACCTTTGCCCATATTGGCCAGTTCAATGGCCTGATCTATGGTTTCATAAGGCATAATGGTGGAAATCGGTCCAAAACACTCTGTTTCGTGCGTGAGTGTGCGCGCGAAAGGATTTTCATTGCGCAACAAAACAGGCGGCAGAAAGGCGCCTGTTTCGCGTTTGGCGCCCACCACCTCAAAGGTTTCCAGGTTACCATAAGCAATAGTGGACTCCTTAAGCAGTAAATCAAGGTGTTCCCGCACGCGACCCAGCTGCAAACGGTTGATTAAAGCGCCCATACGCACGCCTTCCACCGAAGGATCGCCCACAGTAGTTTGGGCCAGCGCCTTGGCCAGGGCGTTTTGCACCTCATCCAGCAAATGCGCCGGCACAATAATGCGTCGGATTGCGGTACATTTCTGACCAGCTTTCGTAACCATTTCCCGGCGACATTCTTTGATAAACAAATCGAATTCCGGTGTGCCAGGCGCCGCATCGTGGCCAAGAATGGCTGCATTCAAAGAATCAGCTTCCACGGTAAACGGCACCGAATTTTCCACAATGGATGGCAGGGTGCGTAATTTCCGGCCAGTAGCCGCAGAACCGGTGAAAGTGGCCACATCCTGACTGTCTACATAATCCAGAATACCCCTGCCCGTGCCACAAACCAGTTGCAGGGCTCCCTCAGGCAATATTCCGGAGGCAATGATATCCCGTACCATAGCCTCAGTCAGGAAAGAAGTTTGTTCGGAAGGCTTGACAACCGCTGGTACGCCGGCCATCAGGTTGCAGGCTATTTTCTCCAACATGCCCCAAATGGGAAAATTGAAGGCATTGATATGCACAGCCACACCGCGTTTTGGGGTGAGTATATGGTGCCCGATGAAAGTGTTTTCTTTAGACAACCGAATGGTTTCTCCTTCCACGTGGTATACCTCGTTGGGAAAGCGCCGCCGCAAACTGGCGTTGGCAAAAAGATTGCCAATACCGCCTTCAATATCCACCCAGGAATCAGCACGGGTAGCACCAGTGAGGTGCGACACTTTATAATAATGGTCTTTACGGTCCATTAAATACAATGCCAGGGCTTTCAGCATACGCCCCCGTTCCTGAAAAGTCAGCTTTCGCAGGGCTGGGTTTCCCACTTTTCGGCCATAATCCAGGATCGCGGCATAATCCAGGCCTTCGCTTTGTACGGTGTGAATAACCTCGCCGGTCAGGGCGTTAAATTGTGGCATGGCCTCGCCCAAACCGGGCGTCCATTGGCCGAGGACATAGTGGTGGATTGGTGTGGACATAGGGCTGCAAAATTATGGAAAAGGCGCAAAGTTTGGGTAACACAAAGGCACAAAGACGCAAAGGCGTTTGGCTGCGGCCCTTTGACATACGTTATCCTCGTATGCCGGAATGATATTTTGTGTTGTCTACAGTGTTCAACCGACTTGTCGGAATAGCATTCCGGCATACAAAAGCCGAACGCCAACTAAAACACTCAAAAACTAAAACACTCAAACACTCAAACACTCAAACACTAATATACCACCAACTTCTTCCAGGAAGAGACTCCCTGATCGCTACACAACCGATACCAATATATCCCGGCAGGCCAGCCGGCTGTTTGAAGCGTGTATTCACCTGAACCTTCTGGCAGGGCAATTTGCTCCATGATTTTGCCGGAAGCGTCCAACACATCCAATTGCTGTACCAAACCCTCTTCTCCCGACCAACGCAGGCGGGTTTGCCCGGAGGTCGGGTTTGGCTGGGCGCTTACCTGCCATTCCGGATTCAAATCTATGGTATGAACCCCGGATGCTGTACGGTATTCCAGCACCAGATCGTCAAAGTAAAATCCGTCGCGGCCATCGGGATTTCCGGAAAACGAAATCATGGAAAAGATCAAAAAGAACTTCTGCCCAAGATAAGCGCCCAGGTCCATACATTCCTCCTCCCAGTACAAATGGGCGCCCTCATATACGTGCTGGGATAGACTACTGTTATAGGTAGTAAGTGTACCCTGAAGGGGTTCCTCAATGGCATTTATATCTGTTTTCACCAACACCTGGGCCCAATCCAGTCCTGGATCAATATCCCAAAGTGCATAAAATCGCAGACGAGCTTCTATGGCATCAGGGGGAATGGCCACCTTATCCTTGGTTATCAGAAAGTTCTCCATTTCTGTGTACACATCATCCGGAGAATCCGTCATGCTATTACCTGGTGAAAAAGCGTATTCTGTAGTTGTACCCCAGAAAGCATTTGGGCTCCAAATACTATTGCCTGACTCCAGATCATCTTCTATTGCTACTGCATACAAACTGGGTTGAAACTCCCAAACAACAGTATCGGCATGGATTTGTCCCTGTCGTTCAGCCCGAGTTACAAATCGGACTTCTTCACCAGGCTGAAGAGCACCGGAAAGGTTTATCACGGCTGCAAAGGAGGAGGATCCAAAATCCTGAATTGCCAGGTCTGCAACAGGAGCAAAAGAGCTGATGTTATTACTCAAAGCCTCAAAACTAATTTGAACAGGGGCTGTTCCGATTTCATATTGTCGTATTTTAAAGGGCACCTGAAGGGCATTGCCGTTCAAGGTTGCTCCTGGAAGCTGTCTGATCACAGCACCGCCAAGCGCATACCAGGCAGCTGAAAGATTGGTTTGGAACATACTTTTATTGTTCCCGTCAATCTGGTCAATAAACGGCCAGAAACTGGTGCCAGTCTCGGGTGTATAAGCCAGTTTATCCCGTTCACCATACATCCAGTCGTCAGAAGTCCCACAAGCCAGATACCCAAGGGTTTGCCAACAGGAACCGTGCAGATATCCACTTTCCCGGGTAAGCCACTCCGCCAGAGTGGTGAAATCAGGTGTAGGTACAGCGTTTTCATACCCCCACGGATGCACCATTTTATTACCAGAAGTATGGCAATTCAATACAACTTCAAAATTATGAGCTTCAATAAATGCCTTTGCCATCTGGGTTTCCGGCTCTGAAAAGGCGGAAGGGCCACGGTAAACTTCTGAATCTGTGAAAGGAGAAGAGCCATTACCTACCCCCCAATTATACCCATAATTGCGGTTTAAGTCTACACCAAAGGTGCCATCACCATTATCCCTGCGGTTTTTGCGCCAAAACCCACCACCATTCGGATCCGTGGTTTGGTTATAGATATATCCGTCAGGATTCAGACATGGAATAAAATATAACTCAGTGTGGTTGAGCAGATACCGTAAATCAGCATCGCGATCGTAGTTTTCCAGCAGATGCCACATGAAATAAATCAGGTGGGTCAGACTATTAGGTTCACGCGCATGATGCAAGGCGGTGTACAAAGCTTCCGCTTCGTCTGGCTCATCAGAATCAGGATGATCTGAAATCCTGACAAACCACAAAGGCCGGCCTTCATGAGTCAGAAGGTTATTATCCACAGGTTTTCGCTCGGAAATCAGATGCGGAAACTTGGCATGCATATCATCCAAAATGGCCAAATACTCCTCATAAGTATAGTAACCTCCCATACTGCCGAAGGTATAATTCACCGGGGTAGCCGTAGATGCTGTGCCAAAATCGTCGCAGGGGCCTTGGTTTCGGTCTGTAGCCGCCATAGTCCGCACAGGCTGCCTGTGTGCATTCTCGCGCAGGTAGCGCGCCTGCACATCCGCTTCAAAGGTATCGATGCGGAATCCGGCTTTTTTTACCCGCAGCAAATCTGAGGCAAGAAATTCGGAGCGGAAATACAGATTTGGCTCATAAAAGCCATGATCAGCCTCCATACCAGCAGCAACAAGATCTTGCATGCTGCGCCCGTCGAGCCAGACTCTGGCATCAAGGACTTTATCCTGGGCATGGGCACGGAAGGATAGTAAGAGAAGGATCGGTAGTAGTATTTTGTGTTTCATGAGCGAAAGTTATGTAAAAAAGTACTTTCATTCAAAATCCTCTAAACACAACATGAGCCACCCCGACACCGGAATGACTCATGTTGCTGTATGTGAAAGAATACTGGCTCTTACTTAGCCACTACTACCTTGATGGTAAACGACTCCTCTCCGGCTCTTACCTGCAAGAGGTACAAACCATTGGTGAGGTGATTCATTGGCATGGAAAGCCCGTTAGGGCCTTCGGTGGCATTTACGGTTTCCTGTGCCACTGTTCTGCCAGCCAGATCCATCAATTGAAGCGTGGTTTCTACATTGCCGCTTGCTTCAAACTGGATATTCAACTGATCTGTTACCGGGTTTGGACCAGCCAGGAAGTTGAACACACCAGCCTGCTCCAGACTCTCCACCGTCATATCGTTCCTGTCGTCGCCGCCTGAACCATTAAATCCTGGCTGCTGGCAACCTGAAATCACAACATCGTCAATGTATACCCGATCATCGTCGGCAGAAGCATCGGCACGGAAGCGCAAACGGGTGTTGGCGGTAAACGGACCGGCAATAACCACCTGACCGGAAGCGCGTACGCCATTGGAAAACTCTGTGCCGGCATTAAAATCGCCAACAGTAGTATAGCTGGCGCCTCCATTTGTTGAAATCTGCACCCAGAAATCTTCTCCATTTTCAAAGCTGACTGTGTAATAGGAGAAATCTATGGTCAGCTCATCGTAGGATACCCAATTCTGGTTGTTTGTAGTCATCAACGAGGTATTGGTATTATCCCGCAGAAGAATGCTGTAGGTTGGAGAATTAGCGAAATTGGCATTATTGGTACGAACACAGTCGGTTCCACCGTCGGTCCAAATGCCGAAACCGCCTTCGAAATTGTTGGAGTTGATGTTCACGTAATTGCAGCCTCCACCTCCGCAGGCACTCAGACAGGCAGCGTTGTACACCTTGTCTCTAATCAAATCGCCTGGCTGAGGGCCGAATCCATTATTGAAATTAATACCAATATTGCCCAGCAAGTGACAATAGCTCATGATGGTTCCGCCGTTGGTAGGCAGGGGACCATTACAGCCTTCACTGTATCCTGCTGTTGGACCACAACCGTCAATGGCTGTATTATTCCCATTCCATGCACAGGCATGTGTATGAGGGGAGCCCAGATTGTGGCCAATTTCGTGGGTAATTACTTCAATTGTCCAGGAATACGTTGGCACATCACTGTAGGTGGAGTAGATACTGCTGTATCCCACCCCCCAATATGAATTACAAAGCACATCAAGATAGGCAACACCACCGAGATTGTTTATTCCAACCAGGTGTGCAAGATCTCCGTTGTACACACCATTTAACTCATCTCTGAACTGCGTAAGGTAATTGCCGGCAGAAGGTCCGGTGTATGGATCCACTACATCCCATACAAACAGCTCATGCAACACTACGTTCACAGATTCATTGGCATACAACGCGGTAACCTGATTAAACACACCGGTCATGTAGGATGTTACATTGGCTACACTTCCTTTGTTTTGAAACAGGGTATAATCCGTTTCCACATACATGCGCACACAATTATCCGGGCCGGCAGAACGATCGGACGACGTTGGATTATCGCCAATTTTGTGCAGCACATCATCCGTTTCACATGCATACCCGCGGGATTCAATCAAATCTGAATTTTTGTACAGGATATGGGTTTTATCCCGACTTCCAGATAACAACCCAATGGTGTACAGCTCCTGATTGTATTCCACCTGCCCAATCACCTCTCCATCAAATACGCTGATGGTTACCAGAGAGGCCGGATTGTTTTGTACAATGCCCCAATAGTGCTGCCCCTTATCGGCGCTAAAAACGAGTCCGCCGCTGGAGGCATTCCGCACCTGGAACTCCCCGGAAAGATTCTTCGCAGGAACCAGATCCAGCGTAATACTGCTGCCATTTTCCCATGGAAGGGTAAGGGAAACCGCATCGCCCGGATGTGCCAGCAGTTCTTTGGTTTTAGCAGCATCCCAGGCCAGCAGGGTTGAGTGCTTTAGTGCTTCCTGGGCAATACCACGTTCTGCAGATTGATCCACCTGCTGTTTCAAAAGCGGCAAACTCAGGAATTCTTGTTTGGCTTTTGCTTGCAAAACCATTTGGGGAATCGGTTTGAGGGATTGACCAAAAATGACTGTTGACAAGAACAGCAACGCAATGGACATAAAAGGTTTAAACATAACTTGATTTGTTTAAAACGTGAATGAATGATGGTTATTAAAATTTTGAAGAAGGCCAAATATAGTTTCATTATTTACTAACCAAACAAATAATTGAAGCAAAAATTTATCCTTATGCCCAAATCCCCCAAAAACAACCTTCCTGATTAAAAAGATTTCACCCTGGTTTTCAGGGCATGCTATTGGCCATCAGCCATTTGCATCGCCTTGCCCGCTATGCTTTCTATTTCCAGTTTGCGCGCCTCAGTCATTTTATCATACGTTTTAATCAGCATACCCAAACGGGGATTCGACAAAAAGAAGGTCCGATGCCGGTTCATGAAACGCCAAAAAAGCGCATCCCAAACGGCCGTCCAATCTCCCTTCCTGTAGTTGCTCATTTTGAGGATATAACTGCTCCCGCTGATGTAAGGCTTGGTGGCCATCAGTCCGCCATCGGCAAACTGACTCATGCCGTAAACATTGGGCACCATCACCCAGTCATAGGCATCTATAAACATCTCCATAAACCACTGATACACCGCATCCGGGTCTGTTTCCGTGAGCAACATGTAATTTCCCAAAATCATCAACCGTTCAATATGGTGACAATACGCCGTTTTTAATACCTGCCTGATGACGCTATCCAGCGGTGGAATTCCGGTTTTAGCTGTATAAAAGGTATCAGGCAGCCCACAACTGAATGTCCAGAAATTGGTCGTTCGCTCGCGCACGCCTGAGTACACATACACCCCACGTATAAACTCCCGCCAACCAATAATCTGCCGGATAAAGCCCTCCTGGGAGTTCAACGGAACCTGGTTCACCTTAGCGTAGGCAAGGGCTGCATTCACCACCTGCTCCGGTAGCAATAGCCCGATATTCAGGAGCGGCGACAATACGCTGTGGTGGAGTACCGCAGACCCGTCTACCATCGCATCTTCGTACACACCAAATTCCTGGAAGCGGGTTTCGAGGAATTGCTGCAGCCAAACCTCGCTTTCTGCATGAGTTGAAGGATAAACGAACGTTGTGGAAATCTGCCCGTGGTTTTGGCCATAATGCTGTTCTACATAAGCAATGGCCTCGGTCATGAAGGAATTAAGCGCCGGAAAATAAACCCAGGGTGGTTGTTTATCTTTGGGATACTTCTCCCGGTTCTCTGTATCGTGACTCCATTTTTCTCCCGCAGGTTTGCCCTGATCATCGAGCAGGATGTTCCGTTTTTTGCGTTGCTGAATGTAGAAGTCGGTTTGAAAATACTTTTTTCGGGAACCAAAATAAGCCTTGAGATCGTCTTTTGTATTGAGAAACAGTGGCGTTGGGAATTCCTGACACGCGATATCCAAGCTTTGGCAGGATTGCAGGATGCGCTTTTCCAGCCAGTTGTCGCAAACATCATAAAAACACAAACGGGTAGCACCTTCCTCCGCTAACTGCGCTATGAGCGTTCGTACATCGCAGGCCGGCTGTATGGCCTCTGTGTACCTGACCGACAACCCGCAGTGCTCCAGGTAGTGCCGGTAGTACTGCATACTGGCCCGGTGAAGCGCCAGTTTTTGCTTGTGAAAGGAATATTGGTTGAAAAACAGGTATTCCTCCACGAGATGTACTTCATCAGCCTGTTCCAATGGTTTAATGTCCTTGAACAACTGATGCGGAAAAACAACAAATACGGTTTTGCTCATGAATGGAGTTAGCGCACTATAGTCCTGAAAGTGAGGTTGATCCTGGGCGTTTTAATGGCCCGGGCGGGCGGTAATTGGTGCAGCCAATGAGTTTGGGTAGCTCCTTTCATCAACAGCAGGCTGCCATTTTCCAGCATAACATCTACTCTTTCCCCCGAAACTCTGTGTTTGAATGAGAATTTTCGGGCTGCACCGAACGACAAGGAGCAAATGGCCCCGTCTTTTTTGAGTTCGGGCTCATTGTCTCTGTGCCAGCCCATCCCTTCCTTTCCATCGTGGTAAAGGTTGAGCAGACAGGAGTTGTAGGTATCGCCGCTTACCGCCTCAGCAACAGCTTTCAGCCTTAATAGTTCAGGACTCCAGGGAAGGGCCTGCCGGCTAATCCTGGCATAGGTATAGGCAAAAGACTGATCGCCATACCAGGCAACCTTTCGGCTGGTCACGATCTTTTTGCCAAACATGATGACCTCATCGTGTTTCCAATCAATGGTTTCCAGCAAAACCTGCAGATAGTACTGAGATTCTGCGTCGCTAAACACCATGCCGGCATACCAGGCTGTACCGTCAAAAGGAAGCAGGTTATCCATAAAACGCGCTAGTTATGGAACCATAACAGCAAATCACCGGATATGATCAAAATCTTCTTTGCGCGTGAAATACTCCAGGCATAAAATCCAGACAATCTGTAATACATGAGTTATTTTTTGCACCAATGGCATGTAATCATGGCTGCTTCGGGTGGTGAACATAAAGGCTGCACCATATAAACTCAATAAAACCAATACCGTAAATATGCTCAGAACCCTGAGACGGGATTTCAGCAAGGTAACTGTGATGTAGAAAGACACAAGCAGGTTCAACACGATTCCGATAGTAACCAAGGGATTGTGCAAGACAGGGATGGTAACCAATACAGAGGATATGGTTAGCAGCAAACCGCCATATTTGATCACCACCGATAATTGTTTTGAGGCCAATTTTCTGGAAAAACGTAGAAAACCAAGACCTGAACTTATACCCATCAGTACTGCGCCTATTACAGCAAAGGGCCTGGCCGGGTTATCGGCGCCGTTCACCGCCTTATACTCCAGCATATCGCTGAGGTAGTTTTCGGTCCAGCTAAAGCCTGTGGATTGAGGGTCGTGGGGGCTACCGCCAGGGTAATTCAGACCTGCCACCAGCAGAAATCCCACCGAAAGGATAAACCCGATGAGAACAATGTTTTTGTTTAGCATATCTGTCTTGAGCATTTATCCGCCACTGGTCAAGGTCTTTACCTTTTCCAGGTCTTTGGCAGCCTCGGCTGTTTTGCCCATAAGTGTATACACTTTGGCGCGGGTTTCGTAGGATTTTGGGTAGTTGCTCTGCGCCTCAATGGATTTGTTTACATCAGCCAGCGCTTCGTTGAGCATGCCTTTGCTGAGGTAGGCCATGGCGCGGTTGTTGCGGGCAATGATGATATCGGGGCGAACCGCCAGTGCAGCTGTGTAGTCTGCTATAGCTTCATCAAATTTTTGTTCGTTGAAATACATCAAACCGCGGTTTACCAATGCTTCCACGTATTGCGGGTTCAATTCAATGGCTTTGCTGTAATCCTTTAACGCCCCGGCCAGATCGCCGGTTTTGCCCTCTGCCACCGCTTTGAAATACCAGGTTTCCGGGTTGCGCGGTTCCAATTCCAAACTTTTCGCCAAATCCGGAATAGCCTCTGCCGGCCTGCTTAAAATAACGTGGCATTTCCCCCGGTTTAGGAACAATTTGGGGGTAACGATACCCGCCTTGATGGCATTATCAAAATCGGAAAAAGCCTCGGGGAATTTTTTCAATTGAAAATACGCCTGTCCCCGGCCATTATACGCTTCCACATAACTTGGATCCAGGGCCAGCGCTTTGGTGTAATGCTGCACGGAAGGTTCAAACTCCAGGTTGAGCAGCTCACCATAGGCCAGGTTGCAGTTGCACAACGGCGCATCCGGGTATTTATCCACACAATCCCGGAAAACCGATACCTCGTTGTTCCACACCTGACTGCGTTCCAGGGTTAAAAATCCAAACAGGAGTGCCATCCCAATCAGCGCGCCGCGTCGTATTTCGGCCGGAATACGCTGTGCCAGATACACCAGCAGCAGGAAAAAGCCCACCGAAGAAATATACACATAACGGTCTGAACGCATTTCAAAAGTACCCACCGATACATAAGGCAGCATAACCGCCAACGGAATCAGGTACCATAGTGCCGCCAGTCCTATCACCCGGTCGCGACGACCGTATTTCCAGGCAGCCCAGCCTATCGCAGCCAGGGCCAGCGGCGCCAGGTAGTAATCTATAGACCAAACACCGTCTGTTTTTTGCATCGGGTAAAAAATACTGAGCTTGAAGGGCAGCAGCAATTTCACCGGATAAAACAACAGGGAATGGCAAACCATCAGAAAACGATCAAACAGGTTGTAAGCGCTGGACGACACCACCAGATCGTGCCCTTCCGCCTCGCGGGTAGAGAAGGTGTACAAACCGAAAATCAGACTCACCACAAAATAAGGCGCCTTGGCCAATACATTTTTGAGGGTTACGGTTCCGTTTTTATACCAATCCAGCGCCAAAAGCAGCACCGGCAAGGTCACCGCCGCAGATTTGGACAATACCGACAACAGAAAGGCCACTATAGACAACCCGAAGAACAAGGCGCGCTGGCTATTTTGCCATTGTACATAAGCCATCAGGCTCAGGAGGTAAAACAGGGAAAAGGTCAGGGCGCTCTGTCCGGCTATCCAGCTGGTTGCTTCCACCTGCATGGGGTGCAGGGCAAACAACAGAGCGGTAAAAAAGGCCACTTCAGCCCTGGATTGCAACATGCGCATCAGGGTAAATACACTCAACACACAGCCAATATGCAGCAACAGACTAAATGTGTGAAATGCCGATGCGCTCTCTCCCGCCAGCGCGTACACCAGCGCATACCCGCACCAGGTAATCGGCGCGTACATACCCAGGTTGTTGGCCATGAAAAGTCCCCGGAAAGTGGGATTCTTGATCAGGTTGTTGTACCGAATGGCCTTATCATCGTCGAACACCATAAAACCATTATCCAACGATAGGTAATACGCCATCACGGTAACCACCGTCAGCACCACCGCCCAGAGCCAGGCTGGTTCAAACTGAAAGCCTCCGGAAACGGGAGTGGATTCAGCTACAGATGATTCTTCCGGCTTTTCCGGCCTTTGAGGTTGCTTTGGCGACTGTGGCGGTGTTTTTTTCTTCGACATTTTAGGTCATTTTAGGTCATTTGGGGTCATTTGGAGTCATTTGGGGTCATTGGAGTCATTGGAGTCAATTTTTTGAGGGGGCTTGAAAACTTGGGCAAAAGTAGCGACTTCCGATTGGGATTTATGCTTTCCGATCGCTGATTTGCGGCTTCAACCATGGTTGGGGTACCATTCATAGTTGAACTTAGCAGTGCTGCCCAGAGGAATTGCAACTCCTAAACTTTTTATCTTCGCCCCATGACTGCTTTTATCTCCAGGGCATTATTGCCGGATTCTGAGTTTCGCAGTGTGTTGCGGGCGCATGGCTGGAAAGTTTTCGGACAATCCTTTGTGGTATTGTCGCCAATACCTTTTGAACAAATCCCGGAAGCGGAGTGGCTGTTTTTTTCCAGTCAGAATGCCGTGCGATTTTTCTTTCAAAACATTGACAATCAAAAACTTACACTGCCAGATGTGCAATGGGCTGCGCTGGGCCCATCCACCGGCAGGGTACTGCAAAGTTTTACCGGAAAACTGGATTTCACCGGCACCGGCGAACCCAAAGGTTCTGCACAATTATTCCGCAGACATTGCGCCAAGCTTCAACGCAGCATTGGGACAGTGGTATTTCCGGCGGCCAGACGCTCCCGACAAAGTGTGATGAACCTCCTGCAATCCGATTTTTCTTGTGTCCATTTTGAAATTTACGACAATCAGCCGCTGAACGATCCCATGCCCCGCACCGAAGATGTGCTGGCATTTACCAGTCCGCTGAATGCCGAATCTTATTTCAAACGCCACGCCCTGCTGCCCGGTCAGCGTGTGGCAGCCATTGGTGGCACCACCGACCGGATGCTACAGCAAATGGGCATTTCCGAAACTGCCATTGCCGCCGAACCTACCGAACGCGGCCTTGCAGAAGCGGTGCTTACACTGGGCACGATTAGCAATTGATTTGCTACTTTTGCGCGTTGTTTCCCAAAAGCATTGTCATCACAAACGAAACAATCCAGCAAAATGGCGAAAAAGCCCGCTCCCGCAGCTACTACCAAGAAGCCCACGTCTACCGGCACTACCAAATCATCCGCCGCTTCCGACCAGTCCAACTGGTTTATGCTGGGCATGATTGTGCTGGCTATAACCGCCGCCTGCTATTTGCCGAGTCTGCGCAACGGCTTTGTAAACTGGGATGACCCCAAGAATATTTACGAAAACGAAAACCTGGAAGGAGTGGGCAAGGGCCAGCCTTGGGGCACCACCATTGCCAATATTTTCGATCTGGAAAAAGGTAATGTGATTGGTAACTACAACCCGCTGCCTATCTTCACTTTCGCCATTGAAAAAGCCATAAGCGGCGGAGAATGGAATCCCACCCTGATCCACACCACCAACCTTCTTTTACACCTGCTCACGGTGTTTTTTGTGATGAAACTCCTATGGGGCATGGGCATTGGGCGCTGGGGTGTTTTTGCGGGAGGCTTGCTGTTTGGCATTCACCCCATGCGGGTGGAATCTGTGGCCTGGGCTACAGAGCGCAAAGACGTTTTGTTTGCCGTATTCTTTTTTGCGGCCCTTGTTTATTACATAAAATGGTTGAAACAGGGCGAAAAACAGGAAAACCGCATGGGAACCTACGCCATCATGCTGGTACTGGCGCTGCTCTCCTGTTTCTCCAAAGTACAGGCCGTTACCCTGCCGCTTTCCATGCTGGCGCTTGATTTTTGGTTCCGCCGGCCGCTGAACTTTAAGTTGATCCTGGAAAAAGCGCCGTTCTGGCTGCTTTCCCTGGTTTTTGGTTTGATCAACGTACACACCCTGCGGGTACAGGGCTCTACCGACGATTCCATCACCAATTTCAACTTCCTTGACCGTTTGTGCATAGGCGCTTATTCCTTCTGCACCTATATTTATAAGGCTGTATTGCCCTGGCCTATGTCGCCGCTGTACGCCTATCCCAAAAACCTGCCCTGGACGGTTTATGCTGCGCCGGCTGTGTTTTTTGCAGCAGTGGCGGCCTTCATCTGGGCCTGGAGAAAAGGCTACCGCACCTGGGTATTCGGGGTGGCATTCTTCTTCTTCAATGTGATGTTCCTCTTGCAGATTTTTGCTGCAGGACAAGGTTTTTTGGCTGATCGTTTCACCTATGTAGCCTATTTTGGCTTGTTTGCCATTGTAGCTTACTATGCCGATCAGTATGCGAAGGAGGAAGCATCGCGCAACAAGGTACTGACCATTCTGGGCCTGGTGGGTTTGATTTATGGCGCCTGGACCATCAAGCAAATTGGTGTCTGGGCGGATGGATACAGCCTTTGGAGCCATGTAATGACCATGGACGAAGGCAAAAAAGAGCGCAGTTCCCTACCCTACTGGAACCGCGGCCAGTTTCTGCGCAATGTAAAAGGCGATTTTGAAGGCGCCTTGAAAGACTACAATAAAGCCGTGGAGATGGAACCCAACAACCGGGAAATCCTCAACAGCCGGGGCAAAACCTACTTCGACATGGCTGCCTCCGGCAAATACAAAGGGCAGGAAAAGTCGTTGCTGGAAAAAGCCGTTAAAGATTACACAGAATCACTGTCTAAAACCAACCAGACAGATAAAGCCACCAGCGAATCTTACAGCAACCGCGGCGCAGCTTATGGCATGTTGGGCATGTTGCAAAAAAGTATTGACGATATCACTGAAGCCATCAAACTGGATCCGGCCAACAAAAACGCCTATGCCAACCGCTCGATTGCCTATTTGAATACCGGACAATACGAAAAAGCCCTGGCCGACTATCAGGAATACCTGAAATACGACCCCATGAATGCCAATTTCTGGTATGAAAGTGGTATGGTTCAGCGTGTGATGAAACGCAACGAGGAGTCGGTGAAATCACTGGATCGCGCCCTGCAAATCAACCCCAAACTGGGCATTGGCTACCTGGAACGCGCCCGCGCCAAGGCACAGGCAGGCAACTTTGCAGGCGCCCAGCAAGATTACCAGAAAGCCCAGCAAATGGGCGTTAAGATGGAAGCCATGGACCAGCAGTTGATGGGTGGGCAGTGAGGGAAAGGGGAATTACATGGTTGACGAGTACTTGATTACATGATTGACGATTACATGAGTGACGAGTGGGCTCCTGGCGCAAACCATCACCAACACCCAAAAGCAACGCCCTCCCTCATCAATCATGTAATCATGTACTCGTCAATCATGTAATCATGTACCCCTCAATCATGTACTCGTCAATCATGCAATTCACTCCGCCCTTTTCATCGCCATTTTCACCTTGAAATTATACCAGCGTTTGCCCATGAACTTGTTCATGACTTTGTCTACCGCATAATTGGTGGTGATACTGGCCAGGCCCTGCACTCGTTTAAACATGGAGGTAAAGGCGCGCAGACTGATGGAGTAGCCGCTATCGGTATATTCAATATAGTGCCAGTAACCGCGCGGGATGAACAGGGATTCACCTGGCATAAGCATCACTTCCTGCCCCTTGACATTGTGCAGGGCCGGGTACTTGTCAAAATCCGGCTTCAACACATTGACATGGCTGGCTACCGTAAACGGCAGGTGGTATAGGTTGCGACTCTGTTCGGGAGGGAACAATATGACCCGCTTTCTACCGTGTATTTGGTTCAAAAACACGTGGCTCAAGTCCAGATCGTAATGCAGGGCCACCCTCGAGCCTTCGCAACCAAAAAACATGAACGGCACTTCGTTGACAAAACCGTCCATGATATCCGGCATGGCAAAATCCTCCCTAAGCTCAGGCGCCTTACGGAAAATATTCCACAGAAATATGCGCAAATCTGAAGGCCCGGCTTCCATAATTTCCAGGTATTCCCGGAAGGTAATATGCATATCCGGCATCATGTAGCTTCTGCCCGGACGCGAGTAGTTGTTGGAAACCACCGGAACCATCAGGTTGCCGTAATGGTTTTTGAAGTAATCAATGGTCCATTTGCTTTTGGCAGGCCAATTGGTCATCAAATCGGTGAAAACAACGGGCTTTAGTGGCTCAAGGTATTCTTGAGCGAACGTTTCTCGGGTTAGGCCGGTCCTACGTTCAACAGGTTGAAGTTCCAACATAGTCAATCTTGTTTGAAGTGGTGAGCAGGACTGTAACGAAGGCAAAAATAATCAGCAATTTCATCTGCAAAAGCGAAAAATCGCACGCATGCCTTTCATTTCTCCATCTACCCAAAGTACCAGCCAAACATGCCCCGGCGGCGAAGGGTTTAGTGTCAGTTCTGTATTATCGTCCAAAGCGTGCATACTCAACAAATTACCATAAAAATCATACATGCCCAGCATCCAGTTTCCTGGCGGCGCCTGGCGGGATTTTTTTACCGTAAACTGATAACAATATGGCTGCGGGAACACCAGCAACCGATCCAGCAGGGATACCTCAGGAGGGGTGCTGCTCATACCACATAAAAATGCATCGGTACTGCCAAAAAAATGTCGACCCAGATAATCCATCACCGTCACCGAAAGAGAATCGGCAAAACGCAAAACATTATGCATGGAGTCCCGGATTCCGTTTCGGTTGCACTCTATTTGCAGTCCATCCAAGGTGCCGTTTTGGTAAGAGCTGTGTCTGGCCGTGTTGTATCCGCCGTTAAAATAATCCTCGTCCGCATCAGGGAATGGATCCGACTCGCTGGGAGTGGCCGGGTAGCCGCGCTGGGCCAATAGTTCGCCCAAACTCTGCGAACCGTGCAGCAGCTCGGCATGACTCAAGCCCTGCACATTATTTCCGGCCAAATGCCTGATGCTGCTCTGATTGACATAAAAGGGAGTGTTCAGGGAAGCATCCTGCAAGGCCAGTTCTGCTTTGGAAAGCAAATACCCAAGTTCCAGGCGCTGAATGGCATGTCCATGCCCGTGCAGATCAATATACAGACCTTTGCCAAACTGGGGCAGCAACTGGTTTTTGGCCGTTTCCACGTAGGCATGGAAGGCGTACCAGGCAGATTCTGCCGCAGGATTACCATTGGCAGCTTCCACAATTTCGCGGTTGGCGTCCAGTTTTCTCCGATGCAATTTATTGAAAATCACATGTGGCCAGCAGCCCGTGCGCGCGTGTATGGCCTGTGCGAAGGCGCGCGCAAGTTCCTGCGTATTGAAATCATTTACCACCGAACAGCCCGCACAATTCCGGTCTGGAATAGACGCCGGGGTCAATAAGCCGCCATGCGGAGCCGTAATGATGATCGGCAGATTTCCCGCCAGATATTCCACATATCCGTTGGCATCAAAATACGACTCGCCGGGAACATATGTTTGTGCAAAAGCGTTGCATACCCTGAACCCAAAAAGTACCAGAAAAAGAAGTCTGAATATCATAGAATAGCTGTAGGATTGCAGCGAAAGTAAATAACAATTATGCAAGTTCTCGTTTTTGCTACTAATAATGCACACAAAGCCCATGAGGTTGAACTCGTGCTGGGTCCGGGTTACCAGATTAAAACCCTAAAAGACATTGGTTGTCTGGAAGATATTGAAGAAACAGAAAACACGCTGGAAGGCAATGCCCTGCTGAAAGCGCGGTATGTCAAGGAAAAATATGGCTATGACTGCTTTTCGGAAGACGCCGGACTGGAGGTTGCTGCCCTGAACGGCGCGCCGGGCGTTCATACTGCCCGTTATGCCGGCCCATCCAGAGACGCCAACGACAACATGGATCTGCTGCTCCGGAATCTGGAAAGTCATACCGACCGCAGCGCACAGTTCCGCGCAGTGATCGCGCTTATTCAGGGCGATAAAGAAACCCTGCTGGAAGGCGTTTGCAAGGGTCGTATCTCGCTACAGAAACAAGGAACAGAAGGCTTCGGCTACGATCCGATCTTCATTCCGGAAGGCTACGAAAAAACCTTCGCCCAACTCGGCGATGACGTAAAAACAGAAATCAGCCACCGTGCCAAGGCTACGAGGAAATTGGTGGAGGTGTTAACGATGGACGATGAACGATGAACGATGAGATTGCGTGGGTATTTTAAGCAAAGTGGGTTGTCATCCCCCGAAGATCGGGACCTACACAAGCCAGGCTATGCGGCACTTTTCTGGTAAGGGATTGCCGGGAAACTAGGCTTGTGTAGGTCCCCCTGCGGGGGATGACAACCCACGTTGCTATAAATAACCACGTAAACACATCGTTCATTGTCCATCGTTCATCGTTCATCGTCCATCGTCCCCTCGATGTTCCGTTTCAACCCGGCGTATTTCACCCTTTTAACGGCTGATTTTTTAAAAACACGTCCAAAAACCTCTTCTGTGAGCTCCAGCCAATCCTGGCGACTGAGTTGAAGCAGGTCTGGGTGCGGCTCAAAGGCGGGTTCCTGATGCCGCTGGGAAAAGCGGTTCCACGGACAAACATCCTGACACACATCGCAGCCAAACATCCAGTTATCCATTTTCCCTCTGAACTCTGCCGGAATTTCATCCCGCAACTCTATGGTGAGGTAAGATATACATTTGGATGCGTCGAGAAAATACCCTTCCGGACTGATGGCCTGAGTAGGGCAAGCCTCGATGCAACGCCGGCAGGTGCCGCAGTGATCGCGAATCGGATCGTCGTACAGTAAAGGCAAATCGCAAATTATTTCTGCCAGGAAGAAAAAAGAGCCTCTTTTGGGGTTAATAGTGAGGGTATTCCGGCCATTCCAGCCCAAACCGGCGCGTTGAGCCCATTCACGCTCCATGACGGGGGCAGAATCCACAAAACAACGGCCATCCACTTCACCAATTTGTTCCTGTATAAAGGCCAGCAGGGCTTTAAGTTTGTCTTTCACCACAAAATGGTAATCCTCCCCGTATGCATAAGAGGCAATTTTAGGCGCATCAGGGTCTGCCTGCTTTTCCGGATTGAAATAGTTGTAGGTAAGGCAAATCACCGACTTAGCCCCGGGCACCAGCAGTGTGGGGTCTACCCGCATATCGAAATGATTGGCCATGTAGCCCATGCGCCCGTGCGCGTTGCGCGAAAGCCATTGCTCCAGTTGCCTGGCCGGCTCATCCAGTCGTTCCGCCCTGGCGAAACCCACAAACTCGAATCCCAGGCGATGCGCCTCGGAACGAATCAGGTCGGAATAACGTTGTAAAGCAGGCACGGTGGACGGTGGACGGTGGACGGTGGACGGTAGACGGTGGACGGTGGACGGTAGACGATGGACGATGGACGATGGACGATGGACGATGGACGATGGACGATGGAC
>DATGWL010000043.1:0-23299 GCA_035299505.1 Saprospiraceae bacterium | reverse complement strand
TAGCTATCCACGCACCGTCCACCGTCCACCGTAGGCCGTCAACCGTCCACCGTCTACCGTAGGCCGTCCACCGTCATTAAAACATCCCAACAAACTGATCAAACAAATACCGTGCATCGTGTGGGCCGGGGCTTGCTTCCGGGTGGTATTGCACGCTGAAGGCAGGGCTGTTTTTCAACCGTATGCCTTCAATGGTATTGTCGTTGAGGTTGAGGTGGGTGGCTTCTACAATGCTGGGTGAATCATACACGGCCTGTTCTACCACACCAAAACCGTGGTTTTGACTGGTAATTTCGCTCAGGCCGGTAACCAGATTTTTCACCGGATGGTTCAAACCGCGGTGGCCGTGGTGCAGTTTGTAGGTAGGAATACCCGCGGCCAGGGCCAGGAGTTGTTGCCCCAAACAAATGCCGAACATAGGTTTGCCGCTGGCCAGCATTTTTTTGGCTGTTTCTACAGCATAGGGCATGGAAGCCGGGTCGCCAGGACCATTGGAAAGGAAAAATCCATTCGGATTCCAGTTTTGTACCGTCTCAAAATCTGTTTTGGCCGGGAATACTTGAAGATAACAATCACGCTGATCAAAGCAGCGCAGGATGTTCTTTTTTACCCCATAGTCCATCACCGCCACCCGGAATTTAGCTTCCGGATTGCCTATGAAATAAGGTTCTTTGGTGCTCACCGTACTGGAAAGTTCGAGGCCTTCCATGCTTGGCGTTGCCGCCAAACGACGCTTTAGCTCGTCCAAATCATCAATTTCAGAGGAAATAATGCAGTTTTGAGCGCCGCGCTCCCGGATATGCTGCACAATAGCGCGGGTATCCACATCCTGAATCGCTACCAGACTTTCCTGTTCAAAATAATCCTGAATGCTACGATGGGCATTGAGGCGACTGTACGGCACATTGAAATTGCGGCATACAAAACCGGCAATTTTAATCCCGTTGCTCTCAATTTCATCGTTGTGGATACCGTAATTGCCAATATGCACATTGGTAGCCACCAAAATCTGGCCTGTATAGGAAGGATCGGTAAAAATTTCCTGGTAACCGGTCATGCCGGTGTTAAAACAGATTTCGCCGGTGGTTGTACCTATTTTGCCAGCGGCTTTGCCGCGAAAGTAGGTGCCATCTTCGAGGAGGAGAATTGCGTTTGCCATTGATATGATTTGGGGCGCAAAGGTCTAAAAAAGATCTCGCAATGCCAAGCTTAGCTACACCCCACTGCCAGGCTGTTTTATTTGCGCAGGTGTAAATTTTCAATACGCTCTACGGTACAATTCACGATCTTCGCCCCATAAACCAAGCGCCATGCCCGCACCGGATTTTTCCAACATCCCTTTTAACCCGGATCTCCGGCCGTCTGCCGTAAGCCGTCCATCGTCTACCGCTAACCGTAGATACGTAGCCGGCCTGCCGCCCTTTCTCGGCGGCCCCTACTCTACCATGTACGTAACCCAGCCCTGGACCATCCGGCAATACGCCGGGTTTTCCACGGCAGAGGAAAGCAACGCTTTTTACCGCCGCAATCTGGCTGCCGGTCAAAAGGGCCTGTCTGTAGCCTTCGATCTGGCCACGCACCGCGGTTACGATTCCGATCACCCCCGCGTAGTGGGCGATGTGGGCAAAGCCGGGGTAGCCATTGATTCGGTGGAAGACATGAAAGTGTTATTCGACCAGATTCCGCTGGGGGAAATGTCGGTTTCCATGACCATGAACGGCGCCGTGATTCCCATCATGGCCTTTTACATCATAGCCGCAGAAGAACAGGGCGTTTCTCCGGATAAACTCTCCGGCACCATCCAGAACGACATCCTCAAGGAGTTCATGGTGCGCAACACCTACATCTATCCGCCGGGGCCCAGCATGCGCATCATCAGCGATATTTTTGCGTATTGCGCCGGAAATATGCCCAAATTCAATTCCATTTCCATTTCCGGTTACCACATGCACGAGGCGGGAGCGCCGGCAGAAATTGAACTGGCGTATACTCTGGCCGACGGCCTGGAATACATCCGGGCCGGCATAGCGGCCGGGTTGCATATTGATGATTTTGCGCCCCGACTCTCCTTTTTTTGGGGCATCGGGATGAATCATTTTACGGAAATAGCCAAACTGCGCGCCGGCCGACTGCTTTGGGCCAAACTGGTGCACCAGTTTTCGCCCAAAAGCAACAAATCCCTGATGCTGCGTACCCACTGCCAAACTTCCGGCTGGAGTCTTACAGAGCAGGACCCCTTCAATAATGTGGCCCGTACCTGCATCGAAGCGATGTCGGCCGTATTGGGTGGCACACAGAGTTTGCACACCAATTCTTTTGATGAGGCCATTGCTTTGCCCACGGATTTTTCGGCCAAAATTGCTCGGGATACACAGTTGTTTATCCAAAAAGAGAGTGATGTTACCCGCGCCATTGATCCATGGGCAGGTTCTTACCATGTGGAAAAATTGACAGACGAACTGGTGGAAAAAGCCTGGGCGCTCATTCAGGAAGTGGAAGCGCTGGGTGGCATGGCCAAAGCCATTGAAGAAGGTCTGCCCAAACTGCGCATTGAAGAAGCCGCTGCCCGGAAACAAGCCCGCATCGATTCCGGTGAGGAGAAAATTGTGGGCGTAAATATTTTTCAAACCACTGATCAGGCGCCCTTTGAGATCCTGGAGGTAGACAATACCGCCGTGCGCGAAAGTCAGATCCGCAGGTTGCAGGAACTCCGCAACAACCGAGATGAGGCCGCCGTTTCGGCTGCTCTGACAGCCATTGAGCAAGCCACACAGAACGGTGGCAACCTGCTGGAAGCTGCCATTGCCGCTGCCAGGGTACGGGCCAGTCTGGGCGAAATATCCGCAGCCATGGAGCGCGCTTTTGGCCGTTATGTGGCAACCACCAAGGCCGTTTCAGGCGTTTATGCAGCCAATATGAGTCACAACGAAGATTTCGAGCGCGCCCGCGAACTCGCCAACGAATTTGCCGAACTGGAGGGGCGCCGCCCGCGTATCATGGTGGCCAAACTGGGCCAGGATGGTCACGACCGCGGCGCCAAGGTTATTGCCACCGCCTTTGCTGATTTAGGTTTTGATGTAGACATCGGGCCATTGTTTCAAACGCCGGCAGAAGCGGCGCGTCAGGCCGTGGAGAATGATGTGCACATTCTCGGCATTTCCTCTCTGGCAGCCGGACACAAAACCCTCGTGCCACAAACCATCTCTGAACTGGAAAAACTCGGTCGAGGCGATATTCTGGTGGTGGTAGGGGGCGTTATTCCGCAGCAGGATTACGATTTTCTGCGTCAATCCGGCGCTGCAGCCATTTTCGGCCCGGGCACTGTGGTAGCCAAAGCGGCCCAGGAATTACTCGGTGTGTTGATGGGTTAAGTGGTAAGGCGGTACCCTACTCCTTTCAGGGTGAGAATATGAATACCGGCATCCTCACGCAGGTACTCGCGCAGGCGTGTGATGTACACGTCGAGGTTTCTGGAATTGAAAATGGAATCGTGCCCCCAGATCTGCTGCAGGATATCCCGTCGCTCCACAATGGCGTTTGGTTTGGCGCCAAGCATGGCTAGCAGTTGCGTTTCGCGGTGCGAAAGTTGTTTAAACACTTGCCCGTCGAGCAGCAATTCCTGTTTTTCAGGTAAAAAGAGGTAACGACCCAACCGAATGCCCTCTGAATCCGGCGGGGCGGGCATCACCTTGCCCCGGGTGAGGTTCACCAGGTTTTTGATGCGCACAATGAGTTCCTCCTGACTAAAAGGTTTGCGCAGGTAATCGTTGCCACCCGATTCGAATCCTTGTAACACATCTTCCGTTTGGTTTTTAGCCGTCAGGAAAATAATTGGCATCTGTGGGTCCAGCGCCCGTATTTCACGGCCCAATGAAAAGCCATCGCGATGTGGAAGCATCACATCCAGCACACACACATCCGGACTGAAATCGGCAAAAGCCTCCATCACCTCAGCACCGTCGGTTACCCAACGCACCTCAAACTGGCGGCTCTCCAGGCTTTCCTGAACGATTTTGCCCAAAAATGGCTCATCTTCTACATAAAGTACCCTCATTTTAAAGGCGCAAAGTGGTAAAAAGGCTCAAAGATGCGGGGCGCTAAGGCACTAAGGCTCAAAGGCGCAAAGACACGAAGGCGCGAAGTTTTTTTAAGTTTACCCTAATACGCAGAGCGCATTAGGGTAAACTTAGCGCCTTCGTGCCTTTGCGCCTTCGCGGTTCATCTTCATGCCTTACATTCTGATTTCGATGGCGTCTTTTTCATGCTTGAAGCCTGCCAGGGAATAGGAGAAGCTGAGCATGAAATACCGGGCTAAATTACGCACACGTTCTTCTTCCAGGTAGTTGAATTGGCTGGTGCGAACGATCCCGATGTTGCGGTTGAGCAGGTCGGCAGCAGATAACTTGATCTGGCCTTTGTTGTTTTTCAGCACGTAGCGTGTAATGCTGGCCCGCCAAAGGGGCACAATGCGTTGTTCGCCGAAGGCTTCGGCTGAGTAAACAGTGCAGTCGATGCCGGTTCCAAGGGCCCATTTTTTAGTGGGGAACACGGTTAATTCTCCAAAATAGCGCTGATTGATAAAATCCTGGTTCAGCTGGGTGCTCACGGAATAGCGGGTGCTGTTGCGCGACACCTCCGCTCCGATGGTCCAGTCGGCCTTGGTTTTACGCCGGTTGTCAAAGGAAATTTCCAGGCTGTTCAGCCAGCGGTCGGTGTTGTTTTCAATGTCGTTGACAAACAGAATTCCGCGGTTGTAGGTATTGTTCAGGCGCAGGTTTACATTCATTTTAATTGGCCGGATGGGCGTATTGTAGCTGGTATAGGCCGTTACCGAAATATCCTGCTTCACATTCACCGGCCGGATGCTGCGCCGGAAAAGACTGTCTACCAGGGCGGCATTGGTGATGCGATCTGTAGTATACGTGCCGCTCAACGATACAAAGAAGCTGCTCATATTGAACTGATCGAAGTTCATGAAGCTGGTCATCAGGTTGTGGGCGTATTCCGGTTTCAGGTCCGGGTTGCCGGTGTATACATTGAGCGGATCGGAGTTGTCTACAGCGGGTTGCAGTTGTTCCAGAGTAGGTTCGCGCAGACTGGTGTTGTATTCCAGATTGATATGCCTGGACGTTTTCAGGTCGTAATTGAAAAAAGCGCTGGGCAATACGCGGGTAAAGCCCCGGCTGATGGGGTTTTCCAATCCGGCCACCACCCCATCCAACTGGGAATGTTGAACCGCTGCGCCGAGGGTCAGGTTGTATTTTTCGCGGTTCTGCATCAGGTTCAGGCCGGCGCGGTCGTAACGGTAGCCGCGTTTAAACTGGCTGCTCAGCAGTGGGTTGAATACCTCGCCGGGAGTTGGGGTGCTGATGCGGTCGTAGAAATTTTTATCGGTATTATTGGCGTATTCCTGATGTTCCACGCGGGTTTCCAGGTAGCGACGTTTGCCCAGAGGCTCGGTGTAGGCCAGATAGCCGCCGTAGTTGTTGGCATTGTCGGTGTAGGCCTGGCGCTGGTTTACGGCAAAACTTTCCGGCGGGGTTACTTGCAGGAATTCATTGAGTGAGCCCAGATTGCCGTTGCGCTGATCGTTGCCAAAATTGGCGTTGGCATTGGCCACCAGCGCCCGGCCTTTTTTCCCAAACCGACGACGCCAGGTGAGGCTGGCATCGCCCCGGTAGGTTTGTCCGTCGGTATAGTAATCCCGGGTGCCGCGGTTTTCTGCCACGCCTTCAGTGTTGAATGTTGTGGTTTGGCCCAGACTTTTAAACAGGCCGTCGTTCATGCTCAAGCGAGAACGGAAGGTGAGGTTTTGGGAGGAATCCAGCTTGTGTTTCAGGGTGATGTTGAGGCGATGGTTGGCATTTCGGTTGAGTCGGTCTTCCGTTTCGGTAGAATTAAAAGCGTTGTCGCCCAGGGTGTTGATCCGGTTGCTGTTGCGTTCCAGATCATTTTCAATCCTGTTGTAGAAGTAATTGGCGCTCAGGGAAGTACGTTTGGAAAAGTCTGTATTGAAATTGGCGCCGCCCGCCCAGCTTTCGGTAAAACCACGGTCCAGTCCGGGGCCCATAGGTATACCGCCATCTTCGATGTTGAACGACAGGCGCATGCGACCGCCGCCGCTGCCGCCGCTCATGAAATTGCCCAGACCGCCCATGAAATTGATATAATCGTTGAAGGAAAAAGCCTGGTTGTTGTTGTTATTGGCCATGCCCAGGGCCGATACCTGGGTTTTGCGACCGAAGCGGTTTATGTTGAAATTGCCTTCATACCGCCCTTCCGTGCCTGCTCCGATATTGGCTTTGCCGAAATAACCCTGTTTTTTGTCGTCCTTCAGTTTGAGGTTAATGGTGCGTTCGTCGCGACCATCTTCAATACCAGTAAACTCGGCGGCTTCCGATTTTTTATCAAATACCTGCACCTTGTTTACTGCATCGGCAGGCAGGTTTTTGGTAGCTATTTTGGGATCGTTGCCAAAAAACTCCTTGCCTTCCACCAGTACATTTTGCACGGTTTTGCCCTGGGCTTTGATGGTGCCATCTGGCTGCACCTGGATGCCGGGCAGTTTTTTGAGCAGGTCTTCCACCACGGCGCCGGGTTGGGTTTTGAACGCCTGTGCGTTGTACTCCAGGGTATCGCGGCTCATGGTGAGCGGCACCCGTTCGGCAGTTACCTCCACATCGTTGAGCAGTTTGGAGGCTGGTTCCATCCGGATATTACCCAGGTCAATTTTGGTTTGTCCGCTCTTCACTTCCAGAGACTGCCAGTGGTGCCGGTGGCCCAGATAGCTTACCTGCAGCAGGTATTGGCCGGTTTCCACGCGTTTGAGGGTAAAATGGCCTTCCGCGTCGGTGAGTGCGTACACCACAAACAGCGAGTCTTTGGCATCCAGCAGCACCACATTGGCTGCCGGAAGCGCCATGCCGGAAGTGTCGGTTACTATGCCTTCCAGCTGAATGTTTTGGGCATTCAGCCAGAGGGGTGCCAGAAGGAGGAGTGTTGTATAGAATATGTGTTTCATGGCTTAATTTTTTGTCGTTGTTTGGTTGGAGAGCGGGATAAAGTGAGACTCTCACTCTGAGTGAGAGTCTCACTTTATCCCGCCACCGTAGGCCGTCCACCGTCTTAATTCCGGATAATCACTTTCATCGTTCCGCCGCCGCCGGGCTCTGCACCGATTTCTTTAAGTTTTTCGTTGCGGATTTTGGTGAATTCTTCGCGGGTAACGGTTTTGCCTTTGCTGGGTTTTTCGATCATTTTCGGATCAACGGGTTTCAGTTCCACCTTGTCGGCCACCACGGTACGGTCGCCTCCGGCCATGCTGAGTTCGAGGATCAGACCAGGCAGGTCGGCAAATTCACCGGGGCCTACAGAAACCGGTATTTGTGCCGTAAACCAGGCTTCAACCTGACGCGAGGTGTCTTGCAGAATTGCTTTTTGGCAGGAGTAACCAGCGATCTGTTTTTGTTCGGCGGTTACTTTCCATTTCATACGTTTGGGTTCTTCCGTGATGAGGAAAAAACGACCAAAAAACTCGGTGCTTTCAATGCGTTTGCCGTTTTCAATATCGCGGTACTGCTTGTTTTCCGGACGCTGAATTTTAAAATCCATTCGCACCTCGCCGCCATCGTCGTCGTTAGAGTTAAAGGTTACATCCGTGCCTCCGGGCGCCTGATCTGGCGCGTCGGTGTACAGGCATTCGTTGGTTTTGAACACCAGCAGTTTGGAAGCTTTTTGTTCCGAAGGCACCATTTTGCGGAATTCCGCCTCGTCCATGCCTTCCGGCACCTCGATTTTCATTTTAATGGTTTCGGTGTAGGTTACAGAGCCCTCGGTGTTCTGGGAAATGCCCAGGAATGGGGCCAAAAGCAGGAGAAACAAGAGTTTTTTCATGTTATAATAAGTGAGTGAGTGTAATTCGTTTCCGCTGCAAAGGTCATTCGCTCCTGGGTTAACCAACCTTGATACAACCTTAATTAAGGTTAAAGCCTGTTTGAGCGGGTGTTTTCGCGCGTACCTTTGGGCCAGATGTTTCGTCAGCGACACCATATTGCCATTGTTTTGCTATCCCTGGGCATGATACTGCTTGGGGTGTTTCTGTGGCTGTTTTTGCAAAAAACCTATAAGGATGAGCAGGAATCACTGAAGCGGGAAACGAACCTGCTCTTCGTCAATGCGGTGCGGGGCATTGAGAGTCGCTTGTTTGATAAACTGGTGGTAAGGCGCTGGGACACCCAACAGGGCGATACTGCAGTGAGTATTTCGTTGCGATTGCCAACAACGCCTCGTCCTCAACCGGTCAAAGACTCAGCCCGTGTTTTTGCCATTGTGCAGGAAAAAGCCTTCGTCACTCATGACATTCAGGAAATTCGTGGCGAAAAGGTGCAGGACATGAAAATCATGCTCAACAAAAAGCCGGAGCCTGATGGAGAAGAAATTTCGGGCACATTGTCTATATTCGTTGGTGTAGATAGTGCCGGGGTGCCGCTGCACGAGTCAGGCAGCGCGCCGGTGCGCCCCACCCTGGAACGCTATTTCAACGAAGCCATGCAATCTGCCGCACTTCCGGTGCAATGGCGCGTGGCTAGCCTGAACGATTCCATTCCCGAAGGCGCCTTTGTGGCCGGTCAGTATACTGATGTGGTAAACGGTGAGCGCCTGCGTGCCGTAATCAGTCAGTATAATGGCTATTTGTTGCGCAAAATGGCGCCGCAAATGGCCTTTTCCCTGCTGCTTTTTGCCTCGGTTGCACTGGCGTTTTTGTTTGTTTATCAGAGTCTGCGCAAGCAAATGCGCCTCACGGAAATCAAAAACGAGTTCATCCGAAATATGACGCATGAACTCAAAACGCCCATTTCCACTGTCAGTGTGGCCATTGAAGCCCTGCAAAATTTTGATGCGCTGCAAAATCCGGAACGAACCCGGGAATACCTGGCCATCAGTCAGCTGGAACTCAACCGACTCTCCCTGCTGGTTGACAAGGTGCTACGCATGTCGCTTTTCGAACAGGGTGAACCGGAACTGAAAACAGAACCCATAGATTTTCTGGCGCTGGTGGAAGAAGTGCTGGCAGCTATGAAATTGCAATTTGAAAAATACCGTGCTGAGGTCAAACTCAGCGTTATCGGCCAACATTTCAACCTGCATGGCGATAGGCTGCACCTGGTTAGCGTGCTGTACAACCTGCTGGAAAATGCCCTCAAATACAGCCTCGAATCGCCCAAAATAGAAGTCAGACTGACTCATTCCGGCGGACAACTCATCCTCCAGGTGAAGGATCAGGGCCGGGGTATTCCGGCGGCATACCTGGACCGGATTTTCGACAAGTTTTTCCGCGTGCCCACCGGCGATGTACACGATGTAAAAGGTCATGGGCTTGGCCTCAACTACGTGGCCGGAGTGGTGCGCCTGCATCAGGGCCAGATTGAAGTGAACAGCCAGGTAGGCGTGGGTACGGAGTTCACGGTGCGTTTTCCGGGTATGCCGGAATGATATTCCGGCGTACAAACGGTTCGGCCGGTATGCCGGAATACCATTCCGGCGTACTTTGGCAGCAAAATAACCATTTCACTTGCTATGCCTACTCGTCGCCGCGTACTTAAAACCCTCGCTGCCGGCACTGCTGCCATGCTTGCCCGGCCATCTTTCTCCGCTGAAACCATGACGAACACACCACTTGTCCGCAAAGGCAATATCCGCCACTCTGTTTGTCGCTGGACCTACGGCGATCTGCCGCTGGAAGAACTCTGCATTTTTGGCAAACAAATCGGGCTTTCTGCCATTGACCTGATTGGCCCGAAAGAATGGGATGTGCTGAAAAAATACGGACTGGATTCTTCCATGTGCAATGGCGCGGAAATTGGCCTCACCAAGGGCTTTAACGATCCGCAGTACCACGATCAGCTGGTGAAAAACTATTCGGAAATGATCCCGCTGGTGGGCAAAGCCGGGTATAAAAACCTCATTTGTTTCAGCGGTAACCGCAATGGCATGGACGATGAAACGGGCCTGAAAAACTGCGTTACCGGCCTGAAAAAGCTGCTCCCGCTGGCCGAAAAACACGGGGTGGTTTTACAAATGGAACTTTTCAATTCCAAGGTAGACCACAAGGATTACATGTGCGATAAATCTGCCTGGGGCATTGAACTGTGTAAACAACTCGGCTCCGAAAACTTCAAACTGCTGTACGATATCTACCACATGCAGATCAACGAAGGCGACGTGATCCACACCATTAGGGAAGGGCATGCCTTTTTCGGGCATTACCACACCGCCGGGGTGCCGGGGCGCAATGAAATTGACGAAACCCAGGAATTATACTATCCGGCCATCATGCGCGCCATCGTGGAAACCGGCTTCAAGGGTTATGTAGCGCAGGAATTTATTCCCACTGCGCCGGATAAACTGGCATCGCTGGCGAAGGCGGTGGAGCTTTGTGATGTGTAAGGAAAATCATACTACGTGGATATTTTGGTTTCAGACTTTTAAGGTTTTCAAAACCTAGGAGGTCTGAAACCAAAATGTCCAGTAGTTTAAAGAAAAAACTTTGACGTCAATTCCAACTATTTAGGCATACCTGCATCTTTATCATGTTACTGGATAAACACCTACTTCACCTTGTTGTCTGCCCAACCAGAAAAAGAACTGATAGCTCGCTGCCTGCAAGGAAACCAGCAGGCGCAGTTTGAACTATATCACCGTTACGTTACGGCGATGTACAATACCGCCATCAGGATTCTTGGTCATTCCGGCGAGGCGCAAGACGTGTTACAGGAAGGGTTTACCAGGGTATTTCAACAATTGCACACGTTCAGGCAGGAGTCTGGTATAGGTACATGGATTAAACGAATCATCGTGAATACTGCGCTGAACCAACTGCGCACTAAAAAACAGCTGCAATTTGTGGAATTGAACCAGCAGCTGGAACAACTACCGGAAGCCACGGATACTTTCCCAGATTTCGACGCCGAAACCCTTCACGTTGCTATCAAAAAACTGCCCGACGGAGCGCGGGTGGTGTTCACCTTGTTTGCCGTTGAGCAAATGAGCCATCAGGCTATTGCCTTGCAACTGGGTATCACTGAATCGACCTCTAAAACCCAATACCGACGGGCCAAACAACTCTTGAAAACCTATTTACCTCAAACCGCCAACTCGTAGCAAGTATGGATGCATTGGAAAAACGAATAAAGGCATTGCAAGAATCCATGGATGAGGTGGAAATGCCTGATTCACAGGCTATTTGGGCAGGCATTGTTACCCTGTCTGAAAAAAAGGCGCCCTGGTGGCGGAAACCTTTTTGGTGGATTTCCTTCGGGATACTGCTGCTAGGCTCCGGTATCTCGCTCGGCTATTGGTGGAGTGAATCAAAACACCAGCCGGCAGAACACATGCCTATAGCCGACCTGCCCGAACCCTGGCGTAACAAAGCTATCGAATACCAAAAACTGGTAAGCGAGCAGGAAACCCAAATGCATGCCTTGTTGGCCGCCAATACCCAGCTTCCGCTCGAAGCCAAAGAGTTGGAAGAACTCGATCGTTTGCAACAGGATTTTATGGCAGATTTCCAGGCTTTGCCCAAAGATGAAAAAACAGCAGCCAGATATCTGCACTACTACGAGCAGAAAATTCGAATACTCGAACTCATTATCAAACAAATACAACTAAGAAGAAATGAAACAGAAAAACGCCAGTCTCTCGACATTTAAGTGGTTCATGTTGACGTTTTTAGCTGTCTTTTTTTTCGGCTCAGCAGCAGCCCAATCTGAAAAAAAACGCAATATTGAAAAGGTCTTCGACGGAAAAACGGCACTTTGGGCCTCCCACCGCTATGGCGATCTCGTACTGCGCAAAAGCAACAGCACTCAAACCAAAGTAGTGCTCACTATTTCAGCCAAAGGAAAGGATGAGGCAGAATTGCAGAATTTTCTCAACCAGTTTGATATTTCAACCAATGAGGCCTCCAATAACAAACTCGATGTGCAAACATCTCAGCTGATCGATAGCTGGAATACCATTAACGGCCGCAGCACCATCAAATTTAAAAACGGACAAAAATTCAACGGCATCAAAGATTTTAACATGCAGTTGGAAATTTATGTGCCCAAACTCCAGTATGCCACCCTGGAAAACAAATACGCCACCATCCGTACGGAAGATGGTACCGCCGCTATACTGGAAATCATTTTGTTCGACGGAAAACTCGACATGCCGGGCAACTACGAACAGCTGAAACTGGATGGCAAATACAGCAACGGTACTGTGGGCAATTTCTCCAGCGGAAAGGCGGAATTGTATGATTCCAACATCAATTTCGGAGACGGGAAAAACATGGAAATCAACTCAAAATACTCTGTGATTAAGTTGGGTAATCTTGAAACGCTCTCCCTTGAATGTTTTGATGATAACTACAAAATCGGAGGGGTAAGCGGCCAGTTAAACCTGCGCGATAAGTATTCTGAATTCAGGTTTACGGGTAATTGGGGAAATGCCAATGGCCAGTTTTACGACAGCCAGGTGGAAGCCCTCAATGCCGGGCAGGTGCATATTACCGGAAGTCAATACACAGAATTCTCTTTCCAGGAACTCAACAGCCTGCATTTCGACATGTCGTTCGACGATGAGGTGAAAATCGCCAAAGTAGGTACCCTTTCCGCAACCAACACCAAGTACACCGAATATCAGGTGGGCGGCTTGTGGAAAAATCTATCGGTTCAGCAATCATTCGACGACGAAATTAAAGTACTCAGTGTGGGTGGCACCTTCGAAGGCATGCTTTTCAACGGCAAATACACTGAGGTAACCATTCCAATTCCCGGCTCCGTGAAATACGAATTGAGTGCTGAAATGAAGTATTCCAAGCTCATTTTTCCGGAAAATGAACTTGAATCCACCTATTACAAGGAAAAAGAAGAAGAAATATCCATCAAAGGAAGAATCAAAGGCGCCGGCGCCAATGCGCCTAAAATTGAAGTGACGAGCTTTGACGGGGATGTTCGTTTAAAATAAACCAATATTCAATAACCAATATCCAATGTCCAATGTCCAATGTCCAAGTGGGGCGGGGGTTTGGCGTCAGCACAGTTGTTTAATAACTCTCGCCTGAATGGCGTGTCATTTTGTGGTCATTCGCCCATCAGGCGTTAACAATCAAACAAATGTGTCGACGCCAAACCCCCGCACCACTTGGACATTGGATATTGGACATTGGTTATTGGACCTTCCCTAGAATCTCACTGTCAAATTCGCGGCCAGCGTAGTACCCAACTGGCTGAACTGAGAGCCGTCGTAGGTAACAATGGCGTAACGCTGGTTGAAGGTGATCAGGTTAGACTGTGTTTTAACCTGTGCAGGGTCGGCCAGGATGGCTTCGCCGGCTGCGTTGAGGGCTTTGAGTTCCCACTTTGGCAGTACGTTGAGCAGGTTGTTGGCATTGATGCCCAGGCTGAGGGTTTTGGATATCTGGTAGTTAAAGCTCAAGTCTGTAACCACAGCAGGCTTAAACACCGTTTTCAGATTCAGATCCAAACCAGCCTGGCGGAAAGTAGTAGGTCCGAACAGGGTGTTGTTGAGGGCAAAATTGAACTTTCCAACTGCGTAGTCAATACCCAGAATGGCTTTGTACTGAGGGCGGGAGCTGAGTAGCAGCGCTTCCTGTGTTACGTCAAAAACGCTCTTGCCGGCATTGCGGATGAGTGGTGGGTTGATCACATCGCCATTAGGCTTGGTGATGTCGCCGGATTCGTAGTCGCTTACGCTCTTAGCGCCGGAAAGTTTGTTGAACAGCACATAGTTGGCGGCCAGGTTGAAGCCCAGTTTGCCGGAACCTGCATTTACATTGCGGTAGCTCACTACCATATCAATACCGCTGGTGCGGGTGTTGATACCATTGGTGAAGAAGCTGGCCGCTACGATGCCGTTGGCGGTGAGTACCTGGTCAAGTGCATTGTTTGGATCGCCGGTGCCGGTAATTTCAGAACCCAGAATGATGCGATCGTCTACCGCAATGTTGTAGTAGTCGAGCGTGATGTTCAGGTTGCTGTTTGGTTTCAAGCCGATACCTGCCGTGAAGTTGGTAGACTCTTCTGGTTTCAACTTTGAAATACCCAGCAATTTAGCCTGTGGGCTGGCATTGTTGAAAATACCCTTGTTCTGAATACCCTGGCCAGGCACGAAGCTCTGCTGGGCAATCTGCAGGTAAATCTGGTGCAGTTGTGGCGCGCGGAAGCCGGTTGAGTAAGAAGCGCGGAGTGTCAGTTTGTCGTCCAGCAGTTTGTAGCGGGAGCTCACTTTGTACACGAAAGTGTTGCCAAAATCGCTATAACGCTCTGTACGCACCGTTGCATCAATCAGGAAGTCTTCGGTAATATCGTACGCCAGACCAACATATCCGCCAATGTTGTTGCGGGAATTTTTACTGGCGTTGTTGGAACGGGTGCCCGGGAAGGAGTCGGCGCCACCACCCACGTAGGAGGCGGTATCGCCCTGAATGATTTCGTAGGTTTCCTGGCGGAACTCAGAACCCATAGAGAAATTCAGGTTGTCAACCAGCATTTTGGAGATGTCGATGTTCATTACATTGTGGCTGAAAGCATAACCGCCCGGTTTGAAAGTAAGCGGAGAGTTCAGGCCCAGGTCGCGGTTGCGGGAGTTGTTTACCGTGTACAACTGCTGGTTGCTTCCTGTAGTGAAGCTGAGATCTGAGTTCCAGCCGTTTTTCTCGCCACGCAAACCAACAGTCGCGTTGTAGTCGGTCAAGTCGCCCTCAAAAGTTGGGCCGTAGCCGTCGTACGCTTTTCCTTCAGCGGCTGCCAGTACGGCATACGGGTTGTTTTCCGGACCACGCCAGTATGGGGTACGGAAGTTGGCAAAGCTGTTTACTTTTTTGTACACATAGGCAGCATTACCGTAGATCTCGGCATTTTCGCCCACCGGAATACCGGCGTTGATCAGAAAACGGCCGGAAGCTTTTTCCGGGTCGCCGTTTACGTTGCGGGCATCCGGATAGCGACGCAGGTATTCATCTACCTGAACTTGTCCTGCAGCGTTGCCTGTATTTATCTGGTTAAGGCGATCTGTATACTCCTGAGTACTCATGAAATTTGAAAACGCTGCATTGATCTGATCTTCAGTTAAACCATCAAGACTTTGACCTCCAAGGTTGCCATTGGCGTCCAGATAATTTTTATAATTATCCGGGCTGGTAAACAGAAAATCATTAAACTCTCCAGTTCTATCCACATCGCCGGGGCGGTTTGCCAGGGCCTGGTAAGAGAGTGCTGCGGTGTAGTTCACGTAGCCTTTATCGCCGAAGTTGGCTCCGTTGTTGATAGACAGGCCAATCATTTCGCCGTCGCCCTTTCCAGTAATGCCTGTATTGAGGGTTACGGAACCGTACTCATAACGATCCTTCAGGATCACGTTCATTACCCCTGCAATTGCATCAGAACCATACTGGGCAGAAGCGCCGTCGCGCAGAATCTCCACACGCTTGATGGCATCTGCAGGGATGGCAGAGAGGTCGGCGCCGCCTTCACCACGGCCCGGAGAGGTTTGGATATACACCAGGGAGCTGGCGTTTTTGCGTTTGCCGTTGATGAGTACCAGGGTGCGGCTCGGGCCCATGTTGCGGATCTCGTAAGGGTCGAGCAGTGAGGTTGCGTCGTTTACCGGCGTTTGCACGGAGTTGAACGATGGTACGCGGTAGGTCAGTGCCCGGTCAAAAGAAGGCTGGCCGGTGGCGCGCAAATCAGCAGAGGAGAAAATGTCAATAGGCAGCGGAGAATCAGTGATTGTGCGCTGGGTATTGCGGCTACCCGTGCTGATTACCACTTCTTCCAGCGTATTATCAGAAGACTCCATGGTGATGTCCAGCGTCATGCTACCATCTGAAACGGTAACAGCTTTGGAAACCGGAACATACCCGGTGTAGACAAAATTGATTTGGTAAGAGCCTTTTGGCAGCGACAAGGTGTATTTGCCATTGGCATCGGAGGCCGTGCTTTTGCCGGTGCCAACAGCGCCGATGGATACGCCTACGAGTGCTTCGCCGGAGGCGTCGGTCACAGTACCCATCAGGGTTCCCTGTGCCCAGGTGGCTGCGCTCACAAGCATGAGCATTGCAATGAGAAGCAGATTGTTGAGTTTTTTCATACAGATAGACAGTTAAAAAGGTGGATAAGAATTGCCGGCATTTGGCTTTTGAAAGCTGGCAAATGTGGGAATAATCATTCAAACCTGTGCCTGTGACTGGTCTAAAATTTTGAAAAAGTTCATTATAGCAGTGCTAAAACGGGTTTTTTGTCAAAAAAAAGATTCTGTGTTTTATACACTAAGTGTACGCCCAAACAAAATTCATAGATAAATAAAACATCATTTTTCAACTTTTTTTCTTTCCCGGGGCCCCGTAGCGCATCATTCCGTATGGCAAATGCCACAGCCTCTCTACCTTTACCCGCCTTTCCCAATAAAATCCTGGTCTAACCATCTGTTCATACATGCAACTCGACAGCTTTGAAGTCATTGGCGGACAGCCATTGAAAGGAGAACTCCACCCACAAGGCGCTAAAAATGAAGCGCTGCAAATCGTATCTGCTGTACTGCTTACCGATGATCCGGTAACCATCACCAATGTGCCGGACATTCTGGACGTCAATAAACTGATTGAGTTATTGCGCGGACTAGGTGTAACGGTGGAAAAACTGGCGCCGGATACTTACCGGTTTTGTGCCGGTACGGTAGACATCAATTACCTGCGCTCCGACGAGTTTATGCGCGATGCCCAGCGCCTGCGCGGTTCCGTGATGCTTATCGGTCCGCTGCTGGCTCGTTTTGGCCGCGCTACACTTCCTAAACCAGGCGGGGATAAAATTGGTCGCCGCCGACTCGATACCCACTTCCTTGGATTCCAGAAACTGGGTGCGGAGTTTAAATACGACGAGGTAAAAGATATTTATTATGTAGAGCAACCGGCTGGCGGCCTGCAAGGCACCTACCTGCACATGGATGAGATTTCCGTTACCGGAACGGCCAATGTGATTATGGCGGCTGTGTTGACCAAAGGCAGAACCACCATCTACAATGCCGCTTGTGAGCCCTACGTGCAGCAACTTTGCCGCATGCTCCAGCGCATGGGCGCCAACATTCAGGGCATAGGCTCCAACCTGCTGCACATTGAAGGGGTGCAACACCTGGGTGGCACCGAGCACCGCTGCCTTCCGGACATGATTGAAATTGGATCGTTCATTGGGCTGGCGGCTATGACGCAGAGCGAAATCACGATCAAAAATGCGGGTGTGGAACATCTTGGTATCATACCCTACACTTTTGAACGACTGGGCATTCAGATTGAGCGCCGTGGCGACGATCTCTACATTCCGGCTCAGGAGCATTACGAGATTCATACCTTCATTGACGGCTCCATCATGACCATCTATGATGCGCCATGGCCCGGCTTCACCCCGGATCTGATGTCGATCATTCTCGTTACGGCCACGCAGGCGCGTGGTAGCGTACTCGTACACCAGAAAATGTTTGAGAGCCGCCTGTTCTTTACCGACAAGCTCATTGATATGGGCGCCCAGATTATCCTGTGCGACCCACACCGGGCCACTGTTATTGGGTTGGACCGCAAGTATCCGCTTCGCGGCATTGAAATGACCTCCCCGGATATTCGCGCCGGACAGGCATTGCTGATTGCTGCGTTATCCGCTAAAGGCAAGAGTATTATCCACAATGTGCACCAGATAGATCGCGGTTATCAGCATATTGATACGCGTTTGAATGCTATCGGGGCCAAGATTACCCGGGTTTAAGACTCTTCATGGCCTCCCTTTTGGTGAGGGCTGAAACCGGATTTTTAGCCAGAAACTCCCGAACGGCTTCCGGTCGGGTTTTGCCGTATTGCCGAAGGGCCCAGCCTGCGCCTTTTTGCAGGAAAAACTCTTTTGACGTGGCCAGTTTGCGTACACAGTCGAAGAGCAACGTCTCGTCGGTTTTATCGCGGTAGGTGAGCTGAAAAATCATACATACCCGTTGCAGCCAGAAATTTCCGGAATCCATCCATCTCGCTACGGTGGGTTGTATGAGTTCCGGAAATCTTTTGAAATGCAATCCTACCAGCTTGTTGATCCAATCCACCGTATCCCACCAGGAGCGGGTGCAGATGAGTTCTTCCAGGAAATCAATGCAGTTTGCCGGTTGTTTTTTCAAGGTTTTTTCCAGCGTTTCGAGGGCGAAATAGTGCATTTCGCGATGTTCATCTTCAAAACACAGCCGCACCAACTGGTATAAATTCTCGCCTTCCGGTATGCCTTGTTCGGTGTGAATGGCTTTGGAGAGCAGGGTCCATTGTGGCATTTTCAGCCCAAAAAACTCGAACTGATTGCGCATGTAAGCCATTTGATCCTGGGCAATATCAGCCCGGCCATGTTGGCGAAAGGTATCTTTCACCAGGTGGTAGTAAGCTTCCGGAGTAATCATGGTTCAAAGGTAAAACAACCCTGTGCTATCTAAATAATAATGCCCGGCCAGCGTTCTGACCGGGCATAAAAGACACGTTCCATCTCAAAATCTAACGCATAATCACCAATTTGCGGGACGCTACGCCCGCTTTTCCATTCCATTGAAGCGTGTAAAGTCCGGCAGGCAAACCGGCAGTGGAAACAGTGTTTTGTGAAATCTCCAATCCTGCGCTGATCTCCCGCACCATTTTTCCCTGAGCATCGAACATGCGGATGGATTCAGGCGTGTGGTTCGGGAAAGAAACAATTACTTGGTCAATAGCCGGATTAGGAGATACGCTGATACTTGTTTCCGGAAGCAAGGAGGTATTCAAGGCGGAGCAAACATTGTCGAAACCGTTTTCGTAGATATTATGCAGGGTTTGTACATCGGCCATGGCCGTACCCAGGCCGCATGGGAGCTCTGGATTGGGGTGGAATGCCCAGGCAAGCACCAGTTCTTCTATTTGCCCGGGGCCCAGAAATCCAATTTTGGATGAACTGATCAACCTGAAATCACCATAAGGCAAGAGGGTTGAACACATGCTCCAGCCGTTGGGATCTGCCGGATCGCCTGGAAAATGATGATCCACCGGAGTAGTGCCTCCATAACCATTTCCGCCTTGCGTAAGCGGCGAGCCGTCGCGCCAACGCCCGGTGAGGTAATTGTAGTATTCTGCCGGTGTTTGTGGATCAGCGGTGCCTGGAGGCTGCGACCCTCCAATGTTGCCGTTGCCCACGATAAACTTGTCCATCGGACGGTTCAGGTAGGTGATGGTTTGAACCGGTGGGGCGTTGCCGAAAGTTGGCGTACCCTGACAGTTGGCGCCTGGGTTCCCGTCTATAGCATCCTGATTATAGGCAAAAATGGTATTCAAATCAGGGTTGCAGCCTACATAATCGTCGAGATAACAACCCAGATCAATATCTGCCCAAATGCCGATATAGGTGGAGTCGCTGATCTCAGTAGCGCGGTTGATGAGCTTATGAACCGTAAAAATCGTGTTGTTCAGCACGGGTTGATCGGGGCAATCAAAGGTCCAGGAGGTGAGCTGAATTTCCATTTGAAGGGCTTTCCCGCCGCTATTGGAGTGGATACCTCCTCCTTTTTCGTCGTTGAATACATTCCATACAATCTCGGATGGAACAAAAGGCGCCATGCTGCGCACCAGAACTGCGGGGTAATCGCCATTCAGCGGGTCATAAAGTCCATCGTTGTTCTCATCATAAAATGGCGCCAGTGCCTGATCACTGAACGGAAGTGAGAAGCCGTATATATCCTGGAAGTGAGGATTCCCTACACCGGGCCAACCGGCAATGCCAGGAAATTGTGTTTTTAATGCAGAAGCACTCAAGGGTAAGGCTGCCCGAAAAGCTACAATTTCGTCGTCTGTAACCCGGAAATGACGATCCCAGTTTGAGCAGGTTGTGTTGTCGGTAATGCCGTCCGGACTCAAAGGCCCCGCTGCGAAATCAAACCTGTTGTTGCTTCTGTAATCCGTTGTAGCCAGTTTCAGGTTGCTGCCACCGTCTAAACCACCCAGCCAAAGTCCGGCAGCGAAAATGGTAGAAGGTTCTGAGTTGCTCAGCGGATCCGGGTTGGGGATAAACTGGCCGGATTGCAGGTCGGTAAACAAATCGCCGCCGTTCAGGATTCTACCGCGTACGTTGTTTCCATTGAGGTCAATGCTCGATTGGGGATTAGAGCAGGGCTGCTGGGCTGCCAGCAGCGTGGGCAACAGCCCGATGGCGAAGTAAAGAAGTAATTTTTGCATATGTATGGAATTGGTTATTGTGCTCTGTTGTCAGGAAAGACGCTCGTTGGACCCGCGCTGGTTGGCGAAACTTTGGTCAACATGATAATTGGTGCATTTTGCCGTGTGAAACCGGCCTTTGGGTGGGTGAGTGCTCTCATGCCCCTATCCGAAATTGACGCAGATAATCAATGCCCCACATTTGCAGGAAAGCGGGCGCGCAATAGATTGTATCTTCGCCGCAACCATTTATCAGTCATTCCGTATGTTCCAACGTCAGTCCCGACCGGCATTTCCAGCCCGCAATCTTTTTGTTCTTGGTGCGGCAGTACTGGGCTTTTTGTATTTTTTGCTAAAAAATGTACAACAAACGCCTCCTCAGCCAACAATTCCTATCGAGCCGCAGGAAGAACAAAAAGACAGCGCCAACCTGCGCCCGGCAGAATGGTTTTTTGCCCTGCGGGAATGGCCCGACTTCACGCCTGACGTAAAAACCTACACCGATGCCCTGAAATCGGCCCGGCTAAGCGCCCAGTCGCGCGATGTCATCAAAGGTTTTGGCGCTCCCTGGCAACTGGAAGGTCCGGCCAATATTGGCGCACGTATCAATACCATTGCGGTGAGCCCGTTTAACCCGGATTTGATCCTGATTGGTTATTCCCATGGCGGCATCTGGAAAACAGAAGATGGCGGCCAAAACTGGAAACCTGTATTCGATGGTAACAGCTTTCTGGCTATAGCAGATATTACATTCGATCCGGCACATGGTAATGTGGTGTTTGCCGGCACCGGCGACCCGAATATCAGCGGCTATCCGTTTATAGGAGATGGTATTTGGATGAGCTCGGATTATGGAGATACCTGGACCCATCTGGGACTTGAAAATCAGGGTATTATCTCCAAAATTATCGTAGACCCCAACGTGCCCAATCGTTTGTATGCAGGCGCTATGGGATTGCCTTTTTTGCGCAACAATAACCGCGGTTTCTACACCGGCACTTCCTCTGGCGGCAACTGGCAACAAAAACTGTTTATCTCTGATCAAACCGGCATTATTGATATGCTGCTGACACCGGGCAATCCCAATACCCTTTATGCAGCGGCCTGGGATCGTATCCGCAACAATCAGGAGAGTGTGGTAAGCGGCGAAAATGCCCGCATCTGGAAATCTACCGACGGTGGTAATACCTGGAATGTACTGGCAGGCGGACTTCCTGATGGCGAATTCAGCCGGATTGGACTGGCGATGGATCCTTCCAATGAAAACCACCTGTTTGCTTCATATGTCAATACCAGCCTGGAATTTGCCGGACTGTTTGAATCTTTTGATGCCGGACAAACCTGGAATGAAAATCCTTGTGAAGGGCTTGATTTTGGGTTCCAAAGCAATTTTGCCTGGTATTTTGGCAAAATCAGGATCAACCCGTTTAATGCCCAGGATATCTGGCTGCTCGGTGTTCAGAGCTACCGCTCTCTTGACGGCGGAGAAACCTGGCAACTGGCGGCTGGTTTCGGACAAGGTGTTCATGCCGACCACCACGACATGGCTTTTCTGGGGGCACAACAATACCTGCTGGCCACAGATGGCGGTCTGTACCGATCTTTGGACAATGCCCAAAGCTGGGAACGGGCAGAAAATATTCCAACCACACAGTTCTATCGGGTAGCGGTAAATCCCCATCAACCCGAGGTGTATTACGGAGGCGCGCAGGATAACGGCACCAGTGTAGGTAATGCTGCTCTGCTGAACAGCTGGCTCCCGGTGTTTGGCGGCGATGGTTTTCAGGCGGTATTCCACCCCACCAACCCCAATATTTTTTATTACGAATTTCAAAACGGCTCTATTTACGGCACAACCGATGGCGGCAATTTTGACCCGGCAACCAACGGTATTGATGGCTCTGACCGCCGGCATTGGGATATGCAATATGCCATTAGCCAGCACGATGCCAATGTAATGTACACTGGCACCTACCGGATTTATCGGAGCGAAGGGCATTTGCCGGAATGGGTTCCGATTAGTGATGATCTGACGGATGGCATCATTTTCGGGTCGCGTTTCCACACCATTACCACCCTCCATGAAAGTCCGCTGGATCCCAATCTCCTGTTGGTAGGCACTACCGATGCCAATGTGTGGCGGGGTAATCCAAATACATCAGACTGGACCAATATTTCGGCCGGACTGCCAGACAGGTACGTATCTTCAGTAAAAGCTTCGCCTGCCGATCCGAACCGAATTTTTGTGAGTCAAACAGGATATAAAAACAACGATTTTGCGCCACGCATTCATCGGTCTGACGACCTGGGCGCCAACTGGACCTCCATTTCCGGCGATTTGCCCAACCTGGCGGTGAATGATCTGGTGATATTGCCCGGGCATCAGGACAGTGTCATTTTTGCTGCCACCGACGGTGGTGTGTATGGCACTACCAACGGCGGATTGCATTGGGAGCGCCTGGGAACCGGTATTCCGATTGTTCCGGTGTATGATCTGGATTTCAATCCGGCGCAGCAAACCCTGGTGGCCGGCACTTTTGCCCGGAGTATCCATACTTTTCCACTGGACTCGCTCAAACTGGGCCAAAACTCCAGCACCTTTACCCCAAACGGGTATGCCCTGCCCAGCCTCAGTATCAGTCCAAATCCGGCTTCCGGAGAGGCTTTTATACGGGTAGAAAACCTTAAGTCCAGTCAGCAGGCAGAGGTTATTATTTGCGATTTAACCGGCAAACAAATATTCCGTAAAGCTTTCAAAGGCTTCGGCCGGCACGAAGAATCCCTTGATTTACAGGATGTTCCGCAAGGCGTATACGTGGGTTATCTCCGTACAAATGGCAAAGTCATAAGCGCCCAAAAACTGGTGGTCACCAGGTAAAAGGCGCTAAGGGGGTGTCTTTGTGCCTTAGAGCATGTTGGGGATTTTCTGCCGGAGTCAAAAATTTGAGCTTTTTTCGTCAGTTTTTGCGTTTTTGAAGAAGCATAGCCTGAGTTACGTGACTGAAAAAAGGTGAAAAATGGCGGAAAAAGGACAAGTTTTTGGCC
>DATGWL010000042.1:0-65027 GCA_035299505.1 Saprospiraceae bacterium | reverse complement strand
GCCGGAGATGCTGGAATGGACCCTGCAATCCGGGGCGGCATCTTGCGCGGGAACGGCAGACGGCTGGTTGAATGTGCAGGTAACAGGCGGTACCGGGCCTTACGACATTTGGTGGAGTACCGAGCACAACGGCCCTTCAGTGGGCAATTTGCCGGCCGGCGATTACAACTTCATCATTACCGATGCCAATGGCTGCACGGCCACTGCCAATGCCGCAGTGACTGAACCGGCTGCCTTACAAACAGCCGTGACGCCCGTGCATACGTCCTGCTTTGGCGGAACCAATGGAAGCGCCACGGTGTTGCCGGCAGGTGGCACACCGCCGTATCAGTATGTATGGAGCAATGGCCAAACAGGAGTCATGGCGCAAAACCTCCCGGCGGGTACTTACCACGTAACGGCCACCGATGCGCATGGTTGCAGCCTGAGCGCTACGGCCCAGGTGCTGGAACCCACGGCCGTGTTGGTGAGCACCAGTTCGGTATCTACCGATTGCCACGGAGCAGCCAGCGGGACGGCTATGGCCGGGGCCAGTGGCGGCACCCCGCCTTACAGTTATCTGTGGCAAACGGGTCAAACCACGGCCCAACTCAATGGCCTGGCTTCGGGCTGGTATTCATTGAGCATAACAGATGCGCAGCAATGTTTGCATACTGCCCAGGTGTGGGTGGATCAGCCGCCGCCCCTGGCGCTGGATGCCCTGGCTTTGCCGGTATCTTGTCCGGGCATCACCGATGGCAGCTGTACGGCCAACGCCTCCGGCGGAGTGGGCCCGTATCAGTATGTGTGGAGTACCGGAGAAAGCGGCGATTATATTGACGGCCTGGACCAGGGCCAGTACAGCGTTACGGTGCAGGATGTGCATGCCTGCACGGCCACGGCATCAGAAACGGTGACGGTGAAATTGTATCCGGAAGTAAGTCTGGGGCTGGATCAAACTGTGCTGCTTGGGGAAGAGATCCGGTTGGTGGCACAAACGAATATTGCGCCACAGGATATTCTGGATTACAGCTGGAGCGGCGATGGCCTGACGCAGCAATGTGCAGATTGCGCTCAAATTCAGTTTTTGCCGCTGGAAAATGGTTGTGAGCGGGTGCTGGTGCGCAGCAAACAAGGTTGCGAGGCGGAAGATGAGTTGTGTTACCGGGTGATACCCAAACGGCGGATTTATGTGCCCAATGTGTTTACGCCAAATGATGATGGAGAGAATGATTATTTCACGATTTACTCAGATGCCTCGGTGAAAGAGATCCGGTATTTGCATGTGTACAGCAGGTGGGGTGAGCATTTGTTTCAGGCATTTCATTTTCCAACCAACCTGGAATCTTCCGGCTGGCACGGCGATTTTCGGGGCGACCCTATGAATCCCGGCGTGTTTGTATGGACTGCCGAGGTAGAGTTCATTGACGGGCAGGTGGTGTTTTTGAAGGGTGATGTGACGTTGTTGAGGTGAGGAGTTACAGGAATGTCACGGCTACGCAGTTATACGGTTTCGCCACGATGCATTGGGTTATATTTGAGAAAACCGATCCAAAGCACACGTAAATTGTGTACAAACCGTAGATTTTTAGAAACTTTATAGCTCTGAAACCAACGTGTACAATAGCGCATAACCGCCAGTACCATGCTAAAATTCCTCAAATCATTACTTGCAGACAGCGTCAAACCCTTCAGGATTTTCGATAGTCTGGAGGCGCCGGAGCCTAATTTCAGCATCGTGGTCAGGCATGTGCGGCAGGGTAAAAAGTCCCGGAATTATCTGTTGTCGGATGCTGATAAATTCCCAGGCATAGTGGAAAAGTGGTGTTTCCCGCCTGGCGATGCTGTTGGCAGGTGTGGGTATGATTACCAGCTGGTATTAACCAATGGGGAGCAGGTAATTACAGCAGATATCTGTTTTTCCTGCAAAACGCTGGTGTTTCAACACCGCCATGTGTACGCTATTTCTCCCGGGGAAATCATGCGGCTGCTGGAGGAGGATTTTGTACCGCTGTAATGTAGAGCATGTTGGGGATGTGCTTAGCTGAATAACTTATCCCAATGCGCCGGAATATTGCGCATTTCTGCCCGGTTAGGGATATCTACAGACTCCAGTGCCGACAAGTTTTTCAAGCTGTCGGGCAGGGCGCTGAGTGATGGATTATCTGCCAAATAGAGGGTTTTCAATTGGCGCAGATGGCCAAGTGTTTCAGGCAAGGATGACAATCCCTGGTTTTCGCTGATATTCAAAAACTCCAGCGTCGATAGATTTCCGATAGTATCCGGGAGGTTTTCTATAACAGATTCCTTGATGATCAGTTCTTTCAATCCTATGAGCTGACCGATGGCTCCGGGTAGTTCTGTGATCCTGGAAAGGCTGATGTTCAGCGTTTTCAGTTGATCCATACTGAACAGGGCATCCGGAAGTTCCAGGGGAGTATCCGTGCCAGCCCAGATTATAAGCGTATCTATTTGTTTACATAGTGCAATTTCAGCAGGGATGGCGGGAAAGTTGATTTCAATGGTTCTGACAAGTGGCATCTGCGCGATGACCGACATCACTTGCTGGTAATCGCGGTTTTCCTGGCTGCCAAAAATGATAGTTTCCACCTTTGGCATATTGGCCATTTCCGATGGAAGGGTGGTAAAATGGCAATTTGTAAAATCCAGCTGCGTCAGTTCCGCCAGTTGGTAAAACTGAGCTGGCAGGTTCCATTTGCCGGCCCGGATATAACATTCCGCCAGCGCGGTTAAGGATGCAAAAGATTCCGGCAATACCAGCTCGTAATCTGTTTGGATAAAACAATAGCGTAAATTTTGCAGGTGGGAAATACCATCCGGAATTACACAGGGGGCATCCGGATTATCTATTTCTATATGCAAAGACTCCAGGCCGGATAATCTGCCCAGTGTTTCCGGAACAGATTGTTGGGTAGAGAATTCCAGGGTTTTAAGCGCAGGCAACATGGCCAGCACCTTGCATGCCTCCTGCATATCCAATGAAGGATTCCCGCGTAGTTTAGCCGTTTCGAGCGCCTTCATTTCAGCTACGTAATCTGGCAGCATCTGAAGATTTTTGCCTTCCAGATTCAGGTACCTGATGGCGCTGTAGTCTTTTCCTGCAGCCGGTTTGTGGGTAACAGAGCCACCCATGAGCTTGATTTTCTGGCCAAAAATTTCCGTTAACACCTGCACAATTTCTTTGTAAAGCGCTTCTTCCGCATCAAACCGGACATGGAAAAACGCCTGCCCGAACTGTGCGGCAGCCTCAGGCACCAACTCGAGGGTTATGTCGTTCCGGGTAAGTTGAACAGCTTTTACAGCATTAATGTGTGCATTGGACTGGTCGTTCCATTCTAAATAGTGATTGAGGGTATCCGGCACGTTTGACACCAGAAGCGCCAGCGCCTCGGCCTCATTTCCGAAGAAAACGGTTTGCACCTTTCCTTCAATCCAGTATTCAAGATTTGTTGCCTGAAATGTCATAAGGTCTGATAGTTAGAACGCCCTTCCACCCTGGGTATCCAGAGGTAATCTCCGGTGCTGGGGTCTGCGTACAAGGTCTGTCCGGTTTCCAGATTTTTGATGAGGTTAAAATCATGGTCCCTGAAAAACGGGGTGTCGAAACAAGGGTGAATATCCACGCCACAAACATAGAGTTTACCGATCAGGTGCTTACACTGCCACTGTTGTTCCAGATGGTATTTTTGGATAATGTATTGCACTACAGATTGAAACATAGCGGAGTATCCCACGCAGTTTGCCTCATGGGTTTCTATCAGAGTATTGGGATCTGAAGGCGCCTGAGCAAAGGTAAACTGCAGGTGATCGCAGGTTATATCCATGGCTACCGACATCAACTGTTCGGCATTGGAAGGTTTGTTTTGCAACCTTCGTTCTATCGCATCTATCAGTTTTTGGTTGGTAATGGCAATATTTGACCTTTGCCCAACAGCTTCATAGGTCACCAGCCAGCGATATACCTGGCCTCTGAACGGAATCAGAAGCACCAGAAAAAGGACGAAGCCCTGGAAGGTTTTTTTGAGCATTATTTATCTGATTTTACCTAAGCACCGTTACATCGCCTTTTTTAATCACCTTTTCCCCGTTAGAAAGTTCCATTTCAACATAATAGACATACACACCCGGAGCTACCGGCTGTCCACGAAACGTACCATCCCAGCCAGGCCAGGATAATACCGGAGCCGACTCATCCAACTGGTACAACTGTTCGCCCCAGCGATCAAAAATGGTCAGGTTTTTCAATTGAATATCCGGGTCGCCAACAAAGATGTTCCAGGTATCATTATTCCCATCACCATCCGGCGAGAATACATTAGGTACATAGATAGCAGCCTCCGGTTTAACGGTTACCAGCGCTGAAGCACTTGCCGTACAACCCAATGCATCTGTTATCCATACCTCATACAGCGTTGTAGCCTCCGGTGTCCATTCTTGTGTCAAACAATCCGGACAGGCTTTCAAACCCGGCGGATTCCAACTCAGATCAACCCAGGAGCTCAGGTTGGTTTGTGCTTCCAGAACCAGCGTCTCACCAAACGAAACCGTAACACCCGCCGGCAAGCTAATGACAGGCAATGGCGGCAAGGTTATTGTTACGGTGGTGTCGGCAACACAACCGTAGACGTCTGTTATGTCTATCAGATGATTCCCTTCAGGCAATCCCGGGTTTAAACTCATCCCAACCAACACCCCATCAATACGCACATGGAACGGTGCATTCCCGCCTGTCGGTGTAATGAGTGAACGAACCTGTTTCGTGCTGCATAGGGTATCTGTAAAAAGCAAACCAAAGGTCAAAGGCGGCGGAGCCACAAGGGTAACCGAACTGCTAACGGTGCATTGTTGCTGATCTGTAATGGTTACGGTGTATAACCCGGCGCCAACGCCGCTCAACATCGGTGTATTGCTGCCCTGACTCCATTGAAACTGATAGGGCATGATGCCGCCTGTTGCGCTGGCCATAATTTGCCCGTCGGTAGCGCCAAAGCAGCTTATGTGTTGTTGCCCAAATACCTGCTGTACGGTTGCCTGGGCTGTCAGCAGGGCCGGAGATTGAATTTCGGCGCTCATTGTGTTCGTTAAACCATTAGCTGCAGTGATGGTAACGGTATACATTCCTGCAGGTAAATTGGGTATCTGCACCTGGCTTCCGGCAGTACTAATAGTGCCTGTGCCATTTTGCACACCATTAGACCAGCTAAATTGATAAGGAGCCAGACCGCCCGTTGCACCAATATTTAATACACCATTGTTTTGTCCAAAACACTGAACCGGAACAGCCAGTAAGGCAGGCGCAGGCGTACACCCGGGAATGTCCAGTGTGGTAATGGTAGTAATGATGCTGTCGCAACCAGCCGCATTGGATAATGTAACCGTTGTAACCCCCACCTGCGCCGGATCGCACGACAGCTGCTGAAGGGTAAGCGTACTGGGTTGCAGTACAGTTACCGCAACACTTTGGCTGCTGGCACAACCGTTGTTGGTGACGGTAACCGAATATGTTCCGGAGCTAACCGGTTGAATCTGGATGCTGGAACCACTCTGTCCATTGCTCCACATCAAACTCCCGTTTCCTGAGGCAGAAAGCGTAGTAAAATCGCCGGAGCAAACCTGGGTATTTCCTGAAATGTTCACCACCGGCAATGGATGCACCGTTACGTCAAATACCTGAACAGGGCCGGAGCAAGCGCCTAATTGTGGCGTTACACTGATCTGAGCCGTTTGTGTTCCACCATTAGCTGTGGCGGTGAAATTGATATCGCCTGAACCGTTGCCCTGCAAACCAATGCCGGTATTGTTGTTGGTCCAGGTATAAGCAGCCCCGGTGCTCCCGGAAAATAATACCTGAACCTGATTTCCCGCACAAACAGTTTGATCTGCCGGCTGATTCATGACGGGAGCAGGGCTGATGGTTAATACAACCGGAGTTCGGGAAGCACTCGTGCAATCGGACAAATTGGACCGGCTTTCTGCATAAAACGTATAATTACCTGGCGCCAGCGGTCCGGATGGCGTATAAAAATTGCTTCCGGCCAGCAATAATACACCACCGGAAGGACTGCTATACCAATCGGTAACCATACCAGCCTGCAAGCCTACGCTGAGCACTGGCATGGGCTCCCCGGCACAGATCACTGTTGGGCCAACCGGATCAGGCGGAGCAAGCGGCGGGCAAGCGCATGGTGGGGCATTCAGCGTTAGCTCCTGGGTGCATCCAGTGGTGGTATTCGTGGTGGTAAGCAAAGCATTGTTGCCTTCAGGAATATTACTTACTACGAACATTGGCGCTGTACCCACTACATTACCGAGGCTGCTTTGCAGGTTGTCGCCGCCGGCAATTACAAACGCCGTGTAGCTGTTGAGGTCTGCAGCACAAACCGTGCTGTCAATGGTCAGCACTGGAATAGGATTTACCGTGAGGATAAATTGTTGGGCCGGGCCGGTGCAGCCATTTAGTTGCGGCGTAACCTGCACTTGTGCAAACGCCGGGCTATTGCCTGTGTTTACACTGAGGAAACTGAAATTTCCGGTCCCTGATGCATCCAACCCTATCGCAGGCAGGGAGTTGGTCCAATCCATGGTAGCCATGGGGGTTCCGGAAAATGCAACGGAAACGGTAGTGCCGGCACAAACCGCCTGATCTGGCAATGCCTGCACAACAGGAACGGGCTTAACTGTGAGCGTAACTTCCAGTCTGGTTGGACTACTGCAATTGGTAGCCGAATCGCGCGCCTCTGCGAAAAAGGCATAAACACCAGGGCTAAATGGATCCGGTGGTGTATAACTGTTGCTTCCGGATTGTAATAATACCCCGCCGCTGGCCTGAGAATACCAGTCTACCGTTATTCCCGGAGGAGTATTGGCGGTGAGCGCCGGATTGGGTGCGCCTGCACACATTACCGTATTCACGGCCGACACCGGAGCGCTCACTGGAGCGCAGTTGCAATTAGGCGCATTTACCGCCAGTTGTGTCTGGCAGCCGGTCTGGGTATCCGTGCTGATGATTACTACATTGGTATCTGCGGGGATATCATTCAATACGAATTGGCCATTGGCGCCGCTGATCACGCCTGCGTTTGCGGTGAGCAGGTTCCCGCTGCTGATGAGCTCCACCTGATAACTCAGCATATCCGGTGCGCAGGCTACTGTGCTGATACCAAGGCTGGGCAAAGGCTGGATCTCGATCTCAAATTGTTGCAACGCGCCCGTGCACTGGCCCAGGGCAGGGGTTGCTATGATTTGTGCGCTGGTGAGGCTTGTTACTATGGGCGCCTGAAAAACAATGTTTCCTGAACCTGAACTACCCAGACCAATGGCTGGATTATCATTTGTCCAGGAAATAATAGCCCCCAAAGTGTGTGTAAATGAAACAAAAACTGAGTCGCCGGCACAAACCTGCAGCGATGCTGGCTGATTAAGCGCGGGCAATGGCAGCACCTGTATGTCAAAACTCTGGCTTTGGCCCACACAGCCAAACGCCTGCGGTGTGACGGTAATGGTTGCCAGGCCGGCACTATCGGCGGTAAAACTGATTTGTCCAGTGCCGCTGGAATCCAATCCGATGGCTGTTTGGTTATTGATCCAGAAAAAACTGGTGCTGTCTGAGCCCATAAATGGAACGAGCACCGGTGTGCCGGAGCAAACTATCTGGTTGGCGGGATCGGCCAGAACAGGCGCCGGTTTGATGATGATTTGAAACTGCACCGGAGGACCGGAACAGGTACCTATCAGCGGTGTAACGGTAATGGTAGCCGTATCGGAACTTGAGAGCCAGGCCGCCTGAAACTGGACATTTCCCGAGCCCTGAGCCCCTAACCCGATGATGGTATCGGAGTTAGTCCATTGAAAAGTGGCGCCAGGTGAGCCGGAGAAAGGAATGGAAACAGGGGCGCCCGCACAGGCAACAACGGTATTGGGCGCTGTCATGACGGGCGGTGGGGAAACCGTGATTTGAAAGGTTTCCGACATTCCCGGACACGCGTTTCCTGCCGGTGTAATGGTGATAACTCCGGTGGTTGGCGCGTTTACATTAGCCGCAATAAAATTAAAGCTACCAGTGCCGGAGGCATCCAACCCGATGTTGGTATTGGAATTGGTCCAGGCATAATCACTGCTATTGGCGCCGCTCAGGGTTACTTCCACAAAATCGTTGACACATACCACGCGGTCGCCGGGATCATCAACTGTTGGGGTGGGGTTTACGGTGATCGTAAAGGAAACAGGATCTCCGATACAAATGCCGAGGGTAGGCGTAACGGTAATGGTGGCAGTTTGCTGCTGTGTTACATTGGCACTGGTGAAGTTAATTGGGCCCGAACCCGATGGCGGCAAACCAATTGCCGGGTTATCGTTAGTCCAGGTAAAGGTTGCTCCTGCAGTTCCTGTAAATAATTTGGAGATCATAACCCCCGGGCATACCTCTACATCTGTAAGGGGATTGGCCACAGGTTTGGGGTAGACTGTGATGGAAAAATTATCCGGGTCTTCATAACAACCTCCCTGAGGCATAACATTGATCGTTCCGGTAGTGATGCTGGTCACATTGGCTGCGGTAAATGATATATCGCCTACGCCACTGTTAGCCAACCCAATAGCGGTATTGGTATTGGTCCAGGTAAAATCCGGGAAGCCAAGTGGTGCTGAAACCTGATCACCGGCACAAACCTCCAAATTAGGGTAGGTAGGAGCCCCAATAATCGGATTTACGGTAACCGTGTAATAGATCGGATCCATTACACAAAGTCCGTCTGCATATTGAGGAATCATCGTGATATTGATGATTTCTTGCTGCTGAACTTCTGCCGATGGAGCACCAAAACAAACCCCAAGCGCTAGCCACAGCGTATCTATCAACCAAACATCCGGATTATCCGAGGTAAAAATTGCTCCCGCCCAAAAAATACCATTGTCTTCAGACGGCGTTCCAACGGGACATTCATAAATCCAGTCACCCGAACAATAGGTAGAATCCGGATGCTGCTCTACGATGGGTAATGGTCTTGTGGATATAGTAAAGGTTTGACTCACACCCAGACAACCATTTTCAGAGGGGGTAACAGTAATATTACCCACAGTATGTGGAATGGGATTGGATTCTGCCACAAAACTGATGTCACCGTTACCACTGGAACCGAGCCCAATCTGTGTATTGCTGTTTACCCAGGAGTAATCGTAACTGCCATTTCCGGTAAAGGCTATATCCACCTGATCGTTCTCACAAACCGTGATATTGGGCGGATCGTCCATCACAGGTGTTTCAGTTACCACTACCTCAATTGTGCCCGAAGATGTACAGGAATTATCATCCGTGGCTGTGAATGTATACGTGCTGGCGCCGGCCGGGGCATTGTTCACCCAGGTAGATAGGGCGGTAGGTGAAGCAATGTTTCCCGGACCTGCCCACAAAGTGCTGGCCACACTTCCGGGATCAGTCAGCGTGGCTGTCAGGGAGAAAGGAGAGCCCTCGCAAATATTAGCCGGCGATACGCTGAGGTCGGCAACAGAGCCATCCCAGCATGTGATTTGCAGGTTGGAAAATGTGATGGTTTCGTCTGCCGCCCAGGTTTGGGTTTGCACAATGAAACCGGCTGTTCCGGCGCCATTGGTACAAATGGGGCCATAGGTGAGTGTACCCGATTGATTGGTATTGCCAGGTACACCAACCAGTTGTGTATTAACCGTTACCCCATCAACCTGAAATTGTACATAGAAAAAATCCCAGCACTGATCACAACCGCCTCCGGTTGGATCAGTGGGATTGCCCTGGCAAGGTGGAATACCAAAAGGACATTCACTGCTGGATTCCATATTCCCCGGCCCGGTATATGGCATCGAAAAATTGTATTCAATAGAAAACGAAATAGACGTGCAGTTGGAAACATCAGCCGGACCATAAGTGTCGGTGGTCATGGCATCCGTATTGGTGTAGGATGCGCCGGGGTGACTGAAAATCACGGTTTGTGCCTGTGCGCCCCAGAAGGCAAATAACAAACAAAAGGTTAGTGATTTGGGTAGTTGTGTTATCATAGGTCAGGATTTTAAGATATCGAGGACACAAGGTTTCCTCACAACAAATATAAAAAAAAGGACACAATTCCAAAAGCATTCTCACAAATCCAGGCGCATCAGCCAATCCCGCTGCCTGTCGTCTCCCAGCATGAATTCATGTTGCCCGAAGGTAACAAAACCGTTCCGTTCGTAAAACCGGATGGCGTTCGGGTTGCCATCCCACACGCCCAGCCAGATGTATTCCGCGCTGCGCTGCCGGGCTATAGCCATCGCATGTTCAAATAAAAACTGCCCGATCTTTTGTCCCTGATATGCCTGGCGCACATAAATCCGTTGTATTTCAACCGAGGCATCGTCGTGGATATCCGTTTGCGCCGCCCCAAAATTCAGCTTCAAATAGCCAACCGGCTCCCCATCAATCAGGGCAAAATAATAAGCCATATCCGGGTTGGATAACTCCTCAGCGAGCGCAGCTTCTGAAAAACTTTGATCCAGGTAATACTGCATGTTTTCCGGTGTGTTGACGGATGCAAAAGATTCGTAGAAGGTTTCTCTGCCTATTTTTTGGAGATTGCGCAACTCATTAGTCGCAACTTCCCGGATACTTATTTTCATGATGAATGATCTTGGTTTACACCCCCTCTCCTTGCAATTCAATGGCTTTTGTTATCCAATTTGGGTCAGCACAATCAAAATAAATAGGCTGTGTCTCCCAGGTATCATGCTCACCTATCATCACATGTAAGATCGTTTCCCTGCTCAGACGTTTGAATGCATTTGTTTTAACAAAGGCCCGTACAGCCCGATGTGCAATTAAATAAGTAGTAAATTTGTACGCATCAATGAGTGGTGTAAAGCCTTCGTCTTCAAAAAAATCATATGATGCATACGCCTCCGGAATTTCATCACCCAATGCTGCAAGTGGAGAAAAAGTTGTCAGGGTAAGCCCATTATTTGCTTCTAAACTTGAAGCAAATTCATAGTTATAACCATATCTATAAGGCTTTATTTTAATTTTGAAGTCCTTGCCAATCAAGCCGTAAGCCAGCGCAAGCGGATTTTTAGTAAAATAATAATCATACTCAAACAACAACACCTGAATCTTTTCTTCCGGGTTGAAGCCTTCCTCCTCGTTTGTCCAGTTATTTTGACAATTTTCGACAAGTTCTGTAAAAAAGTTTTGCTGCACAAGCTCTTCATCTATAGACTCCAACGCCAACAACAGGTTCTCCATAAGTGGGTTTGGGTTGGTCAATCGTCTAAAGTCTGAAAAAGCCTGTGCTTTGCGTTGCTGGAGGTATTCCTCAAGCATTTCGTTAATATTCATTATTATGAATGCGTTTGATTGACTGTTTAATATCCGGACCAAAGAAAAGCACAAATTCTTCGCAAGTACAACACTCCTCCCGTAATTCCCCTAAAACTTTCGAACTTTACCCCACAGAACTTTGTTTCTGAAAGCCCTCACCATTCCCATGCTCACAGATCGCTTCCATCGCGTGCACGATTACCTGCGGATTTCCCTGACGGATTCCTGCAACCTGCGTTGCTCGTATTGTATGCCTGATGAGCATATCAAGTGCATGCCACACAGCAGCCTGATGTCGGCCGATGAAATAGAGATCATGGCCCGGATTTTTGTAGCCCATGGCGTGCGAAAAATCCGGCTCACTGGCGGCGAACCCCTGGTACGAAAGGAAGCTGCAGAAATTATCAAACGACTCTCGGCCCTTCCGGTAGAACTCACCATCACCACCAACGCCGTACTGGCCGATCAGTTTCTGGAACACTTCCTGCGCGCAGGCATACGCTCACTCAACGTGAGTCTGGATACCCTGAATCCGGAAACCTTTTTTGCCCTGACCCGGCGCGACAACTGGCACAAAGTATGGCGCAACCTGACTCAACTGGTGGAACGCGGTTTGCACGTAAAAGTGAATACCGTAGTGATGAAAGGCGTAAACGAACAGGAACTTCCTGATTTTGTGGCCCTGACCCGTGACATGCCTATTCACACCCGTTTCATTGAATTCATGCCTTTCCAGGGCAATCAGTGGGAACACGACCGGGTTTTTCCAGCCGCACAAATCCTGGAACTAATTGGCGCCCGGTTCGATTTTGAAAAACTGCGCGACGGCAAAAATGATACTGCGCGCAAATACCAGGTGTACGGCCATAAAGGCACTTTTGCCATCATCAGCACCATGAGCGAACCCTTCTGCGCTGGCTGCAACCGCATGCGACTCACCGCTGATGGTAAAATGAAAAACTGCCTGTTCTCCAGCTCTGAGGTAGATCTGCTGGGCGCATTGCGCAAAGGAGAAGACATCGTACCACTCATCCAATATTGCCTCGATCTTAAAGAAGAAGCCCTCGGTGGCCAACTCCGCGCCGATTATGACCAAATTGAAGCCGATAAACTCCAAAACCGCAGTATGATTGCCATTGGCGGGTGACGGTAAATCTGTGTAAAATTTGTGCAACTAATCTGTGTAAAATCTGTGCGAAACCCAATCTGTGTGAAACCCCAAAATTCGCGCGAATCCAAAATCCATGACTTCCGTCTCCATCGCCAAACAAATCATATCCACCGCCATCCCGCCTTTACCCGCTGAAACCAGACCCCTGGCCGACAGTCTGGGCATGGTACTCGCCGAGCCGGTTTATGCTCCGGTGGATATGCCCCCCTTTCATCAATCGGCCATGGATGGTTACGCCCTGCGGTTTGAGGATTCCAGCCACCCGCTTCGCATCATCGGCGAAGTGCAGGCCGGAGTAGCGCCCCGGGCCCTCACAGAACCCGGCACAGCCATGCGGATTTTCACCGGAGCCCCCACACCGGAAGGCGCCGATACCGTAATCATGCAGGAAAAAGTACGGGTAGAAAACAACCTCCTCTACCTCGAAGATCCAGAGCTCAAGCCTGGCGCCAACGTGCGCCTTCGCGCCTCCCAAACCGCCAAAGGCGCCCTGGCACTCCCCGCCGGAGCCACCCTCAGCCCGGCAGCCATAGGCCTGCTGGCCGGCCTGGGCATACACGCCGTACACGTATGGACCAAACCCAGCATTGCCCTCATCATCACAGGTAAAGAACTGGCCATGCCGGGCGCCCCACTACAGCCCGGACAAGTCTACGAGAGCAACTCCATCACCCTGACCGCCGCTTTGGCGGAGATCGGACTCACACCCGCCCTGGTTTTCCGCTGCGATGATGTAGCCGGGGATATCATCAACAGTTTGCAAAAAGCACTTTCCGAATGCGACGTAGTGCTATGTACCGGCGGCATTTCCGTGGGCGATTACGATCTGGTGAAAGCGGCTATGGAACATTGTGGCGTGGAAACCGGCTTTTACAAAGTCAAACAAAAGCCCGGGAAACCACTTTTTTTCGGAAAATACACCCAAAAACGAGTATTCGGTCTGCCCGGAAATCCAGGCTCCGTGCTCACCTGTTACTACGAATACGTAGAACCCATGTTACGCAAAATGCTGGGTAAAACCGGCCATTTCCCGCGCTCCACCCAAAAAATACTGGCCCAAACCCTGAGCAAAAAAGCCGGACTCACCCATTTCCTGAAAGGCAAACTGGATGGCAATATGGTGTGGCCGCTGCACGGACAGGAATCGTATAAAATGGACGGCTTTGCACTGGCCGATTGCCTGATCGTGCTGGAGGAAGACACCACGGAAGTGCCCCAAGGACAACCCGTAGAAGTACACCTGGTTCACCCCATGTAACATGACACCCGAGATCAACCTCCTGTTCAGCGTATTGCTTTTGCTGGTAGCATTTTTGTACGCCTCTGTGGGTCACGGCGGCGCGAGCGGGTACCTGGCCCTGATGGCGCTTTTTGGCTTTGCCCCTGAAGTAATGCGCCCCACAGCGCTGGTATTGAATATTTTCGTGGCCAGCATTTCCTTTTTTTCCTATTACAAAGGCGGACATTTTTCCTGGAAAACCTTCTGGCCGCTGGCCCTGGCCGCAGTTCCTGCCGCCTATCTGGGAGGTCTGATGGCCACTCCCGACAGTTTGTACAAACAAATCCTTGGCGGTTTGTTGCTCCTGCCTGCTATCCGGTTTTTACTGCCACTGGAAACCACCCGCGTGCCTGACCGCCCCCTGCAAATTCCGGGCGCGCTGCTCATGGGCGGGGTTATTGGCGCACTCTCCGGCATGATAGGCATTGGAGGCGGTATTATCCTGTCGCCCCTGCTTATCCTGCTGGGCTGGGCTAATGTGAAACAAGCCGCTGCTGTAAGCGCCCTTTTCATTGTAGTCAATTCCATCGCCGGACTCATCGGACAACTCCAGCGCGGGGTGAATTTTAGTGGAGAAATGGCCTTCATGGTTGCCATAGCCATCATTGGCGGATTGGCTGGCGCCTGGGCAGGGGCGTTCAAATTTCCTCAAAAGGCGCTGAAAATCAGCCTCGCAGTGGTGCTCCTGATTGCCTCCCTGAAACTCCTCCTCACTTGAGACAAGGCACAAAGCGGACAAAGGCGCTAAGACGCGAAGACACAAGGACACTAAGGATTCCATAGAAGTGCGCTTTGCGCACTTAAAAACTTCGCGCCTTAGCGCCTTAGCGTCTTCGCGCCTTCGTGCCCACCGTACCTTTGTGCCTTCGTCCGCTTTGTGCCTTTTCCCATATCTTTGGCTTATGAAAATCCTCGCATTTGGAAAATTAACCGATATACTGCGCCAGCCGGAGCAGGAACTCAGTGGTCCTGAAACTGTAGCGGAATTGCGGGCCAGGCTGGAATCCAGTTACCCGGAATTGAAAAACATGCGCTACCTGATTGCCGTGGATAAAAAAACTGCTAACGACCAAACAACCCTTACCGAACACTCGGAAGTAGCCCTGCTGCCGCCGTTTTCGGGAGGATAAAGGCGATGCGCTTCCAAAAACAAATTATTCTACCCGAACTGGGCGAAGCCGGTCAGCAACGACTGGCCGCCGGAAGTGTGCTGGTGATAGGCGCAGGTGGACTGGGCTGTCCGGCGCTGCAATACCTGGCGGCAGCAGGCATAGGACGCATCGGTATCGTGGATTTTGATGTGGTGGAAGAATCCAATCTGCAGCGACAGGTACTCTATACCGAACAGGATTTAGGAAAACCCAAAGCTGAGGTAGCTGCCCGGCAACTACAGGCGATGAACCGCGCTCTGACCCTGCAGGTGTTCATTACCCGGATTGACACCCAAAATGCCCTGGAACTCCTGGCCAATTTTGACGTGGTGCTGGATGCCACGGATAATTTCCCCACGCGGTATCTGGTAGACGATGCATGCAGGCTGCTGAACAAACCCCTGATTTACGGATCGGTTTTTCGTTTTGAAGGACAAATGAGTGTGTTTCACTGGCCTGTGGACGGAGTTCGCACCAGCTATCGGGATTTATTTCCTGTACCTCCGCAACCTTCAGAAGTGGCAGATTGCAACGAAGCGGGAGTACTGGGAGTTTTACCGGGAATTATAGGCACTATGCAGGCCGCCGAAGCCATCAAATTGATTGCCGGATTGGGCGTTCCCATGGCCAACAGATTATTTTGTTACCAACTGTTGAACCATTCCACCTATACGCTGGATCTTGTGCCCCATACGGATGCACCAGCACAGGCGCCTGCAAGCCCGGAGGATTTCCGGGGAATGAATTACGAATGGTTTTGCAATATGCCATCAGTTGATTATCAAGACATTGACGGAGAAACCTTTGACCAATTGCGGGCAAACATTGCGCCGCAGATCCTGGATGTACGCAACCTCCACGAGTGGCCTAAAGTGACTGAATTTGAACATCTGCGCATCCCGCTGGCAGAATTGGAAAACAACCTGCACCTCATTGACCCGGCCCGGCCGCTTATCGTTTTTTGTCAATCCGGCGTAAGGAGCGTAACTGCCTTGACTCTCCTCACCGAACGATTGCCGCTACAAAGTGTTTACCATTTAAAAGGAGGCATTCTAAAATGGAAAACCCAGCAGTAAATACAAGCGAAAAACCTGCCCGCAAACCCAAAAAGGTTTTTGTGGAAGGCCCCATTTCTCCGGCATTTATTGCCGATTCAATCGCCAAACACAGCACCAAAACAGGTATTGGCGGACACAGTATTTTCCTGGGTCAGGTGCGCAAGGACCAGATCGGGGAGCAAGCCGTGGCCGCTATTGAGTACACCGCCTACACTGAAATGGCGGAGGAAAAACTCCACGAAATCCGTGAAGCTATTTTTGCCCAATACCCGCTTACCTGCATGCATATTTACCACAGCCTGGGCGTGGTGCCGGCCGGCGAAATTTGCCTGTTTGTTTTTACCTCTGCTGCCCACCGAAAGGAAGCCATCGATGCCTGTACCGAAATCGTGGAGCGACTCAAGAAAGAGGCGCCCATCTGGGGCAAGGAGATCATGGAAAATGACACCTACGTGTGGAAAAAACCGGCAGTTGAGTAAACGCTCCTCATGAACCGCATTGATCGATTAATGGGCATGATCACCCTCCTGCAGGGTGGAAAACGCAGAACTCTGGCGGAGCTTTCGGCGCATTTTGGCATCAGTGAACGCACCGTTTTCCGGGATTTGCGGGCTATGGGCGAAATCGGAGTGCCGGTGGAGTTTGAGCCGGAAAAGGGATATTCCGTAGGAAAAGGGTTTTTCCTGCCCCCTGTTTCCCTTACCCTGGAAGAGGCCAATGCACTTTCCATGGCAGAACCACTGATCATTCGTTTTGCCGATAAATCCATTCAGCAACATTACACACAAGCCCTGCAAAAAATTAAAATGGTGCTCGGGCGCACACAGCGCGAAGTGATGGAACAATTCCAATCGCAAACTGCTCATTTTATCCCCGATAAATACGAGCACCTGATGCCGTCTACCGATTATCTGACACCCCTGCAACAGGCCATTGTGCAGCAAAAAATCGTGCATATAACCTACGAAAACGCACAGGGCGAGCCTAGTCTTCGCGAACTGGAGCCTATCGGACTCACGTTTTACTCCCTGAACTGGCATCTGGTTGCCTGGTGTCACCTGCGCCATGAATACCGGGATTTCAGGGTATCGCGAATCCAAAAACTGCGGGTAAGTCTGGAACCTTTCCGGAGAAATGACCATATCAGTCTGCAGGAATACCTGCAAAATGCTCAGCAGGAGATTGAAAAAAATCCAAACCATCCACTGACATAAGGTTGTCAGTAGCCCGGAATTCCTTTGCTGCTGAAATCAAAAACGATATGGCATTCACAGCAAAAATTCAACGAACCATCCATGCGCCGGTATCCAAAGTCTGGGCCGGCCTCACCCAACCTGAACTGGTTAAACAGTATTTTTTTGGCACAAACCTGGTCACCAGCTGGCAGCCCGGAAGCCCCGTTTATTTCCGCGGCGAATGGGAAGGCAAACCTTACGAAGACAAAGGCACTGTGCTGCAATTTGAGCCCGAAAAAATGCTCCGCTACGATTATTTTAGCAGCTGGTCTGATCTGGAAGATCGTCCGGAAAACTACCAAATCATTACTTATCGGGTAAAAGCGAAGGGTAATAGTACGGTACTCAGCCTCGTTCAGCAAAATATCGACACCCTGGAAAAAAAGGTCCATTCCGTGCAAAACTGGGGCGCGCTGCTGGATGCTCTGAAAAAAATCATGGAGGAAAAATAGTGATGCGCTCAAAAAAGAAGTAGGCCTTTCCATTCTACCCCCGAATGCTGCTACCTTCGCATTTTAAAAATCGCCTGAAATGTCGAGCGCAGCACGCATATTACTACTTTTTCTCACATTTTTGTCGGCAAGCGCCTTGGCCCAAAACCCCACTGAGGCCCGTCGGAATGGCGAACGCGCCTTTGCTAATGGTCGCTGGGCAGAAGCGGAAGCCCGGCTTGCCGAGTACCAAAAAGCCAAACCCGGCGATCTGGAGGTGCTCAGCAAGCTGGGTATCGCTTTGTTTCAATTGCGCCGTGGAGAAGAAGCCCGCCGCTATCTGGAATACGTGGCCGCCAAGGACCCCGGTCGGAAAGACCCCGATTTGTTTTACTACCTGGGCAGGGTGCGACATGGCCTGGGCGACTGGGAAAAAGCCATTACCGCCTACAAGCAATACCTTAGGGTGAGCGGCGAGCGGCATCCCCTGCGTGCCCACGTTACCGACAATATCAAGCGCTGTGTGACAGGCATGCAAGCCGGGGCCAACCCACAAATTGCACTGGTAGAAAACCTGGGCGACCGAGTAAATACCCCTGGTGATGAGTTTGCCCCCATTCCTTCCGTCAATCATGCCGACCGGATTTATTTTGCCGCAGCCCGGCAGGGTAGTTCCGGCGGAGAGCGCAACGACGATGGCTTCGTGGATGAGCAACGCGGTCATTGGTGCAGTGATATGTACGCCGCCCGATTGCTGAACAGTGGCTGGGAAATGCAAGGCAGCCTGGGCGGTTTGCTGAACACCTCCCGGTTTGAAGTACCGCTCGGTTTCAACACAAGCGGGCAGATTCTGTATTTTTTTAGAGGATATACCCTGTACAGCGGTGAGATTTTTGCAGATACAGCCGCCCGGAAAGATGAATATTCCCTGCAATCCCCGGCCTTCCAAAGCCCGGTTAAGGCCGATGCAGGAGATTGTAACCCTTTGTTTTTCAACGATCATACCATCATTTTTGCCAGTCGCCGGCCAGGTGGTCTGGGCGGTCTGGATTTGTGGTGGACCATGCGCAATGACAGCACCTGGAGTGAACCTCAGAACCTCGGCCCGGAGCTGAATTCTGCCTACGATGAAGACATGCCGTTTTTGTCGAAAGACGGCGCAACCTTGTATTTCAGCAGTAACCGGCTGGAGAGCATGGGCGGCATGGACGTATTCCGCAGTGTTTTTGATATCAAGAAACGCATCTGGACAGCGCCACAAAGTATGGGAACGCCAGTCAATTCACCGGACGACGATGTTTATTTCCGACTGTCCAACGACGGTCATGCGGCCTATTTCGCCTCTGATCGACTGGGCGGTCATGGCCAGCGCGATTTGTATATTGCTTATTATCAGGAAAACCAGCCGGAACAAATGGCCCTGGCACAGGTGGCTGTGTTCTCTCAAACCGAACCCACAGCGGGCGACATGCAGGAAATCCGGGAGGTCACCATTCCAGTTTTGATGTATAATTCGGATAAGGATGTATTGTCGGCCGACAACATGAAGGTATTGGAACAGGTAGCTGCGCTGACGCGGAATTATCCGCAGGCGTCTCTGTTGGTTACCGTACATACAGATGCCGGTACGCAGCCGAAATTTGATTTGTACAATGGAATCAAACGCGCCGAAATCATCGGTAAGGCCATGACGGAGCGAGGCATTCCAGCCAACCGGGTACTGTTGCGCTGTATGGGCTCAGGTTATCCGGTGGCGCGTGAGGTGATAGATGCCCAACCCAATCCGGCTGCGGCGGGATTGAACAAGCGCATTGAAATGAGTCTGGTTTCGATGGAAAACCTGCCCCTGCGCCAAACCCTGGAGCGCCCGGTAATCTCTGAATTCATGGCAGCGCCCGGTGCGCAGCGACTGGAAGAACAAACCAATGGCCTTTCCTATCGGGTGGAAGCTGCTGTAACGCGCCAAATCCTGACCAACGACATCATTTCCATGTTTGGCGATCTGGCTATTGAAACACAACCCGGAACAGGCTCGTACCGATACACCGCCGGTGTGTTTAAACAATTCAGCGAAGCCGCACTTTTGCGCAAAGACCTGGTAAATCAAGGCTTCACCGAAGCCAAAATTATTGCTTACATCAATGGTATACGCCTGCAAAAAGCCGAAGCCGTAGCCTTACTGAAAAAGTATCCGGATCTTGCAGGCTATATCAGGGGATAATGAGTGAATTAATGAGTGCGTGCGTGAAATATTTATCGGGGAGGCGCGGAGAACCAATTCCTACCCCTGTGGCTCACTCACCAAAACACTAAAACACCAAAACACTAAAACACCAAAACACTAAAACACCAAAACACTCCACCATGAAATATATCCTCTTTTTGGCAGCGGCCGTTGTTTTTACCGCATGTGGACCGGATTATCTTTTTGAAGAAGAAAAAGCCATTACCAATGCTCAATGGATGTACCGCGACACCCTTGATTATCGGTTTTCCATTACAGACACTACGGCTTTGTACAACCTGAGTGTTACCTTCTCTTACGCGGATTCATTCCCGAATCAGAATGTGTACATCAAGTTTTATACGAAATTCCCGGATGGCAAACGGTTGAGTAAACCTTTGTCATTTGATCTGTTTGATCCGGAAGGCAAACCAGCCGGCAAATGTTCCGGTGGAAATTGTAGTACAAGCATTCCTATACAGCAAAATGCTTTTTTTGAAAAAGCCGGCGAATACGTCATTACCCTGGAACAATTTGGTCGGCGGGACGCGCTGCCGGGGCTTAAGTCCATCGGACTGACAGTAGAAAAAACAGCAAAGAAGAAATAAGTGTTTGAGTTTTTGAGTGCCTGAGTGTTTGAGTGCCTGAGTGTTTGAGTGTTTGAGTTGGGGTGCGGCTGGGGTTTACCACTTACCACTAAGGCACTAAGGACACTAAGAATAATACACCTGAGTGCCCTTAGTGTCTTAGTGGTAAACCCCAGCCGCACCCCAACTCAAACACTCAAACACTCAGGCACTCAGGCACTCAGGCACTCAAAAACTCAAAAACTCAAACACTCAAAAACACCACTCATGTACGCCTATCTGAAAGGAGAAATTACGTTTCGCAGCCCTGCCTTTATTACCCTGGAGGTGAATGGCATTGGTTTCCATGTCAATATACCCCTGAGCACTTACACAGCCTTGCAGGGACAGGAACGCGCTACGGTGTACACGCACCTGATTGTGAAAGAAGACTCCCATACCTTGTTTGGTTTTGCCACTCAGGTGGAGCGCAGCATGTTTGTCAACCTCATTGGGGTAACCGGGGTGGGCGCCACTACTGCACAACTGATTCTTTCCTCCATGACTGTAGATGAAATTCGTGCCGCCATCATTGGCGAACAGGCGCATGTGCTGCAGCGGGTAAAAGGCATTGGCGCCAAAACCGCCAAACAGGTCATTCTCGACCTGAAATCCAAGCTTTCCAAGGAAGCACCGGATGTACCCACACTACTGCCCAGTATGGTGGACGATACCGTGCGGGAAGAAGCCCTGTCGGCCCTCATGGCCCTCGGTTTCAACCGTATTGCGGTGCAAAAAGCGCTTAATGCTGTGATGCGCGAACAACCCAACGTAAGCAAGGTAGAAGACCTCATCAAGCTGGCCCTCAAGGGGCTGGCAAATTGATTGGACGGTGGACGGCTTACGGTGGACGGTGGACGGTAGACGGCTTACGGTACCCACCCATATACCGTAGGCCGTCTACCGTCCACCGTAAGCCGTCCACCGTCTACCGTCCACCGTAAGCTGTCCACCGTCACTGATACCCTTTGGCCTGCAACCTGAACAGTTCTGCGTATTTCCCGCCTTTGGCCAGGAGTTCTTCGTGGGTGCCCAGTTCGAGGAGTTGACCGTGTTCGAGGAACAGAATACGATCGGCCATACGAACGGTGCTGAAGCGGTGAGAGATGAGTACCGCGGCTTTCCCTTTCATCAGTTCGGCAAAACGTACAAACACCTCGTGTTCGGCCCGGGCATCCAGCGCTGCTGTGGGCTCGTCGAGAATGATGAGTTGAGCATCGCGCATGTAAGCGCGGGCGAGGGCTACCTTTTGCCATTGGCCACCGCTGAGGTCAACGCCACCAGCGAAACGTTTGCCCAACATTTGCTCGTATTTTTTGGGCAGCGGATCAATGACGGTATCGGCCAGACTCTTGTGGGCAGAATCCTGAATGCGCGAGCGATTTTCCAGTTCTTCAATATTTCCAATGGAGATATTTTCTCCTGCAGTAAACATAAACCGCACATAATCCTGGAAAATTACCCCAATTTCCCTTCGAAGGTCTTCCGGGTCGTATTCGCAGAGGTCTACGCCATCGAGCAGAATACGTCCTTCGGTGGGTTCGTACAGGTGGGCCAGCAATTTCACCAGGGTGGTTTTGCCCGCGCCGTTTTCCCCTACCAGCGCCAATTTTTCTCCCGGATTCAGGGTAAAACTCAGGTGGCGCAGGGCCCAGACATCCGTATCAGGGTATTTAAAGCCCACATTTTCAAACACAAAACCCTTTTGAATAGGCCGTGGTATTTTTTTACCGCCCTGATGATTGCCTGCCAGCGGTTTTAATTCCAGAAAATCAAACAAATCCTGCAGGTACAGGGAGGTTTCTGCAATGCGGGAAAAGCGACTCACCACGCCTTGCAGCAGGTTTTGCAGGCGACTGAAGGCGCCGGCCAGGAAAGTGAGGGTACCCACCGTTATAGCGCCAACCACTGTTTGCCCCACCACAAAAACATAGGCGGCATAATAGGACACCGTGCCCAGGGTGGAGAAAAAAGCCCCCCATGCCGCCCGGCGCAAAGCCAATTTCTGATTGGCCAGGTAATAGCGGTCGGAAATAGATTTAAAACGGTCGGCAATGAAGTTTTCCAGGCCAAAAATCTTGATTTCCTTGGCGGTTTCATTGCTTGCACCGATGTATCTGAGATAATCAATTTCGCGTCGTTCGGGGGTCCAGGAGCGGGAAAGCGAGTAAGATTCCGCGTTGAATTTAGTTTCCCCGATAAAGGAAGGAATAACAGCCAACACCAGAATAATCAGCAGCCAGGGGTTAAAGGCTACCATACCAGCCGCCAGAAAAACCACCGTGATCATGTCCTGCGCCTGAGAAAGCACCATGCTCATCAGAGCCGTCCGACCAGCTGTCTGGGTGCGCGCGCGTTCCAGTTTATCGTAAAAATTCGCATCTTCAAACTGATACAAATCCAGGGTAGCCGCATGCCGGATGATGCGCACGGAAGAGTCGTTGTTGACCAAATCGCCCAGCAAACTATCCGTTAGCGTGATACCCCTGCTCAGCAAACTGGACACCACTGCCAAACCCAGTTCAGTGAGTACCCAGAACCAGAGTCCGGAGGGCAACAACCACTGCACCGGCTGTGGATGTTGGATAAACTCCAGCACCCCGTCTACAATTTCTTTACCCACGTACAGCATAGCCAGCGGTACGGCAGACTGGAGCAAGCGAAGCACCACATTCCAAAGCGTCATGGACGGGCTTACTTCCCAAATCATGCGAAAGAACCTCGGAACATTGCGCAAAGAGGTGAATTGTTGTAAAAAACCAGATGTATGTTTGGTTGCGCTCATTTTTCCCTGTGGGTTGGCCATGCGCACCGCACGGCGATAGTTTTTGTCACGTAGCATTTTGAGGTGCGAAGATGGCCGAATTGATCTACAAACTTATCGTTGACTGTATCTTACACAAAAGTCGTAACCCATTTTTCATGAAAAAGTTGTCAATCCTCCTGTTTACCCTGGTAATAAGCATGGCTGTTATGGCTCAGCAAGACTCCATAGCCCCAAAGGGAAACTGGTCTTTTAGTTTGGGCGTCAACGCCAATCGATCCATGCGTTTTGGCTTGATTGAAGACGATCAGATTCCAGGACCTGGTTTTAGTTTGGGCGCAGACTACTTTAAACCCATCCATAAAGCCTGGGAATTGCGTTTATCCGGGCGTTATGCCTACCTGTTTTTTGCTGAAAATTTGTACACCACCAGTACCGTAGACCTTGGCGGGGGTATATTTTCCACCACAACAGAAACCAGTTATGCGCATTACGAACGCCATGCTGTCTCATTAACAGCCGGCTTCCGTAAAGCGTCTAAAAGAAACGCCCGCCGATGCTGGGTAGGCGAAATTGGGAGCACTTACATGAGTCGCAGCCGGCTGGCGGACAACTTTCTCACCCTGGGCGCCGGCGCCAGCTGGTCGTTTCGCAACAAAAAAACCGGCAGAACCTGGCTACTTCAACCAATGTTCAGAGGGTATTTCTGGGGAGCCTCCAATCCGCACGATGCGCATCTGATGCTCGGGGTGGAGATATTGAGTGAGTGAGTGAGGCCCTATGTGCAAAAAAAACCAGGAGATGAAACAAGCATTATTGGTTACCCAATGAAGTTTCGATTGTGCAGCGAACTTGGAAATGTGTAATCCTGAAAATCATTATCGGGCTAAATACACGAACGAATTACAAACGCCACTCATTCACTCATTACTGGAGCAAGACTACCACGAGTCCCCCTTTCCGTGGCAATAAGAATATTCCCCACTTTGGTATAACCGCTCCAGGCATTTTGCAGAGCAGGTTTTTCATCGCTGTACTTTTCAAAATACGCCCATTGGGTTACCAGGCGTGATTTTTTATCCACCCAGACATGGTATTTATTATCCGGCGTAACGCCCACGCCTTTGAAGGTAAGCTGAAGCAGATCCGAGGCGGCTCCGCTTTCGGTTTTGGAATCGCCGAGGTATTTGAGTGTTACCCCGCTGTCTTTGAGTTTGAACGGCATCACCAGCCAGTACGAATCATTGATCCATACTTTTTTACCTATATCGAGGTATTTGGCCAAACTATCCGGATGGGTTTGGTTTACCCCGTTGAGTTGAACAGTGCCGCTTCCATCCTGCAGGTTGACGTTGATGACTTGCGATTTCGTCAGCCATTCAATGCGGCAGGTTTGGGCAAATTTGTCCCACACCAGCTTTCTGCGGTTGAAAAAGTTCCAGGATAAAACCCGCGTTTCATCCCAGGCTTTACGGCCGCCCATAGCCTGCATGACCTCATCGGCAATTGCCACAGCCCGGGCGTCAGAACCCGCAGTATCAAACCCGGCTGCCGGCGGATTGTTGGTGATTCGATTGGAAACGCCACAGCCTTGCAGCACTGAAATCAGGCCTGCAGCCCAGAAAAGATGTTTTATGGTCACGTTGATTGTATTTTGATCTAAAGTTGTATGCCCTGTTTTATGGCTAATGCCCCAAGGGTTGGGGGCCCTTCTTTATCAGCGCGAGTTGGCGGGGAGATAGCAGGTGATCGGGTGATTGGTTTTTGCCAATGAGACTGTTAACCCGGCAGGCCTGGAGGGAGGTCATTTGGATGCGCTTGTACTCCGTTTGCGCCATGTAGTATTTGGGTTCGTTGTCTACACGGAAACCTTCGTTTTTGGCGCAGGCCGTAAAATTTTTGGGTTGGGTTTGGCGCTCCAGTTCGGCTTTGCTGGTTACGCTGGGATCAAACCAGACTTTAACCACTTCTCTTCCGTCCTGATATCCCGGTTGGGTTTCAATGACGCCGGGCAGGGCGCCAAAAGTTCCCTCGCCTGTCCAGAAACAATACATGGAAAAGGTAGCCACCTGAAGCCCGGCCTCTCTGGCCGCCAATTCTTCCTCCACCAATTCCATATAACGCGGCACTTCCCGGCCACTCATTTCCAACGCGCGGCGCATGCCATTTACCAACGGCAAGGAAGAGCGGAAATTGGGTATTCGCAATACAATATCCTGATAATCAGCCCGTACGATCCGTACTACGGGATTATTCCAGGCTGGCTCGCTAAAACGCTGCAATGCCTCTGCATCCTTGCCTCCCTTATTGTTGTAAATGCACACCGGCACAAAACAGGTCTCAATGGCTTCCACAATCAGCGGATCAGAAAGGGTGGTATTCCCGTATCGGGTGCAATTGGAGCAACCCGGCACTTCCTGAAACAGTATCAAAATAGGTTTTCCCGTTTTTTGAGCCTCGGCCCTGCCAGCTTCAAGATCCCTGAGCCAATGCACCTTGCCCAATTCTTCCGGATTGCCACCGGGTTCCACAGCGGGTATTTCCGGCGCAGGCGATTTATCTTCCGGGCGGATGTTGGGGGTGCCGAATACCCAAAAAGAACCGAAAATCAGCAAAAAAGCGGCAGCTGACAGCGTTATTTTATTTTTCATGCGTCCAAAATTGAACCTTTTGTTTCTGTGGTGTTATTATACCATAAAAGTAATACTATCACATGGAACTCCTGAGCAACCCTGACGTTTGGATAGCCTTTCTCACCCTTTGTGCCCTGGAAATTGTATTGGGCATAGACAACATCATTTTCATTTCCATTCTCACCAGCCGCCTTCCGCAGGAACAACAAGCCAAAGCGCGTCAAATTGGCCTCTCCCTGGCCATGATTATGCGCGTCGGACTGTTGTTTTCTATTTCCTGGTTAATGCAACTGACGGCTCCTTTGTTCACGGTAGCTGGAAATGAACTCAGCGGCCGCGACCTGATTCTGCTGCTGGGAGGTTTGTTTTTGATGTACAAAAGTGTAAAAGAAATCCATGCCAAAGTAGAAGACGCCGACAAAACGAATGAAAAAGGCAAAAAACTGAGCTTTTCATCCGTTATCACTCAAATTATTCTGGTGGATTTGATCTTTTCGCTGGATTCTGTCATTACAGCCGTTGGTATGGTAGAACATATCGAGGTGATGATTGCCGCGGTGGTGGTTTCGGTGGGCGTAATGATGCTGGCAGCAGCGCCCATCAGTAACTTCGTCAACCGGCACCCGGCTGTTAAAATCCTGGCACTTGCATTCCTAATCATGATCGGGGTGGCGCTGGTAGGCGAAAGCCTCGATTTTCACATACCCAAAGGGTATATCTATTTTGCCATGGCCTTTTCTGTTGCGGTGGAATTCATCAACATCCGAATCAAAAGTCGACCCTGAGCCGGTTATTCAGGTCTAAAAAAAGTGTATTTGTGGGTTCTTACCACTGTTTTTCGGCGAGTCGAACTACCTTTCGGCTCGCCGAAATTATTGATACATGACTACATCCTTTTTCCGCATCCTGCTCTGCCTGGTCCTTTTTCCGCTCGCCCTGAGCGCCCAAAAAAGCATCACGCTGGAGGATTGTTTCTCCTTCTTTAAATTTTATCCGCAATCTGGCGCCGATTTTCAATACCTGAAAGACGGCGTTCATTACGTAGAAGCTGACCGCGACGGCGAGTTGCATATCCGCGACGTTCGCCAGGAGGATTTTGACTCCACCATCGTGCTGAAACTACCTGATGAGGTGCGCAGTTTTGATCAGTTTGAATTCTCCGACGACGAAACCAAACTCCTGTTGCGCACAGAAACCGAGCCCATTTACCGGCACTCCGTGCTGGCCCGCTATTTTGTATACGACATCAAAACGCAACAGGTAACCCCTCTGTCAGACAAAGGCAAACAACAGTTCACCGCCTTTGCTCCGGATGGCAACAAAGTGGCGTTTGTACAGGATAATAACCTGTATATCAAAGACTTGATCAACAATCAAACCGTTCAGATTACTTACGACGGCGAAACCAACAAGATCATCAATGGTTTGCCAGATTGGGTATATGAGGAAGAATTCAGTCCGGTAGACGGCGACGGTATGGTGGCCACACGCTGGAGCCCCGATGGAAGCATGCTGGCTTATATTCGTTTTGATGAAAGCCTAGTGCCGGAAATGGGCCTCACCTGGTACGACGGCGAAATGTACCCACGCCGAACCAGTTTTAAATACCCAAAAGTGGGAGAATTAAACTCGGTGGTAAGCGTACACATGTACGATTGGCGTATGCGCAAAAGCATAGGCACACTCATGGGACTGGAAAAAGACGACTATTGTCCGCGCATCCACTGGACCCCTGAGAATGAATTGGTGATGACCCGTCTCAATCGTCGCCAGGATACCCTGGATCTTTTGGTGGCCAAGCCGGATCTGGCTATTTATGATGAGGAAGATAAAACCCGTTGGGTACCCACGAGATTGCTGCTGGAAGAAACAGATCAGGCTTATGTGGATGTAGAATCGGAAAACAAGCTGGTTTTTCTGAAAAAAAGTCCGTATTTCCTATGGTTGAGCGAACGCGACGGCTGGAATCATATTTACAGAATTCCGGCAGACCGGGCTTCCAAAGAGCCGGCAATTGACCTGACCCGGGGTAAATTTGATGTGACGAGTTTTTACGGGGTAGATGAGGCCAGGGGCAAATTTTATTTCCAGGCAGCCACCCCAACGCCTATGGACCGGCAAATTTGGGAAGGCGACCTGAACGGCGGCGATGCCCGCTTGCTCACGCCGCCATCTGGCACTCACTCGGCAGATTTCAGTCCAACGTTCGATTATTTTACCCACACCTGGTCGAACGCCAACACCCCGCCGGTAGTGGCCATTTGCGACCGGAACGATGATACCCTGCGGGTATTGACCAAAAACGAGCGCGTGCGCAAACTCCGGCAGGAATACAACTTTGTGCAAAAAGAATTTTTCCAGTTCCCCCTGGCCGATGGCACCCTGCTCAATGGCTGGATTATGCGCCCGGCAGTGATGGACAGCCTGAAAAAATACCCGGTTTTATTGGATATTTATGGCGGACCAAACTCACAAACTGTTCAAAATCAATACGATGGCTATATGGGCAGCTGGCACCAGATGCTGGTACAAAAAGGATACGTGGTAGCCAGCGTAGACAACCGTGGCACGGGCGCGCGGGGGCGGGATTTCAGAAAATGCACCCAGCTGCAATTGGGCAAATATGAAACGGAAGACCAGATTGCGGCGGCCCGTTACCTGGGCTCCCAGCCCTGGGCCGACCCCAACCGGCTGGGCATCTGGGGCTGGAGCTTTGGCGGCTATCTGAGCACCTCCTGCATCCTGAAAGGCGCCGATGTGTTTAAAATGGCCATTGCGGTGGCGCCCGTTACCAACTGGAAATGGTATGACAGTGCCTACACAGAACGCTACATGCATACCACCGCCGACAATGCCAAGGGCTATGAAGACAACTCGCCGGTAAATTTTGCCAAACTGCTGCGCGGCGATAACTACCTCATCTGCCATGGCATTACCGACGATAATGTGCACTGGCAACAAGCGGTAGAAATGATAGACGCGCTGATCAAGGCCAACAAGATATTTGAGACCTACTACTACCCCAACCGAAACCACGGCATTTATGGCGACAATGCCACCAGGCACCTGTTTACCAAGCTGACAGATTATCTTTTGGAAAAACTGTAAGAGAAAAAAGCCCGGCAGCCGTTGCGGCTGCCGGGCTACATTTCACCAATCCTAAGTTGTTCTGGTCAACGTTTCCATTGACGGTTGTTTTGGGGCTGTTGTCTATTATCAATCGCGTTCTGCTTTGATTACCACGCGCTCGCCGTCTACAATACCGGAAAGCTCAAGGTCGTCGCCATCCACATCGATGTCAAACTTGATGCGTTCGCCGTCGTTGTTTTCCAGTTCGAGTTCCTTGTCTTCCTCGTCTACTTCGTAGTCGCCCTGCTGGTTTTCGCTGCTACCATCTACGTAGAAGATCCCCCATTCGAAATCACCGTTTGTGCCGGAGTACTCTTCTAATTCCATTTTAGAGCTGGTAACTACAAATCCCATGGCCTCAGAGCCATCAAAAGTCATGGATTTGATTTTCCATTCGCCAACCATTTCATCTTTGAGGGTAGGCTTGTCGTCTTTTTTGCATTTGTCGCAAGAGGTCAGTGTAGGCACCACCATCATCAGGAGTGCCAGGGCTTTGATGCCAAAAGTGTTGTTCATAGCTAAAGAAGTTGTTTAAACGTTTGAAAATGAGGGTTGGGGTATTTGGGGGCATTTGGGGTCATTGGGGTCATTGGGGTCATTTGGGGTCATTGGGGTCATTGGGGTCATTGGGGTCATTTGGTGGTCATTTGGTGGTCATTTGGTGGTCATTTAGGTCGTTTAGGGGTCATTTAGGGGTTATTTAGTCATTGGGCTACGAGGAAAATCCAAACCCAACGCCTTCTGCGAAAATCTGCGGTTTCATCTGCGAAAATCTGCGGGAAACCCCTCTCAGCGGGAAACCCCACTATCTGCGGGCAACCCCTCTACCCACAAAATATGCACGTAAAGCAGCTGCGCTGACGATCAATCCGGTGATCAAAAGCATGGTTTCAAAGGTTTTCATGTGTAAGAATGTGTTGATTGAAAAACGGCCTATTGGCAATATCGTGCTATAAGTTCCCGGTCAATACCTTTCCGAATGGCCACACGGGCCAGCCAACGGAAAACCGGTTCAAACCAGCGCATCAGGCCAGGCATTTGGGTATCTCCCCAATGCAGCAATAAGGCCAGGTGATACGGGTTTTTAGGTACGCTCTTGCGGGTGGTCAATCCATCTGCAGCCAGGCCATAGGCTACATAAATGGTGGTTTCAAATCCTTCGCTTCCAGGGTTGAGCGTCACATCAAACAAGATGGTCTCTTCCTTGGACGGGTTGAAAAAACAGTGCAACTGGCCCGCTTTTGCGGTCATGGATTGACCCTCTTCCAGTATATGCACTTCCTTACCAACCCGAATACCCAGGCGCCCTTGAATGGCCGTAAAGGTTTCATCGAACGATTTATGATAGTGGAGGTCGTTCCCGCCTTCCGGGGCGAGCTCAATCCGGATCAGGGTACGGGCGCCGTTTGTTTCGGCAGCCGTTTCCAGAAAAGTGGCTTTGTCCTTGATGAGCGGATTTTCTACTGTCCGCCGGGACACATAAATTGCTGACATGCGTTTTTGTTTGATAGCTTGTTTTCAAAGTTGTTTCATTCCTGGCGCGCCTCTTTTTCCCATTGCGCTACTTCTTCCATGGCCTTGATTTCGTTTTCCAACAGGGTGGAAGCCGCTGCAATCATCTGACATTGGGTTTGCAGCACCAGCGGATAATGCATCCCGAAATCGTAGCTTTTGCCGTATTGCACCTGCTGCAGGGCATTTTGTAGCGGAGCAGTATTTTTTTGCGTTTCTTCCCGGGTTTGGGCAAACAACCGATTGAGTTCTTTCATCATGGCGTCTGCCGCCTTCCGGTGTTTTTCCATGCCTTTTTTCCGGATGGCCTTTACTTTTTCAGGATCATGATCGTGGCCATATTCCCCAAAGGAAATCATGGGCAACTGCTTGATCTCGGCATCGGTTTGACTGTTGATGGCGGCATGTTCACCGGCATATTTTTGCTGCAGCGCGCTGAGTTGGTTCCATGACGTCAGGCTGGTGGAGGCGCTGGCGTAATCCTGACAAAGGCTCATCCAGTCTATGTCCGTCCCGGGCATAGGGCGTTGGTCCACATTGGGTTTGCCGGCCACTGGTTTAATCCCTTTATCAGAAAGCACTTTAGTGATGTAGGCCTGTTGTTCCTGTTCACTCATGCGGGCAAACTGCTGGGCAAACGCCGGATCGCTCATCATTTTCTGAGCCAGTTCGGTGGTAGCGGCATCCATAGCATTTTGCTGTTGCGCAGATACCCTGTTGGCGGGAGCCGGTTGTGCGGATGCTACCATTCCCGTTGGATTTTTCAGGTAAAATGCCTGTAGTAGTTGCTGCCCTTCCTGGTAGGCTTGCTCAATTTTATGGAAATTTGGCTGATAAAACTGGCGTGTTTCCGGATAGGTGGCATCATTAGGGTAAACCCTCACATAAGCCTCCTGAAGATTGGCGGGCGGCGGCGGCAGGTTTTTGACCAATTGTACAACATCGGTATTCACCAACGTCTGGGCCAAAACCTTGTCCTGGGTGCACACAGTAACGATGCACCCCAACAATAGGGTCAGGTGTTTCATAGCTTTGTAATCTTTTGGTTGTCTGGCACTTTCTTCCCTTTCGGGTTGAGATGCAGCTATTCAGCGCATCTCAACCGTGGGGAGCTGTTTTCAGATATTGGTAGGAGGGATGGGGTTTGGCACTGCATTTTTCACCGGAGGGATGGATTTCAGGTAGGCAAAAATGGCGCGCATGTCTTCGTCCGACATCTGTGCGGTGTTTTGCCAGGGCATGGGAGGCAACAACGGACGCGTGCCGTCCAAACCTTTGGATTTGCCCTCGCGGAGTGCTTTTTCAAACTGCTCGTAGGTCCAGTTGCCCAAACCAGTGTCGTCTGGTGTAAGGTTGGCAGCAAACGACACGCCCCATGGACCAACAGCAGCCGTCAGACTGGAATTGAACAGGGCCCATTGACCCGGCGCAATCATTTTTTTGTCGGTAATAGCCGGCAGTACCTCTTCGGCAATGTGTCCGGACAACAGGCGCTGGGTGTTGAGGGCCGGGCCTTTGTCGGTCATAACCTTTGGTGTGTGGCAGTCGTTGCAACCGGCAATACCTACGAGATATTCACCGCGTTTGATTTGAGCAGCAGGATCCATTTTGGGTGTAGCGGCAGCAGCGGACTCTGGAGCTGGTTCGGTTTTTGGGGTGCATTGTGCAGCGATTACAGCAATCGCAAGCCCGGTAAGGGCAATCAAATAGGGTTTCATGTGAAAAAGCCAGATTGTTTAATATTAGAAATTGGGCCAATGTAAGGAGGTTTTCAGGGCTTTAGCAAATGGATTGTTGGAAGAATTCTACCCACCCTCAACCCATTTTTAATGAGGCGTGATTTGACTGATTAGCTTTGCCATTCCAGAAAAGTAATCCGGCTGCGAGCAAGGCAAAAACCGTTTCAGTAACCAGCCATTGCATGGCAAACTCGCCCGGCATTCCATCCATCAGCACACTCAACAAACGGCCTACAGCGAAACCGCCTGTGTACAGAAGCGCGAGGATAAGTCCGGTGGTTTGGTGGCGGAAAGCGGTGTAAAGCCAGAACAGTCCGAATGCCAGGTTCACGCCGCCGTACAAGGCTCGTACAGAATTTCGGGCGGTGATGTTGCCTAATTGCACCTGTACATTGTCGAAAATTGCCTGTGGATCGAGAATAGCCTGGATGGCGATGTTGAGGGTTGCCAGTGCCAGCAAAATCAGGAAAATGCGGGTAGCCAGAAGATTGCCTTTCATGTTTTTGTTTTTTTTAGCTTTAATTGATGATGCAAAGGTGAAGTACTGCGCCATCTGTTGCCAATTGTTTGGGGATGAGTTGACAAATTCGACGGATGAATAGCCATTTTTAGCAACCTGAATGCGCTGGATATTTGGTGCAAAACACAAAAAACATGGGTTACCCGTTCAAAATAGCTCTGATTACTGCCGAACGCTTGCCTGAGGCTTCAGGCCCGGATTGTGAATAACAGGCACTGTTTTCAGGTAATCAAAAATGGCGCTTACTTCATCATCAGTCAACATGGAATGTGGCGACATTGGCTGTGACACCATTCCTCCACTCCGCTTTTTTCCAAACCGGACGGCTTCTATAAACTCCTGCCGGCTCCAGTTACCCAAGCCAGTTTCAGGGTCCATTGTCAGATTGGCAGAAAAAATATCCATACCCTCCGGCGTACGCAATGGATTTCCTCCCCCATAATAGCCGGCGCTCCTTTCCGGCACCAGTATGTCGTTTTTCAACATATCGGCAGAATGGCAGATGTAACAATTACTCAAGCCATCGGCCACATACTTTCCGTAAGCCACCCGGTTGGAAGTTTCGGGAACCAGAATTGGTTGCTCCGGCAATGGTGGAGGTGAGATCAACACGTTGCCCAGTGTTTTTACGAATAAATTATACTGGTTAGGCGGGTATTCTCTTTGATCTGGCGCAACCCTTGAATCATTGGATCTCAACCAGGCAATGACCGATTTCAGGTCTTCATCTGCCATCAAATTGTACTTGGGCATAAACGGCGGCGACCAAGAACCATCTTTATGGATGCCGGTGCGCAGGAAATAATACAATTCGCCATCTGTCCAGGCCCCGATTCCATGAATAGAATCCTGAGTTATGTTCAGGCTGTTGAGTTTTCCGAACATTTCAGGCAGATCATTGAGTGGTTTCCCAACGAGTTTGCCGTCTGGTCCTGCGTGGCAGGCTACACAGTGCATGGCGCCAATTGCTGCCCCCCTGGCTATGTGCGCGCTGTCTGTAGGCGCCTTTAATTGTTCAATCGCCTCTGGAGGCGCGTATTCGTATTCCGGAATTCCTTTCAGATGGAAAAAAGTTAAACTGCCGATCATGAGCAGCAGGAGCATACCTGTGGTGTAACCCAGGATTTTAAAAACCATTTTCATACTAGCGTTTTTGTTTTCAGTGAAAAAGAGTAGTCCTCTGGCGCTTCACCACAGGACCGGGTGAGTCAGGAAATAAGGATCAGACTTTCAGGCCCAGCCAGGCGCCTGCGTGTGCAAGCGTTTTGAAAAGCCATTTTTGAACCACATAAGGCGGACTACTGAGTCGGAACTCCCGGGAAAAGCGATGAAAAAGTATGCCCGCATACAGCAGGGACGGTTTGCCTTGCTGGTCTGTTTTACCCTCGCCTGCAAGTGTGGCCAGGCTGTAAAAAAGGGCTTCACTTTGCAAGGCCGGACTAATACGCCAGTGCATTCGGGTTGGTGTATGTCCGCTGTTCCACATGGCGTGGTGTACATTGGGGGGCATTTCAATGCTTTCGCCCGCCTGATACACGCGCAATTGCCCATTTATCCGAATACTCATTTCACCATCCAAAATGGTAAAATGCTCCGTTTGGAATGGATGATAATGGGTTGGCGGTTCTACAGATTGTGGCGGATAGGTTACTTCCATATCCAACAAAGCGCCATGAGTTGAGTCGGCATCCTGTAAAATGTCAAAATGATGACCGGTCACCGGGTTTTGAAAATGACGCAGGGGCGTCAACGGGGTTATTTGCTGGTTCATAAAGTCGTTAATTTGAACCTGAAAGGTGCAGGCGGGCAAACTGGCTGGGCAAATAGAATAGGATGAGTGGTATGTTTCGGCGGATGAGCCCGTATATTACAGGTTTCATTTGCCAGCGCTTTCTTCTTTCCGGGCTGGAACTTTACGTTACTTTTTCAGGTTAAGGACAAATCCATTTATGAAATCAGATTCAAATCCTGCACCTGTTTCTCTACGGGAAAGCGCGCTGGAATACGCCATTTTTGGTAAAGACGGCATTGAAGAAGGCGCGCTTAACCAAATGAACACTGCCATGCAATTGCCGGTAACGGTGGCCGGTGCGCTCATGCCTGATGCGCACCAAGGTTACGGATTGCCCATTGGCGGGGTACTGGCCACGCGCAATGCGGTAATTCCATATGGCGTTGGGGTGGATATTGGTTGCCGGATGGCGCTCACCGTGTATGATATTCCGGAGGACCATTTTCTGGAACGACGTTCGTTGTACAAACGCGAACTCATGTCGCACACCACATTTGGCGCTGGTAAAGGATTCTCCGGCAAGGACCGGGCGTATCATCAGGTGCTGGACCGAAAGGAGTTTGGCATGAACAAACTTTTGCGCGGACTCAAAGACAAAGCTTTTGAACAACTGGGCTCCTCCGGCGGCGGCAATCATTTTGTGGAATGGGGCATTATTGATTTTCCGGAATCTGACCCTGTTTTGGGCGTTGAAAAGGGTCGATATCTGGCCCTGCTCACGCATTCCGGCTCCCGCGGTCTGGGCGCCACTATCGCCGGGCATTACACCAAACTGGCCAAAACACACTGTCCACTGCCTTCCTTTGCCGCCAATCTGGCTTATCTGGACCTGGACACTGAGGCCGGTCAGGAATACTGGATGGCCATGAACCTGGCTGGCGACTATGCATCTGCCTGCCACGATGTGATACACCGGAAACTGACCAAAGCCATTGGCGGAACGGTGCTGACCCGGGTGGAAAACCACCACAATTTTGCCTGGAAAGAAATACTGAACGGGGAGGAACTGATCGTGCACCGCAAAGGCGCCACTCCTGCCGGGAAAGGCGTGATGGGCATTATTCCGGGCTCTATGACCGCCCCAGGCTTTCTGGTGCGCGGCCGGGGCGAGGCCTCCTCCCTGCACTCTGCCTCCCACGGCGCCGGCCGACAAATGAGTCGCACCCAGGCCATTAAAAATATCCATAAAAAAGAACTGCAGGAAATACTGCAACAGGTAGGCGTTAGCCTCATCGGCGGCGGCCTCGACGAAGCACCAATGGCCTATAAAAATATCCACGCCGTAATGGATGCCCAACGCGATCTGGTGGATGTTATCGCCCGTTTCTCGCCCAAAATGGTGCGCATGGCAGATGATGGCAGCCGGGAAGACTGATGAGTACATGATTGAAGAGTACATGAGGGTAGAAGGGGGCGTTGCGTTTGGGTTAAGCAAGCTATATTGAGCGTCTCACTCTAAGTGAGACGCTCAATATAAGCCCGGCCGAACACCCCCTTCTTCAATCATGTACTCATGTACTCCTCAATCATGTAATAAAAAATCAAGCCGCCTCCCACTTTTGGAAGGCGGCTACTCGCATGGGAAAAAAGATCCTTTCCTACCGTTCGATAGTGAGCGTCTCACTCTAAGTGAGACGCTCACTATCGAATTAGTGTCAAATCTCCTTTGAACAATTCCTGTGCTCCGTTCTCCTGTAAAATCATGGCTTGCCAGAAATACACACCCGGAGCGGCATTTTTACCCTGAACAAGTCCGTCCCAGCCGCTGGCAGGTGCATTAAAGGCAATGTTTTCTCCGGAAAACACCAAAGATCCCCAACGATCGTACACCTGCAACCACAAGATGCTGCGTTGACCCGCCTGGCCGGTGAACAAGGTAAATCGGGCATTGTCGCCCCCGGCGTCCGGAGCGAATATGTTGGGCGCATACACCCCGTCCGACTGCTCCTCCTGCCAGGCCAACACCTCGAACGGATATTGTGTAATACAGCCTTGCTCCTGCTGATACAAGCGGTATTGTCCGGGCAACAAGCCCTGAAACTCCGTAGCGGATGAATATTGCAGCCCGTCCAGACTATAGGTGGCTCCCGCCGGGCCGGTTATTTGCAGGGTTCCGGTGGATTGGTTGGCATTGGGTTGCTGGATTTGCCAAACCGGCGCCGTAGACTGAATTTCCTGTATGTTCACCAGCCAAAGGGTGTCGCAGCCATTTAAGGCGGGCAACAAAAACGGATAGGCGCCTGGCGCTGCAATCCATTGCCCTTGCACCAATACGGAATCGCCAGCGCAGAGCAACAACGAATCATGCCGCTCCCATTCTGCCAATAACGCCACTGTGATGCTGTGCGTGGAATCGCATCCTTGTGCATTGCTGAACAGCTGACTGTACACCCCGGCCGTTTGTACATACGTGCCAAACACCAGGGTGGAATCGCCCGCACAGATCTGGCGCGTCTCGCTGGTAGGCGCAGGCGTGGGTAACAATTGTACCGTGATTGTATGCACCGAATCGCAACCGTTCACACTGCTGAAGGTTTGCGGATAGTCGCCGGCGATTTTTACATAAGCGCCAAACACCAGGGTGGAATCGCCCGCACAAATCTGCCGCGTCTCGCCGGTGGGCACAGGCGTGGGTAACAACAGTACCGTGATTGTATGCACCGAATCGCAACCGTTCACGCTGCTGAAGGTTTGGGGATAGGTTCCGGCAGTTTTTACATAAGCGCCAAATACCAGGGTGGAATCGCCCGCACAAATCTGCCGCGTCTCGCCGGTGGGCACAGGCGTGGGTAACAATAGTACCGTGATTGTATGCACCGAATCGCAGCCACTGGCGCTGCTGAAGGTTTGCGGATAGACCCCGGCAGTTTGTACATAAGCGCCGAATACCAGGGTAGAATCGCCCGCACAGATTTGCCGCGTCTCGTCGGTGGGCACAGACGTGGGTAACAATTGTACCGTGATTGTATGCACCGAATCGCAGCCACTGGCGCTGCTGAAGGTTTGCGGATAGACCCCGGCAGTTTGTACGTAAGCGCCAAATACCAGGGTAGAATCGCCCGCACAGATCTGGCGCGTCTCGCCGGTAGGCGCGGGCAAGGGTAACAATTGTACCGTGATTGTATGCACCGAATCGCAACCGTTCACACTGCTGAAGGTTTGCGGATAGACCCCGGCAGTTTGTACATAAGCGCCAAATACCAGGGTAGAATCGCCGGCGCAGATCTGGCGCGTCTCGCCGGTAGGCACAGGCGCAGGTAACAATTGCACCGTGATTGTATGCACCGAATCGCAACCGCTTGTACTGCTGAAGGTTTGCGGATAGGCCCCGGCAGTTTTTACATAAGCGCCAAATACCAGAGTGGAATCGCCCGGGCAAATCTGGCGCGTCTCGCCGGTAGGCAAAGGCGTGGGTAACAATTGTACCGTGATTGTATGCACCGAATCGCAGCCGCTTACACTGCTGAAGGTTTGTGGATAGGCCCCGGCGGCTTGTACATATGAGCCAAATACCAGAGTGGAATCGCCGGCGCAGATCTGGCGCGTTTCGCCGGTGGGCGGCACAGCTGTTGTTACCTGTACCTCTATGAGATAAAGAGAATCGCAGCCAAACTGATTGGTAAAGGTTTGACTGTATTGTCCGGCTGTTTGCACATAAGCGCCAAACACAAGGGTGGAATCGCCGGCACAAATTTGGCGGGTTTCAGCGAGGGTATCCTGAGGTAAAAGATCCACCACCACCGTCACAATGGAGTCGCAACCAAGCGCATTGGTGAAGGTAAACTGCTGCGTGTCGCCCGCCGGGATGTTTTGGGCATTATAGGTAAAAAAGGTTCCGGCGCAGGCTGTTGCCTGAATGGTTTGAAAAGATTCGCCGGGAGTCAGCAACACCGTATCCCGACGAATATTGAAACACAAATCCCGGGCCTCCACCCAATACAAACCGGGCGCCCCTACCTGAATAGACGCTGCTGTGGCGCCGTTTTGCCACAAATAAGTATTGAATCCTGGCGTAGCCGAAAGCGTGAGCGTGTTGCCCGCACAATACACCCGGTCTGGGCCCAGGCTCAGCGGTAAGCCATTGGAGAGGTTCATGGTGAAAACATCCACATTGTTGGCCAGGTCACATTCCTGACGATAAAACAAAGTATCGCCGCCTGGCAACGGCGTGGGGAAATTGCCCCAGTCATTCAATACCGCATAGATATTGCCGCTGGCAACGGGCAGGTTCAATGTGTAGGTAAAACAACTATCTGGCGGTATAGCCTGGGTACTCACCGTAAATATGCCGCCAAAGGAATTGGAGGTGGGCACAACAAACGGATTGCCGCCCCGGTAAAAGCGCACTTTTGTAGTATCTGCCGAGGGCATTTCTCCCTGGTTACAAATGCGCAGGGTAACCTGAAATTGCGGCAACATACAAATGGCGCTCTCCACTTCAACAGTCAGATCCGCTGAAGGGGTATAGGGATCGCCATCGGGATGGAAATAAGCGGGTATTTGCGACAGAAAAATATTGAGCGGTCGTTTTCCGCTACCGGGTCCGGGCCATTCCAGCGCGCTATTCTGCTGAACCGCAGGAACCGTCAGATCATCATTGATACCAGCCGGGAAATAATTATACTGGTTCCAGACTTTTCGCGCAGGCAGCCAGTGGGAATAGTCCGGGTTTTGCGGCGTTAAAACCAGTTGCGTTGACATCCCTACATTGTTGATGATCGTAAAATCATAGGCCAGTATTTCCGTCAATCCGTCTCCATCTACATCCGCCACTACCGGGCTTTCCAAATGAGTATTCCCCCGTGCCGGAAAAGAGGTAATCACCCGGTTGGCGCCCACACCCGGCGGAAAAGGCGCAGAACCGCCATAAAGCATGTATAGTTTTGTTTCATCCTGGATTAACACCTCTGCCAGCCCGTTATTGTCAAAATCGAAACAGGTAGGTGCTCCTTTTCCAGAGGGATCATCAATCAGCAAACCATCGCTCGACCACCAGAATGGCGCCCCGGCATTGGCCATTTGGGCATGCAGACTAAAACAACGAACACGTTTATCGTACCGAACCAGAATCTCCGGCCAATCTTCTGCAAAGCCCTGGGTACGGTCGTCAAAAACATTATGAACAGAACAGGCGCCCATTCCATCCCAAGTGCCCAAAGAATTGAAACCCATAGAAAAAAAGCGCCAAAAACCGGTTTTATTCCACACATACACGCCCAACTGCTGATTTCTGGTACCAGTCACCGCCACCTCCAGGATGCCATCCAGGTTGAGATCGGCTACTGCCGTATAACCATCACCAAAATTTTGTCCGGAAGTATTGTTGATGTCACGTTGCAACTTAAGTTCCATGCCATCGCCATCATTGGGATCAATATCCACGGAATAAATGCCAAATCCGGCCGCTAATTCCAGTCCGGCACAATCCGGATCGCCGTTGCAATCAGCTGGATCAAGCAGATCTGCGGCAATAGGGCTGGTCAGGCGACCAATGATTGAACCGTTGGGGCCCGTACCCTTGGCGAGAAGTTTTAGTGCCGGAGCTGCCGGATTACTAAAATCAAGGCCAAAAACTTCATTCCCGGCGTAAATTTCTGAAATACCATCCCCGTCAAAATCTGCCGGATAGGATAAATACGTTGCAGAAGCGACGGTATCTACAGATTCCATCCACAGTTGCATGGGTGGATTGGCGCCAGGCGTATATTGGGTAAATACTTTGATTTTTTTATCGGTGCCTGTAATTATCAACTCCGGCACTCCGTTTCGATCCAGATCGGCAATGAATGGAATTTGATACAAACCAATGTTGTTAACGCCTACAAACAATTTGTCCGGGGTAGCTGAATTGGAACCATCACCAGACATGATCTCAATCCATTCATTACCCATAGAGTTGAATGTGATCGTCAAAATAATTTCCGGAATGTCATCAACCCATGGATTGAGATTCCCAACAATGGGTGTTCGTTGATTGGCTATAACTGAGGAATGCGACCATTTTAACTCCAGGTTTCGCGGCAGCCTGGTTTTTTCCAGGGTACAATCATGCACCGATGCACAGGGGCAATCGGCTACATCGTAGCAGTCTATCAGCCCGTCGGCATCGTCGTCGAGGCCGTTGCTGCAGTTTTCAGTGGTTTGGGCCGCAAGGAATGCGGAGATAGAAATCAGGATCAGGATGAGATATGTACGCATGAGATTAGGTGATTAAATGGGGCATTTAGGGGGTTATTTGGGGGCATTATAGGTCATTTAGGACATTTAGGTCATTTAGGGGTTATTTGGGGGTCATTTGGGGGACATTTAGGTCATTTAGGGGTCATTTGGGTCATTTAATCAACGTGGGTTGTTTTCCCGAGTACTCGGGACCTACACAAGCCAGGCTATTCGGGTGCATTGGGCCAAAGCATTTCGGGAACCGGGCTTGTGTAGGTCCTTCGCTGCGCTCTGGATGACAACCCACGTTGATTAAATAACCCAAATGACCTATAAATGACCTCCCAAATGACCCCAAAATGACCTAAATGACCTATAAATGACCTCCCAAATGACCCCTAAATGACCTCCCAAATGACCCCTAAATGACCCCAAATAACCCTAAATTTATTTCACCAAAACCACCTTGACCATCCGGGTAAATTGGTCTGATTGTACCCGAAGATAATAGGTGCCGGCCGGTTGTGCACTAAAATCCAGGTTCAATGCATTGAATGCCCCGTTTTCCGACCACAACCATTGTCCGGCGGCATTGTAAAGGTCCACTTTTTGTGCTTGTCTGCCCGATTGCATACGCAGGTAACACAAACCATTCGAAGGGTTGGGTGTCAGTTTAAAGGCTTCTGCCGGCAATTCCTGGGTGCTTACTTCGCCGTCCAACAGGGTAACCACCGTTACGCAAGTTGCCGCATTCTCCGAGGTATCTATTCCTGTCAGCGTCACCTCATTTACCCCGATTTGCAGGGCCGACAATTGGGGCGGATCCGCCGCCCACACCACAATCCCGCAGTTATCGGTGCTGCCATTGTCCAAATCTGCCGGATTGATGGTTATCAAGCCAATATCGTCCAGCTCAACAGTAAGGGAATCTACACACCACATCACCGGGGGCAATTTATCCTGCACGGTCAGGATAGTCTGGCAGGTACTGAAGTTCCCGCTTTCGTCGGTGCAGGTAGTGGTCACCAAATGATCTCCCAGATCATCGCAATTAAAATAAGAGATATCCAGCGAAAAGGTCAATGCCCCCAAACAGTTGTCGAAGCTGCCGTCATTAAACACCGCAGGCTGCAATTGCACCTCGCCATTTGCATCAAGGCTAACGCTGCTAAACTGATCACAAATTTGGACGGGCTTTATTTTGTCAACTACCGTAACCATAGTCGTGCATTCATTTCTATTGAAATAAATATCCTCCACGGCCAGTACAATGGGCTGCTCTATGCCCAGATCGGCACAGGAAAAATCTGTTTTGCTGAGGTATTTCATCAGGGTATCACTGCAATTATCATAACTACCTTGATCGACATCATCCGGCGTAATGGTAGCCAAGCCATTTTCATCCAGGCCTACCACTACCTGTTGCGCACAAATGGCTATAGGTGCGTTCACATCTTTAACTTTCACCACTGCTGTGCAGGTACTGGTTAGACTGCCATTTTCCACCACGGTAAGCGTAACCTGTTGTACTCCAAGATCGGCACAGGTGAACTGGGTTTTATCCAGCCAGGAGGCAATGATCGGGCCACAGTTGTCGTAACTGCCATCGTCTATATCTGCTGCCGTAATGATTGCCGGCTGCCCGAATGGCCCGATAGTGAGGGTAATAACCGGCACACAAATAGCCACCGGCGCCAGGGTGTCGATAAATTTTATCAGGGTATTACACGTGCTGCTGTTCCCGGCATCATCGGTTACCGTAACCACAGCCATCTGTACAGGCAGGTCGGAACAGGTTAACTGGGTTATGGAAGAACTGAAATGCAGGTTAGTGGCGCAGTTATCAGTACTGCCATCGTTCAGACTTTCCGGAGATATGGTAATCAGCCCTATCTCATTCATGTAATATTTCACCTGGGGCAAACAAACTGCCAGCGGCGCAACCGTATCTGTGGCCAAAATACCATCGCAGTTTTCATCAATGTTGTTGCCACAAATTTCCAGGGCCGCCGGATTCACGGCAGCATTTACATCGTCACAATCATCGGCATTGGCCACATAACCCGGAGGAGCATCAAAAGCATAAACCGTATCGGCAGCATTGCCGTAGCTGTCGCCATCCTGATCGTGATACCAAATCACCGCACTGGTGTCTGGCATAAAACGCGCCAGCAAGACTTGGTTTTCTCCGTCATAACGGATACCACAGGTAAGTATGCGCCTATCCGGCAGAACGGCTACATCCTGGAAAATGGCATTAATCCCGGTAGTTGCCGGCGGTAAATACACTACTCCAAGGGCTCCAAAAGTGACGTCTATTTCGCCATTAGGCAGGAAACGCGCTATGGCAGCTTCCTCATCATGAAGGGTATTGAATTCGTACTCGCCACCTGCCACCACCAACTTACCATCTGTGGCGCGCGACATAGCCGGACGCGACGATACCACCGGAAAACCCGGGATCGTGGATACCCCGTCCACGCCAAAGGATGCATCCAGGTCGCCATCAGACGTAAATCTGGCCAGCATCAGGGTGTTGCCGTCGGTTGTGCCAACGGTCACAATCCCGCCATCCGGCTCCATCAGCATATCCGTCATCAACTCCTGCTGATCATTATAATCTGCCAGGGCAATACCGGTATTGCCAAAATCCTCGTCAGCAAAACCGGCCACGTCAAAGCGCTGCAGCACAAAATCTGTTCCATAGGGCTGCCCGCTAATAGGGTCACGTTTGCCGCCAATCAGTATCTTACCATCAGGCAAGACAATAGCCTGTGTCATGTATTCATCTATATCAGTATTGCCCCAAACAATTTCTTCATATCCGGGCAGTATATCGCCATTGGGTTTTAATATCCTGAATCCATATTCTGCCAACAGGGAGTAATAGGAATTATAAATCAATACAATGCGTCCATTTGGCTGTACTTCCAGGTCAACCAATCTGGGTTGCAGACCATTAAAATCAATGATCTCCTCTAATTTCAGCCGACCATTCACGCTAAAATCTTCATCCGGCGATCCATCCGGATTCAGTCGGGTAATGGTGGTAAACAATTTATTGTTGGAAGACGTGGGTGTTGCCAGGAGTATTTTCCCGTCGGGCAGCAGATTAGCATCATTGGTTACCGGTTCTGTATTCCAATAGGTGGTATCAATCAATACCTGGCCATTTTGACCAAATCCGGTATCCACATCGCCATCCAGCCCAAAACGATGCAGCCAGACCGTGTACACATTCGTGATGGTGTCTCGTTTAATTACCCTGACCAGCGCTTTGCCGTCCGGCTGCAAGGTCATATTGGCTCGTAATGGTTTGACATTGGGCTGGTTTGCTGCCAGTGTTATGCCATTTGTGCCAAATCCGGCATCCAGCCAGGCCACCTGGGCATTTACCCGAAGGCAAAAAAGAGATAACCCGAAAAGCGGTATTAGTAGGGATTTTTTCATGAGAAGAGAGATTTTATTGAAGAAGATACGAAGTAAGGGACACGAAGGCGCAAAGACACAAAGGCACTAAGGAGCAAAGTTGATTCCGTTGTTGGCGAGGACGCCAACAACGGAATCAACGTGGGTTCCCGGGATGACAACCCACGTTGATTTAATAACCTAAATGACCCAAATGACGCTTAAATGACCTTATTTTCATTTCACTAACAACAACTTGACCATCTGCACTTCTTCTCCGGTTTGTACCCGAAGATAGTAACAACCCGGCCGTTGTTCAGAAAGGTCAAAAGTAAGCAGAGAAGTACTCGTTTCTTCCGCCCAGATGCGTTGTCCGGCTGCATTGTAAATCTCTGCCCGGTTGCAAACCAGACCTTCATCCATACGCAGTTCAAACCAGCCAGCAGACGGATTGGGGTAAACCGTCATGCCCGGCGCCTGTACAATATCTATTTCCTGTTGGTACAAATTTCCGCTGGCCTCGCCAATATACAGGGCGTCAATGGCCATATCTGAACGGGAGCCGGTTCCGGTGGTGCCCTTTATGCGGATTTTGGTGTGCGGGGTACGGTAAGGCAGCAAGTCTACCACTGCTTTCAACCACTGGTTACCCTGGTTGCCGGAAACAGTCCAAACCGTTACCCAGTTTTGTTCGTTATCCAGGCTGATTTCCACACTCAACGACCCCATTTGGTTACCATACATGTGGTAATAGAATTCAAAAACCGGATTGCTCATGTTTGTAAGGGTGAGGCATTTGGAGGCTTTCAACATGGCTGTTTTATTGGGGGCATTGCCACCAGAAGCTCTGGTGTACCAATAATGACTACCATGATACGCAGCATCCGGACCCGATTGTGCCGTTGGGGTTCCCCCGCTTTGGCGGGTCCAGTTAAACTGGTCAATGCCTGTTACCTGTTCAAAAATGCCCAGATTCAGGTCTATGCTGCTGCTCCAGGGGAAAGTGGTTTGATAGGAACTGCAGGTAACAACAGGCTGGGTAATCGTTACGCTTTTGGTGGCGGTGCACAGGTTGCCGTCGGTAATCGTCACGGTGTAAGTGCCTGCTGCCAGATTACTGATACTGGCTGTGGTAGCTCCGTTGCTCCACAGATAGCTGTAGCCTGGGCTTCCGCCCATGGCTTGCGCAGTGGCGCTTCCGGTGCTTTGTCCGTACACCAGTACATTGGTTTGGGTGGTAGTGGCATACAAATAGTTGGGGCTGAGTACCGGCAGGGTGGAAATAACGGAACACCCGTTGGCAGCAGAAACGGTTACGGTATAAAGGCCGGGTGTGAGTCCGGTTACGTATGGGCCGCTTGCGCCGTTAGACCAGGCATAACTTACCGGCGGGGTAAAGTTGCCAAAAGGGCTGAGGTAAATCTGACCATTGGCGGCGCCATGGCAGGATACATTCAAAAACTCTGAGGTAACTGAAAGACTGCAATTGCTGTTCGGATCGTTATAAAAAGCAATACTGTCGAAGGCAACCTCCCCCAAACTGCCTCCCGCGGCAATCAGGCGAATCTGGAGGGAGGCCGCATTTCTATATGGGGTTAAATCGCAGGTAATGGTGTTCCACTGGTTGCCCTGCTGACCCAAAAAATAAAACAGCGCATTGTCTGGCTGCGGCCCGAAATAAGTGTGCCCCCCATCAATGCTTACCTGAGCAGCTATATCGCCAATCTCTGCGCCGTTGGCATGATACCAGAGTGTCATTTTAGGCGATTCCACACCGCGCAGATCAATGCAAGGACTGATAAGGAAACCCAGGCCGCCGTAAATACCCACATTGGTAACATCCAGCACGGCGTAGCCATTTCCGGACAAAGCCTCATCCGGGCCGGTATTGGGCATGGGCGAAACGCCTGTGTGCTGAACAAAATCGAGGGCATCGCCATAGTCTTCCAGGCCTTCATAGGTTTTGTTGATCCAGCCATCCAGTCCGTTTTCAAAATCAAATACCACCGGCAAGTCTTTCACAGGGTTGTTGCAACCGGATGGGTGCGCACAGCCAGTTAGGTAATTGCGGTCGGTAAGGGCGGTGTAAGCCATGCGGTTCATCTGCCCAACAGAGAACTGGTTGCGACAACCTGGCTGGGCGTACGACATGTGGTTGTGTGTATTCGGCGTATAGGGTTGTCCGTTGGCATCCAGGGCAGTACCAATGTAGGTACAGTTAGCGCCCATAGTGGTGTACAAATTCGGATCGGCGGGGGTATCGCATACATCGTCGCCGGCAGAGAGGCAGTTGCTTCCGTTTACCAGCTCGTCAGTTGTACCCAGATTGGTTTTGCCGTGGGTATGATACAGACCGAGATAGTGGCCCATTTCATGAATCAGCACCTTGCTGCTAAACAATGTTCCACCCGCCTTGGAGAGCACAATCCGGTCGGCGCTGGGTGGCAGGTAGGAATACCCGGCCACAGAGCTGCCGTTAACGGTTACACTGCCAAAGGCATAGATATTGATTACATTAGGTACATCGTAAGCTGCCAGTTGTGGCTCTTCCGTGAGGTCAAAATAATGCAGGGTAGAGCTCACAAACCAGGTGTAGGAGCTGCATTCATAGAATTGAATCCGGTATGGCAGGAACATGGCATTGAGTTCGCCCAGCCATTCGCTGATATTTGACTCGCGCAGCGAGCGCCAGGACGTACTTGAAGGGATACACTCCTGAAACTGAACCGGAATCCAGTGAATACTGGCGCCATAGCGGTCTTCGGCTACCTGGGTGATGTCGAACGCCTGTCGGGCCTCGCGGGTGCGGGTGAGGTGCTCTATTTGTTCGGGAGTTGGAACAGTACCGCATTCCTGAGCGGCAGTAGTAAATCGGAGAAGGAACAGCATTCCCAGTATCAGGAATGATTTGGGTAGTGGTTGCATAGGATGAAGGATGAAAAGTTAAGGGTCATTAGGGTCATTAGGGTCATTTGGGGGTCATTAGGGTCATTTGAGGGTCATTTTGCCCTGCGAGGGTCTTATGACCCCGCAGTTTTACCCGCCCTTTTTCACATAAAACCTACCTGGGCCTTGTTCCAGAAAATGGAGCGGATCGGTGTTTTTGCTTCGGTCTGCTTCCGGGGCAGGAAGGATCTGGCCACCTTTTACCGTGAAGGTGTAGGTATTGGTAATGATGGCCCCTGCTTCATCTTTGAGCAGTACTTCCACTTTGTAAGCGCCGTCTTTCATGTGGTCTTTCAGGAACCATTCCCGGGTGCCTGCGCCCTGACCTTTACCGGCGGGAGGATAGGTATGGAACGTGGCGTCAAATTTTTTCCAGGTGCCGTTTGTGAGTCGCGAATCCGACCATTCCAGTTGATTCTCAATGTGTTGCAAACTGTGCACGGCCACCATTTTGCCGTCGCGGTACATTTTTAGTTGGTATTTGAATGGCTTGGCTATATCCCAACGTGCCTGATTGGGAATGGTAGTGGTTTCGTAGGTTGCATAAAAATGGAAGATAAAATGTCCGTCGGGACCAAATTCCACACGGCCCCAATCCTGCCATGGGCCCTTCAGGAAATAGAAATCGTGTACCGGCGCATAGGGATCCGGATTGTTCTGTTTTTCGATTTTGAAGGAATGGGTATAAAAATGTTTGGTGCCGGCCCAAAACCGGAGTTCGTAACTGCCTTCTGTGAGTTTTACATAAGGTTTGTACTCATACCCTTCTATTACTTCGAGCTCTGTAAACGGCAGGGTAGCATCGGAGCCGGAGTAGTGCATGGTGTTTTTCAACACGTTGTTCTGGGTATCCCACACTTCCATACGCAGCAGCGGAGTAGGGTTGTGGAAGCTTTCATACCGCACTGCATCCCCGGAAACAGTCTTTTTCGGCAAAAAAGACACCATGAGGTGGTTCAGTTTCATTTCGCCGGTAGTGGGGTTGAAATACCAGCAGTTTTCCGAAAGCAGGCTGGCCCAGGAAACGGCTGGAGCGAAGGGCTCGGAGGCAAAATCCAGCTCCACGCTGGAAGGTTTGTAACGATCATCTCCACCGGCCTGGCGCGAAGTTTTGGCGCGGTCAGCACGATTATCTGATTTTTCCGTGCCCGAGCTGCGGGGTTCTGCAGCTACGGGCGCCGGCCTTTCCGTTGCGGGAGTAGTTTTGGGTTCAGGTTTGGTAGGTTTTTCGTTGGAGGATTTTTCGTTAGACGATTTGTCTTTGACCAAATCCTTGGCCTTGTTCAGGTTGATCTGGGCATTTAAGCCCGCGCAAACAAACATCAGGAAGAGGTAAAGGACAGTTTTCTTTGTCTGGTGTGACATGATAGAATGGAATAAATCGGTGAATGAATAGGATGGCCTTCCCCCGTGGGTGCGCAGGCGCCCGAGGCATACCACGAGGGCAGGCATAGCAAAGGCTGCAGGATGATTGGGGCAGGTTAATCCGGGGCGGATTCAGGAGGGCGGCACGAAGGTATGTTCCGGGATATTAGCCAACCAGCTACTCAGGATGAACGAAGCCATTGACTGAGGGAACGATGGTGGAGAGTTTTTGAGTGTTTGAGTTTATGAGTGTTTGAGTGCGGGAGTGTTTGAGTTGGGGGGCGGCTGGGGGTTACCACTAAGGCACTGAGGGCACTAAGATATCCTCCCTTCTTAGTGCCTTAGTGGTGAAATTCCTTAAATTCAAATCTAACCCCCAGCCGAACGCCAACTCAAACACTCCCACACTCCCACACTCAGAAACTCACTTAGGTTGGTAACTAAAGACAGCACAGGTGCCATGTTTTCCCTGGCTGGACTCCGTAACATCCGTGAGTTCCAGCCGGGCCTGGATGTGATGCAGTTCGTTGAGGGCATCAATTTTATTATAGGTAAGCGCCAGCCCCTTGGATGTGTGTCCTTTTTTGCCGGCATTGATTTCCCGGGTTTTATTCAGGCCCGGACCATTATCCAGAATGGTACATACTACCCGATCTTGCTGACGGGAAAAATGGACGCTCAGAAACGAGGGTTTACCGGAAGCGAGTCCGTGAATGGTGGCGTTTTCCACCAATGGTTGGAGCAGCATTACCGGGAAAGGAATACTGCGCGACAATTCCGGATCTATATCAATTTCATAAGAAAATTTATCGCCAAAGCGTAAGTGGGTCATCTTCAGATAATCGTCCAGATAAGTTATCTCCTGTTCTATAGGATAAAAAGTCTCCTCCGCATGCTCCATGGTGGTGCGCAACAGACGGGTAAAAATTTCGATATAAGCGTTGGCTTTTCTGAAATCCGGTGGGAAAAAGAACTGCTGAATGGCATTGATGCTGTTGCCAATAAAATGCGGATTAATCTGCAGCTTGATTGCCTGAAGCCGCAACTCCGAAACACGCATCATCAATCGGCGGTTTTCACCAAATACTCTGGAAAAACGATAGAGCATAAACATCACTAAGACCCAGATGCAGAGGTGCACCCACAAGGTTTGGTACCAATAGGGTATTTTGGTAATGGTGACCCAATCGGGCTGGGTGCTCATCTTTCCTGCTGCATTCACAGCAAAAACGGTGACTTTATACCTGCCTGCAGGCAAATTAACACCAAAATTCAAGCCCGCTGCTTCACTCTGTATACTATCTGTTTTCTCCTCAAACCGATCCCGAATCTGGGAAATAAGATTATCAAAAGTAAGCCAGGGCAAAGGCAACATACATTTTTCAACCAGGCACAGGAAACGCAGGTTTTTCGCACTGTTATAATCTATTCCACCAAAGCCCACTTCTATAAGCGAACACTCCGGATCCAGTACAATTTGCGGATGACCGGATACCGAGTCCAGCAGGTTCATTTTTACATCCGTATTGCGGATTTTATAATGGCATTCGCTGATAAGTGATGGAAAGTCCGGCTGGTCAATCGCCCCTTTAATGGGTAGCTTGGTTAACCCCGCAACGGTGGCTGCCCACAGGGTATCCTTAACCATAATAACCGCATTTACGTCGTTGGCCGAAATGCCATTGTTTCGGTTGTAGCTGGTAATCTTGAATTGTTTGTCTAAACAATAAACACCATTGTTAGTGGCCATCCAAACCCGTTCCGAATTGTCTACAAACAATGATTGGATATTATTAACCGGTGCAAAAAGCAAATTGTTGATTTTGGTTATTTTTTCTATACCTTCTTTATTCAAAGTCAATAAAAACAAGCCATCGGTGGAGGTAGCTACCCATATGCCTCTTGTTCGCGCATTAGCCATAGCCACTATCCGCGACTTTAGCTCCGGGAAGGTCTCTGCCCAGTTTCTGGAAAAAGAATCCGACACCGAGTACATGCCGTCAATGGCGCCCAGCCAAAGCCTTCCTTCTATATCCAGGGTAGCGGCGGTGGTGCGCCAGGGATAGATGGTTGAGCTCGAGCCGGTTTGCAGGGAAACGCTCATGACCTTACTGGAAGATCCCACGCAATACTGGCCAGCCCATAGAGGCAATACATATTTGGCGGCAGCAGAGGTGGGTATGTAGGTGGCATTGGTTTTGGTTACCCAAAAACCTCCCCTGTCACTCGCTACTACATTGGTTTCATTCATACCGGCAATGCCCCGAATCCTGTTCAAGCCCGGAGTAGAAATACTGCTCCAAAGTTGCATTTTACCATTGCTGGCATTGTAAATATTGGATTCATCATCGCCAAACCAAATCCCGCGCTCATCGTAGCTCAGGCTGGTAATATTGTTGCTGATGGTACCATTCGAGGTGTTGAACTGCGTGGCGTGAAAAACCGGCAGGTAATAAATGCCCTCACCGGATGTAAGAAACCACTTACCACCACTACGATCTTCAAAAAACTGATTGATTTTTTTGTCAGGCAAATACACGGTCTGCTTGCCTTTCGGTTCCAGAAACTGGTCAAATCTGACACAGCCAAAACGATTGGAGCTAATCCACAAATTACTGTTTTTATCCAAATATAGCCGTCCTCCCCAGCCCTTTATTTTATTCAATGCCTTCAGATTTCCCTCCTGATACGAAAATATTTCTGTATAATCTTCTATAGAAACTATAATCATTCTGCCTTCAATCATACAGTCCTCCAGCTTTTGGGTCAGAATTTTGGAACCGAAAGGTATATGGAGAGTATTTTTTGTATCATTCAACAACGTAATACGCCCCTGTTCTACCCCAAGCAGTTGTCCGTCTATGCGCCCAAGCCCCTGAATAGCGCCTACCTTGGGAAACCATTCATGAAGCTGGGCGGAACCCCGTGTATCGTCCCAGAAAACAACCTTTTCTGAATAGCCAATCATCCATACCCCTTTCCCTTCTTCTTCAAAAAAATCGATCATGGCCGACTTCAGGTTGATGCTGTTGATCAGCGAGTCGTTGAATTCTGTATGAAATTTCCCCTGATAACGATAACAAGGCTTTCGTTTAAAACAGGAAATCCACAACCGACCCTTCGAATCTGTTTTCAGGTTTAATACTTCCGGGTCGGGCAGCCCCTCTGCCACCCCGTAGTTATGAAACCTCACCCCGTCAAAACATGTCAAACCTTTGTCCGTGCCAAACCACATCAATCCATTTTCGTCCTGTGCTGCACAATACACAATATTACCCGGCAATCCGGCCGACACGTCGTAATGCGTATATACCGGATCCTGAGCATAGCCAAATGACCCTTGCAGCAGGCATAACACAACCAAAAAAGTACGTAAAATCATGGTTAGCAAGCACCTATTCTCCCTTGATAAAAGCATCAAAACGGGCTTGAAACTGTGGCATTTTGGATACTGAAATATCCAGGGTGGAATGTGTGCACAAATATAGCTTTCCGGCCCGACCAATATTGATGTACCGGGAAATTTTATCCATGTTCACAATGGTATTGTGGTGGATTCGCAGGAACTGATCCGGGAAATCGTCTTCTATCTCTTTCAGACTCTTATAGGTGACGATCTTTTGTTCTTTATTGTTTTCCAGGTAAACAATGGATACACAGGCATCTTCGGCCTTACAATACAGAACATCTGCGTATTTGATCACCACATGCCCGCGTTTGCGGTCGGAAATGATAAAACCGGTTTTTTCCGTGGTTTTTTTTTCCGGTTTGGGTCCGCTAATGGCGTTCAGGGTACTTTTTAATACCGCCACCAGTTGATCTACGGAGTAAGGTTTGATCAGATACCCGGCCGGCTGAATGGCATTTACACTTTGAACAGCGTATTGAGGATATGCGGTGGTAACGATGGTTTGAAAGGAGCGCTCCGGCAGCCGGCTGATCATGTCAATACCGTTGGAAAAGGGGGGCATTTCAATATCCAGGAAAACAATTTCCGGCTTGTACTGATTGATGCCGCTGAGCGCTGCAGCTTCATTGGAGGCCGTGCCTACTACCTGAATATACGGACAAAATTCCTGCAACATACCCGAAAGCGTGTTGATGGCACTAATCTCGTCGTCGACAATCAAAGCAGAAATTTTTTTCATTTACTTCAAGATTGTTTGGATTAATCGGGCACAAACCTAAAGCTGGCCTGGTAAAGATACCAGGCCAGCCTAAAAGGAAGTAGTTTTGGTTTAAGATATTTATTTGGATGCTAATAAGGTTAATTACTAAGGGTATAACAGGGTAACATTCGGTTATTTGGAGGTTCTTTGAGGTTTAATTTACCACACTTAAATATAGTCTGTCTGCTTCAAAAGCGTATTCTGAGCGTCCTCATCGTTTTTGGGTACATAAAAAGATTGTTTTCAAAGTTGGTCGCTTTCGTATGGTACAAATATGGGGAAACCACCCCTCAACCGAATCCGGATTCGGGCAAGTGTGACATTTGGGCTGACAGCCCTGCTAAAAGAAATGATAAGTGAACTTGCAGACCAGTACACCGTCAAACGCAGCCAACCAGCCGCTCCACCTCTTCCTCTGTGTTGAAATAATGCGGCGAAACCCGCAATGCCCAGTCTACTCCTTTGCGACTAAAATCTATCTGCGCAGCAACCCGGGTAGAAATACGGGCGTTGATGCCCTGAGCATGCAGCCGCTCCATCAGGTCTTGTGGCTCCCAGTGTGGGGCATGGGCCGTTACAATGCCACATAGTTCCGCACCCTGATCCAGTACATCCACTCCGGGCAATTCGGCCAGGCGGCCACGAGTGTATCCGGCCAGTTGGTTTACCCGCTGATGAATGTTTTCCAGACCCTTTTGCAGGGCATAATCCACGGCCACTTTGCTGCCCAGCATCAGTGCATAGGCTATTTCCCAGTATTCAAAACGCCTGGCCGTAGGCTGGGTTCGGTATTCGTTGGCGCCAGTCCAGTCGGCCGCGCGCATGTCTGGCAAAAGGAGTTCCAGTCCCGACTCCAGCATCCGGTCTGAAACGTATAAAAAACCAGCGCCGCGTGGCCCACGCAGGTATTTCCGCAGGGTAGCCGTAAGAAAATCGCAGCCAATTTTGGTCACATCCAGCGGCATTTGTCCGGCCGACTGGCAGGCATCCACCAGGTACCAAACGCCTTGCTCATTACACATCCGGCCGATCTCGGCAACGGGTTGCACCAGTCCGCTGTTGGTGGGCACATGCGTTACAGCGGCCAGTTTGGGGCGGTATTTTTTCAGCAGCCGTTCAAAATCTTCCGGGTCTACCCCGCCGGAAGGCAGATCGGCGGCGCGAACGAGTTGCACGCCGCGTTTTTGGCAGAGGCTCAGAAAAGCAATCTGGTTGGAGGAATAATCGTTTTCGGTTGTCAGAATTACATCGCCGGGCTGCCAGGGAATGGCGCTCAGTGCACGCGCATAGGCATCGGTAGCGCTCACCGCCCAGGCGATGTTGTGCGGTGCTGCATGCAGCAAACGCGCTACCGAATCGTAAAAGCCCAGCACATTTGCCTGGTGGGCATCAAAGGCTTCGTAGCCGCCCATGTCGGCTTCCAGTTGCAGGTAATGTGTCATGGCATCCACCACCCCTGGAGCGGGTAAACTGGCGCCGGCATTGTTCAGGTGAATAAGCATGGTTTATGGATTTGCACGGATTGGATTCGCACGGATTGGTTTCGCACAGATAAGTTTCGCACAGATTTTACACAGATTAGGGGCACAGATTTTACACAGATTCTTTCGTCCACCCAGCCGAACGCCAACTCAAACACTCAAACACTCAAACACTCAAACACTCAAACACTCCCACACTCAAACACTCGTATACCCGGCAATCGTCTTTTCCAAATCTTCTTTGATCCATTTGACTAAAATCCGGGGGCTAAGTACTTTCATTCCGGAACCAAATCCAAGAATCTCGCGCTGTAGTTCAAAATTGAGTACCACGAAAATCTGAATAATGATGCGGCCTTCTTCTTCCTTCAATACTTCCTGTGTGGGGTGCAGGGGTTTGGTAAGTACGTAAGGTTTCATTTTCGGACTCACCTCCAGCACCACCCGAGTGGGTTTGTCGTGCTCGGATTTGGTAACGCCAATGGCATTGTCGAAGTAATGGTCGAAGTCTACCTCCGGATAGTCGTAAAATGGTTCGTGCGGCAGTTCCTGCACCCCTTCTATTCGGTCCAGCGCCAGGGTGAGGAGTTGTTTTTTGTATTTATTGCGCACGATTATAAACCAGCGGTTGCGGAATTCCTTGAGCAGGTATGGATAATAAATACCGGGTTTTACCTCTCTGGAACGGAACGACTGGTATTCAATCTGCAAGGTGGTGCGCGCAGCCGTAGCCCGATAAAGTGGGTCAATCCAGTTCAGGCCACGCAACAGGGGGTTGGATTCAAACTGTATCACATTGCGTCCCTCCGGTTTGGCCCGCTGCAGGTCATTTTCCAGTCGGGCAATCATTTCACTCATTTCTCCGAAGTGATTGAATCCGTTGAGGTGTTTCAATATGCCCACCACCTCGTTCATTTTCTCAAGGTCTGAGGGCGTTAGTTTGGATTGCGTGATGCTGAATTTTGGATCGGAGTAGGTGTAATATTTTCGGTCGGTTACAACAATAGGAGCATTATACAACTTCTCGCTTCGCATGGTTTGCAAATCCAGTTGTATGGTGCGCTTACTCACACCATCCCGTATACCTTCGTATTCATACAGCACCTCCGAAACCTTATCAATCAGGTTTTCGAGGGTCCATTTCCTGGCCCGGTTGCGCAGGCAGGTATCAATGGTTTTATAGCGGATAAGGGCGAGTTTGTTGAGAGCCACGTTTTTCGAGTGTTTGAGTTTTCGAGTGTTTGAGTTTTCGAGTTGGCGTTGAGTTGGGTAGCCCAAAAATCTGGGCAGATGATGAGTGTGGGAGTTTTTGAGTGTTTGAGTTGGCAAGCCCTCTTGGGGGTTGGGGGTTGTAAAATCTGTGCCCCTAATCTGTGTAAAATCTGTGCGAAATAACAACGTTCCAAAACAAGTACGCAATCTATTTGCGCAATAGCAAATCAGTCAATATTTTTCAAAAAAAATATTTACGAATAAAATATTGATAATCAAATATTTAAATCAAAAACGTAAAAGAATTTTTATTCAAAATTTTACTACGCAAATATATTGCGCAGTGGCACATTCACCTTTGCATCATCCAATACAACAAAACATTACAAGTCATGATAAAAGGAAAAGACCTCCTGTTTCTGGGATTCTCTGAAGGAAAAATTCTGGGTGCTGCGCTTCAACTGGCGAATGGCATTTTTGCTGAAAATAAAAAACAGGATACCCTTACCCTGCTCCATAAAGTCCGCAAAAACCCGGAATTATACCTCGACGATCCTGCGTTGGAAGATTTTGCCACGCTGATTCTGGAGGAAGCCGCCATAGAGGCTGCTAAAGCCACCATCGAACTGAAAGAAACCGCCGACGAATACGCCGTTTACGGAAAAGACGGCATTGAAGAAGGCGCCTTGAAACAAATGAACATAGCCATGCAACTCCCGGTAACGATGGCCGGGGCCCTGATGCCGGATGCGCATCAGGGTTACGGGCTGCCGATAGGCGGAGTGCTGGCCACACGCAATGCCGTGATTCCTTACGGCGTAGGTGTAGACATTGGTTGCCGAATGGCTTTGTCGGTTTTCGATATTCCGGAGGACCATTTTTTCGAAAACAAGTCCTTCTATAAACGCGAACTCATTGCCCATACCGCCTTTGGCGCCGGCAACGGTTTCCAGGGCACTTACCGCGCCCAACACGATATTCTCGACCGGCCGGAGTTCGGAATGACCCCGTTCATCCAGTCGCTGAAAGATAAAGCCTATACCCAACTGGGCTCCTCCGGCGGTGGAAACCACTTTGTGGAATGGGGCATCATCGAGTTCGCGGAAAACGACGAACCCCTGGGCATTCAAAAAGGCCGATACCTGGCCTTGCTGACGCACTCCGGTTCCCGCGGATTTGGCGCTACGGTGGCCGGGTATTACACCCGATTGGCCAAGGATTTGTGCAAATTGCCACCGCATGCTGCCAATCTGGCCTATCTCGACCTCAATACCGAGGCCGGGCAGGAATACTGGATGGCCATGAACCTGGCCGGCGATTATGCCTCAGCCTGTCACGAAGTGATCCACCAAAAACTTACCAAAGCCATTGGTGGAACGGTGCTGGCCCGGGTAGAAAACCACCACAACTTTGCCTGGAAAGAAACCCTCAACGGCGAAGAAGTGATTGTGCACCGAAAAGGCGCCACACCGGCCGGAAAAGGTGTCATGGGCATCATTCCGGGCTCCATGACTGCTCCGGGATTCCTGGTGCGCGGTAAAGGAGAAAGCTCCGCCCTGCACTCAGCCTCCCACGGCGCCGGCCGACAAATGAGTCGTACCCAGGCCATCAAAAATGTGAGCAAGCAACAGATGAGCCAGATCCTGCAAGACCTCGGCGTAAGCCTTATCGGTGGCGGTCGTGATGAAGCCCCGATGGCCTACAAAGACATCCATCAGGTCATGGCCGCCCAGTCGAACCTCGTAGACATCGTAGCCCAATTCACCCCCAAAATGGTGCGTATGGCCGACGATGGCAGCCGCGAAGACTAGGGAGTACATGATTGAAGAGTACATGATTACATGAGGGGAGAGGGAGGGCGTTGCTCTTCAAATTCCCTCAGACCTCCAGCCCCAGCGGGGCGGAAATATTGGTAGCAAAGATGATTATCTATGATAAAGCCGGCGGTTGTTCCCTGGTCGGGCGTTTCTGATGGCGCCGATGTATGGACCCGGTAGGGAATCCATATGCAGAACAATTGATTGGCCTTTGATGTACCGGTCGCGGGTTCGATTCCCGCCTTCTTCGGAAGTAGCTCAGTGGTTAGAGCAGTACCCTTTATGCAGGTTCGAATCCTGCCCGCGTGAGCGGTAGCATAATGGATATGCACTGGACTGTGGATCCAATTCTCCAAAGTAGGGCGCTTTTCAAATGCCCAACCAATCTGTGCGCAGCGCTTCCGTTGCATAATGCCGCAACAACGGTTAGCCGACTCTGCAGGTATCCATCGCTTTCAGCACAGCATGAAGCGGAAAAAGTATTGCTCAGACAGGGCCCACGGAACTTGTTCCCAAACGCCCGGCCCTGATCCATGCCCTATCCCGAATGCCCTGTTGCAAGCCACGGTTACCTCCGTAGGAAAGCCGTGAAGCGCTGACGCATAGGTTTTTTTGAACGATGGACGATGAACGATGAACGATATGATTACGACGGTTCCTAAACCTCATTGGTTTTAAAAACCTATGAGGTTTGGACAAACGCCAAACCGAACGCCAACTCAAACACTCGCACACTCAAAAACTCAAACACTCAACCATGCTTATTCCAACCAACCACATCGCGCTGGTATTCAAGCGTGAAAAACTGACCCGCATTTTGCACGATGGCTTCCAATGGGTGTGGCCAGGCGAAAAAGCGGAATTATACAACATGTCGGAGGCATTTTTGCCCCCACAGGAGCTGAACGTACTGCTGCAAAATGCAGAACTGGCATCCTTGCTTCAGGTATTTGAAGTAGCCGATCATGAAATTGCGTTGCTGTACCGCGATGGTTTGTTCCATCAGGTACTCACTGCAGGCAAGTTTGCTTTCTGGAAAGGAGTTACTGCTTACCATGTGGTGAAGGCCGACATCACCCGCACCGAGGAGGTGAACATCGACCTGAACCTGATCTCGAAGAACAACCTGGCCAGCTACCTGCGGGTGGTGCAGATTGCTGCTTTCGAAAAAGGTATCCTGCTCATCAACGGCGCCGTAGTGCGCGCCCTGGAACCGGGCAGCTACTATTTCTGGAAAAACCAGGACCAGGTATCCAGCGTGAAAACCGATATGCGCCAGATGACGGTAGATATCCTCGGTCAGGAAGTACTGACCCGTGATAAAGCCCAGTTGCGTATCAATGCCACCGCGCAATACCGCGTGACCGACATCATGAAAGCCCTGGTGGAAAACAAGGACTTCGATAAGCAGCTGTACACCCAGATGCAGATGGCCTTGCGCGAAATTGTGGGTAAACTGAGCTTCGACGAACTGATGGAGAGCAAAGACCAGATTGCCCAACAGGTGCTGGCCAATGCCGCCGAAAAAGCCCGCGAACTGGGCGTTGAATTAGTAGATTTCGGGGTGAAAGACATTGTGCTTCCCGGCGACGTGAAAGAAATCATGAACCAGGTTCTGATTGCGGAAAAACGCGCCCAGGCCAACGTGATCATGCGTCGGGAAGAAACCGCTTCCACCCGAAGCCTCATGAACACCGCCAAGCTCATGGAAGAAAACGCCATGTTGATGAAGCTCAAGGAAATGGAATACGTGGAAAAAATTGCCGAAAAGATCCAAACCATCCAACTCTCCGGAGGCGGCCAACTGGTAGATCAGCTAAAGCAATTGTTTGTGCGATAGCACCCCAGCCCCAGCGGGGCGATATTTTTGTAGGCCGGCGCAACAGGGAGGTTGCGCCGGCATTCGTGTTTTAAGGGGCTGGGTATGAACAACCCAAAAAAGTTGTTTATCGACAAAACCCCCTCGCAACTAATTTTCTTCCCACTACCCACATACTTCGCGGCGCCCTACCTCTGTACCTTTTCCCCTCAAAGCCTTCAAACCTCTCAAACCCCTCAAACCCTTCAAACCCCTCAAACCCATCCCAACCTCCTCATGCGCTGCATTCTTCTTTTCCTCCTCACCTCCCTTTCCCTCCACGCCCAACCCGGCGCCTGGCAAAATTTTGACCGCAACTGGAAATTCGCACTCGGCCACGCCGCCAATCCGGAAAAGGACTTCAACTACAGTCTGGAAACCATTTTTTCCAAATCAGGAGCAGCGCCTAATACCGCCATTGCCCCCACTTTCCACGATAGCGCCTGGCGCATCGTGCAGCTGCCGCACGACTGGGCTGTGGAACTTCCCTTCGTGTATGATCCGGCGTTCAACGTCATGGCGCATGGCTACAAACCCCTGGGCGGCAACTACCCGGCCACCAGCATCGGTTGGTACCGCAAACATTTCCGCCTGCCCCAGGCCGATGCCGGCAAACGCTTCCAACTGCGCTTCGATGGTATTTTCCGCAACGCAGAAGTGTGGATCAATGGATTTTATCTGGGCCAAAATGCCAGCGGCTACATCGGGAAAGCCTATGATATCACAGATTTTCTGTGGTTCGACCGCGACAATGTGGTGGTGGTACGCGTGGATGCCACCCAATACGAAGGCTGGTTTTATGAAGGCGCCGGCATCTACCGCCACGTTTGGCTGCATACGTTTGAAGAGCAACACATCGTTTCCGACGGTATTTTTGCTCATGCCTCCTTTCAGGGCGATTACGCCACGCTCACCGTGGAAACAGAATTTGCGAACGACGGCGTCGCCGCCGCAGAGCTCAGTACGGAGGTGCTGCTGAATGGTCACGACGGGCATTTTGTGGCCAAAGGGAAAGCTCAACACCTGCGCCTGGAACCCGGCCAATCCGGTGTTTCCAAACACCTACTGAAAGTGTACAACCCCATCCGCTGGGAGCTCGACAACCCCTATCTGCACCGCATAGAAGTGCTGCTGAAAAAAGACGGGAAGGTGGTGGACCGGCAGGTGCTGAAGTTCGGCTTCCGCAGCATTGAGGTAAAACCCGACGGACTGCTGCTGAATGGCAAAAAAATCAAGATCCAGGGCGTCAATTGTCACCAGGACCACGCCGGCGTAGGCGCGGCCCTTCCGGATTACCTGCAATATTACCGCATCAAACTGCTCAAAAACCTGGGCGTAAACGCATACCGAACCAGTCACCACCCACCTACGCCGGAACTGCTCGACGCCTGCGACAGCCTCGGCATGCTGGTGATGGACGAAACCCGACTCCTCAACAGCGGCCCGGAGTACATGGATCAGTTTGAGCGCCTCCTCCGGCGCGACCGCAGCCGCACCTGCGTGTTCATGTGGTCCATCGGCAACGAAGAAGGTTGGATACACACCACGCCCACCGGCAAACGCATCGCCGAAACCATGCTGAAAAAACAATGTCAGCTGGATCCCACCCGCTTGTCTACCTACGCCGCCGATGTAGCCAATGTGTACCAGGGCGTCAACGAGGCCGTTCCGGTGCGCAGCTTCAACTACCGGCAGTACGCCGTGGCCGATTACTACCGCGATCACCCCACACAACCCATCATCGGCACGGAAATGGGCAGCACCGTTACTACCCGTGGGCAATATGAAAAAGACAGCATTCGGGGGTATTTGCCGGATCAGGACATCACAGCTCCCTGGTGGGCCAGCACCGCCGAAACCTGGTGGCCCCTGGCGGCAGAAAACGATTTTTGGCTGGGCGGTTTTGTGTGGACCGGCCTGGATTACCGCGGCGAACCCACCCCATTCGTCTGGCCGAACATCAATTCCCATTTCGGCATCATGGATATGTGCGGTTTCCCCAAAAACATCTACTACTACTACCAATCCTGGTGGACCGATAAGGACGTCTTGCACCTTTCCCCCCACTGGAACTGGCCCGAAAAACGCGGCCAACCCGTGGAAGTCTGGGTGAATTCCAATGCCGATTCGGTGGAATTGTTTCTCAATAACCGCTCTCTCGGCATGAAAATCATGCCCAGAAACAGTCACCTCAAATGGAGCGTGACCTACGAACCCGGCAAACTCGAGGCCATTGGGTACAAAAAAGGCCGGCTCCTGAAAGCCCGCATGGAAAGTACCCGCATGCCCAGCGAAATTGTGCTCGCCCCCTACAAAACCACCATGCTGGCCGACGGGCAGGATGCCACGGTGATCAATGTATCGGTGCTGGACAACGAAGGCCGGGAGGTGCCGGATGCGAGCAACCTCATCGAGTTCCACCTGCGCGGTGAGGGCCGGATCATTGGGGTGGGCAATGGCGATCCTTCCAGTCATGAGCCCGATCAGTGCGCAGAAGGCCTGTGGCAACGCCGCTTGTTCAACGGTAAATGTCAGATCATCGTGCAATCCGGCCTCAAGCCCGATCTCATTCACCTCGAAGCCCGTTCTCCCAACCTGTGGAAAGGCGAAACAGATATCCTCACCATTGCCCCGGAAAACCTGGCGCCCGTACACATTGATCCGAAGTACGTGCTCAGAGGCGCAGCCGCGCAGGCGCGACCGGTAGACCAAATGATTGGGGCCGACATATCCTTCCTGCCGGAACTGGAAGCCCAAGGCATCAAATTCAAGGTGGATGGCCAGGAGGTAGACGCCATTGAAAGCCTGAAAGCGCACGGCTTCAATTATGTACGGCTTCGGATTTTCCACAATCCTGCTTTGCCAGACGGCTATTCCCCCAAAGAAGGCTTTTGCGATCTGGAGCACACCAAGGCCATGGCCAAACGGGTAAAAAAAGCCGGCATGAAGCTGCTGCTCGACTTCCATTACAGCGACTACTGGGCTGATCCGGGCAAGCAGTACAAACCTAAAGCCTGGGAAAAACTGCCCTTCGAAGACCTGAAAAAAGCGCTGTACGATTACACCTACGAGGTGATGCGCCAGCTCAAGGAACAGGGCACCTCCCCCGATATGGTGCAGGTGGGCAACGAGATCAACCACGGCATTGTTTGGCCCGAAGGCTCTGTGGCCCACCCCGACAGCCTGGCCCAGTTGCTCTGTGCAGGCACAGCGGCGGTGAAAGCCGTGGAACCTGCCACTGTCATGATGCTGCACATGGCCCTGGGCGGCCAGAACGACGAATCCGTATTTTTTGTGGAAAATATGCTCCGCCGCGGGGTACATTTCGATGTAATCGGTCTTTCCTATTACCCCAAATGGCATGGTACCCTGGACGACCTGCGCGACAACCTGCACGACCTCGTGCGCCGTTTCAACAAAGACGTGATCGTGGTGGAATACTCCGCCAAAAAAGAAGAAGTACACAAAATTGCGTTCAGCGTACCGCGCGCCAAAGGCACCTGCATCTGGGAGCCTCTTAGCACCTGGGAAGCCATCTTTGACTGGCAGGGCAATGCCAACGAGATGCTGAAATGGTATGATGGGTTTAGGAAGAGTTACCTGAGGTAGTTTCACCGCGAAGTACGCGAAGAGCGCGAAGAGGGTTCTCACTTTGCGCTCTTCGCGTACTTCGCGGTGAATCCCTATCTTCACCCCGGAATCACTCGCTACAATCCATGAAAAGACTGTTACTACTGCTGCTCGCCTCCTTATTTTCCCTCCAACTGGCTGCGCAAAAAAGCGTGCACATCCCCAATTACCTCCAAAACCCCAACGACGTAAACGGCGCCCAGTTTACCTGGAGCAAAACCGCTCAAAGTGCCAACTTTATCCTCATCTGGGGCAATACTGTAGGCACCAATCCGGCCAATTACCCCGATCCGGATTTGCAGTTTAACCCGGCCAGAATACTGGACACAATGGAATACATCTATGCCCGGTTCAAAACCCTGGGCTTCATTGACGATGCCCCCGGCACCAACCTGGCCCAGTACAAGATTCCCATCGTGATGTATAATACCTGGGGCCCTAACGGCGCTCAGGGCTGGGCCAACGGCGGCGATGCCGATGGCGTGGTGGGCGCTTTTTGGGTACACCCCAACGCCATGGACGATGGGGGAGTGGCGGCACATGAACTGACGCACAGCCTGCAAGCCCAATGCAACATAGATTACCGCGCAGACAACGGCTTGGGATTGGTTTGGCTCAATGCCGGCATCTTCTGGGAAACCCACGCCAATTTTATGCGAAACCTGCTCTATCCATGGGCCGTTTCAGCCTGGGGCATGGATCATTACCACATAGAAACTTGGGGCGACTGGAAAAACACCTACGAAAATTATCACCTGCTGTTTGCCATCCAGGCCTCGGAAGGCATCAATATGATCAACCGGCTCTGGCGCGAATCCACCAGCTACGAGTACCCCCTGCAAGCCTACAAACGCCTGTCGGGCTATACCCAGGAACGCTTCAACGACAGCCTGTACCACTATGCCCGCCGGATGGCTACATTCGATTTTCCATACAATAACCTGGGTAAATTCCTCCGCCAATATCGTCAGGGCGACCTCAACGGCAACCTGCAATCCATCCAGTCTACCCATACCATTCTCCGCAAAATCAATGGCAACCGCTACGAAGTGCCCATTGAACTGGCGCCCGAAGAATTTGCCTACAACATCATTCCACTTTATCCGCACCCCGACAGCTGCTTCATCCGCATTAAATTCAAGGGCCATACCGAGGCCAATACGCACACCGGCTGGCGGTACGGTTTTGTAGCAGAAAAACCGGATGGCACGGTGAGTCGATACAGTCCAACCTACAAAGACAATACTTCAGAAATCTCCTTTCAGCTGGAAGCCAACGAAAGCAAATGCTACTTTGTGGTGATGGGCGCTCCCAACGATGCCATTACTACCAACACCAGCAACGATACCTGGCAGGGCTACCCCAAACATTTCCGCCACCCTTACGAGCTTACCATCAGCGGAGCCGCACCGGAGGGACATCAGGCGCCAGCCAATTTCCGTAGCCAACTCAAAAACAACGGTCACCTGCACAGCAATGGCGGAGGCTGGGTACAAAACAGCGCCACCGTGGCCGCCTCGGTCTATGTGGGCCCTTCAGCCATTGTACTCGGCAACGCCAACCTAAGCGGCAATGTGCGGATTGAAAACACCGCTGTGGTGCGCAACGCCACCATGAGCGGACAAGTTAAAGTGCAGGACAATGCCTTTGTGAACACCGGCAATTACAGTGGAAACGCCATTATCCGCGGACAAGGCTTTGCGGAAAACGTAACCATGTCGCAAAATGCCCTGATCGGCATGCGCGCCCGGGTGTACAACTACAAACTTTCCGGCACGGTGGAAGTTGGCGGCGATGTGATTGTGTACAACGAAACCGGCAACTGCAACAACGGTGTGCATTACCGGCTTACGAACTATTACGACAACAAACTGCTGGAATGCGATGGCCGAACCGCCAGCCACCCGGTAAATCAGGATGTAAACAATACCTACGCGCCATTTAGCAATGCCGATATGGCATTGTTGTGTAGTTGCGCTACCCTCCAGGATGCCGATGGCGATGGCCAGACCCTTTGTGCAGGCGACTGCTCTGACGACAACCCCGCCATTTTCCCCGGCGCTCCGGAACTTTGCGATGGCCTGGACAACAACTGCGACGGCACTGTGCCCGCCTCAGAACTGGACACCGACGGCGATGGTTTCCGCGTGTGCGCGGGCGATCTGGACGACAACAATCCAACCGTTTACCCAGGCGCGCCTGAACTCTGTGATGGGCTTGATAACGATTGTGACGGAACAGTACCTGCCTCCGAATTAGACTCCGACGGCGATGGCTTCCGCGTGTGCGCGGGCGACTGCTCTGACGACAATCCCGCCGTTTACCCCGGCGCACCCGAACTCTGCGACGGACTGGATAATGACTGCGACGGCGCCACTCCCGCCTCAGAGCTGGACAC
>DATGWL010000041.1:0-3206 GCA_035299505.1 Saprospiraceae bacterium | reverse complement strand
CACCCCGAGTACTCGGGGCGACAACCCACGTTGTTATAAACCTCCACGCAATGCCATCGTCCATCGTCCATCGTCCATCGTTCATCGTCCCCCATCGGCTTTTTCCCTTACCTTTGTGGCATGATGGCACGATACAATACTTTATTGGTGGCAATTAGCCTCTTATTTGCCGCATCTATTCAGGCGCAATCACTGGGCGAAATGCGCCCGTATCTGGATACCCTTAGCGTGGAGCAAAAACTCCAACTGCTGGAATACATGCGTTATCAAGGTTCCAGTCTGGACAGGGAGGTGGCTCAGTCTTATTTACAACTGGATAAAGACAAACAAGAACGCGCCCTTCAATATGTCCGCCTGCAACTGCTGAAAAAATCAGGCGCCAACGACCGTACTACGGTGCGCTTCAAACAGGATACCTTGCAAATGGGCAGGGTAGAGGAAGGAGAAATAATACTCGACTCCTTTATGGTAACCAACACAGGATCAAAGCCTTATATGATCCGCGAAATCAAAACCACCTGCGATTGCACCGTGCTGCGTCGCCCGATGTTTCCGGTAATGCCCGGCGAAACGGTTGCCATCCGGGTGGAGTTCGACACCAGGGGCAAGGTGGGCCTGAGCACACCGGGTATGGTGATTTACGACAACACCAAACCCAACGGACGACAAATAGTATACCTCAGCGCTGAAGTCATTCCCCGAATTAAACCGAAAGACAGTTCCGGGAATTAGGTTGGGGTTGTGCAAGGTAGTTTACTCATGCCACCCGTACCGTTCTCCCAGCTGTTTCTTGAGGGCATTCATTTCGTCGCGGTATTGCGCCGCACTGATGAAATCGAGGTCCTTGGCTGCCGCTTTCATTTTCTTTTCTGATTCGGCAATCATTTTTTCCAGTTGACTTCTGGATGCCATGGCCACAATCGGCTCGGCGGCCAGACTGAGGTCTTCTTTTTCCACATAAAACTTGGTAGGCTCCACCCCACGTATGTCCAGAATACTTCGGGTGGCCAGAATCTGCTCCCGGGTTTTGGTTACAGTGGTAGGCGTGATGCCATGCGCTTCGTTATAAGCAATCTGAATGCTTCTCCTGCGGTTCGTTTCGTCTATGGTATGCCGCATGGCATCCGTAACTTTATCGGCATAAAAAATAACCAAACCATTGGAGTTACGTGCCGCACGCCCTGCTGTTTGGGTCAGGGAACGGGCGTTGCGCAGGAAGCCTTCCTTGTCCGCATCCAAAATGGCCACCAGCGAAACCTCCGGCAAATCAAGTCCCTCCCTGAGCAGGTTCACCCCAATTAATACATCAAATTCGCCCAAACGCAGATCGCGCAGGATTTCCACCCGCTCCAACGTTTCTACCTCTGAGTGGATATACCGGCAGCGGATACCGATTTTGGCAAAATAATTGGCTAATTCCTCCGCCATTCGTTTGGTCAGGGTGGTCACCAGCGCGCGCTCGCCCACGTCTACACGCTTTTGAATTTCTTCCACCAAATCATCAATCTGATTCAGCGACGGGCGTACATCAATCGGTGGATCCAGCAGACCAGTAGGGCGCACCAGTTGTTCCACCACCACGCCCTCTGTTTTTTCCAGCTCATAATCTGCCGGGGTAGCGCTCACAAAAATCACCTGGTTGATTTGCCCTTCAAACTCATCAAAATTGAGCGGGCGGTTATCCATGGCAGACGGCAGCCTAAATCCGAAATTGACGAGCGACTGCTTACGCGCACGGTCGCCACCCCACATGCCGCGGATTTGCGGAATGGTCACGTGGCTCTCATCTATAACCATCAGGTAGTCATCCGGGAAATAATCCAGCAGGCAGAACGGCCTGGTACCTGGTTTCCGCCGATCAAAAAAGCGGGAATAGTTCTCAATACCTGAGCAATAACCCAATTCCCGGATCATTTCCAGATCGAAACTGGTGCGCTCCCGAATGCGTCTTGCTTCCTGCGACCGGCCCTCGGAAATGAAATATTTTTCCTGAGCCGACATTTCATCCTGAATCTCGTGGATAATCTGTGTCAGGCGGTCTTTGGGGGCCACATACAGGTTGGCCGGGAAAATAGCAGCCACCTCTACCGATTCAATCCTTCTGCCGGAAGCTATTTCCAGTACTTCAATGCTCTCAATTTCATCGCCAAAGAAAATGACCCGGTATCCGGTATCCGCATAAGGCAAATGGATATCAACGGTATCTCCCCGCACCCGGAACGTACCCCGCGAAAAATCTGCCTCCGTCCGGGAATACAAACTATCGGTCAGGGCATATAAAAACTGGGTTTTGGCGTATTTCATGCCCTTGTGCAGCCGAATAATCCCGGTTTTGAAATCGTCCGGATTACCCATACCATAAATACAGGAAACGGAGGCTACAATCACAATATCCCTGCGCCCCGACAACAAAGTACTGGTAGCCCGAAGCCTGAGTTTGTCTACCAATTCGTTGATCTGCAGGTCCTTTTCTATATAGGTATCGGTAACCGACATATAGGCTTCCGGCTGGTAGTAATCGTAATAGGATACGAAATACTCCACGGCGTTATCCGGAAAAAAGCTCTGAAGCTCGCCATAGAGCTGGGCGGTCAGGGTTTTGTTGTGCGTCAGCACCAGGGTAGGGCGGTTCAACCGGGCAATCACATTGGCCATGGTGAAGGTTTTGCCTGAGCCGGTTACACCGAGCAATACCTGAGCCTGATCGCCTTTCAATACGCCATTGACCAGTTGTTCAATGGCCTGTGGCTGATCGCCGGTTGGTATATATTGGGAAGAAATTTTAAAGTCCATAGCAAGAGGACAAAATTACATACTTAATACAAAATATCACACAAAAAGTTTTAACCTCTCCCCCCGGGGTTGTTCAAAAAGGTTTCCGGTGTAAGAATGCGCAATTTTTTATACTGCTCGAGTCCTAAACCTCGTAGGTTTTTAAAACCTAGGGTATGTACACAAGTTGCTTTAAGGGGCAACGCCCCGGAAATATTTGTAGCCATAAAATGGATTTAAGGTGTGGATGTGCAGCACACCGGCATTAGACTCTATTCGTTTCCTAGTCGGTGTCCCCGGCATGAGCATATCCACCAACGATGCCTTGTCACCCTGAGCGTAGCGAAGGGTCTGGCGAAGCCTCACCTGCGAGACAACAACGTAGAATGATCACTTAGAATGAGTTACGACTATGAGATTTGTCCACTGAGATC
>DATGWL010000040.1:0-57665 GCA_035299505.1 Saprospiraceae bacterium | reverse complement strand
CGGCACAATAGTGAGTGACACAAACAAGGATGCCAACACACACAACACTACTGCCAGAGGCAATGAACGGATGAAATCGCCGGAAGCCTCAGGCAAAAACACCAGGGGCAGAAAGGCCAGCACCAGGGTGGCAGTGCAGCCCAATACCGCCAAACCGATCTGTTTGGTAGCCAAAATAGCTGCCTCCCGCCTGGAATGCCCCTCCCGCAGCCACCTTTCTATATTTTCTACCACCACAATACTATCGTCTACCAAAATCCCGAGTGCAATGATTAGTCCCACAATACTCAGCTGGTTCAGGGAATACCCCAACTGATCCAGGGCGAACAGTCCTATGGCAATACTCAGCGGAATGGAAATCATCACCACCAGCGAGGCACGCCAGCCAAGTGGCAACAAAGTGAGCAACACCAATAAAATGGCAATCCCAAAATCTTTGGCAAAACGCCCCAGGCGCTTGCTTACCGAATCGTTTTGGTCAAAAACGCGGGCATAATCCATATTTTTAGGCAATTCCTCCTGCCATGCCGCTACCTTGTCGTTTACCTGCTTACCCACTTCCGAGATGTTTTGCTCGTCTTTCATACGGGCAGTTACCCATACGCAACGGGTGCCATTCACCCGCGCAAGGTGCCGGTTTTCTTCATAAGCCCAGTCTACCTCTGCCAAATCGCGCAGGTACAGCACCCGGCCGTTTTGGCCGTTGACCAGCGTATTGCGCACCTCTTCAATGCTCTGATAATCTCCGCTGGTTTCTACGTTGAAAGTGCGTTTGCCCACTTCCACCGAACCGCCGGGAATACTTACATTTTCGCTTTGAAGCGCGCCCAGAACCCTGCTTACCGGCACATTCTCAGCAGCCATTTTAGGCAAATTCAGGGCAATGCGCAGTTCCCGTTTGGGGTATCCCCAGGTGTCGGCGGCCTTAATGCCCGGTATTTTTTCCAGACTCTCCTCCAGGACTTCCGCCTGTGTGCGCAGTTCTGCCCAGGAGGCATTTTCAGAAATAATGGCGCCCTGCAAAATGGCTACGTCCGAAGAGGAAAACTTTTGGATCTGCAGCCGGTAAATATCCTCCGGCAATTCCGCGCGGGCAGCATTCACCTCCCGGATTACCTCATCGTATTTTTTATCGGCATCTTCGCCGTGTTTAAACTCGATGGTGAGGATCATTACCCCGTTGAACGACAGAGACCGCATACGGTCTATGTTTTCCAGAGCGCCCAGGCGCGACTCCAGTTTATCCGTTATTTTGTCTTCCATTTCCGCCGGACCGGCGCCTGGATAAACCACTACCACATTATACCCTGGCGGTGCAAATTTGGGGTCTTCTGCCCGGGGCATATTGAACATGGAACCCAGCCCAAGGGCCATTACAAAGCAAAATATGATGAAGGTGAACTGTGAGTTCTTGACTGAGAATTCGGCGATTTTCATATGCCTAAGGTGGCTGAACAAGCCATTTTACGAGGTTGAAATAGAGAAATAAGGACCAACGCGTCTAACGTCCACTATCTGATTGGCCTACAGTCTGCTTCCGCACTTTTTTCTTTTCGTTGAGGTAAGGCGCCCCACTGGTTACCACCTCGGTTACGCCTTCCAGACCGGAAGCAATCACTGCCTGATTACCTTCCATAAACGCCACCTTGACAGACAATTTTTTCACACTTTCACCATCCGGCTGAATGGCAAAAACAAAGGCTTCCTGGCCATTTCCTTCTACCAGCGACTCAACAGGAATCATGGTATATGTCCTTGACTGCGAAGGTTTTATGGCTGCCTCGGCAAACAAGCCCGGAGCAAAACGCTTGCCCTGTGGTTGTATTCGGATTTCTACCGGATAAAGTCCGCTGGCCGGATCGGCTGCCGGCGCCAGATCGGTAATTTTCCCCTGAAAAAGTGTGCCTTCATATGCATCCATACGCACCTCAGCTGGCATGCCCAGGTTAAGTCTGGCCCAATCTCTGTCGCTCACGTTTATCTGCACTACCCAATCGTTGACGCCGGTTTCAAACAACACGAACATGGGCATACCCGGACCGGTAATCTCACCTTCATTAGCCAGTTTCTTGATGATTTTGCCTGCTCTGGTGGCGCGGATTTCGGCATATTGCTGGTTGAAAGTGGCAATACGCACCGTTTCTTTAGCCACATCACGGCCGGTAGTAGCATTTTGCAACAATTCAAGCGTGGCACTGCTATCGCGGTACAAGCCTTCCACCCGGGCAAGATCGCGCTCGGCTTTAGTTAACCCTTGCTGGGCCTGAGCCACCTGCGCGTCTATTTCTGTTTTATCCAATACAGCCAGCAGCTGTCCGGCACGCACCATATCGCCTTCATCAACATAAATTTTGCGGATAACCCCTCCAATTTTAAAGGATAGCCGTTGTTCGGCCGATGAGGTAAGGATGCCACTGGACGTAATGGGCAGCGATATGCTTTTTTGTTGAACAGCGGCGGTATAAACCGGAATGTGTTCATCGGCCAGAGTGGGCGCCGCCTCGGTTGAAGGCTGGGAGCCGCAGCCACCTAGAAGGAGACAAAGCCCGGAAATAGCCAAAAGCGCCAAAATGGCGGGGAAAAACACTTTTTTGAAGGATAAAGTATCCATAGTGAGGGTGTTGTACTTGTGATTAGGTTATATGATTCTGGGTTATTGTTGTGTCAGTTGCAACACCGAATTTTGGTGGTGCTGCGCATGGTAAATGGTAAAATAGAGCATTTCCCGGAGGGTCAGCTTGCCCAGCAATGGATGTGGTAAAATCAGTTCATCCAGTTGATTTTCGGAAAATCCATCCACTTTAATAACCAGGCTGTCCACCTGACCTTGAAGTTTCAGGGTCCATTTATTTCGATCTGCAAACCTGCTTTGCCCTGGCACATAAGGCGCTGAGGCCCGACCTCCGGCAGCCAGTTTGGACTGATATTTTTCTACCAACACTTCAAAACTGCGGGATGGGCGATTGGCTTTCCCGAACAGCAGCCGGGTGAGAAAAACTGGCAAACTCAAAGCCAGCTTAACCGGCGCTACACTTTTGCATAAGTGCTCCAATTGCATACCGGCATTCCATTTACCCTGGGGTGCAGCACTGTATTGCGTTTCATCCAGGGCATGCACGATTTGAATAAATGCCTTGTATTGACTTTGCAATTGTTGCTGGATGGTTTCTTTGTTCATAGGAAGCAAGGTTTTAGATGCCAGCTGCTTTTTTTAGTGCTGCTTCTTTCAGCAATACTTCAGACCAGGCGATCACTTGTTGTAACCGGGCAGTGGTGACCCGATTTTGAGCGTCCAGGTATTCGAGCAAAAGGGCCTGTCCGGCGCGGTATTTATTGTTAATTATCCGGAAGGTTTCTTCCGCTGCGCGAAGGGCAACAGAGCTGGATTGAAAACTGTTTTGCGCTGCCTCCAGGTCGTGCCAGGCGGTGGTTACCTGCAGGGTAATTTGTTGTTCTGCGAGTTCGGTTTTAGCCCGCACTGTTTCTGCCTGCAATCGTGCCTCTTGGGTTTTGGAGCGCCTCAGGCCGCCATCAAACAGGTCGTACGACAAACCTACCTGCGCCAGCACATAAGCTTGTTCCTTGCTGAAAGTATAGCCAAAACCCTGAAAACCGAAAGAACCACCGAGGTACAGATCAGGCAATTTCAGGTTGGCTGCATTGCGACGCACATCGGTTTCGGCAGCCAGCTGACCGGATTTCAGGGCATCCAGTTCATGTCTGTTTTCCAGGCTTTGTACTACCAGATCTTGTGGCTGATAGGCAGGAATGGGCATTTTCAGCAGTGCAGAATCAACCTCGATGGGGGCGTTTAACTCCTTATTGAGCAGGAAATTGAACCAGGCCTGCACGTTTTCCTGCTGTCGGCGGAGGGTATAAATTTCATTATCGGCCTTGCTGAGCTCGTAGTCGGCGGTGGCCACTACATCACGGGTGGCGACATTGTTTTTCACCAGACTTTCGTTGAAGCGGCGAAGCTCTGTTAGCACAGTGCGGGTATTGAGCCAGATTTTTTCGGCCTCCAGGGTGCGCAGGTATTGCAGGTAAGCCTCTGTAATCTGGTACCGGAGATCCTCGGTTCCTGCCGCTTTTTCCGCTGTTTTACTATCCAACAAATGTTGTTGAATTTGCCGGTTGTACTTCAGGTCGGAGTTGAACACCGGATAGGTGAAGGAGATTTTGGTTTCGTGGAAATTATTGGGCAGAAACTGAATCTGCTGATTTTCCAGGGTGGGAAAAACGCCGGGCACTACACCGGGCGGCAGGTTGCCGGGAACGGCATTCAGCGCATTCAGGTTGCCATACACGTTGTTCAGCAAATCGCCGATGGGAAAATCTATTCTCCGTCCACCCGCGGCCAGCGTATAATTGGCATCAAAGGTAAATTTGGGCATTCCCAGGGACTTGGCTTGCCGGAGCAGCTCTTGCTGCCGGGCAATATCCAGACCCTGTTGTTTGAGCTGCAGGCTGGTATTTAATCCTTCCTGAATGTAATTTTCCAATACAGCAGATTGCGCCTGAAGACTTATTGGGAGCAGTAAATGACAACTCAGCAACAGAACAGCTGTAAAAAGCAGGTTGGGCAGGTTATGACGCATAAGATAAAAACATCTTTTAGAAACTAAACAGCGTTTATTGACGGTACAAAAAAAGGCAGTCCCGGCGGACTGCTCAAAGGAAAAGCGGTGAACGGTTGATTTTAGGGTCTGAGTGGTTGGTTTTGAGGGGCAGGGTTACAAACCTTCTGCCATTTTTACAATCATGGCAAACGATTTCCGGGCCAGTTCTTCCCTCTGCTCGGGCGGGTACATGCGCATGCGTTCGCGCACGAAGAGTGACACGAGTCCGTGTGCATGGCACCAAAGCGTGTAGGCGATGGTTTGGGTATCGGTACTTTTGAAATACCGGGCATCTACGCATGCCTGAACTGTTTCTACAAAAAAGGAATGAGTAGCCATCCCGAGGGTCCAACACTCTTGATTTTCAACGTGTTCCATCGGCGCCCGGGTAAGGAACAGCAGGTCGTACCAATCCGGGTGTTTCAACCCGAAATCCACATACAGTCGCCCGAACTCAATCAGTCGCTGCCAGGGATCTTCAATGGCTGCGGCCGGAATCAGGTGATCCCGTTTGGCGGCAGCGGCTTCGTATTGCAAGGCATAGAAGATCTCGTTTTTATCCTTGTAATACAAATAAATGGTAGCCGGACTGTATTCAATCCGCTCTGCGATGCTGCGGATATTGAGTCCGTCGTAGCCTTTTTCTTTAAAAATATGGTGGGCTGCGCTCAAAATCAGCGAGCGCATTTCGGCTTTTTCCCGTTCTTTTCTTTCTGCGATGCTCATAGTAGATCACTAAACAACGCAAAGTTACTAAACATTGTTTAGTAGGCAAGAAAAAAAATACCCCTTACCCGCTTCCTTTCACCAATCGGTTGTTTTCGTCGGGGAAAACGGCAACACCGCGGAAGTTGCGTGCCTCTTCAGGAGTCATATAAGCGTAGGCAATGATGATGACAATATCTCCCACCTGCACACGCCTGGCAGCAGCGCCGTTGAGACATATAACACCGCTACCGCGTTCGCCGCGGATGGTGTAGGTTTCAAATCGCTCACCGTTGTTGTTGTTTACAATTTGCACCTTTTCTCCTTCAATCAGGTTGGCAGCATCCATCAGATCCTCATCGATGGTGATACTGCCGATGTAATTGAGGTCGGCTTGTGTAACCTTAACCCGGTGAATTTTGCTCTTGAAAACTTCTATAAACATGGGCTTGTGCTTGGGTACCCTGTTGGATAATTTGATGCAAAAGTAGAAGGGTCTAACGAAAGCGCACAGGGAAAGTTTACAAGCAATTTTAAGCCGGGCTTTTCGTTTTGCTCCCACAACCATCACACATACCTGTTTTCAAACCATTATGCGAAACATTTCTGCACTTTTTGCCCTGTTTTTCCTATCTTTTTCCCTGAAAGCCCAGGTAATGGGTAATTACGCCGAGCAGCAACAAACTTATCAAAATATTGCTCCAAGCCCGCAATATCGCGGCGTTCCCAAGGCGGCACAATTCATCGGCGACAACCAGGTGGAAATTACCCTGAACACCTTGTCTAACCAAAAAGCAGGCTCCTACACCGCTATTTTCAGTGTTACCCAGTCTGGCAAAACCGCCGAAGAAACCAATGCCCTGCTAAATGCCCGGCTCAACGGCTTCATGAGTGCACTCGGCGGCCTGGGCATTCCGGCCACCGATATTTATGTGGATATGGTCAATTTTCTGCCTCGTTATGAGTACGATGTGACTAAAAAGCTGTTTTCCAAAAAAACCTACACGGAGATTCCCAAAGGCTTTGAGATGCAGAAAAACATCCATATCCGGTACACCAACCCGGCCTTGCTGGAACGCATTGTTACCGCAGCAGCCGCTCAGGAAATTTACGACATCGTCAAGGTGGATTATTTCGTCAAAGACGCCGATGCTATTTACTCCGAACTTCGGGAAACAACCTTTGCCTACCTGCAAAAAATCATTAAGCAGTACAAAACCATCGGTATCAAACTGGATTCTGCTTACACGGTTACCGCCGAAAATGCCTGGGTAGCCTATCCCATCAACCGCTACGAAAGTTACCGGGCCTTTAGCACCCAACGCATTGATTTTGATGATAACAGCAAAGTCAATCAGGCCGATAAAATTACTTCCCGGTTCTACAATGCTGTGCCGGCCAACGATTACGATATTGTAATCAACCCGGAGATTCTGGAGCCCGCTGTACAGTTTTCCTACAACCTGGTAGTCCGATTCACCCTACCAGAACGAATTCCTTTGCAAAAAACCGTAGTCAAAAAAGAATTCATGCTCGTTACCCCCACCGGAGAGGTGAAAACGTTGAAGATAGAATAAAAGACGATGGACGGTGGACGATGGACGGTGGACGGTGGACGATGGGACGATGGGTTGGGGTACTCACGCGTCGTTCATCGTTCCGTCGTTCATCGTTCCACCGTTGGTTTCCCGCAGATTTTCGCAGAGGCGTTGAGCTTGGGCGCCCACACGTCGTTCATCGTCCCGTCGTCCATCGTTCATCGTCCCGTCGTTCATCGTTCATCGTCCCGTCGTCCATCGTCCATCGTCCATCGTCCCGTCGTCCATCGTCCAACGTCCCGTCGTTCCTATTGAAAAGTCTGGGAAAACAAGTACTTTTGCGGCTTCCTTAAAAGGTCATGAAACTTTTTGGGGCAAATTGGACTTAATATTAGCATGAAACGTATCAAAATCGCCGAGATACTGCGCACAGAGCCAGTAGGAACAGAAGTTACCGTAAAAGGATGGGTAAAAGCCTTCCGTAACAACCAGTTTATCGCCCTCAACGACGGGTCTACCTCCAATAACCTGCAGGTAGTGGTTGACTTTGAAAATACCGACGAGCAAACGCTTTCCCGTATCAAATTCGGGGCGGCCATTGCAGCTACAGGTACCCTGATTGAGAGTCAGGGCAAAGGCCAGAAAGTGGAGGTAAAAGCCAGTTCTGTAGAAATTCTCGGCGATTGCAATCCGGACGAGTTCCCGCTGCAGCCCAAGCGCCAAACGCTGGAATTCCTGCGCGAAAATGCTCACCTGCGCTTCCGTACCAACACTTTTGCTGCTGTGTTCCGTACCCGGCATGCCCTTGCGTATGCTATCCATAAGTTCTTCAACGACCGCGGTTTTTATTACATCCATACACCGGTAATCACCGCCAGCGACGCAGAAGGTGCAGGAGAAATGTTCCGTGTAACCACTCTGGACCTGGATAAACTCCCACGCACAGAGTCGGGCGAAATAGATTTCAGCAAAGATTTCTTTGCCCGCAGCACCAACCTCACCGTTTCCGGTCAGCTGGAAGGCGAACTGGCTGCCACTGCCCTCGGTGAAATCTACACCTTTGGCCCAACCTTCCGCGCTGAAAACTCCAACACTACCCGCCACCTGGCTGAATTCTGGATGATTGAACCGGAAATGGCCTTCTACGACCTGCAAGACAACATGCAGCTGGCAGAAGACATGCTGAAATATGTGATCCGGTATGCCCTTGAACATTGCGCCGACGACCTCAAAATCCTGGAAGAACGCCTCATTGAGGAAGAAAAAAGCAAACCACAGGACCAGCGCAGTGAAATGACACTGACTGAAAAACTGCGCTTTGTGATGGAGAATGAGTTCGTACGACTTACCTACACCGAAGCCATTGATATCCTCAAGAACTCTACGCCAAACAAAAAAGGCAAATTCCAATTCCCGGTAGAAGGTTGGGGCACCGACCTTCAGAGCGAGCATGAACGCTTCCTGGTGGAAAAACACTTCAAAAAACCGGTGATCCTCACCAACTACCCGGCCGCTATTAAAGCATTCTACATGCGCCAGGACGACCCCAAAGAGGGTGTACCCGGGCCAACCGTTTCCGCCATGGATATCCTGTTCCCGGGCATCGGCGAAATTGTGGGTGGATCACAGCGTGAAGAACGTTACGACCGTCTGGTGAACCGTATGCAGGAAATGCACATTCCGGAACACGAACTTTCCTGGTATTTGGATACCCGGCGCTTTGGCTCTTGTCCACACGCAGGCTTCGGCTTGGGCTTTGAACGTCTGATCCTTTTTGTAACGGGCATGACCAATATCCGCGATGTCATTGCGTTCCCGAGGTATCCTGGAAGCGCTGAGTTCTAAGACTGTTTCACCGCGAAGTCCGCAAAGGACACCAATAGCATGATGCACCGTAAAAGCTTCCTTTCCATTGTTTTGGCAACCGTTTTTTTGACCAGTTGCGGAAATAACAATACCCCTTTGGATGCTGATACGCGCAGCATGATTGACTCCATTGCCAACCACCAGATTTCTGTGGCGCAAAAATCCAACGACAGCCTCTGCAAGGTGGCCCAAACCACTGTATTGCCCCAACTGGTAGACTCAATTAAAAAAGAGCGCCTGCGGGAAATTGAGGCCCAACTCAAAACCATCCCCCGGTAGGAACGCTGGTTGGAACGCGGATTTTTTGGAACGCGGATGACGCGGATGACGCGGATTTTTTTTGTGCTGCCTTCGGCAGCAATGATTTATGAGCTAATCTGTCTGACGCTTCCTGCGGAAATCAGAGGGGCCTCTCCGTAAATCTGTGGGAAGTTTTTGATGCGGATTTTTCAGCTACCTTCGGCAATACTGAAAGTACGCCTGCCCTTTTCGAATATTTTTCTTTTGAACTCGGGTGATTTACCAAAGTTCAGTAATAGCCCCACTTCCATTTCGGAGCATTTAAGGTAGTTGATGAGTTGAAACTCATGCGCCGCGGTTAAAGATTCTGCAGCTTTTACTTCTATTATTACTGTAGAGTCTGCTACAATATCACTGATGTATTCTCCTACAATTACTCCTCTGAATCGAACGAGTATTTTACGGTGAGCTTCTACTTTAATACCCTCTTGTTGAAGTGCATAGAACAGGGCATTTTGGTATACCTTTTCAAGAAATTCATATCCAAGTTCATTATAAACTTGATAAAAAACCTGAATAATTCGGCTGGTTAATTCTGCGTGTTTCATTGGAATGTTGATTGGGAGCATGTTTCTGTATTCGAAATTACACCCTTTCAATAAAAAATCCAACACCAGCCCAAAAAATGCTGCCGAAGGCAGCCCCAAAAAATCCGCGTCATCCGCGTCATCCGCGTTCCAAAAAAAATCCGCGTTCTTACCCGCGTTCCAACCAGCGTTCCACCGCGCGAGCCACATTCTGGCCATCCATGGCCGCTGAAATGATACCACCTGCATAGCCGGCTCCCTCTCCGCAGGGAAACAATCCGGTAATCTGCGGATGCATCAGGGACTCCGCCTCGCGCGGGATGCGCACGGGCGCGCTGGTGCGACTCTCCGTTGCCACCACATTGGCTTCCTGTGTGTAAAAACCGCGCATTTGTCGACCAAAATCAGCCAAACCTTCCCGCAGGCGCTTGTAGATGAACGCTGGCAATAATTCGTACAGGGGCGCTGGAAAAAGTCCGGGGATGTACGATGTTTTGGGCAAATCTGCTGAAAGTTTACCGGCAATAAAATCAGGCAATCTGAGTGCCGGACCTTTCTGGCTGCCATCTCCGGCGCTAAACAACCGTTGTTCAACTTCTGCCTGAAACTCCATGGCCGAAAACACGCCGTGTTTGGCCCAGGGCGCCAGGTCTTCCGGCTCCACTGAGGTAACCATGCCGGAATTGGCAAAGGGCGAATCGCGCCGGCTCATGCTCATGCCGTTTACCACAATTTCACCGGGCGCCGTAGCGGAAGGAACAATCAGTCCTCCCGGACACATGCAAAAAGAAAAAACGCCCCGGCCACCCACCTGGCAAACCAGGCTGTAGCTGGCTGCCGGAAGTTCGTCAGAACGCTGCGATTGCTTATATTGGATGCTGTCGATCAACGGCTGTGGATGCTCCACCCTCACGCCAAGGGCAAATGGTTTTGGCTCAATGAGGATACCTTTTTGGTGCAACAGGCGGTAAATATCCCGCGCCGAGTGGCCAGTGGCCAGAATTACCGCATTGGCCAGGAATTCTGCCGATGCACCAGCGCCGGCATGCTCTGTTCGCACCCCGATAATCTGTTGATCGCGCAGAATAAAATCAACCACCCGATGGGCAAAATGTACCTCTCCGCCGTATTGCAAAATGGTCTGCCGTATGTTTTGCACCACCCCGGGCAATTTGTTGGAGCCAATGTGCGGGTGTGCCTCTGTCAGAATATCGCTTTTGGCGCCGTGCTCCACGAGGAGTTTCAGCGATTTATACACATTTCCCCGCTTCACCGAGCGGGTGTACAGTTTGCCATCGGAATACGTTCCGGCGCCTCCTTCTCCAAAACAATAGTTGGAATCCGGGTTAACCTCCCCGAATTGCTGAATAGCCCGCAAATCCCGCCGGCGCAGTTGCACATCGTTGCCCCGATCCAACACGATGGGTTTAATGCCCAGTTCCAGCAATTCCAAGGCGGCAAAATAACCGGCCGGCCCGGCGCCTACCACAATCACTTTTTTGTTGTCGCCCACTGGCTTGAAGCCATCCAGAATAGCCGGCTCCGGCACAAACACTTCCCCGGGCCCGTATACCTCCACGCGCAGCCGAAACACCGCCTGCCGGGAACGGGCGTCCAGAGAAGACTTCAGTATTTCAATATGTGCAACCTGATCCGGGCGGAGGTTAGCCTGCCTTGCAGCTTTTTGCCGGATCAGGGACTGGTTTTCCCGCTCTTGCGGAAGTAATACAAGCTCAACGAGTTGTGGCATAGCATGGAACAATGGACGACGCGGGACAATGGATGATGGACGATGCGTACTACTGGACATTTTGGTTTCAGACCTGTAAGGTTTTTGGGAACCCTATAGGTCTGAAACCATTACCTTAGGGCACAATGCCCATCGTTTTGTTGTCCATCGTTCATCGTCATTTCCCACCTTTTCTCGTCAGGCGCTGGCGGTCTTCAGAGATATAAAAGGTATCTGGTACGAATATTTTGGTGACTGCAATTTCCAGGCATTTCTGTCCGTCGCGGCGCTTAAGTGGCTTGCGGTCAATGTATTTGGTGTAAATGCGTACCTGCCTGGGGTGTGGATCTGAGGTAGAATCTGTAGCAAGGTCATACCGGCCTTCTTTGATCAGGTGAGCCAGAATTTCCTTGTTGGCATCCCAGAGTTGCACGGTGGTTTCTACGAGTATGGAATTACCGGCCCATTCAGATACCTGATATTCGCCGGTTATCTCAAACTGCACGGTTTGGGCAGAATCTATCTCAAAAACCTGGTACATCGTGCTTTCCATCTGCGCGGCTGCACTGTAGGCGCACAACAGTATCATTGGTACTAATAACCCAAATCGTATCATGGTTGGATGTAGTTTGCTGCAAAGTTCGGCGCATTCTGCCAAACAAAAAAATGCCTGAACGCAGATACGTTCAGGCAAGTTGTTTAATCCTGACAAAAAATGCAGGAAACCTGGGTGTGTTATTTTTTAGCGTCGGCCAGTACAGGCGTAGGCGGGGTGATCTGAACTTCCATGTTTTTAGGTACATACACCACGAAAGTGACGTTTTCTTTGAAGTCCTGACCTTTTACCTTCAGTTGTTTTTGCATGTTTGGCGCGTCAATGACGAGTACGTTGGCATCGGTTTTGGCATTCAGGTTGTACCGACCAATGTTGGCCAGTTCATTGAGCATAGGCCCATTACCGGTGGGCAAACTCACACTGATTTCAAAACGTACACTTGGATTGTCCCATACCTTCAAATCCACTTCGCCGGGAAGTTCCAGGCGCAGCAAGTCTTTTCCGTCCGTATTAAAGGCGCGGGTGAAAGTTTTGGAAGCAGTTGTCTGGCCTCCTACGGAGCATACAGAGAGCATGAGGAGGACAATTGCGATCGAAATACTTTTTGTTGTCATGGCGAACCTCCTTTTTTAATTGGGTCAAAGTAAAGTGAAAAAATTGGCAAAACCAAAAATTTTGCAAACTATTTTTTACTATACTATACGCATTGCCAAACCTTCTGGTTGGGTGCATGACAAAAATTTTACAAAAAAAACGATGGGACGATGAACGATGGACGACGGGACTTGCCCTTGGCATCCAAACGTAATGCCAAGGGCGAGACCCGTCGTTCATCGTCCATCGTTCATCGTTCATCACTCCTCTCTTTCCCGCAACACCTCGTCTACCGTTCGGGCCTGACGGTTTTCGGTAGGTTGAAAATTCCGGTTGGGATCGCGCATATTACCCAGGGCTCTGATTTGCCGGAGTATAAACACCGGCGCGAGCCAAACCGCTCTTTTTACCGCCTCCGGCGCCTGATCCAGCTGCAACACACGCCAGATATTCCACATGAATACCAGCAAGCCCAGCAGCAGCAGCAGCGACCACCATGGCGCTAGAAACAAGCCCGCCAGCAGACACAATCCGGCCAGTCCAATCTGGATAAACATGGGCAAAACCAGGGTAATTGCGCCAAAATACAGTTGGTTAAAGCTGCGATTGCGTACACCCAAGCCCAACAAAGTCAGGGCATTAGGAATGTTTTGAAAATAGGAATACAACCAGCGTCCACGCTGCGTTTCCACATCTTTCCCTTTGCTCACTTTTTCATCATATACCAGCGCTTCCCGTGCATAGGCTATCCGGATATCCTGACTCAGCAGGAAATTTTGCAAAATCTTGTCTTCCTGTAGCATCTTTTTCCCCAACAAGTGCCCCTGCGCAATGGCCTCACTTTCCAGATAAGCCCGGTACAGATCATACCTTGTAGCCATTCCCGAACCACTGATTACAGCCGAAGAACCCAGGCGAAAAGCAGTTTCGCGCTCCAGAAAATTCTTGTAATGCTCCCCCAGACTGTCCAGCGCAGCGTAAACAGTGTCGAGGTTTTTGGCCGTACGTTGCCCCTGCACACAGGAAAACCCGGCTGAAATCCAGGGCTTCAATTGCGCCAAAAACTTCGGGTGCGCCAGGTTGTCTGCATCAAAAACTACAACGTAATCCGGCTGTTCCACTAATTGCGACATGGCATACCGAATGCTCCGGACCTTCAACCTGAGCGGCGATTCCGGAATCAGTGGGTGGTATCGGGGATCTGTAATGCCAAAATCAAAAACCGGACACTCATCTGCCACCAGGTACACCTGCACATCCGGACAACTTTGTTGCAGCAGCGACTGCACCAGGGGCTGGGCAATGGCGGCGTTTCGGTAGGCGGTAATGATGCAGGCAAATTTGACGGAGGCCGCTGGCGCTGTTGGCCGTTGCGGAAGACTGCGCAGGCGGGCCAGGGTTATCAGCAGGGCAGGATACACCAACTGCGCCAGTAAAATTGCGCATAACAACGCAAAAAGCCAGCTCATACCCTGCTCAGGTTTGTGGTTAAGCCAGACCAGATGCCTTTCCAGAACACCAGCGCTTGTTGCCAGTTGCCGGCCAGCAAAGACTTCGCAGCCTTGAACGGCACCAATACAAAGCCCAGATAACCATAAAACCCCCACAAACCGGGGCCTTTACGCTGCCTGCGCATGAACAATATGCGGTTGCGCGCCATGTAATAGGTTTTGGTAGAGCCCATTTTATCCAGCGTATAACTTTCCTTGTGCCACACGCGCGCCCGCGGTTCCAGCCATATCTCAAAACCAGCCCTGCGGATACGCTCAGCCCAATCCAGCTCTTCGTAATACAAAAAGTACCCTTCCCACATGGCTCCAACCTGCTCCAACACCTTTCTGGAAATCATCATGGCCGCCCCGTGTGCATATGCGGTTGTGCGCGCGCCCGCAAACTGCCCGCGGTCACGCGTACGCGCTCCAATGGTTTCATTTCTGCCCGTGAGGTTGGAAACCGGAGTCATACCTGCATACTGGATCAGCGGCAGCGAACTGGTATCCTGCAAAGAAGGTTCAGGGAAATAACAAATCAGCGGGCTCAACAACCCTACTCCCGGCTGTTGCTCCATGAGTTCTACCATCCTTCGAATGCAGCTGGGCGCCAGCTCTGTATCGTTGTTGAGGAAAAACAAATAATCACCCTTAGCCAGCGGCAATGCCAGGTTGTTACCTCCGGCAAAGCCCAAATTCTTGCTGCTGCGCAAAAAATGTACTTCCGGGTATTGCTCCCGGAACAGTGTTTCCGGATTTTCCCTGCTCGCGTTGTCTACCACTATTACCTCTAAATCCGGATAATCCTGCTGCCTGATACTGTCCAACAGGGCACAGGTAGTCAGGGTTTCGTTGTAATTCAACGTTATGACTGTTACTTTCTTAAACATCCTCTTGCTGGATAAAGGCTCCAAAAGTTTTCAGCAAAATCCCGAGGTCTTTCCAAATAGAGTACGGCGTTTTTGCGTAAGCAATATCCAGATGAATGCGCTCCTCCACCGTCATTTCCGGCTTGCCCCGTTTGCTCACCTGCCAAAGTCCTGTAATACCTGCCGGCGCTAAAAAACGCGCACTCCAGGCATCCTTGGTCAGGGCTTCCGCTTCATAAACCGGGAGCGGGCGGTTGCCTACCAGCGACATATCACCGCGCAACACATTGATCAGCTGCGGCAATTCATCAATGCTGTACTTTCGGATAAAACGTCCAACCCGCGTAACCCGTGGATCGTTGGCAATTTTAACAAAAATGGGCTTTTGATGCAAATACGGCGCCTGGTACTGGTTCAAATGTTCGAGTTCCTGCAACCGATCTTCCGCCCGGTTGAACATAGACCTGAATTTCAAAAATGCAAAAACCTGATAGCCATACCCCACCCTTCGGGAGGTATAAATAACCGGGCCTCGCGTTTCGAGCCAAATGGCCAGCATTACGGGCGCCCAGATCCACATGGTTAGCAAAATCCCTGCCGAAGCACCAATAATATCCAGCAGCCTTTTGCTAAATGGTATTTTTAACCTGAAATGGTCTGCCTGCTCCGGGTAGGCCAACTGTAAAAACCTGGGTTTGTACTGGTTTAAAAACTCAATTCGTCGTTCCACCTGCTTCCAGTCTACAGGAACGGTGTAGCAGTCGTCTACGCCCATGGAGCGCAACAAAGCTGGCTCTGGCGCCTGGTCCTTTTCAGCAAAGGCAATCACCGGAACTGTACACAAATGCGGGTGAGCAGCCAATTGCTGAACCAGCCTGAACTGATCTGCCATGAGCCAGTCGGCATAACAAATTACGGCATAAGGCAGGTGGAAGGTAGACAGGTCGTCTACCTGTTGTTCCAGCCAGCGATAGGCCAGGAATCCATTGGTCTCTACGGCATAATGCAGCTCGTTGCTTCGGGCTGGCATATGGTGGATATGTTGTTCGATAGGGCCTTCAAACCCCACGAAAAGCATTTCCCTGGTAGCAGCCAATGGGTAATCGGATGGGTGCGGGTTGGGATGCATGATTAAATTAGGTAATCGGTGTTTGTTGTTTTGTCCCTGCCAGAAAGCGTGTCAGGGAATCAGATTCATAATCTGTTCTTTAAGTTTTACCGGACTAAATGGCTTGGCAAAGTATCCGTGAGCGCCCAGGCGTTCAAAATACTGGGCTTCTGAGTCGGTTTCATTAGCGCCCAACACAAATACCGGGATATCAGCCCACCATCCACTGTTGCGCAAATGATGCAACAAGGTGGCGCCATCCATTTCAGGCATGGAAGAATCCGTTACAATGACATCAGGAATGATGCCTTTGCTGAGTACGCCCATGGCTTCCACGCCATTTTTAGCGCTTAAAACGGTAAAATGCTCGGAAAAATAACTGCCTATCGTACGGCGGAGATCTTCGTGATCCTCCACCAGGAGTAAACGTTTGGTCATTGTGTAATCGTTTTTTGGTCGCAATAATCACCTGTCGGCTGGTGTGTCCAGTCGACATTCTTCCTATGCTTCTGCTGTGTTTTGTGGATTAGTTTTCCCTATTGCAGCGCCTTTTCAGGCATTAGGAAAAACAATAGCAGGCTGATTACCGGCACAAGTTTGGCCAGAGCTATACAGCCAGGGTTAGATGGGGAATGACGGCCGGAAGTGCGGGAGGGATGACTTCAGGTGTACTGCCTGAATGAAACAAAGATAATGCCGTTTAGCCGCTTTATACACTTTCAGGATAGTCGGCCGGATGACCAAATCCAACTCATTTTTTCATATACAATTAATCAAAGAGGTAAAGTGCTGACAATCAAACAATTAACCCAGTTATTCAGAAACACATATTTTTTGTTAAATATGGCGTTGGAAGGTATTTGACCAGGAATTAGCCCAATTTTACTACCCAGCGTGTCTGATTGGCTACAAACCTGGCCGATTTGGGTGAGCCTGACTGGTCTGTACCCCCCATCAATCTGTAATTTTACCACGAATGCACCAATCCGCCCGGGCTCGTTTTACCTTTACCCTTTCAAATTCATCCGGCGTGTTGGAAATTGTTTTTTGGTTGGGACTGGCCATTATCGTGTATGCCTACCTGGGCTACGGTTTTGTGCTGTGGCTGTTGGTCCGGCTAAAACGCTGGTTCTTCCGCCGCCCCCCCCTCTCCTCCCAGGCATTGCCGGAGGTTACCTTCATTGTTTGCGCCTTCAATGAAGCGGACTGGATGGCCCGCAAGATCGAGAACTCCTTATCTCTGGATTACCCGCGCCAACTGATTCATTTCTGGTTTGTAACGGATGGCTCCGACGACCAGACACCCCAAATTGTTGCACAATATCCCTACCCCGCCGATGTACAGTGGCAGTTGTTGCACCAGCCTGAAAGGCGCGGAAAGATTGCTGCTTTTCAGCGCGCCATGGAACTGGTTAAAACCCCGGTTGTGGTCAGTACCGACGCCAATACTTTTGTCAACCGCGAGGCCATCCAACGGTTGGTCAGTCATTTCAGCCAACAGGATGTAGGCGCCGTTGCCGGCGAAAAACGTATTTCCATGTCGGAAAAAGAAGATGCCAGCAGTGCCGGGGAAGGCATCTATTGGCGTTATGAAAGCCTGCTGAAAAAATGGGATGCCGAGCTCTGGACAGTAGTAGGCGCTGCCGGGGAGTTGTTCGCCCTGCGCACCGATTGTTACGAGCCGGTTCCGCCAGATACGCTGGTGGAAGATTTTTACATGACCATGCGCATAGCCCAGCGCGGCTACAAAGTAGCATATGCGCCGGATGCCTGGGCCTCTGAACGTTCTTCAGCCTCCGTTGGCGAAGAAATGAAACGCAAAGTGCGCATTGCTGCGGGCGGCTTACAGGCTATTGTACGTTTGGCGCCCCTGCTCAATCCTTTCCGTTATGGCGTTTTGAGCTTCCAGTACATATCTCACCGGGTGCTGCGCTGGACCCTGGCGCCATTGTTCCTGCCTGTTTTGCTGGCTATAAATACCATACTGGCCTTTCAAGGAAAACCGCTCTACCAATGGCTACTGGCCGGACAGGTTTCGTTTTACCTGGCCGCCCTCCTTGGATGGTTCCTGGAACAACACAAACTCAAAATAAAAGTCCTGTTCGTGCCCTATTATTTCTGCCTCATGAATTGGGCCATGTACGCAGGCCTCGCCCGACTCCTACGCGGAAAGCAGAGTGTTATTTGGGAAAAAGCCAAAAGAGCTGAGTTCTGATATTTTACCTTCTGGCGCTATTCAACGTAACCGCCCCCATGAGCCGGTCGAAGCGGGCGCCAAAAGGCCGGAAGTACACCAAAATAGTATACTGATTGCCGGTGGCGTACCAGTTTCCTTCAAAGCCATCTATGTCCGGCTTCCCGGTTCGGGAGTCAACCACCAGATACTGATAATCGTAGTGCCCCTGTTTGAGCCAGCCTTCGCACCAATATACGCGGGCCTGCTCGTCGTATTGCATTTTGTACTCAGGCTTCAGTTGCCAATCCGTCAGCTCTCCAAATACATACACATCAGAACCATCGAGCTCCTGATTTTGCTTGATGGAAAACAACACCAGGCTGTAATCGCATTGCAAAAGGGTTTGGTTGGCATTGGCATTATCTATCACGAAACGCCCGTCGGCATCAGGCCGGAAAATGACCGGCCGGTCAAACCTGCTTTCATCGGGCTGGAGGGTAACTTCGTAATAGGTGGGTGTTTCTTTGATACCCCGCACAAACTCACCTCTGTAATCAAATGACCGGATATCAAAAAACCGGAATTCCTTGCCTGCCGGAAACACTATTTCATCCTGATAATCGAATACCATGTCTTCCCCCCGCGTAATAAACGGCTTGATTGGCCCCATGGCATTGTCCCAGCGACCATTTTGCAGCACAAATGCTTTGACATCATTTTGGGGCATAGATACACGGACGCCCTTCGGTACTACCTTGAAATCAATTTCGTGGTGTGTATCCTGCTTATCTACCCGGGAGGTGCGCACAAATTCGGCATCAATGCGCCAGAGTGGTTCCACTACCATGAATCGGCGGGTAAGCACCAGTCGGTCATCTTCTGTATCAAATACTTGCAGAAGATAATTCCCGGAGCGGTTCCAGCGCATGTTTTGATTGGGCAACCCCAACGCATAATGGGTGTATTGCATCAGGGTGTTGAACGAAGGCTGCACGTTCAAAATCCGATCGTCCGTAAACCCGTCAATGTATTCATTGTCCGATAAGTCTGAGCGTTGCCAGTCGCTATTACAATGAATGAGCGTGTATTTATAATCTTTAAGTTCATCCCCCATGTGGTCGAATTGCAGCACCATGGTATTGTTCCCGGCGCCCAGGTTAACGATGGGCATGGAAAGCGGAGAACCGGCAAGTGTTAATTGAACCGAGCAGATATTGGGGTCCAGGATCTGATTCTGGTGTTGGGCGGTGAGCGCGAGCGGCGCCAGGAGTCCGATCAGGAGATGGAAAAGTTTTTTGCACATGGTTTACAGGTTATTGGGGGTATTCAGGTCCCAGGCATCCCAGGGAGCATCAATGGTCATGGGGGCATTGGTACGCGGATGCATCAATTGTAAACGCACCGCCTGCAATTTGATTTCATGATCGCGCCAAAATTGTCCGCCGTACAGCTGGTCGCCAAAAATCGGAGCGCCAACATGCGCTAATTGGGCGCGTATTTGGTGGAAACGTCCGGTTTCCGGGTAAATTTCCAGCAATGCCTGACTTTCGCGGCGCTCCAACACCTTGAAATCCAGTGCACAGGGTTGTGTATCTGCCATATTCTGATCAAACACAAGCGCCTTTTTCCCGGATTCATCGCGTTTCAACCAATGAGTCAAAACCCCGGAATCCGAGGAGGGCGCGTGTTCTACTACAGCTTGATACGTTTTTTTGACCAAACGTTGCTCAAACTGACGCATCAGCATACTCAATGCCTGTTTGGATTTAGCCAAAACCAGTACGCCGCCGGAAACACGATCCAATCGGTGTACAGCCCTCAGGTATGGAATACGTGGAGTGCCATTTTTCTGTTGGAACCATTCAACCGCCAGCTTTTCAGCTGATGGATGCGAAGCGTTTCCACTTTCGGTAGACAAGCCGCCAGGCTTATCAATGACCATCATATCGGCGTCTTCAAAAAGGATATTCAAGAAAGGATAATTTTTTAGCCAAGACCTCGTTCAAAGGCTGCAAACCTACTTTGATTTTACGAAAAACTGATCCAATTACCTGTTAATAGGACTGTGGGGCTGCTGGACGTTAGACTGCTGGACGTTAGATATTGGACAAGATTTATCCAATATCCTGATTTCTCCCTACTATTAAGCGGTCCAACATCCAACAGTCTAATGTCCAACAGTCTAACGTCAAGCAGTCCAACATCTATGGCTAAACTCCATCCTTTATTGCTTCTGCCGGCACTGCTGGCTTTACATTCCTGCGCATCCGTTAAGCCCAAAACTGCTTTTGACCCGGCCAAGGTTCCTCCGGCGCCCGACTATTCCCTGATGGAAAACTGGGCGGCACACCCAGACAAAGATGATCCGGCCGATTTGAGCCCTGACCCTTTGCTGTCGCCGAATTTGCAAAAAGACGCCCCTGTTGACGTCTTTTTCCTGCATCCTACTACCTATACCGGCGCCTTGCGTCATCAACGCAACTGGAATGCTTCCACCTCAGACGAACGCACCAACCGAAAGACCGACAATGGCACCATCCAATATCAGGCATCCATTTTTAATGGCGCAGGACGGGTTTTTGCTCCTCGATACCGGCAGGCGCACTTGCACGTATTTTTTACCAAAAAAGACACAGTTGCTGCTAAAAAAGCCCTTGAGGTGGCATATTCTGATACCAAGGCTGCTTTTTTGCATTACCTGAAATACTGGAATAATGGTCGTCCGTTCATCCTGGCAGGCCACAGTCAGGGAGGCTTACACACCAAAACTTTGTTGCAGCAATTGGTGGAAGACAAAAACCTGGAGCAACAACTGGTAGCTGCGTATATCGTTGGCTGGCCGGTAGCAGAAAAAGAATTTCGCAAACTAAAACCTTGCGAAAAACCGGATCAGGTAGACTGCTACTGCACCTGGCGCACCTGGGAGCGTCGGTTTGGAAAACGCCTGAAAGAGGATCAAAAAACGGTTTGCACCAATCCATTGCTTTGGGATATCAGGCCAAATGAATACGCCGACAAAATGCTGAACAAAGGCGCTGTGATCCGGCCCTTTACCCATATTTACCCTCATTCCACCGATGCGGAGGTGCACAAAGGCATTTTGCTGGCTTCCAAGCCCAAATTCAAGGGCAGCGCCTTGTTTTTTAGCAAAAACTATCACCCGGGCGATTTCAACCTGTATTACCTGAATGTAAGAGAAAATGCCCAGACCAGGGTCCAGGCATTTTTCAGACGGTAAGAGATGTCAATCGTACATCTATTGCACTGGCGCGCACATGGGCATGCCTGTATCAGCAAACACAAATTGAAGTTTAGACAGGGGCAGCGTCTGGCTTCCCTCCTGACCTTCAGTAATTTGCAGCAATTGATTAGGCGTTACGTTGGTTAACACCTGCGTAATGCCGGTTGTGGGCCATGTGATACGAATTTCGTCAATCATCGTGGCCGAACCCACGCCAATTTCCCTGCGCAACGGACTGGAACCAAAACTGCCACCCGAATTCAATTCCCGGTATACCATTCTGGTTTTACCATTTTCCTTAAAGGTCAGGGTAATTTTTGCACCAATGGAAGCACGGTTTGATTTTGTACCGATGATTTTCAGGTAAATCCAGTTGTTCTGATTCTGACCAGGATTGAGATACATGGCATTGGGATAGGCATCGCCGCGGAATGCGCCTCCCAAATCGGTGTGGAGGTCCTGATCCCCGTCGTTGTCGAAATCTGCGAAGGAAACGCCGTGGCCCTTTTGTAAATTTCCGGTTCTGGAGGAAACCGTGGCATCCCGGAAACCGGTTCCGCCGGTGTTCACCCAAAGCTTGTTGGACACGAGCGACATAAAGCTGGGGTTTCCGGTACTGAGGTAAAAATCCAGCCAGCCATCGTTGTTGATATCGCCAAAATTGGCGCCCATGGCAAATGCCACCCCTTTTAGCCCCATAGCTTTGGTGGTATTGGTAAAGGTGCCATTCCTGTTGTTGTGGTACAAAAACGCCTTACCTGCCGGGTCGTTCGAGGGCGCCAAAGCCTCCTTTGCCGCATAATAGGACAGTGGTTTATCAAATTCATAGTTGCAAACGAATATATCCAGCCATCCGTCGTTGTCGTAATCAAAAAACCAGGTAGCAAAACTCCGGTACATTTCTTTGTCAAAGCCGGCCTGCTGGGAGGCATTTTCCAGCACCAGTTTGCCATCTACCAGGCCTTTGTTGCGCAGCAAGAGTTTGTGGCCGCTCATGGCGGAGATGAACAGATCCGGCCAGCCGTCGTTGTCGAAATCGCCTGAAGCAACCCCTTTCACAAACAAGCTTATGTTGATCCCCCAGGCGTCTGCCATGTTTTTAAACGTACCATCGCCCTGATTGATGTAAAGTTCACATTTCCGGGGGCTTTTATCACTCTGGCTTTCATTTCCAATAAACAAATCTACCCAGCCGTCGCGGTTAAAATCATTCCAGGTTGCTGCCTGGGTTGGGTTGAAACTCAAAATGCCGGCATCTATGGTAACATCCGTAAAGGTGCCATCGCCGTTATTGCGGAGCAATGAATTGGGCTGATCTCCGGTGGGGCCCTCTTGCCCCTGCCAGGCGCCCCTGAGTACCAGGATGTCCAGAAAGCCGTCGTTATTGTAATCTGTTTGCTGAATGTTCAAACCTCCTTTGATAGCTTTTAATCCGGATCGCTCAGACCAGTCGGAAAAAGTGCCATCACCGTTGTTGTGGAAATAGTGCATAGGATCTTCCAAATCCCAGGCGGAGGTAACAAGATCGAGAAAACCATCGTTGTCGAAATCATCGGCAATACTTCCTCCGGCCCGGTTATTCACCTGCACTTTTAAGGCAGCGGCACATTCCACAAATGGTTTTATCACAAAATCTGGCTGATCCAATCCGGCAATCAGCCATTTGGCAGGAACCCTGGAAGGGTATTCTCCCAGGGTCATGTAGGCTATATTGAGCAGCCAAATGGCATCGTATTGTTTGGCATCCAATTTGAGCAAGCGTTCGAAGGTTTCCACAGCCTTTTGCGCCGGCGCCTTGTCCTGGTGTATGCCTTTGCCTTTAATAGGCATGATACAAGCCTCGGAATTGTGTCCTTTCACACAATTATTTCGTTCGGCAAGGCGCATATAGGCTGTGCCAAGGTAAGGCAACACCACTTTCAGTCCTTCCGGGCTGGACTCCAGGGTTTGGGCGGCATTTTCCAACATGGCTACCGATTGAACCTCATCGCCATATTCAAGCAGGAAAATAGCCTTTTTGACCAGGGTGGTTAACTGCACATTTGGATCACGGGTGGTGGCCAGAATAGAATCACATTGAATGATCTTGGCCATAGCTGCAAAATTGTTGTTAGGCGTGTCAATTTTCCGGCGTGTTTCTTCCAGAGTTTGCAACATTTTCTGGTGACCATTCAAAAGTTCCTTGCTGTGTTGAATGGTGCGATTCTTATTACAGGAGATACAGAGGAGCAAAAAAATCAAACATCCTGCCGGCAGGCGGGTTGGAGAAAAAAAGGAAACAGACATGCTGGATATGGAAAGATTTATTGCTCACCCGGATCAGGCCAGATGCGCAAGTATAATATGCTCCAGGTCTTTGCTTCACGATATATGAATCGGGAGCAAGGCCCTGGAGCATGAGTGAATGAGAATTACCTGGTTGGTGCACACATGGGCATATTTGATGCCGACTGACTAAATTTCAAGGCTTTTAAAGGAAGCTTTTCAGCGCCCTCTTTGCCTTCAACGATGCGGAGAAACTGATTGGGCTCAACATTGGTGAGCACTTGTGTAATGCCGCTGGCAGGCCAGGTGATACTGATTTCGTCGACCATTGTGGCAGAACCGATACCAATTTCCCGGCGCAACGGGTTTGATCCGAAGCTTCCACCTGAGTTGAGCTCTCGGTAAACCATGCGTTGTACGCCGTTTTCCCGAAATTTCAAGGTAATTTTTGCTCCAATAGCGGCTCTGTTCGACTTGGTGCCTTCCAGCTTTAGATAAATTCTGTTGTTCTGGTTTTGACCGGGATTGATGTACATCGAACTAGGATAGCCATCGCCGCGATAGGCGCCACCCATTTCCACGTGAATATCCTGATCTCCATCGTTATCGATATCGGCAATGGATACACCGTGTCCTTTTTGGATATTTCCGGTGCGGGAAGCCACGGTACCGTCCATAAATTTTTTACCCCCAATGTTCATGAACAACTTATTGGGAACGATAGACTGATAATTTGGGTTGCCGGTGCCCAGGTAGAGATCCAGGAACCCGTCGTTGTCGAAATCCCCGAAATTGGCCCCCATTGAATAAGCCGTTTTATTCAAGCCGAGCGATTTATTGGCATTGGTAAAAGTGCCGTTACCGTTGTTGTGGTAGATTACCGGCTTTCCGGATGGATCATCTTTACCCAAACCCAGCGCTTCCCGGGAAAAGTAGTACGAAAGGCTTTTCTCAAAATCGTAGTTACACACAAACAGGTCCAGCCAGCCATCATTATCGTAATCAAAAAAGAAGGTTGGGAAACTCCGGTATTTCTCTTCGCTGAACCCGGACTGAACCGACATATCTTCGAAAGCAGGCGTTTTGCTTTGAAGACCTTTATTGCGCAGCAGTACTTTTTTGCCGTCCATGGAAGACAGAAACAGATCGGCCCAGCCATCGTTGTCATAATCTCCGGAGGTTACCCCTTTTACATACATCCTGATGTTCACGCCAGCCGCTTCGGCCATATCCGTGAAGGTGCCGTTTTGGTTGTTGATGTATAGTTGGCAGGGGTAGGTTTTGCCACCTGTAGGCAGGTGTTCGTTGCCAATAAACAGGTCCAGCCAGCCATCGTGGTTGTAATCGTTCCAGGTAGCTGCCTGTGTTGGGCATAGCGACCACAGACCGGCCTCCATAGTAACATCTGTAAAAGTGCCATTGCCATTATTGCGCAACAACGAGTTTGGCTGTTCGCCGTAAGGGCCGGTTTGACCTTGCCAGGCGCCGCGCAGCACCCAGACATCCAGGTTACCATCGTTGTTATAATCGGTTTGTTGAATGTTGAGACCGCCGGTAAAATCATGAATGCCTGATGCATCGGAAAGATTGGAAAAAGTGCCATCGCCATTGTTTTGGAAATAGTACATTTTATCTTCTCCAACATCCCAGCCGGAAGTCACCATATCCAGGAATCCATCGTTATTGAAATCATCAATAATACTGCCTCCAGCGCGTGAATTGACCATGATTTTCAGATCGGTTGCCATATCCACAAATGGCCGCATATTGTATTCTACCTTGTCCAGGCCAGGCAAATACCATTTTTTAGGCACTTTTGACGGATATTCACCAATGGTCATGTAGGCCAGGTTGAGTAGCCAAACGCCATCATAATAGTTAGGGTCTGAGGGAGCTTCGGTCAGGAAAATTTCCAGGGTTTCAATGGCTTTGCGGCTTGGCGATTTGTCTTTGTGGATACCAGATGCCTGCAGGGGCATAATACAGGCATCAGCAGTATGGCCGGTCAGGCAGTTATTGCGCTCCCCTAGTCGCATGTAAGCCGTTCCAAGCCAATAGAGTGTTGGATAACGAGCTTTGGGATTATCGCCTACATAGGCAAGAATTTTTTCAAAGATTTCCACAGCTTTTACTTCATCACCATACTCCAACAACACCACGCCTTTTTTCATAACAGCATTCACCTTTTCATTAGTAGAGGTGGCTGTAGTCATCAACTGATCGAAGTAGGCAAGTTTGGCTCTGGCGGCATACCCGTTTTGCGGAACATCAATTTTTCCGGCAATCTCTTTGAGTGCTTTGAGCATTTCTTTGTGCCCATCTTTTGCTACTCCGGCGGCGCCCTGGTTAAGGCTTGTGTCAGTGCATGTAGCTTGTACACTTAACAGGATTACCGCCAGGAGCGCCGGACCCAATAAGGCCCGGCGCTTCAATGAAGAACTGAAAACATTCATGTTTGAGCTAATTTGTTGTTTAGATAAAGACAAACGGATTACAGCTTTTGCAGAAGCATTTCGCCTCACAAAAGGAAAAGTATAATTGATAGCATTAAACAGCTTAAACCGTATTGCAAACGTCCAGGCATTTTGGCAAATAGCCAACAAAATGCCCCTTAGTATTTCCTTAGAATCTGGCTGTTACGGTTAATTGCAGACAGGTAAACTTAGAAAGCAGGAATTACCCATACCTTCGCGCCGCAAATCCGCAGGCGTGCATGACGTCTGATCACACGGTTTGCCTATTTCTGCCCACCCAAATTATACTAAGCTCTATATGGACGCGAACAGCCGCATATACGTAGACTCCGAAATCGGAAAACTGAAAAAAGTAATCGTGCACAGGCCCGACGAAGGCATTGCCCGGATTACCCCAAAACGAGCAGAGGAATTATTGTTTGACGATATTGTACACCTGCCAAACATGCGCGAGGAACACGATATTTTTGTCAACATACTCCGCGCATTCGTTGGAAAAGAAAACGTACTCGAAGTAAGTGATCTGCTCACCGAAAGTTGCCGGGTAGAAGAAAGTCGCTACGAAATCATCAACAAAATCGTGGACTTTGAGGAACTGCCTTACTCCCTCATTCCACGGCTGGCCAGCCTCTCTCCGGAACAACTGGCCGACACATTGATTACCGGTTATCTGGAGCCGGAAGACCGGATTCTGTTTGACCCTATCCCGAACCTGATATTCACCCGCGACCTTGCCGTAACCATCAAGGATCATGTGATCATCACCAAGGCGGCCAAATCTGCCCGCTTCCGGGAAAACTTCCTTACCCGACTCATCTTCTCCAGTCACCCGGTTTTCCGCCGATTGAAAGCAGACGGTAAAACGGTGAACCTGAACAGGGTAGATAAGTTTCCGCCCAACAAACGCGGCGAAACCATCAGCATTGAAGGGGGCGATGTCATGATGTTCCACAAAGACTACCTGCTGATTGGTAATTCCGAACGCACCAACAACTATGCGTTCGATACCCTGAAAACTTACCTGTTTGAAAAGGGCATCATCAAGAACATTGTTCAGGTGAACATCCCTGCCGAACGGACCTACATGCACATCGATACCATTTTCACCCAAATAAACCATAACCACGTGGTAGGCTTTAAGCCGCTCGTACAGGATGGACTGGGTTCTTATGTAGATGTGCACCGCCATACCGGTGAAGAGTTGGAATACCCAAGCATTGTTGACTTCCTGAAGGCCGAAATAAATCCGAAAATGGAGTTCATTTGGGCTGGCAGAGGTGAAAGTCCTTATCAGGAACGCGAACAATGGACAGATGGCTGCAATCTGGTAGCGCTCAAACCAGGTGTAGCCATTACCTACGACCGCAACCCGGTTACCGAAAAAGCCTTCAAGGAATTCGGGTATAAGGTAGTGGGCGCTGAAAAAATGCTCCGGGATATAGACAACGGCAAGGTTGATCCGGAAAAAGTGGAAAACACCATCATCACTATCCCTTCCAACGAACTCTCCCGCGCGCGCGGTGGCAGTCACTGCATGACTTGTCCGGTGGAACGCGAAGCGGTGTGAAGAATATCCAATAACCAATGTCCAATGTCCAAGTGGTGCGGGTGTTTGGCGTCAGCAAATTTGTTGGGCTATTTTCGCCTGAATGGCGAAAAGCTACCATTAGGTCTCGCCATTCAGGCGAGTAATACCAAACCAATGTGCTGACGCCAAACACCCGCACCACTTGGACATTGGTTATTGGACATTGGATATTGGACATTAATTCAGCTTATGTATTCTTTCGATACACAAATCCGCGTTCGTTATGGAGAAACCGATCAGATGGGTTATCTCTATTACGGCCATTATGCCCAATACTTTGAGGTAGGCAGGGTGGAAACCATCCGGTCGCTGGGCATTTCCTACAAGGAGCTAGAGGAAGTACATGGCATCTGGCTGCCGGTGGTGAGCCTGGAAATGCGGTTTGTCAGACCAGCCTACTACGATGATCTGCTCACGGTGCGCACCGAAATCCGGGAAATGCCGGATGAGTACATCACATTTCACATGGAGATCTTCAACGAGAAGAAAAAGCTCGTCAATGCCGGCCGGGTGCGCCTCTGCTTTTTTGACCCAAAACTGAAAAAGGTAGTTATGGCGCCCGATTTCCTCCGGGAAAAGCTGTTGGAACGATGGACGGTAGACGGTGGACGGTAGACGGTGGACGGTGGACGGTAGACGGTGGACGGCCTACGGCGGACGGTGCGAACCAATGTGAGTTGTCATCCCCGGCAGGGGACCTACACAGGCCAGATTTCGAGACCATCCCCTGGCAAATAGGATTGCCCGCAATCTGGCTTGTGTAGGTCCCCTACCGGGGATGACAACTCACATTAGTTCAACTACCCACGCACACCTTACACCGTAGGCCGTCAACCGTCAACCGTTCACCGTAGGCCGTCCACCGTCCACCGTAGGCCGTCTACCGTCCACCGTAGGCCGTTACTTCGACCAAAGGTTGTACTTCAGAATGCAATAAATAGCTCTGAAGCCATCTTTAGCGCCAATTTTCTTGCCTTCGGCGTAAGTGCGACCATAATAGGAAATGCCCACCTCATAAATCCGCACGTTGGGTATGCGACTGATTTTAGCCGTTACTTCGGGCTCAAAACCGAAGCGTTTTTCCTTGAGATCCAGGCCTTTGATCATATCCGAACGGAACATCTTGTAACAGGTTTCCATATCTGTAAGGTTCAGATTGGTGAACATGTTAGAGATGAAGGTCAGGAACTTATTCCCGATGCTGTGCCAGAAGAACAGGATACGGTGTGGCCGCCCGCCCATAAACCTGGATCCAAATACCACATCCGCAAATCCGTCGAGGATAGGGCGGAGTAGCACATTGTATTCAGCTGGGTCATATTCCAGGTCGGCATCCTGAATAATGATGTAATCGCCGGAGGCATGTTTGATGCCTGTGTGCAGTGCAGCGCCTTTCCCCTGGTTCACCTCGTGTTTGAGGTAACGGATATTAAGCTCGGGGTTGGCCTCCATGTAGCGTTTGATAGCGCCTTCCGTATCGTCGCGCGAGCAATCGTTGGTAATAATCAATTCCTTTTTGAATCCGCCTATCAATTCCACCGCCTTCACTTTGTCCAAAATCCGGTGGATAGTACGTTCTTCATTGTAGGCTGGGATAACAATCGAAAGGGTTTGGCTCATAATTTGCAGTATTTCAGACGGCGAAGGTAAGCAGGCTGTGTGGAGGCTAGCAGACAAGTTTTGAAAAGTTATTGAAAATGGTTCACGATTAGCCAATTCAAGGCATTTCAGGACGGGTTGAAAAGTCGCCAACCAGCATTTGTATCCTTCATTGAAACTTTAACTAAAAAACTTTCCAAAGTGGAAACTTTTTGCCCTTAAATCGCGTTAAAGTATTCGAAACCAAATCGTTAGCGCAGGATCACCTGCAACAACATCCTTACCGATTCACACAAATAAACTATTGTATTATGACTACGCCCCGCATCAGCACATTCCGCCGCATCTGGCGAAAATCTCCGAAACTGGCATTCCGTTTTCTGCGCAAAAAAGCCACCCGTCAAGCTAAAAAACTCCTCAATCCCAAGGAAGAATGGAATATTAACTGGCTGGGTGAAGAAATGCGACCATATAACAGTCTGCAAGGCCATTGATTGTCCGAACTTAGCAGTTCTCAGCAGGATTTGCGGCGCAAATGACTTTTTACAAGTTGTTTGCGCCGTTTTTTATGCCCGCAAACCAACAGATAATACCTTTGCGGCCGCATAGTTCACCAGGCATCTGTTGGCCTACTGACCCAATAACATGCCGTTAACAATCAGATTTTGGGTATCAAAGCTTTCGCCCCGGCCTCCGTGGGCAACATCGGAATTGGATTCGATATTATGGGACTCGCCATTGAAAAACCTGGCGATGAAGTCATTGCCCGGAAAAGCGATACCCCCGGTATTCAAATCACTAAAATTACCGGCGCTCAGGGCAAACTCCCCCTCGAAGCGAAACTCAATACCGCAGGCGTGGCCGTTCAGCGATTACTCGACCACCTCGGAGAATCCAACCGCGGTATAGAACTTGAAATCCACAAAAAAATGCCTATCAACAGCGGACTCGGAAGCAGCGCCGCCAGTGCCGCCGCCGCAACCCTGGCCGTCAGCGAACTCCTCCGCACCGGCCTGAGCAAACGCGAACTCCTGCCATTCGCCTGGGAGGGAGAAAAAATAGCCTCCGGCGGACAACAAGGCGATAATATCGTGCCCTCTCTTCTGGGCGGCATCAACCTGATCCGCGACAATGCCACCATGGATATTCACCGCCTGCACGTGCCACGCGGCGTGTATGTAGTAGTGGTGCACCCGCAAATGGAAATCGGCACCCGTGAAGCCCGTGCCCTATTGAGCCCTACCATACCTATGGAGGTGCACATCCGGCACAACGCCAACCTGGCAGCCTTTATCCTGGGCATGTTCAATGGCGATCTCGGACTGGTGGGCAGAAGTTTAAAGGATGAGGTAGTTGAGCCACAAAGAGCCGTGCTGATTCCGGGCTTTTACGCCGTCAAAGAGGCTGCCTTGCATGCGGGCGCTCTTGGATGCAGCATTTCTGGCGCCGGCCCCTCCGTTTTTGCACTCTGCGGCAACAGCCTGATTGCAGAGAATGCCGGTGCAGCCATGCAAAAAGCCTTTGCCCAACATAAACTGGAAAGTCAATTGTATCTATCACCGGTAAATCAGGAAGGCGCCGTTATTTGTTAAGGGCCTTCGGCAAAAGACATAGAGAAGGTATAAAAAAGGCCATAGCTTCGAAGGACTATTGTCACCTAAAGCTATGGCCAGGAAAGATAGTGCAGAAAGCACGCTCCAATTTTCTGTGGTATAAAAGGATGTAGTGGATTAGAATAGGAGAGATAAACACTCCCCCAGGTTGAAACGAAACAGTTCTGAGGTGTTGTAATTTGTTCGTCCCCGTCAGCAATACATAACGGCACTCGCCAGGTAAAATTCCACGGCAAGTATACGACGAACCAATTAACATTTGTTAATTTTTTCCGGAAATTGACAATTGATGACGAATTCTGCTCAGTGATTGTGGTGCAATGCCCAGATAATTGGCAATGTGGCGCAAAGGCACCCGGGCAATGGTACTGGGATACCGTTCGGCAAACTTAAGGTAACGGGTAGTGGCATCATCATTAAACATTTCAGCCCGCTCAATCAATAAACGGTAAATGATGATTTCCGTGATCTTGAGTGTGAACATGTACCAGCCCGGAATTTCCCTCACTAGGGCATCAAGATCCTTATCTTTCCAGGTTAACAAGGTTACATCTGTCATGGCCTCCCAATGGTATACCGCATTGGGATTCAACTCTTTGTAATCATCTGCAAAATAGGTAAACTCGCCTTCTGCTGCAAAACGAATCGTGGATTCCTTTCCGGTATTATCCAGGGAATAAACCCGGAAAACGCCATCTACCACAAACGCCGCCAACTTTTCAGGATGTTCCTCATTAGGAAACCGATCTCCCGCTTTGCATAGCAAAGGGGTGGTATGCGCTGCAATCACAGGTAAATATGGCTCAATCCCACCGTCAATCTGCCGGGCAACCGGAACCAATAACTCGAAGATTTTAGCTAGATCCATGCTGGCAAATTTCTAAATTTTTCCGTTACCAGTCAACCAACGATATATAAAATATTAAAAAATTTATAATGCATTATTAAAAACAATAATGCAACAAGTCTGACTTTGCCCACAAAATTTTTCCCTCAATCCTTTCCTAAAACAGTCGGAGAAATTGCCTCCTACTTCTACCTTGCAGTCCAATTACGGAATCTCTTTAATCACCGTGCAAAATTTTTAATCATGTCCAGACTTTGGTTATTTCTGCTCTTTCTCCCACTTTCGGTTTCAGCCCAAAACTCCCCCAACAACCTCAACATCATTCCCCAACTACAAACCCTGGAAGCAAAAAAAGGAACTTTCACCTTAAAAAAGGACACCAGAATCTATATTCCGGAAGGCCAGGCCGGCTGGGATGTACCTGCCCAGTACTTCGCAGCACTTACTGTGACCAGTACAGGTTATCGCCTCCTTATCCAACCGATGAAGAAATTCAAGGAGCCCAAAAGCAATGCGATTCACCTGGTACCCGACCCCTCCATTGCTTCTGATGAAGGTTACCGGATGGAGGTCAAATCCGGCAACGTGGTCATTTGGGCCAAAACACCCGCAGGAGCTTTTTATGGCATGCAAACCCTGCGCCAGCTGCTTCCGCCCGAGTTTGGCGGCACACACTCTTATGGCGGTGTAAAATGGGAAGCTCCTTGTTGCCTTATCTCCGATGCGCCTCGCTTTGGATACCGTGGTTTGCACCTCGATGTTGGCCGACACTATTTCCAACCGGTGTTTATCAAAAAATACATCGACATGCTGGCCATGTACAAGTACAATACTTTTCATTGGCATCTGACAGACGACCAGGGCTGGCGTGTTGAAATCAAAAAATACCCGGAACTCCAGCGCATAGCTTCCTGTAGGAACGAAACCCTGATTGGTCATTACGGCGATCAGCCGCACCGTTTCGACGGCAAAAAACACTGTGGTTTTTATACCCAACGTGAAATCAAGGACATCGTGGAATACGCTCAGAAGCGTTTTGTCACCATTATCCCGGAAATTGAAATGCCCGGACACGCACTCGCGGCCCTTTCGGCCTACCCGGAGTTGGGCTGCACGGGCGGTCCATACGAGCCTGCCACCAAATGGGGCGTGTTTGAGGATGTTTTTTGTGCCGGCAACGACAAAACCTTCCATTTCCTGGACGATGTTTTGGCAGAAATTGTGGAATTATTCCCCGGTAAATACATCCACATCGGTGGCGACGAATGTCCAAAAACCCGCTGGAATGCTTGTGAAAAATGCAAAAAACGCATGAAAGATGAGGGTCTGAAAGACGCCCACGAACTTCAGAGCTATTTCATACGCCGGGTTGAGAAACTATTGGCGGTACGCAACCGCAAAATCATTGGCTGGGATGAAATCCTGGAAGGCGGCCTGGCGCCCACAGCTACTGTGATGAGCTGGCGCGGTATTGACGGAGGCGTTGCTGCAGCGCGTGCAGGCCATGATGCCATTATGACCCCGGGCTCCCATTGCTACCTGGATCAGTATCAGAGCGACCCCAGCTCAGAGCCTGTTGCCATTGGCGGTATGATTACCCTGGAAAAAGTGTACAGCTACGAACCCATTCCGGATGGACTTACACCTGAGCAGGCCAAGCATATTCTGGGCGCCCAGGGGAACGTATGGACCGAATACATGTCCAAATCAGAACAGGTAGAATACATGGCTTTTCCACGCGCCTGCGCGCTGGCAGAAGCTGTGTGGACCAATAAGGACAAGCGCAACTGGACGGATTTTGCGCGCCGAATTCAGCCGCACATGAACCGCCTGGATGCCGCCGGCGTCAAGTTTGCCCGGAGTTTTTATGATGTAACAGCTTCATTTGCAGGCAGTAAAGTAACGCTCAAAGCCAACGACCCAGCCCTGGAAATCAGGTACACTACCGATGGAAAACCACCGTCGCTGAATTCGCCGAAATACGTTTCGCCCATCCCTATTACCAAAACCACTACCCTCAAAGCCGGAGTGTTCAGCAGGGTGCGTCCGCTGGGTAAAGCCATGACGGTTCAGTACATGATCCACAAAGCCACCGGGTTGAAATATACCCTGAGTGCCAAGCCAGAGCAATACACCGGCAACGACGAATATGCGCTCACCAACGGCATAACCGGCATTGTGAAAAACTGGCGAAACTGGGTAGGGTTGCAGGGCAAAGACATTGACCCTGTGATAGATTTTGGACAAGCCACGGCGTTTACCAAGGTTACCTTCAACTTCGTCAATGCCAAAAACTCCTGGATCTGGCCACCCAAAAACGTGGAGGTGCTGGGCTCGGAAGATGGCACCAATTTTAAATCCCTGACAACCAAATCCTTCAACGCAGAGGATTATCAGGGAGAATCTGTAGAAACCGTAAAACTGGATACACCTGGCGCCAAATACCGGTACCTGAAAGTGCTGGTTAGGCACCATGGAACAATCCCTAAAGGAGAGGCAGGCGAGAACAACCCTGCATGGCTCTTCGTAGACGAGATCCAGGTTGAATAAGAACGCAGGGAACGCGGATTTTTTTGGAACGCGGATGACGCGGATGACGCGGATGACGCGGATTTTTTTGTGCTGCCTTCGGCAGGAAAGTCACGTGAGATACTCAACCCAACGCTTTCTGTGAAAATCTGCGGGAAACAACCTACGCAGTCAACCCGGATTTTTCAATTAAAAGCTTTGAAAAGCTCTAAAATATGTAAAATTGCTGCCGAAGGCAGTACATAAAATCCGCGTCATCCGCGTCATCCGCGTTCCAAAAAAATCCGCGTTCAACATCCGCGTTCCATATGCAAGAAAAAAACAACCCGCGTATCATCAATGGATGGGCCTTTTTTGACTGGGCTAATTCAGCATATGCCTTAGTCATTACCGTGGCCATTTTCCCGGGATATTTTCTGGAACTGACCAACGATACCGTAAATGTACTAGGCATGCGCATGTCCGACAGCACCCTGTACGCCTGGAGCATAGCGCTGGCTTATCTGATTATTGCAGCGCTATCGCCACTGTTGTCGGGCATTGCTGATTACGGCGGACGCAAGAAAGAATTTCTGCGCTTTTTCACCACTTTAGGTGCTTTGGCCTGCATTTCCCTGCTGTTTTTCACCGGCATGCCCACGCTCTGGGTAGGGGTTATCGGGTTTATTCTCGCCACCATTGGTTTTGCCGGAGGTATTGTGTTTTACAATGCTTTTTTGCCCATTATTGCCACCGAAGACCGGTATGATGATGTAAGCGCCAAAGGGTTCAGCTACGGATTTATTGGCAGTGTTATCCTGTTGGTAGCCAATCTGGTTATTATCTTAAACTACAGTTGGTTTGGCTTTCCGGATGGATTGCGGGCAGTACCCACAGCCTTTGTAATGGTTGGACTGTGGTGGATTGGCTTTTCTCAAATTCCGCTGAAACGATTGCCGGAAGATCAGCCACAAGGCAAAATGGAAAATCTGGTGGGTAAAGGCTACCAGGAAATCCGGAAAGCCTGGAACAACTTAAAGAACGACGGCAATGCCGTTCGGTTTTTGATTGCTTTTTTCTGTTACAATGCCGGTGTACAGGCGGTTCTTTTTCTGGCCTCCACTTTTGCTGAAAAAGAATTAAAATTTTCCTCCTCCGGGCTGATTGTATTGGTGTTGATCCTGCAAATTGTGGCCATTGGCGGAGCCTGGGCTTCTGCAAAACTTTCCGGGATCAAAGGCAACAAGTTTTCTATTCTGGTAATGCTGGTGATCTGGACAGGTGTTTGTATTGTAGGGTATTTTGTACAAACCGGACTTGATTTTTACATGCTGGCAGGCGCTGTAGGGCTTGTAATGGGCGGTATTCAATCGCTGTCACGCAGCACTTATGCCAAATTGTTGCCGGAAAACACGCCGGACACGGCCTCCTACTTTAGTTTTTATGATGTTATGGACAAAGTTTCTACCGTGGTAGGTACATTTACTTTCGGGTTTGTGGAACAACTTACGGGAGGTATGCGCAATAGTGTGATGGCCCTGGCAGTGTTTTTTATAGCGAGCCTGGCAGTGATATCAGTGGTTAAGATCCGGCGGATTAGCCCTGTCCAGGCAACCCAATAGCCCTGCCCCACAATAGCCCTGCCCTTCAGGACAGGGAAAAATATTATGGAAAATGACGTTTTCCCTGCTATTCGAAATTTTAGAATATCAGCAGGCCCGATTCCCGCAAAAGGTTTCGGCGGCCGGCTGGCGCAATGGGCAATGGCATACCCTCACTACCGCCGAAATGCTGGCAGAACGCGATCAGATCAGCGCCGGATTGCTCCATGCCGGGCTGCATCCGGGCGACCGGGTTGGTATGCTGGCCCATTGCAGCAGCCCGGAGTGGCTCATAGCCGATGCCGCTATGATGCAGATAGGCATTATACCTGTGCCCATACATGCCACCGCCCGTCCGGACGAAATGGCGCATATTGCCCAGGACGCCGAACTGAAAGCCTGCTTTGTGAGCAATACCATCATGCTCCAAAAACTCCTGGATTCCGGCACGCAGCTGAAACAGATATTTTCCTTTGAACCCCGCAGCGATACTCCTGAAGTCATTTCCTGGAATGCGCTGGCCTGCGACCCCGATGAACACCTGGCCGGCAAAATCAAATATTACCGGGAAGGCATTCAGGAAGACCAGCTGGCTACCCTTTTATACACTTCCGGCACCACCGGGATGCCCAAAGGTGTGATGCTCACCCATCGGAACATTGTGAGCAATGTGAAGTCTGTCTTGGCTATCGTACCGTTGGGGCCGGGAACTGTGGCGGTGAGTTTTTTGCCCATGAGTCATATCCTGGAGCGCATGGTTTGCTTCACCTACCAGGCTGCAGGCACCAACATCTGGTTTGCCGATAGTGTAGAGCGTTTACCCAAAATCCTGCAGGAAGTGCGCCCGCATTTTATATCAGCCGTTCCGCGCGTGCTCGAACGCATGTACGAGCGACTGCTGGATGAGCGCAACCGCGGCGGCAAATTCAAAAAGAAGATACTGGACTGGGCTATTGCACTCGGAGAGCGGTTCCCATATTCCGGCGGACAAGCCATGCCGCTGGATTACCGACTGAAACGCTGGCTGGCGGATGTGCTGGTTTTCCGGCAATGGCGCAAACGTATGGGCGGCAGAATTCGAAACATTGTGGTTGGCGCTGCAGCCCTGCAACCCCGCCTCGGCCGACTCTTTTCTGCGGCGCGGATTGACGTTCGGGAGGGTTACGGACTTACAGAAACCAGTCCGGTAATAGCCTTCAACAGGTTTGAACCCGGGGGCGTGCATTTTGGCACCGTGGGCATTCCTGCGCCAGGAGTGGAGGTGCGCATCAGCCCCGAAACAGATGAAGAAGGCAACGGCGAAGTAGAGGTTCGCGGCCCGAACGTAACACAGGGCTACCTGAACCTGCCCGAAGAAAGCGCCGAGCGTTTTACCCCGGATGGCTGGTTCAAAACCGGCGATTTGGGCCGGTTTGAGTTCAAACGGTTTTTGCGCATTACGGGTCGTAAAAGCGAGGTATTTAAAACCACCACCGGCAAATTTGTGGCGCCGGCTTTTGTGGAGCAACAACTGGTGCGTTCTCCCTTCATCAGTCAGGCCATGGCCATTGGTCTCAACCGTCCTTATGTAGCGGCCCTGATAGTGCCTGATTTTCAGCAACTGGAATACTGGTGCCAGGAAAACAAGGTGCACTGGACAGCGCCTCAATACATGATCCTCAACCCAAAAGTGCAAAAACTGTTCCGCCAGGAACTGGATCAGCTAAATGAAACCCGACTAGGCCCCGTGGAAAAAGTGCGGGAATTTCAGCTGCTGCACGAAACCTGGACGCCCGAAAACGGGCTGCTCACTCCAACGTTAAAATTGCGGAGGGAAGTAATTTTGAAGACCTTTGCCGTGGAGGTGGAGAAGTTGTTTGAGTAGCCTGTGTGTTTTTTTTCATCAATTCATCTGATAAAACCCACAATTGGTTTGCCTGGGTGTTGGGTCCCGCTTTGTGCTTCTCCCATTTTTGTTGTATCAAATTAAAACCCTTTGATATGACAAAACAGATTCAATTTCCACATACCATTCAAAACTGCCTTGGTGAAAAACTGACATTCATCCGTCTGGAACAAGATTCAAACGGCGACAAACTCATCGTTGAAAATGAAGTTTTGCCAGGAGTAGGCCCCGTTATGCACACCCATTTTTTTCAGGATGAAGCATTGACAGTAGTATCCGGGAAAGTAGGTTATCAGATTTCAGGACAAGCGCCCCAATTTGCTGAAGTTGGCGAGACGGTTGTTTTCAAACGCGGCACACCACACAGGTTCTGGAATGCCGGCAATGAAATCCTTCATTGTAAAGGTTATATACAACCAGCCAATAACATTATCTATTTTTTGTCGGGCATATTCAATGCTCAAAACAAAACTGGCAGTGAACGCCCGGAAATCTTTGACAGCGCTTTTCTTTTGACCCGTTACGCCAGTGAATTCGATATGACTGAAATGCCGTTTTTGATTAAAAAAGTGGTACTCCCAATCACTTTTGCCATCGGAAAATTAACCGGCAAATACGACCACTTTGCGGATGCGCCGCCAGCCTGTACAGCATAGCCAGGATTGAGACCGCACTACTTTTATGATCAAGGCCCACCACACTTGCTTTTTGCACCATTGGTTTTTACCTTTGAAATGGCAAAAGACAGATAATTGCCCCTTGCCATATCAGTAGAAATGACTTATACCGCTTTATCGCTTCGCTTTCCCCGGGATTTACTGAGCCTGATTTCGTTGCTTTCCGGATTATTCCTTACTTCGGAAGGCCTCAAAGCCCAGAATTGTGAAAACCGAATAACAATCGAATCAGGCACACAACAGTTTTCGTGTACGGATGTCACAGTTACCTCTGATGGAGACGTAAGTTTTGTTACCTCTTGTACTAACAATGGGCCTTATCATATTGGCGGTGGAGCTTCAGGAAGCTTTACGTTCACATTTTCACACCCGGTTGCCGGTGTAACTTTAGACTTTGACACATTCGATTATGATCATACGAACGGCTCACCCGCAGGGGTTGAAGAAGTAACGCTTGAAATTAATGGAGCCTTCTATCCTTTATCCAATGCCGGCTTGCCAACGCCGTGCTACAACACACAAGTAATACTTTCTCCTTCAGGGGGGCTCCAGTCTCCGCCTTGCCCAGTGGGCTCCTTTACACGCTCAGGCTGTGAAGATCTCCATATTCAGACCTCCATCAGTACACTTACCATTACGAATAACCTTGATAATGGAACCGGCATTGCAGGGGGTGTTAACATGGCTATTTATTTTTGTTGTCAGCCATGTACAGCTCAGGCTGGCTTAATCCCCTCCCCTCCGCTTAATCTTTGCCCGGATGCCATTGCCACTGTGCCGCCGGCCGCACCAAATGTTCTGCCACAAGGCACTATGTTGCAGTATATCCTTTTTTCGGACCCGAGCGACACCCTTGGCAGTATTGTTATGATCAGTAACACGCCCGAGTTTTCCTTTGACCCCTCAGTGATGCAGGAAGGTATCACCTACTATATTGCCGCCATTGCAGGCAATGAACTAAACGGCAATGTAGACCTGAGCGACCGATGTCTGGATATCTCCAATGAGGCCGTTCCTGTGATCTGGAACCCCAGGCCAACCGTCTCTTTTTCTGTAAACGATCCGGATGTGTGTCGGGGTAAATGTGTGGATGTACTGCTTGAATTTACCGGTGCTCCGCCCTTTACCCTTACTTATACCACACCGTTCATGGGTCCAACCACAAAAAACTTCATTGAACATACTGGAATAGTCCAGATCTGCATTCCGTTAAATGCAGTGGCGGGAAGCCTGGATATTCAGGCCATAAAGCTTTCGGATATGAATTGTGTATGTGAGTGACTTGCGCCAGGTCATACAGTGCATGACTTCAACGGAAGAGCCTATAACCTGAACCGCTCAAAAGTCTTTCCATTAAACCGGTACACTCCGTTTTTATGGGTTCCAAGCCATAAAACACCCTGCCGGTCTTTGTAAATGGAAAACAGGTTTATGTCTTTACCCTCGACTTGCACAGGGAAATGGGTGATTTCTTTCCCATCGTATCGCCAAACTCCGTTGCGATAGGTAGCTATCCACAGAGCCTGGTTGTTATCCTGAGCAATAGACAGGTATTCCCATAGATCGCTTAATGGCAATCCATTCAGGTTTCCGATGCTTTTTTCCCGGATGTAAAACGGTTGATCAGAGTTGTTACCTGGCTCGTTCATCCGATACCGATACGCTGTGTTGAACCAAAAGTACCCGTCCTTGTCTTCGATAACAGACCGAACGCCATTGGAGGGACCATCGTGAAACTCTGTCACGTCGTCTTCCGAAATCCAGTCGAATGACTTACCATTGAACCTGCAGGCGCCTGCAGCAGCTGTACCAAACCAGATATGGCCCTGGTGATCTTTATAGATGGTATAGATGGCATGGGGATCCAAAACATCATTTCTTTTAGCCATCCATGCTTCTCCCATTTCTGAGGTAGGCAAGGACAAACTGTGCAGGATTTTGCCATCATACCGATAGACTTTCCCGTCAAATTGCAGGGCTTTGAACCATAAGTCGTTAGGCTGTAACATCCAGCTGTTACTTTCCTTAGATTCCAGCACGCGGATTTTTTGCCCATCGAACAGGCATAATCCTCCGCTTGTATTGAACAAAAGATTCCCGGATTGGTCTTCCTGCAGGTCTTCCACCCGGTTATGCGGCAAGCCGTTTTGAGTGGTAAAATGCTGCACTTTTTTCCGTCGTAGTGATACAATCCATCCTCCCAACTGGCAAACCAGTAGTGGTTGCGTTTGTCCTGATAAACCGTCATGATGTTGTTACCCAGGGCATTGAGAGAATCCGCTACCGTTGCTGGAGCTACCTGCTGGGGCGGGTTATTTTGGCCCTTGCAGGAGGGTAAGATAGAGGCGAAGAGCAGGAGGTAGGGGAAGGTTGGATTCATTGCAGTTGAGTGCTGGATTTCTTCTGTTTTCTGATAGTTTAGACCTTTCAGCGTTCAAGATATTCCATCTATAAATACAGCACCCAAAAACCTTATACAGCCTCATGGAGTTCCTCTGTAACATCCAATATTGTATGGAAAATCGTAGGTCCAATGGTAGTGGTATAAATTAACCATTTGCCCATCCCAAAGCACTGGGTGAGTGTGTCCGTGGCATTCATCCAAATCAGCTGATTTCAGCAACTCGCCATCCTCTCCATAAGGTCCATAAATTCCAAAACCATCAAGCATATAGCCCATAAGTGCAGAGTGACCGCTCTCGTGAGGATGAATGTGATCCTGAAGGTCTTGTGAGGGAAAATGGTAATGGTATCTTTCAGTCCCATCTGTATGCCCGCCAAATCTATCCAGCATTTCATGTGCGGCAGCATCTGTTCCAAGCGTTGATGCACCGTGATAAATAGCTGCCCCAGTCAGAGAAAAACCAGCAGGTCCAAAGCCTACGCAACTAGGATTGGTTGCTACCTGCGGCATAGCTGGTAATGTATAATTTACAACCTGTTCTGAGATAATATTGGGGTTCTTATCATAGTTCCAAGCTTGAGTACCCGGTTGAATTGGAAATATTCCGGTTGGATGATTAGGCAGGTTATTTCCAGTAATAATTCGGTTTCCATTGCCATCCAATGTAATATGGAAATCATGATTCCAGGTTACATTGCCCTCAACCTGAGGTTTTTTGGTATAATCCCAGGTTCCGTCAGTATTAGTCCAGTCACTTGCATCGTCTGCTCCTGCTCCATTAGCAGGAAGCCCACAAAGCCACAAGGATAAAAAATCTGGTTGCGCTGCTCCCTGGTTTCTAATTAGTATGTTGGTAGGAGATGTTCCACCAAAGGGTAGATGAGTCAGATCGGGAGTTTTTACATCTCCTGGGTTATCATCATTTGAACAGGCCACCAATGATGCCATTGCTCCTAGTATGATCACGATTTTTTTCATTGTTTATTTTTTTATCCAACTTCGACTCCTGTTGCCTTTAAAAGTTTAATGCGTAGCCATTGATGCGCTGTGCACAAGATGGCAACCCACAAAAGAGCATGTTGGGGATTTTCTTGCCGGGCCAAAAACTGTCCTTTTTTCGCCATTTTTTTACCTTTTTTCAGTCAGGCAACTCAGGCTATGCTTGTTCGAAAACGCAAAAACTAACGACAAACGCTCAAATTTTTGACTCCGTCAGAAAATCCCCAACATGCTCATAATGGAATGGTTATTCGGTGAAAAAGTGTTTTTTCGAGCCCGGTAGTATCATTTTAAAACTAGTATTTTTCAGCACGCCCTTCTCGGGCCTGCGCTTTCTTTTGAAGATTTATTGTGTTCATGGTATGATTGCGGAGAACGTGAGCATGGGCTACGTGGCGGCGAGCGTTGGCATTGCGGGTTGGGCTTTCACCGCCATGTGCGCCCATGCTTTGTTAGCGGTAAAATCAAAAAAAAATCAGGTCAGGATATCTCCCTGCCCGATTTTCTTTGATTATAAAGCGAATCAATTTATTTCACCACGGTACATACCTCCCCGAAATTAGTAGGTGGATAGGTTCCCAAAAATGCACCTACAGCGGGATTGTTTGCAAATGCAGGGTCAGTGGCTAATTGTAAAAACGCTGCTTGATTGGTGTAAACCGTCATGCCAATTACAATATTTGGGTCAAGTGCTGAAACCCATTGAAACTCGGCAACTCTCGCAGGCTGTTTCGCCAATTCAACCAAAAAAGCATCTCTCTTCGCCTCGTAATCTGCCTTGTTGAAATTGTTGTATTTAGACAAATCTCTAACAGCAATTTCAAGCACTTGACCTGATGAAGCAACTTTTGTCAAGTCTACCACTGTCCCTGCTTTTGTAGGCTTCAGAACCGTATAGGTAAGGGCATCAAACGTATTGAAAAAAGCCGCAGCCTCAGACGAACTCCCCAGTTTTTGACCCGCCGCCTCGAAAGCAGCCAAATCCTCATATTGTGTCATACCTACATAAACTGCCCGGCCTGTATCCTGTGCTGGATTGTAATGAAGGAATGATTGGTACTCCCTGTCGTTGAATACGCCCGGTTCTTTGGTCAGCGTGTTGATAAAATTGGTGCGGGCTTGCTCGAAAGCAGCAAGTTGTCCGGTTTTCACCTGACGGATAGCGATTTCTACCACATCGTTGGTTTTATCAGCAGGAGTGTTATCATCGTCTTTGCCGCAACTCAGGAGAGAAAGACTAAAAAACGCCAAAAGCATGAATGCAAAATGCTTCATTGAAAAAATGATTTTTAATGTTAAAAAAAAATTATGCAGCAAAGTTGGAGGTATGGGCATGAAGGAATTTTACCCATTTGAAAAAGGGCTTACCATTTTGATAACTGCTCCCGGAAAGCGGCAGGAGGCATACCTGTCATTTGCTTGAAAAAGCGGGCAAAATGCGAGGGCGCTGAAAAATTGAACTCGTAGGCGATTTCTGAAAAGTCCTTGGTGGTGTAGCGGATTTCTTTTTTTATTTCGGCAAGAGTGCGCTCCCGGATGATTTGGTGAGCGGTTTTTGAAAAATGCCGCTGGCAGAGATTCCCCAAATGCACCCGGCTGATGCCAAGGTGCTCTGCGAATTGCTCTACGGAGAGGTTGTTGCGCAGCTCCTTGTCTAAAAGGCGGGAAAATTTTAGCACGATGGGGTCGGTCATCGTATCCCTTGACTGACCATAGTGCTGGCTGTATGCCCTGTGCAGTTTTACGAGCAGGTAATAAATCTGGGAACGCAGGATATGATGGCTATCCTGGGAGAGGTTTTTAATTTCTGCCCAAATTTCACGGGCGATATTGTTCAAATGGTCAAAATTTTGTCCATTTTCAATAGTAAGATATGGCGGGCTTTCATTGTTGTGGAAAAATCCGAACCTGAAAATGAAATTCTTATCATTGAAAAACTCATCCAGAAAGTCGCCTTCAAAAAAGAGCAGGTGGCATTTTTCAAAAACGGCCTTATCTACTTTATTGATTTGCCCGGGCTTGATAAAAATGACCGTTTGATCACGAAATGGAATTTCTGCCGTGTCTAAAAAATAGGCGCCAGTTCCTTTCTCCAAAAATACGATCGTATAAAAATTGAGGACCATGATATCCGCCACGATGTCCAATTCAGACTCGTTGCAGGCATCCATGAGTAATTCCTTGCCGTACTTGTTGCGCTCGAAGTATAGTTTTTCCATTTCCATTGCAACAACAGGTTTTATTTGCAAATTTGCAATGATCCGGAGCAATTTTCGTGTAGTTTTTGATCATCGCATTATTTTATTAGCTTATCAATTATTCCTTATCTGCCAATGATAATTCGTTTGCCAGTTAATAGACTTGTTGTTCTAATAATTTACACAAAAAATAAAGACAAATTGTCTATTGGACAATTCATTGGTAGTTACATGCTTATGCATCACGCTGGCCATTCAATAGTTGATACCTGAAAAATTTAGCAGATAGGATTAAGTAATTTTCCTGAAACCCAAACCACGCTTTAAAGTACACTGAAACCCTCATCAGATCTATTGCCATACAAAAGACTGCAGTTATCATCCATCGTTCACCCCGCCCTCAATACCGCTTCCATAAAAACTCCGATTGTCCAAGACCTCTGCTGGCCACTACAAAAAAGGCGCTGAAGTTGTCTTCCTGTAAGTCCGGAAGGTTTGTGCCGGGGCCCATGAGTTTGTTGATCATACGAGGCACCGTGTTGGAATGCCCTACCACCATCAAACGCTGGCCGCGATGTTCAGCTAACTGAGTTTGCAGCCAGGCCGTCTCGGCGGCATCTTCTGCGGGGTATAAAGTCCATTGCGGCGTATGGGCGCGCACCACCACCGCCTCTGCTGTTTTTTGAGTGCGCAAAAACTGAGTGGCAAAAACCAGGTCCAAACCTGCATTTTCCATGATTCCGCCCAATCTGGCAGCCCGTTCATATCCGGCAGGCGACAAGTCGGAATTAACGGACTGGTCCAGTTTTTCAGCATGACGAACAAAAAAGAAAATGGTCCATTCCGGATCGTTCCAGTGCGGGATATCCTTCGTTTGGTAATCGGAAAAGTGCAGTTTTCCGTCGGCAACACGCACTACTTCGCAGGAATCGCAGCCGCAGAGCGCGAGCAGGGTGAGCATAATGAGGGCAAGCACAGTGTTTTTCATAAGTCATTGGGTTGATGAACCTATCAATGGCTTATGTAGTGTGTTGCGTGAACTGTAGATGATTTTTTTACCGCACCATACTCAAAAACGCGCCACCCAGCCAGTGCGATTCTGCCTTGATAAGGGCATCAAGGGTGGAATTGGCCTTGTGCGTAAACTTGCGGATATCGTTTACCACATTGCAAAAATGCTGGGATTGCGGACAAGACTCCTGCACGCCGGCAAGCTCGTCGAGCACTTGCAGTACAGGCTCCAGTTCGCGTTTTTTTCGGTTGAGAATGATTTGCCGGATAACCGTCCAAAGGTCTTTTTCGGCGTAATAGAGCTCTTTTCGACTCCCCTGAGCAGTTTCCTTGTACACCAGCCCCCAATCCAGAAGGGCCCGGAGGTTCATACTGACATTGCCCGTGGAAATTTCGAGCTCGGATTTAACCTGATCTGCACTGAGCGGCTCAGGAGAGATCAGTAACAATGCATGCACCTGAGCCATAGCAGGGCTGATACCCCAGCCGCCGGCCATTTTGCCCCAGGACTCGATAAATTTTTGTTTGCCTTCTTGAAGATCCATGATTCCGATGGGTAAATGTACAGGATATACATGAAATGCAAATTTCACCATTTTGTTTTAGGATTACCACTTATTCGGAATACCAGGTACGGATCTTGCCCGCTTACTCCCCGCAAGAATCCCGCCCAACTCTCGTAACTTTGCCCCCAATGCGGTATTTTCTCACCCTTTCATACCTGGGCGCTCAATACGCCGGCTGGCAGATCCAACCCAATGCAAATTCTGTGCAGGCTACACTGGAACAGGCCCTGAGCACTATTTTGCAGGATCAGATCGAAATTACCGGTTGCGGACGCACAGATGCCGGGGTACACGCCCGTTACTACATCGCGCATTTTGATACCCAAAAACCCATTCCAGCGAGTTTCCTGAACGGCGTGAACAGCCTGTTGCCTCAAGACATAGCCGTTCACCAGCTCCGGGAAGTACACTCCGATGCGCATGCGCGTTACGATGCCTTCGAGCGCAGCTACGAATACCACCTAAGCCTGCGTAAAGACCCCTTTACCACCGGAACTGCCTGGTTTTATCCCACACACGCGCAACTGGATTTTGATAAAATGCAGGCCGTGGGCGCACTACTTCTATCGTTTGACGCATTTTATCCATTTTGTAAAACCGATAGTGGCCTGGAACGTTACCATTGCAGCCTCCAAAAAGCGCACTGGGAAAAACGACCTGACGAGCATCGCTGGGTATTCCATATTACCGCCAACCGCTTCCTGCGTGGCATGGTCAGACTCATCGTCGGCGCATGTATTCAGACAGGCAAAGGTCAGCTACATTTGGACGACATCCGAACGGCACTTGAAAACCAGACAACCTTGAAAAAAAGCCTGAGCGTACCCGCACACGGATTGTTTCTGACTGATGTGAAGTACCCGTATTAATTTTGCCGCATGACCTTTTCCTCCAAACTCATCGAAAAAGCCGTGGAGGCCTTTGCCACGCTCCCGGGCATTGGTCGCAAAACAGCGCTTCGCCTGGTATTACACCTGCTGAAACAGGAAAAAAACAATACCGAGCAATTCGCCAATGCCCTGATTGCCATGCGGGAGGGTATTCGGGAATGCTCCCAATGCCATAACCTTTCCGACGATGAAATCTGTCAAATCTGCACCGATCCGCGTCGGGACAAATCGCTGGTTTGCGTAGTGGAAAACATCCGGGATTTGATGGCCATTGAAGACACCGGCCAATTCAGGGGGCTGTACCACGTGCTCGGTGGTATTATCTCCCCCATTGAAGGCATCGGTCCATCAGATTTGAACATTGATTCGCTGGCCATCCGGGCACAAAAAGGTGATATCCGGGAAGCTATTATGGCCATCAGCCCAACCATTGAAGGGGAAACCACGATATTCTATTTATCCAAAAAACTGCAACCCATGGGGGTTCAAATCAGCACCATTGCCAGAGGTGTTTCCTTTGGAGGTGATCTGGAATATGCTGACGAGCTCACCCTGGGACGGAGTATCGTTACCCGCACGCCTTACGCCGGCCGCTGAGTTCATGCCTTTGTGGTAAATATTCCATCCTCAAATCGTACTTTTGCGCCGTTAAACCAAGAGCATGTTTAACTGAACGGCATGCATACTGCCGTTAATCCATCCTTTTCCCCTGTAACTTTCTCTGACTTTCGTCCTGACAGACTTGCGTTTATGAAACAATCCACCATTAAAGATTCCATTTCTGTGAGCGGTGTAGGCCTTCATACCGGTCGCAACGTAACGCTTACGTTCAAACCGGCGGATGCCAACCATGGCTATCGCTTCCAGCGTGTTGACCTGCCAGACCAACCCATCATTCCGGCGGATGTTAAACTGGTATTTTCCACCAACCGCGGCACCACGCTCAAAAGCGGCGAGGCGCAGGTTTCTACCGTGGAACACGTACTCTCTGCCCTTACTGGTTTGGGTATTGACAATGTGCTGCTGGAAATTGACGGCCCGGAAATGCCTATCATGAACGGCACTTCCATGCCATTTGTGGAAGTATTGGAAAAAGTGGGACGAGTGGAACTCAACGTCGAACGGGATTATTTCGAAATCACCGAACCCATTTCCTACAAGGATGAAGTTACCGGAACCGAACTGCTGGCCCTGCCTTCAGATCATTTCGAAGTGACCACCATGATTGATTTTAACTCCAGTGTACTGGGGCCACAATTTGCCGCACTGAATGATCTGAGCGAATATGTGAGCGAAATTGCCCCTTGCCGCACGTTTGTGTTCCTGCATGAACTGGAGAAACTACTCGATCTGGGCCTGGTGAAAGGCGGCGATCTGGACAACGCCATTGTCATTGCTGACCGCCGTATGGATCAGGACGAACTGGACAATCTGGCGAAAAAAATGGGTAAACCCAGCATTAAAATCGAAACCGAGGGTGTACTCAACACCGTTAAGCTGCATTTCCCGAACGAACCTGCCCGCCACAAATTGCTGGATGTGATTGGCGATTTATCCCTGATTGGAAAACCAATCAAAGGGAAAATTGTGGCCACTAAACCCGGCCATACCGCCAATATAGAATTTGCCAAAATCCTGAAAAAACAACTGCTGGAGAAACGCAAATTGATGGGTATTCCTAAATACGACCCTGACAAAGAGCCTGTACTCGACGTCAACGGTATTATGGAAATACTCCCGCACCGCTACCCTTTTTTGATGCTCGACAAGGTGATTGAGCTCTCCGATACCCATATCGTAGGCGTGAAAAATATCACCATGAACGAAGGACTTTTTCAGGGGCATTTCCCCAACAATCCGGTGTTTCCTGGTGTTTTGCAGATTGAAGCGCTGGCGCAAACCGGTGGCATACTGGCCCTGCATGCTATGCCCGACAAAGGAAACTGGGATACCTATTTCCTGAAAATAGACAATACCAAATTCAAAGCCAAGGTAATGCCAGGCGATACCCTTATCCTTAAAATGGAACTGCTGGAACCCATCAGAAGGGGCATTGTACACATGCAGGGCACCGCCTACGTTGGCAATAAAATCGTATCTGAAGGAGAGCTGACCGCTCAGGTGGTACGCCGCACCAAAGAATCTCCTGCCGGAGAGTAAAACACTTAAAACCACGCTCAACCATGATATATACCGACGGCTTCCGCGACGTACACCCTAAGGCCCGGATCGGCAACAATGTGCATATCGGCAATTTCACCACCATTGAAGAAGATGTAACGATTGGCGATAACTGCTGGATCGGGCCTAATGTGACCATAATGAACGGAGCCCGGCTGGGCGACAATTGTCGGGTGTATCCCGGAACTGTACTGAGCGCTCCACCCCAAACCAAGGTTCACCTGGATGAAAAGGCTACGCTGGAAATTGGTTCCGGCACCATCATTCGGGAGTGCTGTACCCTGAATCGCGGCAACAATAGCTTTGAAGGCACTACCATTATTGGCGAAAACTGCCTGGTAATGGCTTATGTGCACATTGCCCACGATTGTAAAGTGGGCCACGACAGTGTATTGGCCAACAACGTTACGCTGGCCGGCCACATTGAGGTAGGTGAATGGGCCACGCTGGGTGGCATGGTAGCTGTACACCAGTTTGTGCGCATAGGCGCGCAAGTGATGGTGGGCGGAGGCTCCCTGGTGCGCAAGGATGTGCCACCCTTCATCACCGCTGCCCGCGAACCCCTGTGTTACGCCGGTATTAATTCCATTGGTTTGCGCCGCAGAGGTTTCAGCAAGGAAGAAATGCACCACATTGAAGATATCTACCGGATCCTGTATGTACGTGGAAACAGCGTTAAAAAGGCGCTGAAAATCATTGAAACAGAAATCCCGGACAGCGTACTCAAGTCTACCATTGTGGATTTTGCCACCCAAAGTAAACGAGGCATTATCAAAGGATACCGCGCGTGAGTATTCAAGTGCAAAATATCGGGAAACGATACCGGCTGGAATGGATTTTCAGAGGCATTAACGCACATTTCCAGGCCGGAGAACGCTGGGCCATTCTGGGGCCGAACGGTTCCGGAAAATCCACGCTGATGAAGGTGCTTTCCGGCCACCTCAGTCCTTCCAAAGGCGAGATTAGCTTCTTCCACAACGGGGTAAAAATCAAGGAGGAAGAGGTGTATAAAAAGATTGGGTATGCTGCGCCTTATATCGAACTGATTGAGGAACTGACCCTGGAGGAAGCGCTGCGTTTCCACGCCAAACTCAAGCCCTTGCTGCCCGGATTTACCCCGGCAGCGCTGTACGATTTGCTGGCATTACCCAAAACCCGGCAAAAAGAGATACGCTTTTTCTCCTCTGGCATGAAACAACGCCTGAAACTGGCTTTTGCGATTTGCTCAGACACGCCCATACTCTTGCTGGATGAGCCCGCTACCAATCTGGATGTACAGGGAATTGAATGGTATAAAAACCTGATTGCCACCTATGCAGCGGAGCGACTGGTGATCATTGCCTCCAACGACCCCCACGACGCAGCATTTTGTCCAAATCATTTGAATATCCTGGACCACAAGTAGGCCCTAACGGCCATCAAACACCTTGCAGGTAAGTACGGTAATATCATCCGGCCAGGGTTCGCGCCCCCGGAATACTTCCAGGTGATTGAGCAGCTTGGTATTGAGGTCTTTTGCGCCTTCTGTGGCGTGCTCGCCGAGGAATTGCAGCAGTTTTTCCTCGCCAAATTCTTCACCAGCCGTATTGCGCACCTCGGTCAGACCATCGGTGTAGGAAAAAATAAGCGCCTCGTCATTGAGCGTCAGTTCGCCTATTTCCAGAAAAGGCAATTCCGGCAACCACCCCAGAGAAGTACTGCCATTTTTGAGCAAAATGGTTTTGCCATTAGACAAAAGCACCGGCGGTGTATGGCCCGCATTGACGTATTGCAGGATGCGGGAATTGGTATCGTAACGGGCTATAAACAGCGTAATGAATTTATCGCCCTGGGTAACGTTATACACTGCGGCGTTCAGCTCGTGCACTATTTCTTCCAGGGTAGGCCGCCGTGTAATCAGCGCCCTGAAATTTGCCTGAAAATTAGCCATCAGCAAGGCTGCCGCCACTCCTTTACCCGTTATATCGGCAATACAGAAAGCAATTTGACCGTCTGAAAACTCAACCACATCGTAGTAATCGCCCCCAACGGCAAAGTGCGGCTTGTAAATACTGGAAAACTGATAACTGCTGCCTGATGGAAGTCGCCAGGGAACCAGAGTGCGTTGAATTTCTGCGGCTACCTCCAGCTCGCGGTTGACCACCTCCTGGCGCATGCGCTCCTTAAAGAGGCGTTTATTTTCAATGGCTACCGCAATAACGTTGGTGATGGTGGTTACGAACTGAACTTTGTTGTACACATCATCATCGTCCTTAAACCCGCCGATGAAGGCATAGGCAATGGCTTCGTTCTTGTGGAGCACCGGAATCACCAGGTCGAATTCCCGAACCAGCGGATGATCCGATTTTTCGAGCCCTTGTGTGGAGCGGTAACGATCAAGCTCCTGACTCACATCATGTTCGAGCAGTTTTTCATCGATACCGAGGTGTGTTTTGCACTCCCAGATGCCATTATCACGCAAAAAGAGGCACATTTTGCGGAGTTCCATTTCCCACCGCAAAAAAGTGTTGTACATATTAAACAGGTCGGCAGCAGCTACGTTATCGTTAATTGCCTGCGTTATGGCCAGCAAACTGTTGATTTGCAGTTGCTTGAGACTCACATCCCGCTCCAGTTTTTCTATGCGTGACAAGGTTCGTTTTATTTCGTGCAATTCAGGCATGAAACCGCTTCAGTCAAAAAAATCTCCGCCAAGGTACACAGGTACAGATTTTCCGCATCTCTTTTCGTATAAAAACGAAAACTTAGTGACATTTGCACCCGGAAATCATTTCACCCATTGCCCAATTTAACCATATTCACCTCATTCCACCACATTCACCTCATTATATGGAAGACGTACAAGCAATAATGGCCGAAGCAGAGGCCCACATGAAGAAAGCGTTGGAACACCTGGACCACGAGTTGGTCAAAATCAGAACCGGTAAAGCCTCCACCAACCTGGTGGCCGACCTGATGGTTGATTACTACGGCTCCCCCACCCCGATTACGCAGGTGGCTAACCTGCAGGTGAGCGATTCCCGTACCATTGTCATTCAGCCATGGGAACGCAATATGGTTGGCCCGATTGAAAGGGTAATTATCAACTCCAACCTGGGCATGACGCCTCAAAACGATGGCGAATGTGTACGCCTGTCGGTGCCGCCACTTACGGAAGAGCGCCGCAAAGAGCTGGTTAAAAAAGCCAAGCATGTTGGGGAGGAAAGCAAAGTGGGTATCCGCAATGCCCGCCACAAAGCCCTGGAACACCTGAAAAAGGCGGTTAAAGACGGCTACCCGGAAGACATGGGCAAGCGTAAAGAAACCGAACTCCAAAACCTCGTAAACAAATACGTGGAGAGCACCGACACAGTTGTTGGCGCCAAGGAAAAGGAGATCATGACCGTGTAACCCCCAAGCCCCCAATACACCATCGTTAATACAAACATGAACCTAGACAAATATCTCGTTATCCCCGGCGCTCCGGGCGTACACAAACTGATCAACAGCCGTCCGAACGGTGTGATCATCGAAGACAAAAAAGAAGGTCGCACCCGTTTCGTACCGGTGCGCCAGCAACAGATCACTCCACTGGCCACGGTAGCGGTGTACACCTTCAACGAAGAAGGCGAAGGCACGGTACCACTCGTAGAGGTATTCCAGAAAATGCTGGACCTGCACGAAACCACACCTCCGGTTGATCCAAAAGCGGCCAGTGCCGACCTGCGTGCGTATTTTACGACAGTGCTGCCTGAGCACGACCGCGACCGGGTACACATTGGCGATATCCAGAAGTGTATCAAGTGGTATAATTACATGCGCGAGTTTGGCGTATTTGAAGATGCCCAACGGGAAGCGGAAAAACTTGCTGCGGAAGCTCCGGCCGAAGAAACGCCTGTGGTAGCGGAAGAGGTTGCACCGGCTGAAGAACCAGCTGAAAAACCTGCCAAAAAAACCTCCAAAGCCAAGAAATAAGGCACAAAGGGGAAACACAAAGAGACGAAGGCGCGAAGGTGCGAGGGATTGGCCTACGGCCAACAATGGTATGATAAAAAAGGGGATATCTGGATTTACCAGATATCCCCTTTCCCATTTTCTATCCATCAAAAATGGCCATTCATGGCAAGGATTTGGGTGTTGATGCGCAAGGTTGATGACAGGAATGGGGATTGAGGACACATTTGTACCTCAAATATCTTTTGTAACCATGACTCCCATTTCTGCAACCTATTGGAAATCGCTGTGGCATGTTTTGCCCGTTTGCACCATCCTGCTTTTTACAGCCTGTGAAAAAGACAAAGACGAACCCGTTGATGGTCCGTTTATTGAAACAGCAGGTATAAATGAGAACAATCAACTGGATCTTACAGGACAATTCGGAGCGGATCCGGGTGAAGACCAGCGGACTGTATTGATTGATAATGTTCCACTGTCTAACGACCAAATTGACCAGTGGCAGGAGGCGAATATCCTGTGCCGCCTCGACTCTGAACTAAAGGACCAGATTACCGTAGAGGTTGTAACCAAGGGTAAAAAAAGCAACGCAAAGCTGGTCAAACTCCCTTCCAACAAAGTCAGGATCAACTACCTGCAAGTTTGGGAGGCCGATAGCAAACTATACATCTACGGTGAAAATTTTGGCTGGGAAAAGCGCAGTATTACTGTAAAAGGCATTCCTGTTACCAACGTGCTCACCTGGGCTCCCAACCTGATAGTTTGTACTATCCCCCGCATCACGGATGGCTCTTTTGGAGATGTGTCAGTTAGTTTGGGGGCCGGCCAAAGCGCTACCCGACGATTATACCGCTGGCGCATGAAAATGCAATACACATTCCCGCAAAGCGGACTAAACGGAAATCTGCTGGAAGAAGCCACCTTTCATTTTACCATCAGGGGCGATATTGGCGTCCTGCCAATCCACTATATACCCAATCATTTTGACCAGTTATACCTGTTCTCCTTCTGCGATTTTAAAATGAGTGGCTCCGGACAATCCACTTATGAAGATTGTAATCAGGTGCATGTTTCCTGGGATGAAATATTAGGCTCTGTTGACCTTTATCCCAATTCCGCACCGGATCCATCCGGATCGAGTTATTTCAGAGGCCAGATTCATGCTGCACTGGATAGTGAAGATGCCGGAGAGGCTATTGACGGATTCGATATAATGCTAGATTTAAATGTGGTGAATGCCACTACTTCGCATCGAACCTATACCGGATGTGATGGGACGACGTCCCAGGAAACTGTTCCGCAAATGATTGATTTTGTGACCTTTAGTAACAACATCATTCCACTTAGATTCCAGGGTACCTCCATTGCACCTGATACTATTAAAAAGGAATACGTAGCGCCAACTTCAGGCCTTATCTGGGATCAGGCTGACTACTATCAAAATCTCTCAACGGTAACTTTACACTGGGCAGAGATCAAAGCAGAGTGGTAATACCAGAATGTCAAAAGTAATTTTTACCGCAGAGGCGCAGAAGCGCAGAGGTGTAAATGATTGATTTTCAATCCATCTGCGTCCCTGCGCCTCTGCGGTGAAAATTACTTTTGAGACGGCCTCTTTGTGCCTTCGCGCCTTCTAATTACCACTTACCCTTCTTACCGCCTTTTTTAGGCTTGCGATCCCATTTTTCAAACACACGTTCATCACGGTCTCTGCGGTGTCCGCGATCGCGTTGTGAGGCATCGTCAACCCGAATGGCGCGACCATTGAGGGTAAACTCTGGTAGTCCCTGCCGAACAACGCCTACATAGGCAGCGTCCAGATCAAAGTGCAGGTGGGTACGGCTCAGATCAATCTGGCCAATAGCACGGCTGGGCACTCCGAAGGAGCGATCCAGCAATTTGAGGAAATCTTTTTTGCTTACGCCATCCATTTCACCCACGCTTACAAACAGGCGTACCATGGTGCCGGCCGGCGCCGCAGCGAAGGTGGCTTTGGTGGCGCGTTTGTCGCCTTTTGGATAGATATTGATATCCGGTGCATTGCGGTAGTAGGAAAGGAAGCGGTTGAACTCTACACTGGCAAAGCGTTTGATCAGTTCCTCCTTGCTCAAATCTTTGAGTTCTTCCTGGATACGCTCCATAAATGGCTCAATATCAGCATGGTGAACCTCCTGTTCGTGGATACCTTTAATGATATTGAACAGCTGCGCCTCACACACTTCCATGCCGGTTGGCAACATTTTTTTCAGGAAAGGCGCTTTGGTCTTGCGCTCAATCATGCGGATTTTCTCCTCGTATTTCGGGGTTACAATGCTGATACTCACGCCTGTACGGCCAGCGCGACCCGTACGACCAGAGCGGTGGGTGTACACCTCAATTTCGTCGGGCAGGCCATAGTTAATTACGTGGGAGATATTGCTCACATCGAGGCCGCGTGCAGCTACGTCGGTGGCTACCAGTAATTGCAGGTTGTTCTCGCGGAAACGCTGCATCACCCGGTCGCGGTCATCCTGAGCAAGGTCGCCATGTAGCGCATCGGAATTATAGCCATCGCGAATCATTTGCTCGGCTACTTCCTTGGTTTCGTTCTTGGTGCGACAGAAAATAATGGAATAAATACCCGGCAAGGCATCTACCACGCGTTTCAATGCATTGTAACGATCGTCGGCACGGCACACATAGTACACGTGTTCGATGTTTTCATTGGTTTGCGATTTGCCGCTTACCGTGAGTTCTTTCGGGTTATCCATGTAATCTGCGGCGATGGCGCGCACTTCACGCGGCATGGTGGCAGAAAACAGCCAGATGGATTCGCGGTCTTCGGCTTCGGAGAGGATGAAATCAATAGCCTCTTTGAAACCCATGTTCAGCATCTCGTCGGCTTCGTCGAGTACTACACGGCGTACGCTTTCCAGTTTGATGGCTTTGCGGGTGATGAGGTCCATCAAGCGGCCTGGGGTGGCCACCACAATTTGAGCGCCGGCTTTGATCTGGCGAATCTGTGTTTCAATACTGGCGCCGCCATACACGGCAACTACTTTGTATTGATGCGCGAATTCGGAGTATTTTTCCAAATCGCTGGCCACCTGAACGCAGAGTTCGCGGGTAGGGCACATGATAAGTGCCTGGATGCTGCGTTCCTTAGGATCAATACGGTGAAGCAGTGGGAGTCCGAAAGCTGCTGTTTTGCCTGTTCCGGTTTGCGCCAGGGCAATGATGTCGTGGTCTCCTTCAAGAGCCACGGGAATAACCATTTCCTGTACAGGTGTTGGGGTTTCAAACCCCATAGCAGTAATACCCTGCAGGAGGTCGTCGGCAATGCCGAGATCTTTAAATGCTGACATGTTAGCGATACGTTGCGCGTGGGACCCGTTCACGTTGATCGCTTTTCCCTTGCATTACGAAAGCTAACGTCAACACTGCCCAAGCATGAAATAATGAATGAATTCCGGATCAAACCCGAACAAGCGCTAAAGCCTATCTCAACAGTCCTTTACCCGGAGGGCCGCAAAGGTACGAATTTTCTTTTGAAATTTTCCTGTAATGTTTATTTTGTTTTGCAATCAATAACAAAATTGCCCGCTAATCTAACGAAAATTTCGCTATCACGACGGCGAAGCCGTCAAACCTAAATAACAAGAGCCGCAAAAAACCGAAATCCGGCCCTGCGACTCTTGAAAAAAAGAAAGCAAGGTAGGGTGTTTTGAGGTCATTTAAGGTCATTTTTTTAGTCATTTAAAAGGTCATTTTGGGGTCATTGGGAGGTCATTTAAGGTCATTTTTTTAGTCATTTAAAAGGTCATTTTGGGATCATTTGGAGGTCATTTAAGGTCATTTTTTAGTCATTTAAAAGGTCATTTTGGGGTCATTTAAGGCAGGATGCCAGGCTTTGTCACTCTGAGCGTAGCGAAGGGTCTGATATTGAACTCCACTCAGATCCTTCGCTACGCTGCTAATGACACGCTAAATGCCCCCAAATGCCCTAATTAACCACCAGCGCCAATTTCCCATCTTTACTTACCGCTAAGCGGGTAATTTTCCGAATACCGTATTTGCTGAAGTCTGCCACTTCTTTCCAGTCTGTATCCCTTGGAGCCTTGTATTGAAACAACTTTACTCCATTCCCGGCCAGCAGGGTACCATCAGGCAGCATGGCAAAATCTTCTGTTCCGGAAGGCATTTTTACCACTATTTCCTGGGTATTGGTCTGCGGATCCCAGGTTTTAAGAAACCAGGTCTGCTCTGTGGGTTTTTGCACAAATAACAGCTTCCCGTCTGAACGTTTCACCAGGCACCTGCCAATATTGGAAGCAATTTTTTGCGTTTTTTGGCCCTTTAAGCCCACCGATTGCAGGGTGTGGGGCAGCCCTTCGTCGCCAACAATAAAAAGCGCCAGCAGGGTGTCGCGCAACCAGCAATGGTAACCAACGTTGTACACTTTTGACAGCTCTACCCGTCCATTATCAGATCGATCAATGGGGAACGACCACAAACGCTGGTTGCCGTCTTCTTCCACCCGTACTACGGAAAAACGCTTGCCTCCCGGCATCAGAGTGGGCGAATACTCAGCAGTTTGTGGAGTTGCGGTAACCCGGGCTTGGGTCTTTTGGGCCAAATCCAGCATGACAATGTCTGTTTGGGTAGTATCTGAAGTATACTGGACTGTCAGCCACAGTTCATTATTACTGAAAAAACTCGGCTGGTTGTTGTACCCTCCCCGGTTAAAAGCGCTCATAAATTTGGGCAAATCCGGGCGCCAAAGGCTGTCGGCCCCTTTTCGGAGGGAACACAGGAGCAGATCGGTTTTGCCTGCATTTTGCGCACCTAAAGTGACGGGAAACAAGCAAAAAAGCAGTAATCGGAGCATAGTATGTATGTTTCAAGGTGACGTCTGCCTTGTGTTTTTTCAAACCTATAAGGTTTGTGAAACCTTATAGGTTTGAAAAAATACAAGGCAGATTATATCATTGCAAGGCCAATCCGCCATCCTCAGCCAGTTTCCAACGACCTACCAAGGTTTTTTCATAACTGTTGCGCATCAGGTAATCGTAAAAATCGGCCCTGTTGATGCCACGGGCGCCTAAACTAACCAAATGCGGTGTTTCCAC
>DATGWL010000039.1:0-51268 GCA_035299505.1 Saprospiraceae bacterium | reverse complement strand
GGGTCTATCCGACTCCTTCGGGTAGACCCAAGCGCGGCAGTGGGTTGATATATCCTGATGTTCCAAAAAGATAACAGATGTGATATCTGTGTGGCATTCCCTGCCACTCGTTGAAAGCAGTGTTTACAAGATGAAAGATGTGCTTGGCGATATCTAACGCCGTCTGCCATAAATCTCCTATTCTTGTGCCAAACTAATGTTGATTAGCCGTGGGCCTTTTACAACGGGGTAAAAATGCCCAACCTTCCTCCATGTTAAAACACCTCTCCCTTTCCATTGTCATCATCTGCTGCTGGCCTCAGGCGCAAGCACAGGTACTTCTTCCTTTTTTGGCCAAAAATGGTCTCACGGGTTTTGCCGACACCGCCGGGCAGGTGGTGATAGCGCCTCAGTTCACGGAGGTTGAATCGCATTTCGGATTAAACGACGCGGCTGTTTCGGCCAGAAAAGATGGCCAGCGGGTGCGGGTTTTCCGAAACGGCGCTCTGGTGCCTGAAGGCAACAATTTCAGTCGGGCACAATATGCCCTGAATGTCAAAAGTCTTGGCTCAGGCGCTCCATGCGATACGCTGCGCCACCTGGCTTGCCTTTCCGTTTTTCAGCAAAAACAGATTTTGGTCCATACCCGGACGGGCAAACAGGCTGAATTTCCCATCGACCCATCCAATGGGGTACGCTTTTGGTTCCCGATTGATGTGCAGCCTGTGCCAAGAAATAACGGCTATGTGGGCCTGTTTTTGAACGGCGTGATGCGCGTTGGACGGCCCGGCGGACTACTTAATTACGTAGATACCGCGCTCAATCTGGTGTTTCGGGAGGATTTTGCCGCCGTTACTTATGTCAATCCAAATACCTATTTTGTGGCAAATGCCGCACACAAAGTTGCCATTGCCGACGGTACAGGGCGTTTTCGTTCGCCATTCAAATTTGGCATGCTGATGCCGAGCGGGCGACCGGATTTTTTCATTTCCAACCCGCCGGTTGACGGTTTCAAACCCGAAAAAAAAGGTCAGGTGGGGCTGGTGAATGCCGATGGGCAATTCATCATCGAACCCCAGATGGACGATATTCGTCCGGCAGGCGAGCAGTATTTGATTTTCAAAAACGAAAAAGGCGAGGGAGTAATGGATTTCTCCGGCCAGGTGGTGCTTGCCCCCATTGCCGGCGCTACTTTGAGATATGCGACAGAGGATCTGTTCATCCTGATCCAAAATGGCAGGCAGCGGGTCGTTTCGCTAAAAGGGGGTTCCTTTCCCGGGGATTATGCGCGGCTGACCTGGTTTGACAAAAACAGGGCCCTGCCCCCACATTTTCACTTTACAGGCGATCCGGTCAGCGGCGCTTTCTGGCCCGACGGGCGGCTGATTTTCCGCGATTCGTTCAACACGGTAGAACGCCTGGATGGCAGCAAAAAGAGCATTTTTAAAAGCCATTTAGTGCAAAAAGATGGAAAAATGCTCGTTGGGTTAGTTGATTTTGAAGGAAAAGAACTGGCGCCCCGCATCTATGAATCCATCGAAATGCGCTGGGGAACCGATGTTTTACTGGTGAAAAAAGCGGGCTTACTGGGACTTAAAAATTACGATGGGCAGGATGTTTTACCCTGCCGTTTTGAGGAAGTTGATTTGCGTACAAACCCCGAAGGCCTCTCCATTTTTGGTCGCGAAAAAGGCCAGAACCGTTGGCAGGCGTTTGATGCTTCCGGGAAAAGATTGCCGGAAAAAGACTGCCTCCATCCAACGGAAAAACCCGATGCGCTCTATTACATTCCCAATGTCCGCAACTCGCCAACGCGCATTATTTTCCGCGACGGCAGCGAGGCGGCTATCCCGAAACAGACCCGGAGAATGGGCAATTTGAGCGCCTACGACAGTCCGGCGGGCATCTATGTATTAAGCGAGGAGCCGGATGGCTGGTACTTGTTCAGCCCCAAAATGCAGTCGCTCATGCCGTCCGGATTTATGATGCCTCGTCGGGAATACAACCCGAAAACCATCGGGTTGACCGGGCTTTTGCCCGTATGGCAGCTCAATCCGAAATCGGTCCGTCAGGTTCCGGTGGTGGAAGGGACTACTCCGCCGAAACCTGCCACAGAAGAGCCTGCGCCTATGCTGGAAAAGAAGATTGATGACGTGGTTGTTGACCAAAAGATGGAGGAGCTCGGAGCCGTATTTTTTACAGGTATGGGCGTGCTCAACGGGCGTGGCGAATGGGTTATAAAGCCTGTTGAAAATGCCCGTTTTCTGCCAATTTCATGGAATCTGGTGCTGGAATATCCGCTCAACGGGCCTGAAACCCAGCGCGACAGGCTCCGAAAAATGCACCGTGTGAACCATGCGCAACCGGCTGTTTTTGAGGTGATTGGGGCAGATTTTTACGGAGCTATTGAGCGGGGCAATTTCAGGGTTTATCAACAGGTGGACGACCCTGCGATGCCGGGTTCCAAACGTACCTTTCAGACCTGGTTTACGGATTCGGGCGAGCAACTGGCGCCATTTAAATTCACCAGAGGGCCGGCGTTTTTGGGAAAATACAATGCCGTTGCTGCGGTAGAAAATGGCAAAACAGCCTGGCTTTTGGTAGACGAAAAATGCAAGGAAATTGCCGTGCTGGATGGCCTGGATGATATGGACATGCGCTTCAAAGATGGCATGATGACGGCCTCGAAGGGCGGAAAATATGGTCTGATAGATTCGTTGGGGCGGGAGGCATTGCCGTTTACCTATAGTAAATTGGTGCAACTGGAGCACGGTCGTTTTTTGAGTGAGGAGCTGGTGTTTTCTGAAAAATACCGTGTTCTCAACTGGCAGGGCAAGGTACTGGCCGAATCGAAAACGCGTCCGGAAACGAGGATTGATGAAAAAACGGGTATTGTCATGGTTTTGGCAGATGCCCGAACCATGCTTTTTGCTGCAGACGGCAGGCCAATCGGGGAAGTGGAGGGGCGTATGCCGGAATGGGTAAATGTGCCTGATCGGCCAGGATATTACAAGTTTTTGGATGTTGGAAACCGGAAATTTTGGGTGGATTTGAGGTCGGGGCGGGAATTTCGGGAAAAATGAGGTGATACAAGGCCAACGACCTAGAGAAAGACCTCGCAAGAGGTCTGCACGCCTGCCTGGCATTGGTGAAGACAACCAAATGAGCCAGATCTTTCGCTGCGCCCAGGATGACAACCCACGTTGTTTCCCCCCGCATTTTCACTTTTGCCCCATACCTTACTCATCCCAATATCTCCAGCAGCCATTCTCGTTCGGCCAGGTATTGTTCTTTGAGTATTTTTTGCCGCATTTGATCCCGGCCCCGTTTGTCGCCGGGCTGGAGTCGGAGTATTTGATGCATGCTGCGTATGAAGTTGCTATACATGAAATAATGGTACCCAATATTGCGATGCCGGAGCAAGTACGTGCGAAAACTGTGCAACAAGGATTCGAGGGCTGAAAAATCACCCTGATCATAGTACATCAGCACCATCATCCGGCGCGCATCCAGGTTGTAGTACGCATCCCGGAAGGTTACTTTTAATAGAATTTCCTGTGCCTGCTGATATTCTTTTCGTTTGAAATACCAAAGGGCAAGGTTGAATTTGTAGGCATTTTGCCGGTCGGCCACCGGAAGTGCATTGCGGTAATCATCCAAAAATTGTCGCGACCAATCCCATTCGCCGCATTTAACCGCCAAAAACATGATGTTTTGGTGCATGGTTCGGGGCATAATGCCATTGTCCAAAAGCAGCTGGTCTTTCAAGCCATTTTTATACATTTCCAGGGTTTCGCGTACCCATTGAAACTCGCCGGAGTTGATGCGGTGGATACAATAATTGATCGCTATCTGCCAGGGATCGCGTATTTCATCAGGTGCGAACAACGCACTGTGCTCCAGGAGTAGCGACTTAAGTAATTGATAATCTGCTTCTTCCCGGTGTTGCAATAATCTGAAACAACGGTAATACACTTGAACGGAAGGTACATCGCTGTAATGCCCGGCCTCTATTCTGGCTAATGTTTCAGGCAAATAATCAATTGTTTCCAGGGTTCGTTCCGGCGAATTGAACGCAGCGCAACCGTGTCTGAGGGCAATATTGGCCACGTATGCCCCAAAGGCATCCGATGCTTTTTTCAGTTGAACAGGATCCGGCTTACTATTCCTGACATTGAATTCCAATCGTTCAAACTGGATCTGGTACTGTGCAAAAGAAAAATCTTCGCTCTTCCGAACCTGCGATGCCGCCATTTGCAGCGTTTTGAATTCCTTTTCATACACCGCATCCAGTTCCCGTTTGCGCAGGGCTCTGCAAAGCATTAATCCCGTGGAGGCATCGTCCTGCGACCATTCCCGATAGGCCAGCCAGGATTTCAGGGCAGTGAAAAGGAAAGACATGGTGTAGCGTAAGGCGGCATCTTCCACTGCCGATAATTTTTCAACCTGTGACCGGGTTTTTCCTCCAGGGCGCTTTTTCTTGCTGTCGGATCCGAACACTTTTGCATACACGGCCATTTTATCCAAAATTTCGGATTGTTCTTCTGCAGCTCCGCGAACAGGAACTATTTGGCAAAGATGCCGACAAAGACGGGTAACCTCCTCCCTGCGATTGACAAACGGCGATTCAACCCAACGGATCAGATCTGTGCGTTCCCGGGCGCCCAGCGATTGAATGACTTTGACCAATGGTGTATGCTGCATGACAAAAATGGGTTAAAAAACCGTCAGGTCTGAAATAAAAAACAAGTTTAATTCTTGATAATATACATTTTATTGCATTGATAATCAGTTTATTAGCCTATGTTTAATACATAAACTATTGACAAAGATAAAAATTTGTGTTTTTATTATGGTTAGCCATGTTTGACTTTTGTATCGAACATTCCGGGCTACGCTACTGGAGATCCTGGGTTCAGACCTCTAAGGTTTTGAAAACCCTACAGGTCTGAAACAACGTAATTCCTGACTCATTTCCCACAGAATAGGTCGCCTAAATCGTACTATTTTTTGCACTACAAGGGTCTGCACCTTTGTAAGGCCTCCCAATCATTTCACATTAACTACTTAATTTTTTTTACTTCCCATGAACATTTTCTTTGCTTTTCCCCACCGCGGGTTGAGCGCAGGGTGGCCTTTGGCCCTTGCGTTCCTGTTGCTCGGCATCTCTTCCATCCGGGCTAACACCTATACCGTCAGCAATACGGACGACAGTGGTCCCGGTTCACTGCGACAAGCCATCATTGACGCCAACAACAACCCCGGGGCCGATGTGATTGATTTTTCGGTGGCAGGCACGGTGAATCTGCTTTCCGGTCTGCCAACCATTAATCAACCTCTGGTCATTGATGGCACAAGCGCTCCGGGCTATGTGCAAGGCGCCCCTACCTTTAAGCTTGATGGCGACGTTGTAGTATTTTACGCAAATGGTCCGTCTGCTCTTACTATCCAGGGCCTCGATATGAGCAAATCCGGCACACAGGGCGGCACCGGTTGCGAGATCAGCGCTTTTTCCGGCACTGTTGTGATTCAAAACTGCGTGGCGCAAAATCGGTTTTACGCTTTTTCCTGCCAGGGTGAGGCTAATTGGACAGTAGTGGGCAACGACGCCAGAAACTCCTACAACGGCATTACTTTTCAAAATGTGAATACCGGTACCATATCGGCCTCCGATAATCTGTTTGGCAATTCCAAAATTGCCCTGAACCTGTTCCAGTGTTCCAACAAAACTATTGGAGATGAAAATGCCATCCCGGCAGCCGACATTCTGATCAGTGATTCCGAAGGCTTGAATGATGGAAACGAATCTTCCATCTGGATCAGATACTGCTCCAATATGCGCCTCGATAATCTTGATGTAAGCTCCGATACAGGTTCACCATATGGCATCGGTATTTATTGTGAAGGTGCGGCAGGCCAGATTACCATTCAAAACTGTGTGGCGCAATACCGGAACCCGGCGCTCAACTGCGGCGGCAATGCAGACTGGTCGATCGACCATAACGACCTGCGTAATTCTCAATACGGGCTCTCCTTTTATTTCGTTACTACTGGCGCCATCCATGCTTTTGATAATAATTTGGAAGATTGCTCAACAGGTGTCCAAATGTTCTACTGTTCCGACAAAATTATCGGGGGCGAAAGTGCCATGCCTGCAGCAGACATTCTGATCAAACCCGCGGATGGCTTAACCAGCATACAGTCCATACCATTGATCATCTATTTCTCCTCGAATATAACTTTCGACGCCCTTGATGTCAGCTATACAGATGGCCCTAAAGTTGGTGTGGCTATTTTTTTGCAAGGAGTTGAAGGGTATGTTCAGATTCGCAATTGCAAAATAGACAACCGTGAATTTGGGGTACAACTGGACGGTGCAACGGAAAACAGCGAAATCTCCTGCAACAGCTTCACAAATTGTCAAACAGGCATCATGACATTCGGTACCCATACCGCACATGCCATTTTCAATAACGCGTTTTTTAATAACAACACTTCTATCATCCAATCCGGTGATCCTTTGACCGCTCAATATAACTTCTGGGGCGGAGGAGCGCCTGTGGAAGGCGGATTTAACGGCTACACCGGAATAGTGGATGCAAGCAATCATCTAACGGTACCTGCAGGCTGCACACCAATCTGTGGAGAATCGGATGCAGACAATGATGGGCTGGGCGACTTGTGCGACGGTTGTCCGAACGATCCTGATAAGATCGCTCCGGGCGCCTGCGGCTGTGGCGTGGCGGATGTTGACTCCGACAACGATGGGGTGGCAGATTGTGTAGACAATTGTCCTGATACAGCAAACCCTGACCAATTCGATTCCGACTATGATGGAAAGGGCGATGCATGTGACGGCTGTCCTTACGATCCGAATAAAATAGATCCCGGCGTATGCGGATGTTGGGTCCAGGATTTTGATTACGATGGCGACGGAACGCCTGATTGCAACGATGGCTGCCCCTACGATCCAAACAAAACCGATCCCGGTCAATGCGGCTGTTGGGTAGCAGATGTTGACTCCGATAATGATGGAATTGCAGATTGCGTTGATAATTGTCTTTATACGTCCAATCCTGATCAGACGGATTCCGATTACGACGGGGCCGGTGACGCCTGTGATGGCTGTCCTTACGATCCGTACAAATTAGACCCAGGTCAATGTGGCTGTTATGTACAAGAATATGATTCTGATGGTGATGGAATGATGGATTGTATCGACAACTGCCCCTATACCTATAATCCTGACCAGGCAGACACCAACAACAACGGTATTGGAGACGTGTGCGAACCGGGTTGTGCCAATGACGCTGACAACGATGGTATCTGTGATGAAGACGACAACTGTGATTTCGATGCCAATCCATCTCAAGCTGACAGCGATTGCGATGGTGTAGGCGATGCCTGCGATGTTTGCCCAACCGGCGATGATGCCGTGGATAATAACCAGGATGGAATCCCGGATTGCAGTCAGTTATTGGCTTACGAAGACTACAGTAACGACTGGAAATGTGCAAACAATAAAATCCTGGTTTGTCATAATGGCAATACAAAGTGCATCAATAAGAATGCATTGGCTGCACACTTCCTTCATGGCGATATGGTTGGTCATTGCATAAGTTGCGGAAACAAACCAACCAGAATCCGCGATACTGAAAGCTCATTTGCGGAAGAATCTCTGGAAATGGATCTTCACCCCAACCCGGCCAGCGATGAAGTGAGTATTCATTTGGATGGATTAGACACAAAGGCTGTATTGATTATTACTGATCAATTGGGTAAAACCGTTTGGACTGGGGCTTTGTCAAAGGATCAAACAGAAATCAATCTGGATCTTTCAGATGGCAAGTTTAGCACCGGGGTTTATCAGGTAAGTGTTCGTACTGAAAACCAACTTTTGACCACGCGTCTGATCATAACGAAATAAAAAACCCGTGAACAATGCATCGCCTCGCGCCGCTTACTGCGTCGCGGGGCATTTTTGTTTTTTACGGTGTTGTTCTCCTAACTTTGCCCCATGAACCGCTCTTTCCTCCTGATTTTCACGCTGTTTGTACAGTCTTCAAGTCTTTGGGCCCAATCTAATACTGCCCAACCAGTGATTCACCTGCGTGCGGCGGTGGATCAGTTGCGCTTGCGTGCTCAGGCCAACAAAAACGCTGCGGTGGTAGCGGTGGTGGCAGAAAATGAGCAACTTACTTACCTGGGTGAAACCGGGGGCGCTATGGAAAACATCACGTTGCGCGGGGTGGCGCACCGTGCGCGCTGGTACAAGGTGAGGCCGGTGAATGACCCCGACAAAACCGGCTGGGTATATGGCGGTGCGGTAACGCTTTCATCCGTTTTTTTGCCCGATGGCGTTAGTCCGGGCACTATCCGGGAGGATTTTCTGCAAATTTATCCTATTCGCAGCGAGGAATTTGATGATAACCAACCGCCTGCCGGATTACTGCGCGATACCGCGGGGTACATGTTGAACGAACATGCCATTCGGTTGCCTTTCAAGGATGGTAGTACCCGTATCCTGGCCGACACGATCAGTGCAGATTCTTATGGAGATGGAGAGAATGATCTGGTGTATACTTACCAGGGCAGACTCGAAGCTATTGATCAGTATGTGGTGGAGAAAACGGGCTACGAATGGAATGTGATGCAGTTTTGGAACAGGAAAAACGGCCAGTTATGTCAGAGTCTGGATTATCCGCTGGGTTTGCCTTCATTGTCGCCGGATGCTCACTGGGTAGCCCTGGCGTATGCGGATCCATATGAAACACTAGGTGGCCTGCAATTTTTTTGGGCAGATAGCACCGGACTTTATCCGGCGTTCAATATTCAGCAAAATGACCGGACTGCGGAGGGCTATTGGCAGGTATCCAGCGGGGAGTTTTATTTCCGGTGGGCGCCGATCATGTCGGGCAATGAAGCTGCGCCTGGATGGTACAGAATGCGTGTAGTGATGCAGTAGAGGTAATGCAGAGGCGTTGGATTTTGACTTTTAAACTGGTATTTGCGCGTGGGATCACCTTCAAATATTTCATTCAGGTTAGCCATAAACCTCTTTTGGAACTATTTTCCCATTTCTGCTGTATTGTTCCCCAAATGACCCCAAATGACTCAAATGACCCCAAATGACCCCAAATGACCCCAAATGACCCCAAATGACTCAAATGACCCCAAATGACTCAAATGACCAAAATGACTCAAATGCCCCCCCACATCCTCCAACACTTACACCAAATCTCCAGGCAGGAAGGTTTTCAAATCCTGTATGCCTGCGAAACCGGCAGCCGCGGCTGGGGCTTTGCTTCGCCGGACAGTGATTTTGATGTGCGGTATATTTTTGTGTATCCTCGGGAGCGGTATTTGTCGGTGTTTGAACCGCCGGAACAGTTTACCCAAATGCTGGAGGTAGACGGCGAGGTGCTGGATTTTAGCGGCTGGGAACTAAGTAAGTTGCTGCGGCTATTGAACAAATCCAATGCAACACCGTATGAGTGGCTGCAATCGCCTATCATTTATCAGGAAGTACAGGGGTTTCGGGAGGCGCTTTTTTTATTGGGCGCTGAGTACCTGAATCCGCGCACGTTAATCCATCATTACCTGGGTATTTGCCATAAAAGCATGCACACGGGCATTGACGGTGATCAAATCAATATCAAAAAGTACTTCTATGTGCTCAGGCCACTGCTCGCGGCCAAATGGGCTGCCGATAAGCGTACGGTACCACCCATGCAATTCCGGCCTTTGCTGAACCAACTGGATGAATCTATGCCGGTACGGCAGTTGGTGGAGGAGCTTTGGATAGCCAAGGAACAGGCTAAAGAAGGCGCCTACACACCGCTGCAGCCAGCCATACAGCATTTTGTAGCGGAAGAAATGGCGCGCCTCAGGGAGCTGGCCGATGCAATGGAAAGCAATACGCGAAATTCAGCGCCGCTGGACCAGTTTTTTAGACAATGGCTGACAGATTAACCATACCTGATATAAAATCCCGTAAGCTGCTGCTGTTTGAATGTATCAGCGGCAGCAAGGCTTATGGCACGGATTTGCCAGGTTCGGATACGGATCTGAAGGGCGTGTTTATATTGCCGGAAAGCGATTTTTATAGTCTGGACTATACAGATCAGGTGGCCAGCGAGAAAAACGACGAGGTGTATTACGAACTCCGGCGTTTTGCGGAATTGCTCTATCAAAGCAATCCTGGCATCCTGGAAATGCTGGCCAGTCCGCCGGATTGTATTTTGTATTGCGATCCCTTGTTTGAGGTTTTTTTGCAGCACCATTTTTTGTCGAGACGCTGTAAGGAAACCTTCGCGGGTTTTGCCTTTGCTCAAATCAAAAAAGCCCGTGGATTGAATAAAAAAATCAATCAGCCCATGGAACCGGCGCGCAAAACGCCACTTGATTTTTGTTTTGTGCCTGTTAAACAGGGTTCTATGCCGCTCTTGCAATGGCTTCAAAATAAGGGGTTATTGCAGGAGCGCTGCGGACTGGTACCGGTGCCCAATATGCGGGATTTGTATGCCTTGTTTTATGACGAAACCGGCACAATGGGCTTTTCTGGTGTTGTAAAAAAAGACCATGCCAATGAGGTTGCCCTGAGCAGCGTTCCGAAAGGCATGGAACCGCTTACGTTGTTGTCGTTTAATAAAGACGGCTATTCCATGCATTGCAGGCAATACCGGGAGTATCAGGACTGGTTGGAAAACCGGAATGAAGCCCGTTATCAAAACACCCTGGAGCACGGAAAAAACTACGACGCCAAGAACATGATGCACACCATCCGGCTGCTGGAAACGGCGGCAGAAATACTTGGGCAAGGCAAACTTCAGGTGCGCAGGCCCAATCGGGAAGATTTGCTGGAAATACGGAGTGGAAAATATACCTATGAGACGCTTATGGAGCGTGCAGAGCAAAAACTCGCAGAGATAGAAGCATTAGCCGAAACCTCGCTGTTGCCGGATCAGCCGGATAAAAATCAGATAGAGCGGTTATTGGTGGAGGTTAGGAAGGGGTGGTATGGGAAGAGGTAGCAAATACTCCGAAACCGCCACGGTCTTACCTCCCACCAGGGTTTGTACCACGCGGCGACCGGGCATATCGGTGCGGATAAATTCCGGTGTGGCGGCGCTTAATGGCCCGGAGCAGGATACTGCTGCCCTGATTCGTTGCGTATTGGCGGTAAGGTGAAAGCGCAAGGTGTGCGCGGTGTTGTTCCGGAAACGCAGGTCTTTGTACCCAAATACCACCGTAGCATCGGCGCCTAAGGGGGCAAAACGATCTTCCTCTGCATAGATATCGATAGAATGGGAATGGCGTTCGAGGATGTCCAAACCCGTGGCCAGGGCTATGTAATAGAGCAGTCCGGATACCTGACACAAACCGCCTCCGTAATCGCCCTGAACCTTGCCGGCCACCAGATTGCGCCCTTTTTTATAACCCTTTCTGGCGCCCGGATAACCCACTACATGCCAAAAGGAAAACACCTGTCCGGGCAAAAGCAATACCTGCTGAATACGCGTTGCTGCGGTTTGCATGTTATGCACTTTGTTTTCAAAAAAAGCGCTGGGCATAATGGGCTGCTCCAGCTCCAGAGCCGGCGCCAACGAAACAATATCTGTGTTAGTGGGGCCGGCCAATTGCCCATACATGCCGCTTTGGTAATCAGCCCAGCGACGCTGAGCCCAGCGAAGACCCACTTTGGCAGGTCGTGGCACGAAGCTTCGGATGTTCATATCTTGACCAAGTGTACGATCAAATAAGACGAAAATCGCTTCAAAAAAGAGCCGCACAGCCAGGTATCCAGGCCAACAAGCCACGAACGCATGAAACGCGGAACCCGGTGAATAGGCAGAAACAAAAAACCGCTTGCCGCTTCCAGGCGCCATTGGCCCAGGCTTGCCGCATGTATCTCCCGCAAAGTATAGGCATTGGCGCCATGCCAGCCGACAGTCTTGTATCCAAGCAGTTGTCGCCGCGATTTCGAAGGAAAATCGAACATCAGGCTTCCGCCGGGCTTCAACACACGGTGTGCTTCTGCCAGGAGCAGTTGCAGATCATTTGGTGAGAGGTGCATGACCATGTGCATGGAGAAAATGACATCAAACGACTCATCGGCCAAAGGCATGGCAAAGGCCAGACCGTTTTGCAGCATTTTTTCCGGAAATTTTTGTTTGGCAATTTCCAGCATACCCGTGCTGGCATCCAGTCCATGCGTGGCCAAATCCAAAAAACGTCCGGTGCCGCAGCCAAGATCAAGTATGGCGCCCGCTTTCAAAGACGCCAGCCATCGCGTGAGCAGCGCACGCTCCTGCGCGTGCAGGAACTGGCCGTAAGTATTTCCAAACCTGTCAGAATCATAAGTCTGAGCCAGTTGGTTGTAATAGGTGGTAATATCTGTTTTCACATGGGAAAGGTAAGGATATTGGGGTCATTTGGGTCATTTAGGTCATTTGGGTCATTTGGGTCATTTGGGAGGTCATTTACCGAAGAGTCTCCCATTGGCGGAGCGAATGGCCCAACCCAACTCCTCTGCGAAATCTGCGGTTTCATCTGCGTAAATCTGCGGGAACCCCCTCTCTGCGGGAACCCCTTTTCCGCCATCATACCTGCAGCGCAGTACCAAACTGCGCCGCAGGTATACACCGGAATTTATTTCGCCGCAATAGGCGCTTTTTTCATTCTGCCCCAGGCTACAAATACAGCCAGTGCCATGAACAGAACATTGACGCCAATAACAGACGATTCACCTCTCGACAGATGGAAGATAGCTGCCAGTAATTGAACAAGCACCAGACCAATGGCCGCATAAACCGTCAGTTGGGGTTTGATACGCAGGATGGAAGGCAGGAGCAAACCAATGCCTCCCAGCAATTCGCTCAATCCAATGAAACGCACCACGGCAGCAGGCATTTCGGTTGCCCAGGGCAGCATTTTGGATAATTCTTCAATAGGCTGGAATAATTTGTTGCTGCCAGCCATAATGTACAGTGCGGCAAGTAGAACCTGTACAACCCACAGGGCAATGTTCAGGCCTTTGGATGGAGATGAAGTACTCATGGTAAGTGGTAAGTTAAGTTTTGAGTTGATGTTGGTTTCAGACCTGTAGGGTTTCCAAAAACCTTACAGATCTGAAACCAAAATGTCCAGTAGTATGCTGTCAGCGTAGATTACCTGGTTACTGATTTTTAGCACGGAACAGCGGTTTTACCGCCAGCCAGAACAACATCGGGAAAAGATGCATGGGCACAGAAAGGCCCGGGAACAGTTCGGGAGATTCTACCTCCGGGGGCAAACTGGCCGCAAAAGAACCTGCCAGGGAAGCGAAAGTCAGCAACAGAAAAATGATGTTAAACCATACATCTGTATTGGAACGCACCCATTTGGAGAATGCCCAGTAGCCAACAGAAGCCAGTACACTGCCGAATATGGAGGAGGCAAAAAGTGCAGGGGGCGTCATGACAGCGGAAAAGTCTACCAGCAGGGCCTCGCTGTACATGTATTCGTACACGAAAGAAGCCATGCCCGCCAGTATACCCGCCAACAAGCCCTGAAAAAAGAGCGGTCGCATGGCGTTAATTGGGGGTTACAGGTACAGTAATATCGAGTTTGATTTCGTTGGAGACTTTCTTCGACATACCTTCCATGGTGCCCACACCATAGTCGAGCCGGTTTACCGCAAAGTTGCCTTTGAAGGTGTTGTTGGCAAACGTAAAGGGTATGTTTACCTTCTTTTTTACTCCATGCATCTCCAGCGTGCCTTCTACGGTGTAACCACCGGCGGTTTTGGAGAATTTCTCAGATACAAACTGAATGGTAGGAAACTGTTTGGCGTTAAACCATTTATCGCTTTTGGCATGCTTGTTTTTCATGCCGTTTCCGGTGGAAATACTAGCCACATCGAGGCTGACGGAGAATTTGGAGGCGGCGAGATTTTTTTCATCGAAAACGATATCGCCCGTGAAGGTTTTAAAATGGCCGTCGGCATCTTTTCCGGAGAATTTGATGGCATAACCTTCTGCAATTTTCCAGCGTATGGAGCTGATGGTAGTAAAGCCGGACGCCAAAAGGGTAAATACCACCAGGGCCGGGAACAGAACTTTTTTCATTGTGTAGATCGTTTGATAATGAGAACTGTTTGTTTTTTGATAGCACAAAGGTGGCCTCAGTGAAACAGCTCGCACATTAATCTACATTAAGAAAGAAAAAACCTATTTTTTAGCCATATCGCCGCGCAGTTTGCTAAGGGCTTCCGGTGTGATGCCCAGGTAGGAGGCTATCATGCGCTGGGGTACGCGTTGTACAATGTTGGGATAAGTATCCAAAAAGTGCTGATAGCGCTCCCAGGCGGAAGCGCTCATCAGCATAATGATTCGTTTTTGCAGTACGGCAACCCGGTTAATCAGTTTATCAATGCCAGTCCCGAACAGTTGTTTGACATCAAACCCTGCTGCTTCGAATAAGCGAACATCCAGCACGCCCACTTCACTGTCTTCAATGGCGTCAATAAACAAATCAGAAGGTGTATTGCGTACAAAAGTGGTCATATCAGAAGCCAGCCAACCTTCCGGGGCAAACATAAAGATGTGCTCCTTGCCTTTGTCGTCAATGGCATAACTGCGCAGACAACCTTTCATGACGAAATAACCTTTGGTATTCGTCTCGCCTCTTCGCAGCAGGATTTCGCCTTTGGCTACCTGTTTGGTTCGCACCAAAGAGGCTATTTTTTCCAGTTGCTCTGGCGTATACTCATTGCTGGCTTCAAAAAACTCCGGGAATGATCGCATTCAGGATAAATTTCCGGCAAATTTACAGAATCCCGCCTAACCCCTCCAAACCACCTTCCCAGCGCCTCTTTTCCCCATAGCATCCGTTAATTCCAGGATGTACACCCCTGAAGGCAGGCTTTGGCGCGCAAGCGCATGGCGATTGCCGCTTACCTTTTCCTGCCGTATCAACAGCCCAAAAGTGTTGTCAGCCGACCTCAGTCAGCGCGCGCAACGCGCGGCCCTGCGGGAGAAAATAGCGGCCATGAAGGTTTTGGCAGAGCGGGAGTGGCTGGCGGGTTTGGTGGCGGGGTGATTAGAAAGAGGGTGTCTTAAAAGTAATTTTTACCGCGCCTCCGCGGTAAAAATAAATCAGCGACTTTTGAGACACCATCGTTAACTTAAAAATACACCCGATACATCAGGTTCGGGAAGAACCCAAATTGCGTCATGTGGCCCACTTTGCCGGGTTCGGTCTCGTCGTAAAACTCCATGATCCGGCCTTTGTTATTGGTTACATTATCCAGATTCAGGAAAAGCTCATGCGTCGCCCTGCGTTTGTTCCATTTGTAACTCATGGAAACCTGAATTTGATAGGGATCATCCAGGCTGCGCTCAAATGCCCGGGAATAATCCCAAACCTGGTTTTTGGCTACATCTACCGCCAGGTTGCCGCCTGCATCGCGGAGCAGGGGGATGATTTTGCGCCCGCCCCCGAAAAACATCCGGGTATTCAGGGCAAAGGTTTGGTTTTTACGTTTGCCCAATCCGGGAAACTCTTTCCCTGCCAGAGCATTGACCAGATAATCCCCGGCAAAAGGGGTGTTGCGCTCTATGCCATCCAAAGGGGTGTATTTGGAGCGGTAAATGGAGCCGTTCAGGAGGAAATAATAGTTGCGACTGAAGAATTTTTCCAGGGTGATTTCTACACCGTAGTTCCTGCCTTTTCCGGCATTCACCAAATCTACGTATCGAAAATCCAGGCCTTCCACGATGGTGGCAAAATAGCTCGTATCCAGATTCTCCACCGGCAAATCAAACAGGTTTTGGTAGTAAAACTCCACTTTTGCGCGCATGTTTTTGCCTAAGCGGCGCTCAAAACCGAGTATAAAATGGTCGGCTTTGAGCAAATCCAGATCGCGGTTTGGCTCGGTTACGCTGCCGTTTGGCTGTTTCACTTTGGCAAAATAGTGGTGGATGCTTTCCATATTGGAGTGCCTGCCGTACCCGATATTAACCTTGCAGCCGCCTGTGGCCCGCCACTCCAGGGCCAGACGTGGCTCGAGGGTGCTTTTTTGGTTAAACAATACGTTCATGTTGTGCAGCCCGGCAACCAACAGCAGCCTTTCCGTGGCGCGGTATTTCCAACTGACAAAATTTCGGATGGTGCTGATGTTTTCATGGAAATCAAGCAAAGCAACCTTCTGGGAACCGCCGTCTGAAAACCGGTTTTGTTCAAAACGGGCATCAAAAAGCGTGTACTTGGAACCCACCTGCACTTTACTTCGGGCGCTAAACTTGTGGAGATACGTAAGCGAACCCCGGTATGCCGGCCTGCGCATCCGCCCCTGAAAGGTCTGGCTTTTGCTGATAACCGAATCCCGGATCTGTTCCCCTTCATCGTTGTAAAACCGCACCACACCAGCTTCAAAAATATCATCCTCAATACCCTCACTGGAGTAGGTCAAACCCGACTGGAGCAAGCCTTTTGGCCCGATCGGGATGCTGTGTTTGATGCCCCCGTTGAACAGGTGGGATTTTTTGTCAAAATCATTGCGCGTTTCAGACTGGGTGGTGTTGTCGCCGGGCGTTACCCAAATGGCGGGCGTAACATCCTCAAACTGGAATTTGCTCCGGCCTCCCAAACCATACACCGAAAAAAGGCCTGCTTTTTTGGTGGGCAAAACGATTTTAAAGGTAGCATCCTGGAAATTCAAAACCCCGTTTACAACATCAACCAGGCCAAGGTCGGAAACCAACCCTACCGTAGAATAACGGTAATTGAGCAAAAATGAACCGCCATAACCCTTTTTGAAAGGGCCTTCCACCGTCATTTCGGTGCCCAGCAAGCCAAATCCGAATACAAATTCGGTCTTTTCGTTGTTGCCCGCGCGCAGGCGCACATCGTACACGCCCGAGAGCGCATCGCCAAATTCCGGGGCGAACGCCCCTGTGTGGAAATCGGAGGCTGCCAGCAGGTTGTTGTTCAGGATACTCACAGACCCGCCCACGGCACTTTGGTCGCCAAAATGATTGGGATTGGTGATTTGTTCGCCTTCGAGTCGCCACTGCACGTATTTGGGTGAGTTGCCGCGCACGATGATGTCGTTGGAGCCGTCTTGTGTACTGGTGATTCCCGCGAAATTGGAGAGAATACGGGAGGGGTCGTTGAATCCGCCGGCATAACGGTTGGTTTCTTCGGGAGAAATGGAGCGGGTGGAAAGCAGCGCCATTTCATTGACGGCCTCCCCCTTGTTTTGGGTGGCTGTGATGGTGATTTCCTGAAGTTTTGCGGTAGATTCCCGCATTTCGAGGGTTAGAACAACCTCTTTTCCGGAATTGACTACCAGATTTTGCACCACCAAAGGCTCGTATCCGAGGTAGGCAGCCTTCAAAGAAACCCTGCCAATGGGCACCTTTTCCATCCGGAAAAGTCCTTCGGTATCCGTCATGGCGCCTATTTGAGGCTCCGTATCCAGGATGATTTTTGCCCCGATGAGTGGTTGTTTCGTGTCGGCGTCAAGTACAACGCCGCGCAGGGTTTGGGTGAGTGTCTGGCCAAAACTTTGGCCGATGAAAAAGGCAACGAACAGCGTTGCCAGGCTGAGTTTTTGCTTCATAAATTCTTGTGTTTGAAAATTTGAAGCAAAAGTCAGGGCAGGTGAAGTGGCCGTTCATTGACTTAAGGTAAGAAATGCTTGGGGGGGTAAAGGTGAAAAACCTCAGAACAACGTGCGTGAATTTTTTCCCTTGTTGGCGTCCTCGCCAACAAGAATCGGTGGAATGAGTGGTTTAACTGTAATTTTTGGCTGCTTATGTATGATCACTTACTCCGCCGTAATCATGCCGGATAGTTTGGCATTGGCTCAATAGTCTGGCATTGTTACTTTTCTTTTTGCTTGCCCAAAAAGAAAAGTAACCAAAAGAAAAAAGGCAGTCTTCCCGGCAAAGCCAACGACCTGCGGGGATTGCGCTGCTTTTTAACCGCAGACCGTCGTTTTTAGCATCATCGTGCTGTACCACCGGTTAAAAAGAAGGCGCTCCCTCCTTACGTCGGGACCATCCCCTTCGGTCGGGCTTGCCTCGCAGACGGCGGGGGCCAGAGCAGGGGATGGTCACGTAACCAAGCCTAATCCCCTAACGCTCCATGATCCGCTTGCGGATCCGGCTCAGAGATTCCGGCGTTACGCCCAGATAGCTGGCCAGCTGGTATTGTGGTACCCGGTCGAGCAGCTCCGGTCGGGTATTGAGCAAATTCAGGTAGCGTTCTTCGGGGCTGGACATGATGAATTCGGCGAGGGTTTCCTGACTTTTTTGAAGCTCAAATTCAACGCCTACGCGGTTGATGGTTTCCATGCGGGGCATAGCCTGCATAAAAAACTGTTCATCTTCCGGCCGGCCCTCTACCACGATGGAATCCTCGTTGCAAACCAGATAGTGTTTAACAGGCTTGTTGTCAAAGGAACAAGTGGATGTAACGGGCATGCCTTCGGTGAAAAAATGGGTTGTTTTTTCATCGCCTTCATGGGTCAGGTAATACTGCCGGACGCATCCCTGCAATACAAAATAACATACATTGCCTATCTGTCCTTCCCGGAGCAACACCTTTCCTTTGCTGTAGGAGCGAATGTTGATCAGGGCAAGAATCTGGTCTATTTCCTGCTCGCTGAGTGGCGCAAACTGCAAGACATAATCAATCAATACCTGTTCGGCTTTGCTGCGCCGGGGAGGTATGGAGGGGCTATTGGCGGGCGAGCTTGTTAAAATGGCGGTCATATTTTGATGTTTTTGTTGGAAAAGCTCAAAAAGCAGCTTAAAACTAGGCCCATTATGTGCCGGAAATCAGGTTTTTCGACGGGTTTTAGGGATTGATGGACGAAAGGGGGGAGGGGCGGAATTTCCGTTGGATGATTTGGAAATTTGAGTTTTAGCCCTATTTTTACACTTTAAAAAATTGATTAATAAACTTAGCTGCTTCTTCCTGCTTTTTTGGAAACCAGTTGTGTGAATCCAGTTTAAACTGGTTGGATTTGCGCAACTGGTGGTTTGCTGAAAAGTAGTGACAAAGTGAGTTTTCACGCAATGGAGGGTGTTGGGGGAGTTGCGGGAAACCTAAGTTAGGTCACATTTGAAAAAGTCAAAAATGTTAAAAAAAATATTTAGGATATTTGGTATAGATTTGGAATTGCAAGATTATTTGATTGATGTAGCTAAAGAGTTTGAGAATGAGGAGCAATTTAAAATGGCTGCTAAAAATGTTGCGTTAAAATTGGAATTTGAAAGAGCAAAAAGTTTAATCAAGTATTTTCATAATAATCCAACTGAACCCAAAAGTCTAAAAAATAAAACAAGTAAATATGGATTACTTGGAGTATGGATGAATATTTGTCAAAATTCGATATTTGAAATTTTATATAATTACAAAGAAAAAGCCATACCAACATTATATTCAATAGGGTTTGGAGAATATGATTGGACTCAATATAAAGCAATTGATGTTTTATGTAGATTTGCCAGTGAAGGAATCAAAACCAATGAAATAGTAACAGACATTGGTAATGAAATAAATAATTTTAGATACGAAGCCGTTTTTCCATCAATAGAGTCACTTTCAACCATTTCGAATAATCCAAAAATTCCCCAAATAATACTCAATATTTTTGATGAATACTCTAATGATGACCCAATTGACGGATTGCATATTTTGAGAATTTTGCTAAAAAATTATCCCGAAGCCGTTAAAGGTAAACTTGAATTTATTAAATCAATTGCAAGAGGAGGAGGAGTAGAAAACAGGTCTCCTATGCTTGATGGTGCAGTTTTGTCAATAGATAAGGACGGAAATGAAAGTTATTCAATTAGAGGAGAAGAAATTGAAGGGAACTTTGAAGAATTACATAGAATTAATGCTGCTGCATTGTTTTATCGCTTAGATTCTACTGATAAAGAAATTAATGAACTCATCGAATATTGGGCAAAAAGTGCAAAAAAAGAATCTCATAGAAATATGATAATCGAACTAAAAAAGAAAAAAAACGAGACCTAACAAAGGATAAAATGTTCATAGCAGCTATGCGCCGCTACGACATTTAGCCAACCGTTCTCCACATCCAGAAAAAAATAAAAATTAGCCTATCACTGATGACCGAAAAATTGAAATTATTGTTTGTATGCACCATCAATCGGATGAGAAGTGCAACTGCTCAGGTAATTTATGAAAATGATGATAGATTTGAAGTGAAATCAGCGGGTACAGATAGAAATGCACGGATTGTTGTTGATAGGGATTTGTTGGAATGGGCTGATGCGATAATTGTGATGGAAAAGTATCACAGAAATAAAATAAGGTCAAAATTTCCAGATATTTATTCTAACAAAAAGATCGTATGCCTTTATATACCAGATAATTATGATTTTATGGATACAGACTTGATCGATATTTTGAAGCTGAAGTTTGAAGATGTTTATCGCAGAGGATTGTTATCAGAATAGACTGATAATTTTATGGCTCACTCCCAAAACACCTTCCCCGAGCGAAAATCAGCCCATACTTTCTGATTGTTTTTAATCAACACCACGTAGCGATCCGCCATTTTTCCGGCGTAAACACCCGCCCAAACGGCAGATTGTATTGCCTCAGCACGTTGTTATGGGCATCAATCAATATAATATCCTCCCCAATCCCTTCGTTTCAACTCATAAATGAAGCAATCACTTTCGTCTTCGCCCAAACGTTTTTGTTCCACGAAACGAAAGCCCAGGCGCTCGTAGAATCGGTGTGCCCGCACATTGGTGGCCAGAGGATCGATGAGAATGGCTGCAACTGAAGGGTCCTTGAAACAACGTTCCAGGGCCAGTTGCATCATGATGGTGCCGTATCCTTTGCCCAGATCTTCTGCTGCGCCTATCCAGATGTCTATAGCACGCAGACCAGCAGGCACATCGCCCCAGTAATGGGTTTCTTCCTCGGCCGGATCAATGATTTGAATAAAGCCCAAGGGTCTGCCGTCCAGTTCGGCCATGAGTTGTTCGCGCCAGGGTGGTTCGTAAGCTAACTCAACTTCCCAATCATAGTTCTCGTCGAGATCGGAGTCTATCACGTGTTGTTGTTTGTCCCAGTGAAGTAGTATGGGCAAGTCTGTAATGTTGGCCGGACGCAGTTGGATATTGGGTTGGGACATAAGCGTTTTATATTGGTGAAGCAAATATAACCGGGTTGACCCCTAAATGACCTCCCAAATGACCCCTAAATGACCTCCCAAATGACCTCCAAAATGACTCCCAAATGACCTCCAAAATGACCCCTAAATGACCTCCCAAATGACCTCCAAAATGACTCCCAAATGACCTCCAAAATGACTCCCAAATGACCTCCAAAATGACCTCCAAAATGACTCCCAAATGACCTCCAAAATGACTCCCAAATGACCTCCAAAATGACTCCAAATGACCTCCAAAATGACTCCCAAATGACCCCCCAAATGACCTCCAATATCTCAAATTACCTCCACTTTCCCCACAAACCTGCCGGCCTGCACAATGTAAACTCCTTTGGGCAAATGCCCGATGCGGAGCATATCTGATGCCTGATGGATGGTTTGTTGATACACGGGGCGTCCGGAGAGGTCGGAAATCTGCACCAGCATGGGAAACACGGGGGCTTGTGAGGCCGGGAAAATCAATTGGAATGTGTGTCTGGCAGGGTTGGGAAAAACAGTGAGTGGCAGTTCTTCCGGCTGCTGCAAACCTGAGGCTGTATTTGCTTCAACGGCGCCTATTGAAGGGGGATTGGCAAAGGGTTGCTGTTGAAAATCAAGAGTTAGTCCGCTCAGGTACAGGCCATTGCCGGCTGCCGGACTGTTGGCAGGAATGGAAAAATCGTTGTTTTCCGGGTTGGTCAGTAATGGATCCTGATTGAGCACTTGATTGGTTTCCACGACGGGCAGGTCTGGTCCATTCCAACTGGTATTATCTTTATCATACCAAAGGTTATTGGAAAAAGTAAACGTTTGCGGGGCGGTGTTCGGGCCTATAATTGGATCAGGAATATTGCTAAATGATAAATACACAATGTTATTGCGGAACCAATTGTTGCCACAAGGCAGGAAGCGGTTGGGGTCTACGTTTTCCTGTAAAATCCTCATAACAAGTAGATCCGGCATATAAATGGTATTGTTGGCCACATCTACTTCCACGGAACCTGTGTAAATTACCGGCACCATGGTGCCAATGATGATGTTGGCATAAACCTGCACCCGCGCAGCTTCAAAATGGGCGGTATCTGGCCGGAAAAGCGCGAGGTCAGTGTTGCCGCCGATATTCAGGGTTGCCAGGCCACCGGAGGTTTGGAAATAATTACCCTCTATACGCAAGTATTCACTGCCGCCTTTGCATTGAATGGCGTTGGTACCCAGGCGTTCAAAGTAACTGCTGATAATCTTGCCGTAATGACAACCCACCATATCTATGCCGCTGCCTCCGCCCGCGCCGTTTAGAAACGAACAATTTCGCACTTCGAAGGAGTCAAGTCCTGATAGTTTCAGCAAGTCGTTGTCGCCAGCAGCCGCTATGTCACGGAAGATACATTGCTCAAAAATAACGTGGTGTGCGGGGGTGTCGTAAGTGCCGCCATCGTCGGTATTTACGCCATTGCCTGTTTGATGCTGGAAAATCAGTCCTGAAATATGCAGGTAAGCCGGTTCAATGAAATAAATGGCATTGCTGCCGCCTTCAAAAATGACGCTGGCGCCAGGGGCGTTTTTTATGGTAATCCATTGATTTTGTGTGCCTTTCAGGTTGGTTATGGTGAGTCCGCCCGCGTATACGCCCGCGTGCAGGAGCAGGGTGTCGCCGGGTTGGGCCACATTTACCGCCGACATCAAATCAGGGTAGGGTTGCCCGCTTCCGATGTGCAGGGTAGCGGCTTGCAGTGGAAGATACAGGCAAAGCAGGGATAGGATGCTGCTGATGTTTTTCATGAGTAGAGTTTTGTGTTTAAATTATCGACGTTTTTTTAGTCCAAACACATCTTTCCTGACTTCTTTTTTCCAAGCCCTGCCATGTGTCTGGTTTAGGTGGTTAAATATAGCCTGGTTATAGGCTTTCAGGCAATAGTCGGCAGGTGATAAGCAACCGTAATTATAGTAAGTAATTCCGAATTTAGCTTCAAATTTTTCTTGTCCAACCTGAATACTTGGAGCATCGCCGCCTGCAATCAATAATTTAGGCTGACCATAGTGAATGTCATAAAAGGCCTTGTATTCGTTTACTTCATAGTCAAAGTAAAGATGGTACGAGAAGTTTGGCAAGTCATGTTGTATGGTTAAGGTGGTGTCTTTGATCAGTGTATTCTGCCACAGATGAATCTGTAGTGTATTCTGACCTTCCCGGAGCTCGGTCAGTATGAAATTACCGTTGGAGTCGATGGCTGCTTTGGCGTCTGTTCCTTTCACTGTGACGTAGCTGTCATAGGTTTTTACGCCGGTCATAAAGAACATAACCCTGATGTTGCCTGTTATCGTTTTGGTCAAAGCATTTTGGCCTGATGCGGCATTGATTAAGGATAGAAAAATCAGAGCGGTGAGCAGGCGTGGCATGGTTATCTGGTTGTAGTTTTTTGTGTAATTCTGGTGAATGCCGATTGTATAGTCTTCAGACCAATAAGGTTTTTGGAAACCTACGGTATGTGTACAAGTATCATGAGTCTTAACACCGCACTAATCCCATGCTCAGGCCCCCGCCGTCTGCGAGGCAAGCCCGACCGAAGGGGATGGTCTCGACGTAAGGAGGGAGCGCCTTCTTTTTAACCGGCAGTACAGCACGATGATGCTAAATACGACGGTCTGCGGTTAAAAATCAGCGCAATCCCCGTAGGTCGTTGGCTTTGCTCCCGAGTACTCGGGACCCTTTTTCTTTTGGTTACTTTTCTTTTTGGGCAAGCAAAAAGAAAAGTAACAATGCCAGGCTGGTGAACTAATGTCAAATTACACGGCATGATTAACCAATTATCTCATTACTTCTTGTCTACGAGGTTGCCAAATGATGCCGGTGCGCTGCACCTCCGCTCCTTAAATCCATTTTATGGCTACAAATATTTCCGGGGCTCTGCCCCTTAAAGCAACTTGTATACATACCCTAGGTTTCTAAAAACCTTGTAGGCCTGAAGATAATACCACCAACCCCCAGGTTTTTCACTCCAATTTTATAGTAAAAAGAAATACCCTTTGTCGTTTCTGCAGGGGTAAATTTTCCTGATAAAACACCTTGAAATCCTTTTCTCCATAATGTAGCTGATCCTGCAACAGGTTGGAAACAGGTATTTTAATGGCCTGTGCAGTGCCAAGTCCGTAGGCCTGAGCAATTTGCCTGCTGCTTTTATCTTCAATAGTCAGGATTGTTTCGCATTGGGCGCAGGGTGTATCCCTGAAGTAGCGTATGGCCAGTGAGTCAGATTTTTTAATGTCGCTGATGCGCAGCCTGAGTTCGCCTTTGGTATAAGCGTTAAAGGCTTTGACCCTTGCGTTGTTGTAGTACACATGCCAGTAGTCGATGGTATCTGCTTTGGCAGGTATGGCAAGCAGGGAGATGGCGAGGATTAGGATGAAGCGTTGTTGCATGATGTGGGTTGAATATGGATTAATAAAAACAGATTAGGGCGCTTTCGTTTAGGTTGTGTTTGATTAATGATACAAACATAAAGGAAATTCTTTGACTCCGCGAAAAATCACGACCTCTCCTGACCAGCATCATCCACCGCCTGGCAAAAACGCCATTTCTTTGCCTTATAGCGTGTTTAAAATTCCATCGCCTGGCTGCAAGCGCAAAATTTCATTTTATATTGCGATACATTTTTTCATCGTAACTGCCGGCTACGCCTGCAAAATGTGCCTTATCTAAAATTAAATTTTTCAGCTTTAGCTCAGGTATGGAAATTTAAACACGCTCTTATCTGCCACGAACGCATGGATATACATACTCTCCTTCCATGGCTGCTGGAAGGCGATGTGGCCATTCAGTATCAAGCACATCGCGATCTCCAGGGAAAAACCTTGCACCATCTGCAGCAACGCATCCAAGCCGAAGGTTGGGGCAAAGCTTTCCTGGACCAAAGAAACCCCAACGGCGGCTGGGGGCAGGATTATTACCAACCCAAGTGGATTTCCACGCATTACACGCTGCTCGACCTGAAAAACCTGCAAATATCGCCGGGAGTGCCTGAAGTCCGCCAGACTATTGCAAAGGTACTCCAAGCCGAAAAGGGCCCTGATGGAGGTGTCCTGCCCATCGGCTCTACCAGGCGAAGTGATGTGTGTGTGAACGGAATGTTCTTAAATTTTGCCTGTTATTTTGGCGCTGCAGAGACCGAACTGCACTCTATCGTAGATTTCTTGCTCCGGGAACGGGTGGCAGACGGCGGTTTTAATTGCCAATCGAACCGTCAGGGTTGTGTACATAGTTCGCTGCATTCCACCATTTCGGTATTGGAAGGGATTTTGGAATACGAGCAAAATGGCTATACCTACCGCCTACCGGAATTGCAGGCTGCAGCCGCCACCGGCCAGGAGTTTATCCTGATGCACCGGTTGTTTAAATCGGATAAAACAGGTGCGATTATTGATCCCAGGATGACTATGCTCTCCTGGCCCAGTCGTTGGAAATACGATATCCTGCGCGCGCTGGATTATTTCCGACAGGTAAAACGGCCCTATGATCACAGAATGGCAGATGCCCTGCAATTGCTTTGCAACAAACGCAGATCGGATGGACGATGGCCCCTGCAAGCCAAACACCCCGGCGCTGTGCATTTCGATATGGAAAAGCCGGGGCAGCCCAGTCGATGGAATACCTTGAGGGCGCTGAGGGTATTGACTTTTTACCCCAACTCCTGCGATGAACTGACATAGGGTTGACAGTGAACATGTGGACATTTGCACAACAATAACCACCCAAATAATGGAAAAAATTGACCTGATCAAGCAATTCAAACCTTATTACTCTGCCAAAACAAAGCCGGAAATCATAGAAATAGAGTCAGCCCGATATATTTCTATCTGTGGCAAAGGCGATCCCTCCGGCGAGGCATTTTCGGCAGATATACAGAAACTCTATCCGGTGGCTTATGCCATCAAATTTGCCTGCAAGGCATTGGGTAAAGACTTCAGCGTACCAAAACTGGAAGGACTCTGGTGGTTTGATGAAAAGGTATTCGGGGCAATTACCCCTGCAGAAGCCCCTCAAAAAGTACCCCGCGAAGCCTGGGAATACCGATTATTGTTGCGGATGCCGGATTTTGTAGACTTAAAGATGGTTGAAGCAGCGGCAGCGTCGGTGGCCTCAAAGAAAAAAATACCCGGAGCAGAGCGCGTTCAGTTTTTTACCCTGACAGAGGGAAAATGTATCCAGATGCTGCACCTCGGGCCTTATACAGATGAGCCTGTTACGCTGCAAAAAATCATGGAGTTTTCTGCCACAAATGGCCTGGTAAAAAATGGACTTCACCATGAAATTTACCTCTCTGATTTTCGGAAAACCGCACCGGAAGATTTGAAAACTATTTTACGCGAGCCGGTGAGATCTATATGAATCAGCAGGGTGATTTTACTGAGCGTCTCACTCAAAGTGATTGTAGTACACATGCAAGTAGTCAATGGTATCTACTTTCGCAGGTATGAGGGAGATGGCGAGGATTAGGATGAAGCGTTGTTGCATGATGAATTAGAAATTGTGCTGAATGATTTCGGAGTTTGGTTACATTTTGTTCCATTTTTTTATTGCTGAAATTATTAATTCCAGGTTGTATTTTAAGTCGAGGGTGTCAAAATTGTTTTCATCAATATGTTTTATGATTTCACTTGCATATTTGTTTTTATTAAGATTGTATTTAATCTCGTTTGATTTGTCTATTTTGTGTAGACTATCTTCTAGTTTTAAATTTATGTCATTATCAAAGGTCTCTCTAATAGAGTATTCAGTATTAAGCCATTTCTGAATAGCATCATTTGAAATGTAATTTTCAATTTCTCTTCCTTTGGTAATCCAAGCCCTATTTTCTCCAATTTCACTTTGGATTCTTAGTTTCGTTTCATTAAGTTCAGGGTTGATTTTTTTTCCGTCACGATCAATAACGACAAAAGAGTTTTTATTAAGTTTTAGTAAAGGAATTAAATCTTTGTTGATTAATTCATAGTCAAAGGTTAAATTAGAGAGTAACCTTCCTCCATAAAACATGATTGAATAATGATAACCTTCTATCAAATTTTTATCGATAATTTTTATCCAGTTATTTATATAAATCCTGTCGCTAGGGCCTTCAACCCATATTATACCATTGCACTGTAAAATATCGCTGGCTCTAACATCCAAATCTTCTAGGATATTATTTAGTGCGTGTACATTCAGAGTGGATTTAATAATAGTCTTATTTTCATTTTTAACAATGTGCAATATTTGAGTTTCTTCAAGAGAATTATACATGTCAATTACAATATTTGAATGAGTTGTCAACAAAAATATACTATTATTTTCAATCGCAAAGTCATAAATATATCGATAAAGCCTCCTTTGTAAAGATGGATGTAAATTGTTCTCTAACTCTTCTAATGCAAAAATATAATCTGATGGTTTTAATCCTTCAATTGCAGGTATAACATGAAGTAAAATAAGGACTAGCAAGACGGTTTTAACCCCGCTTCCCATTTTTGAAAGTGGTACTCTGCCGTCATCTACGCTTTCAAAAAAAATTTCCCAGTGCCTTTTTTCGTCTTGTTGAACAAGGATCCTTGAAAAATTAATATCAGGGTTTAGTACTTTATTTAAATTAATTAAAAGTGTCTTTTCTATTAAATCACTGTCATAAATATCTCTATTTATAATTTCTTGAATAAAGTTTGTAGCGCCTATGCCATTTTCTTTAACTGAAAAATCTAAGGAATTAGCCTCTTTTAGTATGTCTCTTTCTGCGCTTATGTGTTTGAATTTTTTGACACTTATGGATATTTTATTTATTGTAAAAAAATCCTGTAAAAAGATGGCCGCTTCTGATGTTGTTTGGTAATTAATATTTGGTAAGATTTTTCCTTGTTGATTAATTTGGCACGTGATTTCAGAATTTACAAAACTTAGACCAGTTATCAAGTACCCATTATTGCCTTTTCTATGTTCAGTAATGAATTCTCTAACAGCTTCTTCGGTAATGATTTGCTCAAATTCTAATACAGGGCTCCTTCCAAACCGTTTATTTGTAAAGAAGGATTGTTCGCCATTGGCAATAAACTTGAAAACATCGATTACAGAGCTTTTCCCACTATTGTTTTTGCCAATAATTACATTTATTAGTTTAAGCGTTTCAATAGTCGAGCCCTCTTCATCGAAGCATTTAAAATTTTTTATTCTCAAATTTTTAAAATCCATGTTCTCGCGTAATAATTAAGACATTGAACGTTATTGCTGAAAGGTCAAGCCTTATGCAAAAGTAGTTAAATTGCTTTTATTCTCCAACACCCTACTTACACCAAATGCTTCCTCCATTAGTTCCCTTCCCTTAAACCTCACATTTTTGTATATATCAATTGTTCAGTAGGAGAAAGTCCGATCCCCTATCCCACCTCCTCACATACTGCCGGGCAATTCTGTTCTCAGGCTTTTGGTCAAAAGTATACAAAGTAATCAGAAAAACCAATTCCAGTGGTTTCATCAGCAGGTAAATACAATCTGACAACCATTTGTGGCTGAACAGGTGATAATGGCGGTGAATAACATTGCCCACTTTATTGTACTGACTGCGGATATACCTGTGCGACCGGGGCATTTTTTCCTGAATGAGTTCTTCAAAGGCATTGGCAATCAAAAGTTGCCGGTTACAAATGATCTTATGGCCGTTGCGTTCGCCATAGCGGATGGGTTTTACCACTTGTTTATGTCCGTTTGCAGCCACAGAACACAAAAAATGGTTACCACATGCTACGTTATTGCACAAATGATCGAGCTGCGAAAAACCGTGTTTATAGGTGTCTGTAAATGCCCGCACAATAGCATCAGGCTTCTGCCCGAAAAGCATTAGCAGCGAGGTGATGACGGTAAAAACAGGCAGGCATAATAGAAACAGCACTGGGATCTTTAGCCATGGATGCAGGGTAAGGATCTTCCAGGCTGCTTTTTCAAAAAAATTGTCCGGCTCAATGGTGTGAATTTGATGGTGTTCCAGAAATAAATGATGGTTTTCTATCAGTCTTAAAAGCAGCAGTATTCCAACCGGGATGTTCCCAAAAAGCCAATAAATATCGCCAATATGAATGCCTATGAATATGTTCAATACAAACCCGAACAACAACAGCACATTGATCAGTACTTCTACCACTGGACTCGTTATTCTATCCTTTAAACTGGAGTAAAAGTAAGCAGCTATGCATAGAAAAATCAGCAGGTAAATAGTTGGCTTATGCTCCGGGGAAAAGGTGGCACTGTCTGAACAGCAGTCGTTTGCCGACTCATCAAAAAAGCCCAGGTAAAACAAAGGCAGAAACAGCATGCCAGCTATTTCCAGTATCAGTATTTGAGGCTTGCTATACAAGCGCCTGCCTGTAAACAGGAAACTGATGAACTCCAGGGCCAGAAAGATGCTGGGCAAGCCAAAAAGTATGCATAGATAGATTAGCATAGGGTGTCAGTGGTGTAGGGGATATTTACTTATCGAATTTCATTGAGTCAGACACAGACTATTTGTTCCCAAAATTAGATTTGGCGCTGTACGTCATTTTGCCATCCAAAACCAATTTTACTGCTTTTTCCAGGTCTTCCAGCGGAATAGCGTCGGTCGACCAGCCATAGGGATAGGTGAGGTGATCGCCGGTTTTTTTATCCTGCTCGCAAAGCAGATGTTTGGCGCCGTCTTTTTCAAACTGTATGGTTTTTTCTACCAGGAAACGCCTTTCAATTCCGCTTCCATTCTTTCCAAGCAGAAAAACTTTATAGGATACATCCAGGCTTTCTTTGGGATCTACAAGAGATCTCCTCACCACTGCCGATTGTCCGTTCCAGTCAAACTGGGCTACGGCCACCGTTTTGATTTCCATGTCTTCTTTAGGAAGTTTGCCTTGCTCAAAGGCTGCCTTAACTACTGCAAAAACACTGTCTGCCTGGGTATATTGCTTTGCTGCGTTATAGGATTTCATCAACTTATAATAGAGTTCGTAATTTTCAGGGTCTGCCTCAATTGCTTGTACATAGGCGCTGGCAGATTTTGCGTAATTTTTTGTAAACGAAAATTCCAATTGACCAATGCTTTTGAACGTTTCTCCATAATAGTAGTTGTTGCGGGAAATACTGTCGGCCGCAACGTAGTAGCATTTCAAGGCTTTTGTAAAGTCTTGTTTGCCATGATAGATGTAGCCAATCCAAAAGAATGGTTCGCCGGAAATATTGGGCATTTTGGTGGCCTTTTCAAAAAATGCCAGCGCTTTGTCTTCATTTCCCTGATACCTGTAAATGAGCCCTTTTTGGTTCATAAATAATTGGTTTTCAGGTTCTTTTTCCAGGGATATATCCACAGCTTTCATCGCTTCATCATATTTTTTCATATAACAAAGTGAAATCGCTTTGTAGAAGTAAACATTTCCGCCTTCTATCCCTTTAGCTATTGCCTTATCGTAAAATTCGATAGCTTTTTCATCATTTTGACGCTCATAAAAAGCGAGGCCTACCATATACAATTCTTCCCCTGTCAGAGCATCAGCTTTTTGCTCATACTTGACGAGTTCATCGTATTTGTTTTCATTGTACAATTCTTTGACCGTTTGTGCGTAAGCAAACGAAACAGTGAAGCAGGTGAGCAGGAAAGTAGCAAGCTTGTGCATTGGTTTGTTTTTTATGATGATGATATAGGATTTTCTTTATACCTCGTAGGTTTAAAAAACCTACGAGGTATAAAAACCTACGAGGTCTAAAAGCCCCGATCCACCCAATAATTCAATTCCGTTACTCCGCAATCAAAGGTTTTTGTAGTCAAGAGCTTGAGCTTGACTTTTTCCTTCATGTTCGTAAACAGGGGAATGCCCTGTCCAAGAATAACCGGATTCACAAACAGCCAATACCCATCAATCAAATCCTGCTGCATCAATGCATGTGTGGCGGTAGGGCTGCCAAACAGCAGAATTTCCGGGTTGTCCTCCCTATGCGATTGTTTAATACTCCGGATGCTGTCTGCCAGAGGATCGCTGATTACCGTTGTGTTTGGCTTGTTTATGCCCTCCATTGTTTTGGAGAGTACAATTTTATGTGCGGTCTTGTACCATTTCGAATGATTTATGTCGTGGCTGCTGGCATTCGGCTTGTCTGCCGCAGTGGGCCAGTAGCTTTCCATCATCTCATAGGTTACGCGCCCATACAAGGCTGCATTGCCCTGACTTATCCGCTTTTCAACGTGATTAAAAATCTCCTCATTCACCGTAACCCAGTTGAGTTCTCCGTTTGGTCCGGCCACAAAACCGTCCAATGACACATGCATAAACGAAATAATTTTGCTCATGAGCTTGTTTTAAAGTGTGTATTTTTTTGAAGAGATTTTTTTGTACCCCCTTACCCAATCCCCAATACCTCTCCCAATCGCCGGAACGCCAGTTGCTGATCCACCGGCTGCCTTTCGGCATTGAGTCCGTATTGCACCTCTCCTTTGAAACCTTCATCGGTTAGTTGGGCCAGCTTGAACAAAGCCTCGCAGGCATGATAGCGTACCAGGTAGGGGTACTTCAGGTTGCTCACAATGCCATAAAGCGGCCGGATAGACTGGACACTGCCCCGGGTTTGAAAAGCGCGCCAAATCTGATAATTATCGCGCCCTTCCCAGATATGAAACCGGGATTCGTTGGGGTCGTTGATCAAACTGAGGAGATCCGCTTCTGTCAGCCGGGAGAAGTACTCGTAAAACCGCTCCGACTCGTTTTCGTAGTATTGATGAAATTGTTCCTGATTCATATGGTCGTATGCCTGGTTATTTTTTTCTGCTGAACATCCGGCAGGATGGTACGATGAACGATGGACGATGGCACGATGGGATTGCGTGGGTATTTTTAGCAAAGTGAGTTGTCATCCCCCGAAAGGGGGAACTACACAAGCCGAATTACGAGATTATCCCTGGCCATAGAAAATTGTGAGTATCCGGGCTTGTGTAGGTCCCGGTTCCCGGGATGACAATCCACTTTATCATAAATACCCACGCAATCCCATCGTCCATCGTGCCATCGTCCCATCGTCCATCGTGCCATCGTACCATCGTCCATCGTACCATCGTTCATCGTTCCTACCCCCGCTGAAGCACAAATGCCTCCCCGCCGGAAACGCCATCCTCCCGTATAAGCCTCACATAATACATCCCCTGTGGCAATTGCTCAATGCCCAGCCGGACTTGCCCGCCGGGAGCTATCGTTACCTGCTGGCTTAATACCACCTGCCCGGCCTGGTTTATCAATACCACACTGCCAACGGCATTTTTTTCACCGGAAAGTATCAAATCCAAATACTTATCAGCCGGATTAGGCATCAGCGCAAACCGTACTTCAGCCCATTGATCCAATACCCCAACCGAAATGCTGTCGTCTATCATGCTGTCGCAATCGTCGTCCAGCCCGTTCAATACGTCCTCCGCTGCCGGGTTGATGGCTGCATTGGTATCGTCGCAATCCAGGTTGTTCGCTACAAAACCCGGCAGGCTGCATGGTGATTGAACCACCAGGGCAGGGTTACCAAAGCCATCGCCATCGGCATCCGAATACCAGGCGAAGGATGGCTCAGGAAAATCAATAGCCCAATCGTTCAGGGTGCCTGCATCCGGCGCTTCAACATCGGTGGCCGTCAGGGTCCAAATGCCGTTCGGATTTTCTCCGTTAAAGGCAGCAAGGGGGAATTGCGGCTTATACCAGCCATTGTCGGTTGCCGGGCAAGGTATTTGTCCGTAATCAGCAACCGCGTCGTCGTCAAAGTTCAGCAATATGTCGTCCTTGTCTCCGCACAATCCCTGAAGCAATTGCACTTCTGTGCCATTCGGACTTCTTAACACTACTACCAGATCGGCCGTCCAGGTATGGGTTATGTTGAGTCGGAGTAAGTTTATATCCAGGATTTCGGTGATCGGAACATTTACCAAACGGGTTGAGGTAAAGGTGCCAATGTCGCCAATGGTCGTTGGTAATCCACTTCCGGTAAAGGTGTATTGCAGATCATCAATCTGGCCATTACAATCATCATCCAAACCATTACACAAATCCAATACGCCGGGATTAACCGCCGCATTGGCATCGTCGCAATCCAAAGCGTTGGTTACAATGGTACCTTCAAACCCACAACCTACCGCCGCGCCGCCGTACCCGTCGGCATCCTCGTCCATAAATCCAATAGGAGGCTGATCGCCGGAAACCACATTGGATGCAACGCCTTTCATGGCCAAATTTCTAATCTGAGCTTCTCCATAAGCCGTAGCTGCATTGGAAAAGACCTGTATGTTCTGATTATCTCCATATGGCTGACCAAACTCAAAAGAATAATAAGCCATTAATCCAGGCTCATCGCCCAAAGGCTCGCACAAAACCTCCTGCAACAGGTCTTCGGCACTGGTGGTTACATTCCAGAGCTTGATTTCATCCAGGGCGCCTTTATAGGGCAACCATTCACCATTTTTGCCCGCGCCGATAATCATATCAACATCGCTCTTGCCAGGCGGAGCCTGGTAAGTCTCGTAGGTCCTTTGCTCCTTCCACACCCCGTTGAGGTAAAAATCCACCGTTCGGTTGCTGACAGAACGAATAATGGAAACGTGTTGCCAGGCAGTTGTTTCAAGTATGCCTGAAAAATGGAAATCTACCACATTATCGTACCCGCAACAATTATCTGAATGTTTGTAACGGATGCGGCCATTGCTAAGCAACACTATGAATTCACGGCCATTGTAAATCAGTGTCTGGTCGCCCGGTAAAACATCCGGCTTAATCCAGAAGGAAATCGTGAGATCGCCGTTCAGTTCCTGACCATTTTGAGCAATGGCCAGGTGATCATCGTCGCCATCAAAATGTATGGCTCTTTTGCACGGGTCTGATTTGACGGATACGGGTAGGATTTGTTCTTCTGAAATGCCGCATCCATTCACCGCCCGCACCCGTATGGCGCCCCCGGTGCTCCCGGCTGTTGCCAGGATTTCGAGGCCGGTAGATGCGCCGGTCCAACCCTGCGGCAGGGCCCACTGATAACTGTCGGCGCCCGGTACGGGGGTAATGGAATAATAAACGGATGCATCCTGACAAATAGCCAAACCGCCGGCTATATCGGCAGGCATAGCTGGCGCAGAAGTGGTACAGGTTACTTCCAGGGCAGCTACCTCTGTGGTATCCACCAGGCAATTGTTGGTGCAAATACAACGGAATAAGCGGCCATCATGATCCAGTAAGGCAGCAGGCAAGGTGTATGTATCCGCATTGGCGCCTGCAATGTTTGCAAACGAAATGCCGCCATTAGTGCTTTCCTGCCATTGGTAAGTGGTATTTAATCCGCCGGATACCGCCACATTGAAAGTAGCGGGCTGATCCTGCAATACGCTCAGAGAAACCGGCTGAGCCGTTATGCCCACTAATACCGGCGACACAGCGAGGGTTTGAACAGGCGTTATTTGGCCACAAAAATCCGTTCCGCTTACACTAATATTCCCTGCAAGCTGGCCAGCTTTCACAAAAAGCATGTTGCCTGTAACGCTTACCTGCCAGTCTGCGGGAGCGGTCCAGCTCCAGTTGGCTATATCCGGATTGGGCGCTACAAAATAAGTGAAGTAATTGTTGACACAAGGCTCTGCCGGACCAGTGATGCTGCTCAAGGCCGGTGTGCCGCAAAAAAGTGTAAGTGAAACCGGCGCCGTTTGTTCCAAGGTACAAGCGTTGGAAACATAACAGGTAAACAGTCTGCCGCTTTGCGAGGCCACTGCTTTAACCTTATAAACCGGCGCTGTGGCGCCATTAATTTCCGTAAATGTCTGGCCGCCATCGAGGCTCTGATACCACTGATAGGACAGATTATCGCCCGTTGCGCTCAGAAAGAAGGTAGCGGTGTCGCCAGCAAAAACGGATTGTGCAACCGGAAATTGATCTATCGTAAAACTGCCATAGACGCAACCGGAACATTGATCAATATCTGCGGTAGAAAGGCTGAAACCTGCGCCATTTTGCAGGATACCATGATTGGCATTGGGCGTTTTATCTGTATATTGAAAGGCATTTTCCGAACAACCGCCACAATCCTGTAACAGGATATCGTAGTATGCCAGCAATCCTGGTTCATTACCAGTTAAACTACAATTTTTGTTCGCATTGATTTCTGCCGCCGAACGGGCAATACTCCAGATGCGTATTTCATCCATATTGCCTGTAAAATTCTGGCCACAGATATTGTTACCAATATTGATTGGCGTCTGATTATCAAAATTTTGAGAAGATCCCAGTGTGTTTTGCAATAGGCCATCTATATACACAGAAAGAATCCCGTTTTGACGCGCCAGGGCTATATGCCGCCAGTTTCCATTGCCCAATGTGTTGTCATTGGTCATGTAATAAAAATAATTATCGCAATTGCCGGAAGTGGAAAACTCCACAATCAGCCTGCCCTGATCCAGAAAAAGGTTCCAGAAGTTATCGCAATTGCAAATGCCTCTTTTACTGATCAGCGCCGCATTCTGATTCGTGGTTTTGATCCACATTTCCATGGTGAAATCGTTGGTTCCAAAATTACCAAGCGACGCATTTTGTACCTGTACGCGCTCTCCGGGATTGTCTAATTGTAGCGCAACTGATTTCACCACAGACCCGCCATTTTCTTCAATGCTGAAGTTCTCGTTGGAAATATCAAAGAAGATATTGCCTACTGCCTCTATTTTGATTCTGGATTTATTGGAGCAGATGCCTGCTGGCAAGGTGATGGTTTCGGAGCCGTCGTTGGGGGTAGCGGCGGCCAATACATAGGCATAGTTGTACCCGCCGTCGAGGGAAAGACTGATTTTTACCTCCTGGCAGTTCACCAGGTTGTTGGTGGTATTGGCTACATCCCAGGTAATGGTTTGGCTGCTTCCGGCCTGCCAGCTTACGCAGGTATTGGGGGCTGTAACGAGAAACGGCCCCGCCGTGCCATCCACCTCAAAACTTAGTTCCTGATGCGTGGTGCCTCCCGCGCCCGGGTGATTATCCCGCACATACATCCGGTATTTGAGGTTGCGCGAATAAGTTGGCAGTCGCTCATAAACCGTGGAGGTATTGGATAAAAGATCAGCGAGTTGTGGGATGGTACGAACAGGCGATGCCACCGGATTGAACAGCCTGGTGATGGGAACATTGCCGTCTGCCGGCGTTGGCGGCGTTTGAATGGAAATCGTAGAAGAAGTAAAGTCTATATTCCGGATGTTAGTTTGTTCCCAGGAATAAGTCAGCTGGTCTCCATCTTCGTCGGTAGCGGAGCCAACGAGCTCAAAAGGGGTAGAAACCGGAATATAAAAACCGCCGGCAGGGATGGTGGAAACGGGGATATGATTCCCGGTTTCCAGGGTTTTGTAACAGGTTCTGGCCAATATGTGGTTGGTCATTTGAATCTGGGAATACACCCCGAAGTAATCCCGATCGCCGGTAGGCTCGATATTATCTACCCCGCATAATCCGGAGTACGACATGATGGTAGTGCCTGACCCATATTCATTGGTGCCGAATTGACCATTGTTCGAGGGGCCGCAGCTGGTCCAGGTATGGTCGGCGTCCAGTTGGTGCCCTATTTCGTGGGCCGTAACCGTCAGACTCCAAAAAGCAGAGAAATTCCAGGCTTTATAGTCACTGCAAACCACTGGTTTTCCGGCCGCACAGCAGCCGCCAGTCACAAAAATCAGCCCCACATCATAGCCTTCCAGGCCGATCAACTGGTTGATGACCATTAGATTTTCATTGGCGGCCTCTCCTCCGCCTGTAGCCGTAAACGGGTCGGTATCGGCATCCACAAATATCAGTTTGTCCTGCTCTTCGGGCAGCACGAACCGAACCGCAAGATCGCGCTCATAAATATGATTTAGCTGGCCTAAAAAGGCAATCAGTGCCGACATGGCTTTCGTTTTGGTATCCCAGCCAGAAGCTTCTGAAACCGCTCCCGGAATCGTCATGGCAAGCCGGAATACCCGCAATACATCGCCGGTTTCATTAGGGCCGGCGTTTAGCAAACGTTCTGCATTCTCCCTTTTATCCAGGGTATTTTCCCGCATGCAACTAACCGTCTGCTCCGGATGATCTTTTGCCCAATAGGTCAGGTAGGTGAACGGATCGTCTTTAAACGCCTTACGGATCATCACCTCCTGATCAAACTGATGGGAGGTAAAATAAGCGCCACATTCATCCGGGCTAACCGACAGGCGGCCGCGGGCAAGGGGGTCGTCAATACCTTTCAGTAAATAGGTTTTAATGTCCGGATACCTGGCTGCCAGGGCAGGTTCCATCAGCGGACTTTCCAGGATTTGGAATGTTTGAAAGCTGCCATCCGGAAGCGGCAGTTCTATCACCCCTGCGTCTGTATTTGATCGGGTAAATTCGGCGGGTGCAGTTGCGCAACGTGCCTGCATAGCCTGCACATTTAACTGAAGCAACATACCTTTATCAAGACTGGGAAGTTGAGGCGTCAAATCTGTGCTTTCCGGCAAACTCCGCAGGGAAACCTCAGACCAAAGTCCGGTTTGCGCCTGAGCGCGGGTAAGCGTGAGTAACTGAAAAACAGGCAGGAGGAGCGCCACAGACAAAATGCCGGCTAGGCTCCGGTTGGAGTGGCATGAAAAGGCGGTCATGGAGAAAGTTAATTTGCGCTAAGAGTGTTTGCAGGAAGATACCTGTGGCAAAGCTATTTAAAAAAGAGCGAATGTTGAAGATTCCGGATTTACCGCAGAGGCGCGGAGACGCAGAGAGGAGATGTTGTTTAGCAAACGTCCCTCCGCGCCTCTCTGCGGTAAACGCCCCTCTGCGCCTCTGCGCCTCCGCGCCTCCGCGGTAAAAATGACTTATGAGACACCCTCATTTATGATCAAAACTCATCACTTCCTTAAGCACCCAGTTTCCATCCTCCAATAGATATAAATGGATAAACTTTGCTCTGCTGGTATGAACATCCGCTTTCTCTTTTTCCCTGATATAAAAATCGTGTATGCCGGTTTGTATCACTCCGTACAAGACGCCGTTTTCATACATGGGAAATACCTCCAGACTTTCTTCCACCACCTTTCTGATGGGCTTTTTCCCGGGGTCTGAGCAAATATACTTTTTAGTGTTTTCCAAAAAAACGCTCTTGTTCTGAACACCGCCCTGGTCATGATAAAATACCAGATCAGCGTGTGTGGCCTGGTTCAAATAGTCCAGGTCGCAAAGGTTGAAGCCCCGCTCAAAAAAGATACTGTCCTGCTTCTTTAAAGTCAGGAACAGCTCAGAGGTTTTTGATACCTGTGCATTTGCCATGCCCATTGAAAATGCCAGTACTAGTAAAGTAAAAAATCCTTTTGCCATAAAGTTACACCAGATATTCTCCAACTGGCGGTTGAGCAAAGTTATAGTATTTTACAACAAAAAAACAGACTGTCGGGGGCTTTTAGGATATGCAAGCCAGATCAGGAAACCTGTATTGTATCAGCCTGTGATAAAGTACGCAGCCCACTGATCCGTTTGAACTCCGAAGGGCTTTCTCCAGCCATTTTTTTAAAAAAACGGCTGAAATGCGCCGGCTCTTCGAAGCCAAGTTCGAACCCGATTTCTCCGGACGATTTATTGGTATAAAGCAAAAGCCGCTTACTTTCCAAAAAGATGCGGTCGCTGATGGTTTGAAGGGGACTCTTTTCGCTATACTTGGTAAAGAGGTTACTTAGTGTTTTGGGCGATTTGTGTAACAACGCAGCATAATCCTGTACCTGGTGCAATTTCTTATAATGATTTTCTACCAACATGTTGAACTGTCTAACCATATCAAGCTCATGCACGCTTAATCTATCAGTACCAGCTTGCATTTTTACCAAACGGGTTAGTTTGATAATAAGACGCTTCAACAAAACCCTTAACATTTCAACCTGTATGTTGTCCCGGTTTTGAAATTCCTCTTTGAATACTTCTGCAAGTATACCAAAACTCCGTGTCTCCTTATCATCCAAAAAGATGGGTTCCGCCTCGCGCCAGCCGTAGAAGAGCAACCCGGTGCAGCTAACTTCGGCATCATGCGTCACTATGCAGTAAAATTCCTTGTTAAACTGCCAAATTATAGTATCCTCTGACCGTTCCAGCCGGAAAGAATGGCTCACATTAAGCGTGAAAAAGGAGTTTTCCGGAATGGTAAAATCCATTTCATCAATTGTAAGCGATTGAGCTGCCCCCTGGTTCCATATAATGGCATTAAATTGTTTGTCGCGTTCACGGAAAAAATAGCGGGCAAAATCTGATTCACCCGCCGACATTAAAATTTTCCCTCCGGAGGCTGGGTCATAAAATTCGTATCGCATTTTTTAGCATTGAGCCAGGTTACAAAGTAGTTGCCGAAAAGGTAGTATTCCTCAGAACATTGTCGGTACTCCCACCAGATGTTTTCCAACGAGATAGCTGTTTCATTCTGTTTCCAGGGTTTCTTCAAATGCCGGAATAGCATTTTCTATATTCCACTCTCCTTTTATCATGCGATGGATATAGCAATTGTCCGCTTCGCGGAGCAATTCAACGCGTTGCTCATCCGTGAGATCACCTTCTATCTGAATGGCAACCTTCACCTGAGAGGAGAGCGAGCGATCTGGGCCACGTTTTACCACTAATTCGAGTTGGGCGTCTACGTCGCGCACATCCCAACCTTTTTTTCGTGCGATGAAACGCACGGTGGAAACTTTACAGGATGCCAGCGCAGACAAAATCAGATCTTCGGGAGAAAATCCCAGATCAGTGCCTTTACTGGTGATGGGCTCATCGCCCACAATAGCATGCCGCCCATTAGAAATGATTGACTGGTATCCAATAGGCAGGCTTTTAATATTGATTTTCGTTGCCATTTTTTATTTATTTTGTTGCACAAAGGTACAGGGTGTACGGTGCGTGAGGTTTGTACATTTATCCCAAAGGTTTACCAATTATTCCCAAAAAATAAGACAGGATAGCCAGATCGTTGATGCTGGCAAAACGTTTGCGCATTAAACCGTTTTCATCAAACTCCCAGTTTTCGTTGCCATAAGCACGCCACCATTGGCCGTGATCATCGTGGTATTCATACTCAAAACGGACGGCAATGCGATTGCCTGTGTGCGCCCAATATTCTTTTCTAAGTTTATACTGGTGCTCCTTTTGCCATTTGGCAGTAAGAAATGCAACAATTTCTTCACGACCATTGATGAACAAGGTTGCGGTTACGCCACTCGCTGTCAGGTGTGTAAGCTTTTGATACCCGCTCAGGGTCACGACTGTTCCAGGCAACTTCTGCCATCTGGATTTTTTGTCGGGCCGTTTCTTCAGTAAACGGCGGCAGAGGTGGACGTTGATTTTCCATAGAAAAGATGAAGAAGGTATTTATGAGTTATGAGAGGTCATTTAGGGACATTTCTTGATACAGAGAGACTGCTCAAACATTCTTCGCGTGCAGAGGTTGCGCTTCCGGGAAGTCAACCGGAATCTGTGTCACGCCATGGAGGTAGTTTGAGATGATTTTATCGCCAACAACGATAAGTATATCAATCAGATTGGCTTTGTTATATCCCGCCTCGAACAGCTGTTTGATGGATTCAGCGGAGGGTTTGCCACGTTGGATGGTCAGTTCGCGGGTGAACCTTGCAAGGGCGTCAAATTTTGCATCAAAAGCAGCTTTCCCGGAGCGAATTTCCAAAATTTGTTCTTCGGTAAACCCATTCATTTTACCGAGCGTTGTATGTGCCGCGAGGCAATAACGGCACTCATTAACTTCGGAAACTACCAAATTGATCAATTCGCGTTCTTTGGCGCGAAGCGTACTTTTACGATTCTGGAAAGCCAGATAATCGCCCAGCGCTGTGTCGCTATAAGCGAACGTAGCATACAAATTGGGTACAAAGCCCAAGCCTTTTTGTAAATTGTCGAAAATTGCCTGGTTGTTTTCGGACACCTCCGAACGGGTTGGGACAATAAACTGTGTCATGTGTTGAAATTGTTATTGGTTAAAATTTGTTCGATTGAATGACACAAAGGTGCAGGCAACACAAACGGCTAAATTTTTCGATTCTTCCCAGCTGCTTACCAATCCTTCCCATAATTATCAGCGTTGGTGCGGATATTCACTTTGCAAATACCTTTACCCTGTCGTGATTCGCCATTTCCATTTCCATGATTATGCTGGCAGGCTCCTTCAAGGCTTCCTCTGCAACAGCTTTATACTCTTGGGCTTATCCCTGCCAGCCTTCGCTCAGGCGCCCGTTCCGGTATTTCCTCTGGGCGCCGACGGCTATGCCTGCTACCGGATTCCGGCCCTGCTGGCTTTGCCCAACGGCGCACTTTTAGCTTTTGCAGAAGGCCGGAAAAACAACTGCCAGGATTTCGGCAACGTGGATATTGTGCTGAAAATCAGCCGGAACAGCGGCAAAACCTGGAGCAAAATCCGGGTGCTGGTGGATTCCGATACCCTGCAGGCAGGCAACTGTGCGCCGGTGCTGGACCTGCTCGATCCGGCCTTTCCCAAGGGACGTATTTTCCTGTTTTACAACACCGGAAATGCCACCGAACACGAGGTAATGCAGGGCCGCGGACTGCGCGAGGTCTGGTACATAAGTTCCACGGATGGCGGCCAAAGCTGGTCGGCGCCGGTCAACATCACCCGGCAAACACATAGGCCCGGCAGTCCTCCGTACCACGATGCCGCCGATTGGCGCGGCTATGCCAATACGCCTGGCCATGCCATTCAACTCACCCAAAAGCCCTATCGCGGCAGGATATTCGTGGCCGCCAACCATACAGAAGGCCCGCCCAAACCGAATTGGGCAAATTGCTTTGCACACGGTTTTTATACCGACGACCATGGCAAAACCTTTCACATCAGCGAATCTGTACCCATACCGGGTTCGAACGAGGCCACAGCCGCTGAAATTCCCGGCGGCGGATTGCTGATCAATTGCCGGAACCAGGCCGGCCAACCCCGCCGCCGCATTCAGGCCTGGAGTACGGATGGCGGCGCCTGCTGGCAAAATGCAGCTTACCACCCGGATCTGGTGGAGCCGGTTTGTCAGGGCGCCTTACTGACGGTTTTCGACCGCAGGAAGCCGCGGCTGCTGTTTTTGAACCCCAATTCAGAAGCACGCCGCGAGAACCTCAGTCTCCGCAGCAGCACCGACGGAGGCCGAAGCTGGTCGGCCGGAAAAAACATGGCGCCCGGAGAGGCTGCCTATTCGGATATGGCGTTGCTGGGCCGCAAGCGGCTGGGCATTTTGTATGAAAAAGGGAGCGACGGGGGCATTTATTTTGTGGTGGGGAAATCAATTTGAGTATAGTGATTTGCCCTTTTTTTATCAGACCTATAAGGCTTCCAAAACCTTATAGGTCTGATAAAAAAAGGGCAATCCCCACGCAACCGATCACTTATACTTATCAAGTTAAAACACTCCCCAATTATCTTCGCCCTATGACACCATCCAAATACTACCCTGTATTCCTTCTCTTCCTCCTTGCCCGGCCCTGCCTGGCAGCCCCTGATTTTTCCAGCTCCACCATTACGCCGCGCAACCCCAACCCGCAAACCTCCTCTATAGTGGTGTTTGATTTGCTGTTGCGCAATACCGGCAACGAAGGCGGAACGCCGGTTTTTCTGGATGTGGATTGGGGCAGTGCGGGTTTTCTGGCCGAAACTACGGGCCTGGACAGCGCCGAAGTGGATTACGCTGCGGGCACGCTGCGCCATTACCTGACGCTTCCGGCAGGCGCCGAAAAACGCGTCAGCCTGCACCTGTTTACCTTCAGCGAAGCCAAAGGAGATGTCTTGTCTGTCCGCATGCGACTGGCAGATTTTAACCACAACAGCGAACATTGGGATCAGGCGGGCATCACGCTGGAGCCCCGGCCTGTTCCGGTAAAAATGCGAGTAGGCTCTATTGGAATCAACGATGCAGCGCTGGTGCTGCTGCTCTGGCTGGCTGCTACTTTGCTGGTGTGGTTACTGCTCAGGGGACTCCTGAAAGATGCTTCAAATAAGGCCCTCGGACTCACTTTTTTGTGGATGATGCCCATCGGGTTCTGGCTGATTTTTGTTGCTATGGCCAGGAAAGACTGGCAGATCCTGAGCAACTGGAAAGAAACCCGCGGCGTCATTATTGGCAGGCACATGGAGATCACTACCTCCAATACCGCCAGCCAGCAGGCCAAAAGGCAGGGAACCGACCAAAACTATGCCATTGCCCTGGCATTGAGGTTTGAACATCAGGGCAAAACCGTGTATGGATCAGGCTACGATCCGGATTCTTTTCTGCACATTGGCGGCAGAAAACAACGCGAAAAAGAGATCAGCGAATGGACCGTGGGGACTACAATTCCCTGCTGGTACAACCCGGACAACCCCACAGAGCTGGTGGTGAAAAGAGGATTTGGCGGCGCGTATTTTTTTGCCTTGTTGCCCTTGCCTTTTTTCCTGTTCGGGGTGTGGTTGTTTAGGAAAAGCCCCCCCAACCCCCTGGGGCGCTAGCCCCATAACGTCGGTAGCCCGGGATACATGAAAAGGCCCCCTGGCGCATCACGGAGTCAAGTGTATTTCTCTGGTATCTTGCTCCGCCGTAGCTGTTGGCGAGGACGCCAACAGCGGAAAGGAGTGCTAACTTTGGGCTATACATACTTGATAACCAATGCATTGTTCCGTTGTTGGCGTCCTCGCCATAGCCGTCTGGCAATTATATTTCTCTGGTATCTCGCTCCGCCGTAATACATACATGTTAACCGCCCCTGGGCGGGACGGCTGACAGGTATGTTTATTCCGTTGTTGGCGTCCTCGCCAACAACCACGGCGGAGCGAAATGCCAGAAGAAAACCACTTATCCTGACGGCTATGGTGACAACACCAGACAGGGCGCCTGGGCCTGGATAAAAGTTCCGCCCCGTCAGATCTTCTCCCAGGCAAACCCATCCACCTCACCGCCGCACTCGGGTCTTTTTTTGACCCAGCGCCACTCCAGCAATAAAGCATGGTGCGCGTAACTGAAGCGCTCGACAAAAAACACCGTCCTTACCTTCCTTTTCGTCTGCCGCTGTTGGCGTCCTCGCCATAGCCGTCTGGCAATTATATTTCTCTGGTATCTCGCTCCGCCGTAGCTGTTGGCGAGGACGCCAACAGCGGAAAGGAGTGCTAACTTTGGGCTATACATGCTTGATAATCAATGTATTATTCCGTTGTTGGCGTCCTCGCCAACAACCACGGCGGAGCGAAATGCCAGAAGAAAACCACTTATCCTGACGGCTATGGTGACAACACCAGGCAGGGCGCCTGGGCCTGGATAAAAGTTGGGTATGGTTGTGAGAAGACCAGGCGAAGTGAAAATCACCCCTGACCTCGTAGAGGTCCAACTTGAGTAACCCCTGGGGCGCTAGCCCCACAACGTCGGTAGCCCTGCCGCATCGCGGCAAAAAAAGAAGGGGGTGTTTATAGCCCTTCATCCGCCCAAAAGGCGCTTCGTACCCTGTTTTCGGCCATTGGTAAACTATCTCTTTGCCGCACTACAACCTCGCCTGCACCTTTGTCATACTCAACTAAAACGCTAGTAAGACAAAGACATCATGGCAAAAAAATTAAAACCCGGCTTGCTGCTGGTTGTGCTACTCTGCCTGGGCGCCTTGTTAAAAGCCCAGCATAAAAACCAAACAGGCTTCGATCTGGCCGTAGGCGCACAATCCTTCTACGCTCCCTTCATCAAAGCGCATCCCACAGGACTACAACCCGTTGCGATGGCTGGTGTGAACCACTCCTTTAACGCCAGGAATACCTTCTCGGTCACGTTGCGCATAGGCTATGGCCGGCACTCCAAACAGGGCGATGCCATTTTTACCCACCTGATGTTCAACTACACCCCTACGCTTTTCAGACATCTTGAACTGGGTGTTGGCGCAGGTGCAGGTTATCAGATGGCTTTTTACCCGGGTAAAGCTTTACAATGGAACGGCGAAGAATGGGTAAAGGGCAAATCGTATAAAGGGGTAGTGCAGGTGCCACTTCGGGTTAGTATCGGATTTAAAGGCATCGCTGCAGCTAAAGGGTCTTTCACCCCTTATTTGGCGTACCAGGCGCATGGTTTGTTTCGCTACAATCCCAGTCTGACACCCCTCCCTGTTTCCAACTTTTTATTAGGCGTCAAATACGTTTCAACTCAAAAATAAGGATGAAAAATATACTTTGTTTCCTCGCTTTCGCACTGGCGTTATCAGCCTGTCAAAAAGAAGCGCTCTACAGCACTGTGGTACAACCCGTTGCTGGTAGCATTCCTGTGAACGATAATCACCCAATGAAGGATAGTTTGCAGGCCATGGTAAAAAAACATATCGCTGACGGGGTACCTGGCATGCAGGTCATGGTAAAAAATGCAGATGGATGGTATGTGGTCAATGGCGGCTATGCCAAAATCGAAGATAAGACACCGATGTCAGACCGGATGAGCGCCTGGATATACAGCATTTCCAAGACGTATTTGGCCACCATTGCTCTGCGTTTGAAAGAAAAGGGGCTTCTGACATTAGACACGCTTGCCAAATCATATCTGCCCGCAGACATTACCAACCACCTGCCCAATACAGACCGTATCACGGTGCGGCAGTTGCTTAATCACACCTCCGGTTTGCGCAACCACACCGTGGAGTCGAATTACCAGCTGCAAGTATTGAACCAACCGCTGAAGCAATTATCCATCCGCGAAAAACTGACCTATATCTATGACAAACCCGCCCTGTTTTCGCCAGGTACCGATTTCTTTTACACCAATAGCGGATACGCGCTGTTGCAATTGATTTTGGAAAAAGTATCCGGGAAAACATACGCCCAACTGCTACACGACGAGATCATCAAGCCCCTGGAATTCAAAAAAACCTTTTACAACCTCACGCCACAACAATTGATCGACGTTGGCGCCCCCAATTATTACTTTGAACGCTTCAACAACGCACAATTGGAAAACGTCACCCAATGGCACAATACCATTGCACATGGATTGGAAGGGTATGGCGGCATCGTGGCCAATGGCACGGAAGTGATTCGTTTTATGGAAGCCCTGATAAATGGTGAACTGGTCAATGCCGCCTCGCTCACGGAAATGCGCACCTGGGTGACCGGTAAAACCAGCATCGAACCCGACTACGGACTGGGGTTGGTGTATTGGGGACAATACAACCAGCAGACGCCCACTTTGACTTACGGCCACGAAGGAGACGGCCTGGGCGGCAGCACGCAACTCCTGTATGTGCCCGCCAACGATACCTATGTATTCATTTCCATCAATGCCGGACGGCAAGTGGCAGGCGCCTATGTAGGAAAAGTCTCCAGCGCCGCGTCCGATGTATGCCGGTATGTTGCTACCTGGCGCCCTTAGCCCCCCGGCCCCCTGGGGCGCTAGCCCCACAACGTCGGTAGCCCCCCCGGCCGCATCGCGGCAAAACCTGAGCGCATCTAACCTCTTGAACCGCCCGTTTCAACGGCCAGCCGGGAATACCCCACTGAGCAGCTCTGGCATCTTTACAGCGCATCAGCATCCATAACCACTGGAAAATGTGATGTTTGGTAAAGATGCCAGAGCTGTACGAGCGTAGCTCAGAAATGGACGTACCTTTTTCCCATCCCGCGCGGCCTTCCCTTTCCAGAAGCACCCTGGCAGGGTACGGCGGGGGGGAAGGGGGCGTGAGCAGGCGAATGGGTGGATAACAAAAAATCTCCGGTGAACGGTTTGGAAGTTTGTGGTTAGTGCCTATTTTTACGGTTTGAAAAATTGGTATATTAGTCAAATGCGCGCCCTTGCTTTTTGGGGGCTAGTTGTGTGGTGGCAGGTGGATTGGGTTGGATTTATGCAACTCAAGTTTTGACAAATCGATTTTTTGCGTATTAGGGGTTATGGTTGTGGAGATGGGAAGTAATAGTTATGGAAAATAATAATAAAGAAACATGACCGTATCAATTATAGGCATAAAGGGATATGAGTATCAATACAAAATAACTGTATTGATTTCATTGATATGTAATGCAGAAAAAATTAAACTATTTGTAGAGAAAGAGGGTAGTGAAGATGCTTTATTAGTTTTAGAAGAAAAGGGCATTGTAAAAAAAATTGAAATACAGGTAAAAAGAGAAAATAATTTGATTGATATTTCTAAACTAGTTCAATGGCTTTGTCATTTTCAGGAAAAACGATCTGACAGCAACTTACTTCAAAAATTGATAGATAACAAGACTGTTACTGCATTATTTGTTACTCATTCAAGATGTTCTGATGACATTGTTTTTTTAAAAAAGGAGATTAAAGATATAAATTGGCACAAAAATATTTCGATTACGAATAAATGGAAAGAAGATTTCATAACTAGCCTTAAGTCTTTAAAATTAGGTCAAACAGAATTAAAGCAGCAACGTGAACTATTTTGTCATAATCAAGCGAAGACCTTAAATGTAAAAAATGAATTGCCAAAGCTTCTTGAACAATGTTTAATATGGGAAGAGTTGTCAGATGAAAAAGTTGACACCGCAGTAAATATCTTGTTAAATAAAAAATATAACATTGCGCAATCCGAAACTGAGAATATATATCTAAAATTGTTGGAAATTGTAAGATTAGGAAGAGATGAAGGTTCCGATATAATTGATAATATAAAAAAAACAATTCAATTAAATAAAATTGGAATGCCTATTCTAAGTTCAAATTATGAACCTAGAATAGAAGAGCCTCAATTTATAAATTATCTTGCTGAAAATAGTATATTGCTTTTAACTGGAATTTCGCAATGCGGCAAAAGCGAAATTGCAAAAAAAATAGCGATCAATTTTTTTGAAAAAGGCTTTGATTATAAAATAACAGATAGCATCGAAGATACAAAAAGATTTTTGACTACAAATATATCAGATAATAAAATTGTCGTCTTGGAAGACCCTTTTGGGCATATACTTCCTATCCCAGATCTATCTACAAGCAAGCGTAAAATTCAAGATATTATTCCCAATATTCCGAGTCACCATAAGTTAATTATTACAAGTAGAATTGAAATTTTATATGAAGTCTTTGAGACCGATGATATTAATGATTGTAAATTTAAAAACTATAAATGGCATGATCTTACGATCAAGGATAGTTCAATCATGAATGCCTATTGGAAAACGCTTTCTAAAAGCAAATCTTTGCCTAATGAATTAACTGAATGTGTTTCAAAAGGACTTTTAAATTCGAAAAGTGAACATGTATTACAATTAGGGCAGTTAAATTATTTGATAAACGAAGAGGTTTCAAACCTGTCTGGAAAAAAATATTCTGAAATTGAACATATTGCCCGTCGAGACTCCAAAGAAATTGCTTTGAATATTAAGAAATCCAATGAATATGCCGCAGAAATACTTTCTGTAATTGCAATGTGTTCAAATTCAATAAATGGTATATGTATTGAAGATTTAGCTTATATTGTCTCAGATAGTCAACCGGGGTTATCAATAATACAAAAAGATGTTTTTACATCATCATTTGAAAAAAAAACGCCTAAATTTCCAGAATACCCAGAGGGTATATGCTTATCAAATGATGCAGAAAACGCAATTATATATCTTGAAGAAAGACAATTTATATTTGTTAAAAATGATGTAATTACATTGAGACATCCCAACTATTATGAATCTGGAAGATATTTGTTTCAATCGAAAAGTGAGGTTAAGCTTAAGAATAATATTAATTTATTATCAAAATGTATTTCATGTTTAAATCCGATTAATGCATATTTGGCATCTAAACAATTGGCGTTTATTTATGATTCTTATAAAAAAAGTGATACATTAAAAATGAGTATTTTAAAACTTGCTTTTGAAGGTTTAGGTTCTATTTTTCCAGCAGTTGAAGATAATTCTTTGATTTTTCTTATGAATATTATAGAGGATTTAGACGATGAACAAAGTCAGATAGTAGTTAGAGAAATTCAAAGTGGCGGGACTAGTAGGTTCTATATTTACTGGCATAAGGGTGTTGTTCCTTTTATTTCAACTAGTGGTGAAATATCCATTTTTTCCACCGAACCCGACAGTAAACTTATTGAAAATGTTGAAGATGAATTGTTAGAAAACAAACTTCCAAATATTAGGGATGGTTGGGCGTATATTGATAATCTGAAATATATTAAACAAGTACCATTAGATTCACTGAAAATTTTACTTCAATATAATGAAGCATTTATCAGAAAGGAAGTGGTCTACCAAATATTTAATAGAATAAAAATCATAAACAAAGATATCATTACTGAAGTTTTTAAAGATGAGCATCCTGATGTAGTTTTTAGCGCAATAAGAGCTTCTCTTATTAATTGGTTTAGTTTAACACAAGAATTTAAAGATTTAGTAACTTCTTTAATATTTGATTCGCTCAAAAAGACTCAAATTGCAATTAGAGCATTTAATCTCTTATCTACTTTTTCTGTTGATTACAGTCATGAAGCCATGATTACATGGAGAGATTTAAATGTGGATCAGAGACGAGAATTGTGGAACTTATGGGCAGATTTATATCCAATTGTTGCTAGAAACGTACCTTTTGGCACTTATATCAATACACCTCGATTTGGTGCCTCAATGAACGAGGCAATAAAGTATTTAGATGCCGACAAAGGCATTCTTGTTCTAAATAGTTGGTTTGATAGAATTGATTATCAAATAAAGAAAGGTAAAATTCTTGATGAATTTGAAATGGCTGTTGCAGACGACTTAATGAAGTTAACAGGTAACGATTGGGGGATACGCAAAGATTTATTTTCGCGTTTAGTGAATTATAATGACACTATCTTTGTTTTATCAAATCTAAAATGGATTATTAGTTACTGGGATAAACTAGACATATCAGAAAAAGAACAAATATACAAATTAGTCCAAAGTGGCAGGAAGGATATAAGATGGATAAAATCGGTTCTTTTAACATGTGATTCACCACCAAAAGAAATCTGCTTATTAATTTTAGCCGAAAGGGAAGCATTCAATAAGGGGGTTGAATATTTTCTATCTTCAATATCTGATCAATTAATTCGAGATTGTCTGAATATGTATTGTGGTTTCCCTCAGCCATTTTGGTGGTTGGCTGTGCATCATAAAAATTCAAAATTTTGGAATGACGTAATTAATTATATATTGTTGGATGAAGATCATACAGGATTTGATATCTGTTTACAAGAATTTTTAAATCAGGGTGTAAATGGTTTCTCAAACGATTGGAATGATTGGAAACGTATCTGGGAACGAGTTTGCCAAAAAACTACAAAAAAAGAATTGCTGGTAAATAGTTTAATCTATAATACTGCTAATTGTAGCTGTAATCTTATTGTAGCTCATGAGTTGTGGTCAATATTAATTAAAAGCTACTCCTCAATTGATAAGGAGGATGAAATTATTTCTATAATATCTGAAAACATTGAACTGATTCAGCAAACAGGCCACAAAGAAGATTTGTTTTCGATATTTACACATGAATTTTTAATTAATAAAATTATTCCTAAATTAATTCCAGATATAATATTAATAGATTTATTAATAAAATATAAATCAAATTCATTTTTTAATGATGGTAAAACAATCAATTTTATCACAAAAATAACTGAAGTAAAGAATATTCGCTTTTTTGGGACTTTCAATTTTTTTAAGAATTTGGGAATGGGAGAAAATATATCAAACGAAGTTAAAGAGGCATTGCTTAGTTTGCCAAATATAATTAATGTAATAGGGAAAAAAGAGCTAGAAGAAAAAAGAAAGAAACATGAATATAGACTTGGAGATTGGATTGGAAAAAATTAAGGACCATAATAAAAGATTTACGAAAACGCTTCCCAATCGTGATAGTGTCCCAAAAAGTGTGTCTGTAAAATGAAAAAAGGTCTTCATCTTAGTGGTCGCGAAACACTACTAAAAAAGAAGACCCGATGCAGTTAAGCAAGACACAAATTTCAGCACTTTTAACGGTAATGTCTCAAAAAGTGTGTCTGGCTAAGGTCTTCACTGAGTGGTCAAAGAACGATTCAGATCAATTTCATTGGCTGTTTTGAGGCTCTGTGTTTTCCACATTTCAACACCCGCCTCACAAAAATACCTCCAAATAT
>DATGWL010000038.1:0-21466 GCA_035299505.1 Saprospiraceae bacterium | reverse complement strand
GATTCGCACCATCACCTCATGTCTCCTGCTGCTCTTTATGCTATCCGCAAATGCAGCCAACACCCCCATGCAAACCTCGGATGATCCTTCTCTTACTGTAACCATATCTGACGGCGGAACAGCCCTGATGTCCTGGACTTCTTTTGGCACCAGCGGCCAGTACACCGTTACCGTTACCGACCTTACTACCAACCGCCAGGTGACGCAGTTTGGCACTGCCAGTACGGGGGCTACGGTTACAGGGTTGACTGGTGGGCATACTATTCGTTTTGCAGTGAGTAGGAATAATCTGGAGATTGTCATAGAAGATATTCATCCAAATTAACAACAATTAAATTATCCACACCATGATTCGCACCATCACTTCATGTCTCCTGCTGCTTTTTATGCTATCCGCAAATGCAGCCAACACCCCCATTCCAACCTCGGATGATCCTTCTCTTACTGTAACCATATCTGACGGCGGAACAGCCCTGGTGTCCTGGACTTCTTTTGGTACCAGTGGTAATTACACCGTTACCGTTACCGACCTCACTACCAACCGCCAGGTGACCCAGTTTGGTACCACTAGTACCGGGGCAACGGTTACGGGCTTGGCCAGTGGGCATAGTATTGAGTTTAAGGTGAGCAGGAATAATATTGTAATTGATATACTTATCACGAACTAACCTCAATAGAATTCCCAAACCCTTTAAACCTATGTAAAAGGATCGAAAAATTAGGAATCTTGACCCTGTGCCCTCTCAAATAATGATTTGGGGGGGGAGGGGGTTCAGTTTTTGCTCCCGGAAAGCCATTCAGCCTCTTTTATTTAGCATCATTCAGTTTCCAACGATAATCTATATAGGAAATTCGCCCGTTGGCATCAAGTTTTGTATTGGCATAACGATTCAAATAAGACCGTATAGAGCCGGCTTCTCTGACAAAATCACCCCTAAACCATTTAAAAATCTCAGAAACCTCAGCCGTTTTGGCGCTCACCCGGTTGCGCAGCGGATCGTTCACGAAGCTACGCATCGCATCCGTGAGCTGCTCGTCGAGGCGCTCAGGCACATATGCCTCCCCGCGTAAAACAGGACAGGAATACGAAGCACAATTAATGGCCGCATGCACCCGGGCATCTTTAAAGTCCGGGCGTAAAATGCTGTGCTCTATATTGTTCAAATCGTACTTTTTACCGCCAATATTGATGAATTTGATATCCCAAACCGTATTCACAAAGGGAATACCGCGTTTGATATCTTTAATGCTTTCTACAGGATAATGATCTACAATGAGTTTAACCGTAAACGCATTATACGCATTGATCCAAAAGGCCATTTCATCTTCTCTGGACCAGTTACCGGCATTGGGTTGGGCGGCTGAAAGCACATCCAAATAACGCTGCAGCATGGCGCTGTCGCGAACCATACCCTGGTAATCCACAAAACCATCGGTTTTGACGTGCCGGTGGAGGAGATCATCCCAAATGGTGTGACTGATTGCAGGTGCAATACTATCCGGAGTGCTGGCATAAGTGCAGCATACATGACACAACAAGGTCAGGGAAAGTAGTAGGTGCATGGGTATTTTCATGGGAAAAGAAAGTTAGGAATGGAATCAGGGGCATCCAAGCATCCAGCGGTACATACGTTTTAATGCCGGCGGTTTGGCCAGCCTGAATTGCCACATGTTAAACACTAAAATATTGGCCATTTGAACTTTTAACCAGCTGTTTTTTTCATATTTTCTGGCGGAAACAACACAAACGCCCGGCATCACAATCCACTTGTAACCAGCCTTGGCAGCCCGGCGCATGAAGTCGTATTCTTCCATAATAATATACTCCGGATCATAACCTCCCAGCGCAAAAAACAACTCGCGCTCAACAAACAAGGTCTTATCCCCGCCCTGACAAAACATAAACGGAAACCGGGTAAAAGAGGCATTGAACCGCAATAACCAGCTGTTGGAATTAAACCTATACCTGAAATTACCCATTTTCCAACCCTTCAAATAAGCTGCCTCTATTTCGGCCACATACTGCTCTGGCGCCTGCACATCGGCATGAACAAAATACAAAATACTACCCGAACTCTGAGCCGCCCCAAGGTTCATTTGCGCCGCCCTGCTTTTTTCTGTACAGTGTAATATTTGCACACCGGCTTCTTCAGCCAACCGAACCGTTTCGTCGGTGCTGCCGGCGTCCACCACCAGTATTTCGCGAATGGCTGCACCCCCGTGCTGGCGGAGATACGCCACCGTTTTGCCTATGTTTTCTGCCTCATTCAGCGTTGGTATAATGATGGAAATATCCATATCAGTGTGGTTTAAAACGCTTCTTTTACCGTGAGGTAGGTAGCCAGTTCGCCATACTCATTGCCGGCAAAATCCAGTCGAATGTTCACCCGTTCTCTTTTGCTAATGCCCAGTCGGATGCCGGTTCCGTAGGAAATATGCGTTTTTTGACGAAAAAACGCACTCATCTGCGGAGCAACCGCGCCAATGCCGGAAAAAAGCACCACCCCAAACCTTTTGCGCAAACTGTATCGGTATTCCGCCTGCAGGGTCCAAAGACTTCTATCCCGTTGCCGGCCTTCAAAATGACCGCGCATTTTGCGGGAGCCACCTAAAAAGGCCAGTTGCTGAAACGGAACCTCGCCCGCAAGCGCAGTTATCCAGACATTCAGCGCCAGAATGCTCCTGGAAGACCGCAGCTTAAAATAGCCTGCAGCATCTACCGACCACCTTGAGAAATTAAAATCGCTGCCCAGCCATTTTCTATTTAAAAAACATTCGCCTTCTATCAAAAACCCTTTCTGCGGATAGAAAATATCGTCGCGACTATCAAAATTATACAACAAACCCAATCCCGAAATCACCCCGCCCTGACTGCCGGTAATCGTCCCGGAAGTTAACTGCCCACCCGCAGGCGCCGAACGGATTTGATAATCATCCCACCAATAACGAAGCCCTACATAATGTTTGGGCGCCACCAAACGCAATACATTGAGTCGCAAGCGCGGAAAATCTACCTGATAAATCTCCTCATTCGTTTTTGGGTTGCTATTACCAATGCCATAAAAAAGATAAGCGTAACGATAGAAACCCAGTTCGCCGGCTATCTGATTGCGTTCTTTATTCCAGAAAAACTGAAATGGCAGGTAAAACAGTATTTGCCTGCGCTGTGTATAGGCAAAACCCGGTTGCATCTGCGAAGGCCGCTCATCGTTGCCCTGACCCGGCATCCGAAAAGCGGCAAACAATGCCAGTCCACCCGCCCAACCAGTTTCGGGCGTGTAGTATACAATGGGCAGGGGAAACAGGCTGGTTTTCCGGAAACCCATTGATTGTTGCGGAAGACTGTCGGCCTGTTGGGCAAACATATCTCCGGCCCACAGCACCCATAAAAAGGCCCAAAAGCAGTGTTTCACAGGCAATTTTTATACAATCTCGCCGCCACAACTAGAACCCGAACCAGCCGTACAACCGTAGCAATGCTGGTTCAGTACAATATGGCGGTTGAGCAGGGCATCATAGTCAAAATCGCGGATGTGATTTGCCTTTGATGCCACCTTCAAATGCAGCATTTGATTAAAATCGCAATCGTGTATAAACCCGTCCCAACTGATAGAAATGGTATTGCGGCACATCACCCCATTCACCGTAGCCGGATTAAAGGCGTTGATCAGCACTTCCATGTACGAATCATAGTTGTTGGTAGCAACCAGATAATCTAAAAACCGGGAAATGGGCATGTTCGTAATGGCGTACAAATTATTGAAAACTATGCCATAACGCTGCGCCAGCTGACGCTTGAAATCGCGCTCCAAACCCTCCTGCGAACCGGGCAAAAAAGCCCCGGAAGGGTTGTATACCAGATCCAGCATCAGTCCGCTGCCCGGCTGACCATAACCGGCAACGTTCAGTTTTTGCAGCGCTGCAATGGAGTCTTCAAAAACCCCATCACCGCGTTGCGCATCTGTGCGGGTTTTGGAAAAATGTGGCAACGACGACACGATATGAACACCATGACGGGCAAACCATTCCGGCAAATCATGGTATTTTTTATTTGCTTCAATGATGGTCAGATTGCATCTGTTCATCACCTTTTTGCCGGCCTTGCGACATTCTTCTACAAACCAGCGGAAATGCGGATTCATTTCAGGCGCCCCGCCGGTAATATCCACAGTGGGGATATCGTGTTTTTGCAGAATATCCAGGCAAATTTCGAGTGTTTCGCGACTCATGTTTTCCGCCTTTTTATCCGGTCCGGCGTCTACATGGCAATGTGCGCAGGTTTGGTTGCAGAGTTTGCCGATGTTGATCTGAAAGATATCAATGCCGGTAGGCACGAAAGGCTGGAAGCCCAGGCCGGCCAGTTTTTCAGCAAAAGCCGGAAACTGAGCGGTATGCAGGGCATGTCCGTTCAGCACTTTTAGTTGAAAAAAGGAATCAGCCAGGGGTTTCCCGGCGGCGGAGAGCGATTTTGTTCGTTGGTGGATGGCCATATTACTGCAGCTTGGCTTTGGCGTGTTTCATCATTTGGGTGGAATAAGCCAGCGTTATGCCGGCTTTCATCACCGCCGCTACATGTACTGCCTCCATCATTTGCGCCTCATCTGCGCCTTGTTTGATGCTTTCATCCGTGTAGGCATCAATGCAGTAAGGGCATTGCATGGCATGCGCCACTGCCAGGGCAATGAGCGATTTTTCACGAACGCTCAGGGCGCCATCTGTGCCGGTTGCCTCGCCGTAGTAATCGAAGAATTTTTTGGCCAGATCGGGCTGCCATTCGCCAATTTTGCCGAATTGTTGCAGATCTCTGGCGGGCTCGAAGTATTGTTTTTCTTTAGACATGAGCTAGATGTGATTGACCAATAGGTGGAGAATGTTCCATTGCTGAACATACAACAATATACGTAAGAAATAGTCAATCTGGTTTTCAACTTTTTAATAATTAAATGGCCACGCCCTAAACGCAAACATGAGCCACCCCTTACGGAGCGACTCATGTGTTGCATGGGTGTTATGAAGCTTGTTTTGAGCATGTTTACGGGATGCCCGGTAGGAAAATGTAAATCACCTAATTTTAGTTTTTGCCGCTGAGGTTTGGGTTTTAGTGACGGGGTGACTGGCAGTCACCCCGTCACTAACACTAAAAACTACTGCGTTTTAACCACTTTGACTGTTTGCACCTCGCCGTTGTAGTCTACCCGGAGCAGGTAAAATCCGGCTGGAATATGTGCTGTGTTCAGGGTGTAGGTTTCTGATCCGCCCGTGAAGGACTGATCCAGCACACGCTGACCGTTGAGGTTGAAGAGGCTCAATTGCACAGGCGCTTCGCTGAACTGTTCCAACTGAACATTCAACTGATCGCTGAACGGATTGGGCATGGTATTGGCCACCAGTGTGTGGCTTTCCTCCAGTGCACCGATGGAGCCGCCGTTGAAGGCGCCGCCGCCGAAGCCGCCATTGGGTTGAGGTGGGGTTACGAATTTGACCACTTCAAAATTTTGTGAGATTTGAGTACAGGTAAGTACTCCAATATCCTGAACGTAGTTGTGAGACAATTCAAATTCTACAACCACTTGGTCTTCGTATTTAACTTGATATTTTTTCCCTAGTGCATATGGATCCTGCTGATCACACTGAATGGCAAGGCTCTCTCTAAAATTATCCTTTTTGAGACTAACGGAGAACAAAGCATCGCTAGATGGGTCAGTTGTTTTACCAGCAAAAAATCTACGTTTGATTGATGGATCTTGTGTAGAACGAACCATGAAACCAGTTTGAAAACCATTCATAGGGAATGTACAACTTCCATTCTGCACTTGAATGGTGCAGTTTACAGAAGCGGCACTGGATTCATAACCGATAACGATGAGCTCACCAATAAAAGTAGTAGCATCAGTTTCTGTCAACTCATTACTATCAGAACCATCCTCACAAATGGCATTGATTTTGAATGTGTATTCTGTGTTTGGTTGAAGGCCATTTATCCGTTGCACCAAAATTCCTGGTGGGACTTGGATATTGCCTACCAGGTTACCGCTCACAGTTTCAAAAGTCTTGATGCGATGCCAACTGCCCGGGCTAGACGGAATCCAGGTCAGATCCACCCAAGTAGTACCAATATTCACTACCTGAAAGTTGGTGGGCGCCGGGAGATTACATTGCGACTCAACAGTAGCTGGGGAAATATTAGCCGGCAGTTCGGCGTTAAGCAGGCCAGAGAAGCCCAGGAGAACGAATAGGATGAAGTTTTTCACTGTCATAAGCAACGAAATTGATTAAGTTTAGGCACAAATGTACCTTCGGCGCAACCGCCAAAAAAAGTACACTTTTTTTCAGTTATACCAGCGGATGCCAACATGAAGCAAAGCTACCTGCTAGACATCATACAGGCACTTAGTGAAGAGGAACGGGTATCCTTCGCCCTGTTCCTGCAATCGCCCTATTTCCAGGCCAGGGCTTCTGCCAAAGACCTGCTTTCTCTGTATCATATCATACTAGAGGCAGCGCCCGATTTTTCGGAAGAACAGCTGGACAAAAGGAACCTGTACGAACGCGTATTCCCCGGCACAGCGGCCATACCGGGCAAGCTGGAAAAACTGATGTCGGAACTCACCCGAAACCTGAAACAGTTTGCCCTTTGGGAACGCTACAACGCTGATAGCAATGAGTTGCAAACACAGTTGGATTGGGTGGCCTGGCTCAGGGAGCGAGGGATGGAAAAACGTTTTCATCAGGCCATTTCTAAAATGATTAATCAGGAGAAAGAACAAAGTGAAGAATCCCTTAAATCCTACCAAACATCCCTTGCTTTATCTAAAGAATTACATGAATGGGAAAGTGAGCACAATCAGTTCAGAAGCGACCTAAACCTTTCAGACTTGATCCAAAGCCTTGATGCCTATTATTTTAATTACCGTACTGAATTAGTAAATCGCTATTTGACGCAACAAAAGGGAGCTCAACTGCCCAATCTGGAATGGATGGAGGCCAGTATTGACATTCATCAACAAAGTAGTTTATTGTTGAATATCACTTTAAAAATACAGGCGTATTTAAGAAAGGATATGCTGCTTACGGAAGAATTTGAGGAGTTACTTGCTTTGATTAGAAACAATGAAAAGTCGCTTTCCTTCCTCATGAAATCTCAACTATACGCCTACCTTCGTAACATGGGAAGTTTCCTGATCAATAGTGGACACCTCAATCTAATACCAATAATACATGAAGTACATCAAGAGAACTTGGCCGCGGGATATCTGACATGGGATAACAAAATCCAACCTACCTACTACCTTAATTTGGTACAAATTGCCACCCGAGCTGGCCAATACACCTGGGCACAGGAATTCACTGAAGCATATAAAGACCGAATCATTGGCGGAGATGAAAACAGTAATTTTTACAAACTAAATATCGCCACCTGCCTGTTTGCCGCAGGCAAATGGGAGCAGGCCCTGGAGCAGGTACCACAAATTCCATCCTCCTCGCACTACCATATGATGGAACGCCTGCTGGAGTTGAAGATCCTGTTTGAGTTGCAGTCTGATTTACTGGAGTACAAAATTTTTGCTTTCCGCAAGTACATTGAGCGAACTGCCCCTAAAGCCATTTCAGCCTTGTTCCGGGAAATGAACCTGAATTTTTTAAACATGCTGATCCAGATTATCCAATCGCCTGCCAGGGATAAAAAACGCTCGGAGCGACTCGTGGAACGCATTCAAAGCAAAAAAGCCATCAGCGAACGCGGCTGGTTGATAGAAAAAGCAAAGGCGCTTGCCTGACCCGTTCGGTAAACTTCCGGAAATCTGTATTTTTTTCGCCGGCCTCTCCCGCCGGCTAAGGCCCCTTCCATAGCCTGCGCCTACCACCACATTATTCCTGTTTTTTTACTGCCCAAAAACCAATCAACCGCATATTGTGCCGCATTGACAACAAAAACCTGCTCATAATAGAACAATATTTGGATTGCCATTCCTCCCAACTTCTCTTACGCCCACCAGGCAACTACGGCAAAACAGTCGTTTTCCCGACAAATAATAGCCCAAAAAGTGTACTTTTTAAGGCGTGCCCTGCGCCCTCACCTTTGTCTTGCTGTTGCGCAACCAGCCTTCTCCCCAAACCCCGGGTGAAAACGAATACTCATTTTATTAACCCAAAATCACGTTCATTATGCAACAATTTTCAATCAAACTGCTGTCGGCCTTTGGCCTGATGCTGGCACTCGTGTCTTTCAATGCCTGCCAGAAAGACTCCATCGTTCCGACAGAAGTTAAGTCAGCCACTCCTTCCTCCAATCGTTCTCCTGAGGGCTTTACCTACGGCGTTACGGTGTACGACGGCAACCAAAGTTTTGTGGTGGAAATTGACGAAGCTACCGGCCTGGTGACCAATCAGTTTGCGGCCGCAGTGCTGGATCCCAACAACAACCTGATTCCTATTGAGGATATCAAAGGTATTTGCCGCACCAGCTTCGGACAGTTTTTCATCACTACGGGCGACAACAACACCAACCCGGCGTACAACAACATGTTGTTGAAAATCAATGTAAACAACCCTTTGCCACCCCCATTTGGTATTGGCACCTGCAGCGCCTTCAATTCTGTTTCGCCAAACGGACCAGTATCTGACCTCGAATGGGATCCGCTCAACCAGATCTTCATTGGCCTGCAAAACAACACCAACAACCTGATCCAGATTACCCTCGACGTCAATGGCAACTACACCGTGTACTCAGCACCTATTGCGGTGCCGGGCGTTGCGGGCCGCCAACTGAGCGGACTGAGTTTCGTGTTGGATCCGGGCACCATCGTTCCTTATCTGGTGGGCGCGGCTTCCCGTCCGGGTGTTCCTAACCTGCCGGCACAATTGTATCGGATTCCGGTAGGTGGTATCGCCCAGGTAATGACCGAGCTGGCGCCTGCAGCCAATTTTGCCGGCGGCAACTGCGGCATCGGTTTTGACCGCGACCTCAATCACCTGGCCATCAACCGTTCCAACCTGCTGCCACTGTTGTTGGGTTTGAGCGAAATTGATCCATGGTTTACCCCTATGGCCTTGATAACCAATACCAACCAATGGGGCGCCCAGGGCCTGGATTTTGAAGACCTGAGTTCATTCACGTTCTAAGCTTCGTTAAAAATAGTGTTTAACCGAGCCTGACAGACAGGCTCATGGGGAGTAGCCACGTTCGAAAAGTCGAGCGTGGCTTTTTTAATTGGCTTAACAGGGATATTGCCACGTGCTATTTACCAAACCACCTCTTCCGTAAACGGCAACCCGGCGTAATCTGGAAAATCTTTGATTCGGACTACTTGCTCAGGTACAGGCTCCTGCCCGTACTGCATAGTCAACGCCCAGATAGCAGGATCTTCTCCCCAGGGATCGGTCAGTACGTGCACGGTATGTTCATCCACTTGCCGCAGCTTGAAAATCCAGGCAGGGGAGTCTAACACCTGTATCTTTTGGTTTTGAGGGTTAAACCATACCAGTACATTGCCCCCTACCAGCCCCCAATCATTGCCAGGTCCGATCAAAGCGCAAAAGGGATCTCCATAAAAAGTGTACACCTGAAATACCTCTCCGCTTAATTGGTTTTGGCAATAAGCGGTTTCATATTCATGGTAGATGAGGTGCTGGGTGGTTTGGTGGAGGATATTGTCGGCAGGCGACTTCAGTAACATGCTGCAATAATAATGACAATGAGCGCCCCCATTCCGTTAACATCATCCTAAAATCCACCTATTTTTTGTTACATTCCTGCAAAATATGGCCACTTGCGTAATTTTGATGCTTCCCATACGTTAGACGGTGGACGGCCTACGGTGGACGGTAGACGGTTTGGTGCTCGATGTAGCCAGAAATCTCCAATTACCCCGTCCACCGTCCACCGTAAGCCGTCCACCGTCCACCGTAAGCCGTCTAACGTCCACCGTAAGCCGTCCACCGTCCACCGTAAGCCGTCCACCGTCTATGCAACGAAGCCTTCTTTTCCTCGCCCTTACCTTCCTCTCCCTCTCGTCTGTACATGCACAATGCGTATCCGGCGATTGTAAAAACGGACGAGGCACCTATATCTTCCCATCCGGCGCCAAATACATCGGTGATTTTAAAAATGGAGAAATCCACGGCATGGGGGTGTGTTACTACACCAACAAAAGCAAATACAGTGGTGAATGGAAAAACCGCTACCCCGACGGACGAGGCACTAAAACCTATTCCGACGGCACCACACGCACCGGCCTTTGGAGCAAGGGGCGCCCCGTGGATGAAAACGGCACCGTGCTGGCTGAATACATTGCCAAACAAAAGGAAGAACGCGCCGACGATGGCACCAATATCCAATCCGGATGCATCACCGGCGATTGCCAAAACGGAGACGGTTCCTTCGCTTACCCTGATGGCAGTAAATTCGAAGGCCAGTTCGTTAACGGCAAGTTTGAAGGCAATGGCACCTTCTATTTCGCCAACGGCGATAAATACGTTGGCCAGTTCAAAGAAAACTACCCCCACGGCCAGGGCACTCGCTTCGTGAAAGCCTCCGGAGCCGAAGAAACCGGCGAGTGGAAACAGGGTGAATTTATGGGCCACAGCCTCGTGGAAGGTAATGCCTATGGCTGTGTGGCCGGAAATTGCGACGATGGCAAAGGCACCTATGTGTACAAAGAAGGCGCAGCCAAATACGTGGGCGATTTCCTGCACGGCATGCCTCACGGTTACGGCATCTGCGATTATGCCAACGGCGACCGCTACGTGGGCGAATGGCAGGCCGGCGCCTTTTTCGGTAAAGGCACCCTGAACCAACGCGATGGCACCATCACCGAAGGATTCTGGCGCAGCGGCGAATACCTGGGCAAAGATCAGCCCGCCGACTACTCCACCGCACCTGTGTCTGAAAAACCAGCACCTCAACCAGTATCCATGCCACAATCCAAGGTTTACGCTCTGGTGGTTGGCGTAGCTTCTTACGACCATATGCCGGTACTTCGGTATACCGACGACGATGCCTATCGCTTCTATGCTTTCCTCAAAAGTCTGGAAGGCGGGGCATTGCCCGACGAACAAGTGCGTGTACTCATTGATGAAGAAGCCACCCGCGAAAACGTACTCAACACCATGGATGAAGTGTTCAGTCAGGCCGGCCCCAACGATCTGATTATCTTTTACTTCTCCGGCCATGGCCTCAACGGCTCTTTCCTGCCCATTGATTTCGACGGGTTTAACAACAAAATAGCCCACGAAGAAGTAGCCGCAGCCTTCAACAAGTGCAAAGCCCGCTTCAAACTCTGCCTGGCCGATGCCTGTCACTCCGGCAGCCTCATCGCCATGCGCTCCGCCGAACCGGAACCAGCTCTGGTACAGTTTTACTCTTACCTGGCCAAATCCGTCAGCGGCACTGCCCTGCTCATGTCCAGCAAAGCCGACGAAACCTCCCTCGAATCAGCCGGTTTGCGCCAGGGCGTGTTCAGCCACTTCCTCATCCGCGGACTCAAAGGCGAAGCCGATACCAACAAAGACAAGGTGGTGACGGTGCAGGAACTCTTTGATTTCATCAACGATAAAGTGCGCGACTACACCGGCAACCGCCAAAGCCCGGTGATCAAAGGCACCTACGATCCGAAAATGCCGGTAGCGGTGGTGCGTTAAATATTCACCGCTAAGTACGATTCACCGCTAAGTACGCAAAGTACGCAAAGGAGTAATTTCGCGTACTTAGCGTACTTCGCGGTGAACCGTACTTCGCGGTGAACCGTACTTCGCGGTGAACCTCACTCTGCGAACCGCGCATCCCTCAGGAATTGCTCATCTGTCAGCGACTTCAAAAACGCGATAATCTGTGCTTTTTCAGCTGCATTCAGCGGAATACCCAGGCTTCCGTCTGGCTGCCGAAGCAGTGGATCAAGGCTAGCAGATTCTTTTACGCCTGAGGCATAATGGTCCAGCACATCCTCCAGGGTTTTCAGTTTACCGTGGTGCATATAAGGCGCCGTAGCAGCCACATTGCGGAGTGAAGGCACCCGGAATTTGCCAATATCATCCGGCAATTGGCTAACTTCATATCTGCCCTGGTCAAACGAAAAATCATCGGTCAAACCATTGTTTCGGAAACTTTGATCAGTAAATAAATCCGTGCTGTGGCAGCCAGCGCACTTGGTTTGGAACAGGGCCATTCCGGCCAGGGCATCGGAACTAAGCTCTCCGCCGGATTCACCGCGCACATAGTGATCATACGGACTGTTGGCACTGATCAACATGGCCATAAACTGCGAGAGCGACTGCAAAAAACGCGCGGTAGTGACCTCCTCCGTGCCAAAAGCCGCCTTAAACATAGCCTTGTATTCCGCATTTTGTTTGAGTCGGCTGAGCACTTCCGCCGGCGTATTGTCCATTTCAACCGGACTTTGAATGGCATTCAGAGGCACCAGATCCAGGTTAGGCACACCACCATCCCAGAAAAACTCTTTTTCCCAGATCATATTCTGTATAGCCAGGGCGTTCCGTCTGCCAAACAGGTTGTCGATACCATGACTCGTTGGATGGTCCGGATGACTAAATGCAGAGTAAGAAATATGGCAATCAGCGCAGGAAATGGAGCTGTCGCGGGAAAGCAATTTATCGTAAAACAACTTTTTCCCTAGGTTAAACCCAGCTTCCGTAATCGGATTCTGACTCAAATCGTAAGACGGCGCAGGGAAATTAGCTGGCATTTCAAGACCGGCAAAAGGTTCATCTACAGGCGATTTAGGATCCCTGCAAGCCACCAAAGCCAACAGAAATAATATAGCGGATATCTGTTTCATCTCTTCCAAATTTTACTGATGAAAAGGCACAAAGTGGCGGACCGAAGGCACAAAGGTACTTGGGCACGAGGGCACAAAGGCGCAAAGGCACGAAGGCGCAAAGACGCTAAGAATCTTGTGCGCTTTGCGCACTTCTTAAAAACTTTGTGCCTTCGTGTCTTAGCGCCTTTGCGTCTTCGTGCCTTAGCGCCCTCGCACCTTTGTGTCTTCGACCCGCCCCTTTGTGCCTTCTAATGGAGTAGGATAGGCCTTTCTACCTGCCATTGCTGGTTTTCCAGCCGGACAATATACCTGCCCGCTGGCAAGGCCCCTACCGTAACCGGCAGTTCGTTCATACCTGGCGACACGCTTACCTGCTCTGTATACACCTGTTTGCCATCAGCGGCCCAGAGGGAGAGCCGGAGACTGAGGTTGTCGGTAGTCTTCAGGCGTATGGTAAATTGGGCATGAGCCGGGTTAGGCAAAAGATCAATACTCACTTCCGGCAGTGGTTCGCCGGTTGAAAGCACTTCCTGCACCAGATTGTTCCTGCTCAGCAGCCACAAATCCGGGTCGAATATAAGTTCCGTGGGCTCAAATCCCGGCTGAATAATGAATTCCTGGCCGCTGAACGTATGGTCAAGCACCACTACGGTATCCTGGGTCCCGTTTTTGAGCTTGAATGCCACCGGCATATCAAAAAACGAAACCGACGGGTGCGAAGGGGTTTGCCCAATGATAATCTTCACCTGATTATCCGGTGTTTTAGACCATTTGATGTCGTAAGAAGGGTAACCCTGGCCATAAAACCAGTCGGCAAAAAAACCGTCCAGACTCTGCCCATAGGTTGCTTCCAGATGCGCTTTCAGGTCGCTCGTGCGCGCATACCCGAAGGCAAGCGCCGGATCATTGATGTAATTCCGAACTGCCTGAAAGAAAGCGTCATCCCCCATTTTCCAGCGCAGCATGTGCAGCAACATGGAGCCTTTGGCGTACGACAAGCGGCTGCTGAACACCCTCGACACGCTGGTGGTATCGTCTACCCACACTGAGCCATCAGGCTGGGCGGTGGATTTGTTGATGCGATCGGCTTTGTAGATGTCCCAATATTGCGGACGCAGGAAATTATAGCACAAACCGGTGAGGTAGGTGGCAAAACCTTCATTCAGCCAGATATCTTCCCAGGAGCCGCAGGTGATTTTATCGCCAAACCATTGGTGCGCCAGTTCGTGCGCCAACAGATCGTACCCGAAATTACCTACAAACGACATGGTTTGGTGTTCCATTCCCCCACCCCATCCAAACTGAGCATGGCCATATTTTTCCGACTGGAAAGGATACGGGCCAAACAAACTGCTGAACAGCAGCATCACATCCACGTTTTCTCCCACCCCAACCTGAGCATCGGCCAGTTTTTCCGGATACACATAATTGATGATGTGGGTAGTATCGTTGTTAAACACCGCCGGCACAGAGAACACCGTATAATTGGTAACAGCCATGGCCACCAGATAGGCCGGTATAGGGAACCGGTGTTTCCAGTGCGCAGTAGTCCAGCCACCAGCCTGTGTTTCCGAACGCAGCACGCCATTGCCGGCAGCCTTGTAGCTGGAAGGACAGGTAATGAACAGATCCACGGAGTCAATCTTGTCGTTCAGCGCTTGTTTGCAGGGCCACCACTCCATGGCGCCATAAGGTTCTGAGAGTGTCCAGAGAACAGGTGCGCCTTCATGGTTATTGGTTTCAAATGAACCGAATCCCGTGGATGTTGGTATACCCTGGTAAAAAAACGTAAGCGAATCTGGCAGCAACGCCGGCAATGCAGCCGGAAATTGAACGGTAAGGATGTTACCGCTGCGCAAAAAACTCAGCTTTTGACCGTGATACACCACGCTATCCATGCTCAACGCCTCAGAAAAATCAAAATCCAGGCTCGTCACCCCCTCCACAGGCTCAAACACCGTCATCACTTCACCCGTAATATAGCGCACTGCCGGATCCACTGTCCAGTGCATCCGGCAATAACGTACGTCACTCCGGTTGTCGGCACTGTTTTGAAAATCCCGGCTTTGCGCATGTTGCAGCGAATGAATCCAGGCTTGTTTTTCCTGATCCGCCAGCTCATCCAGTGAACCGAAATCCTGTGCGTTCAGCGACAAACCCACGCAAACACAGAAACAAAAAAGAAAATAACGTACCATGAGAATGAGTGTGTGAGTGTGTGAGTGTGTGAGTGTGTGTGCGAGTGTTTGAGTGTGCGAGTGTTTGAGTGTGCGCAAATAAAGCCGAAGACTTCTGTAGCCTTCAGCTGGGGCCCACCTTCTTCAATCATGTACTCATGTAATCTTCCATCATGTAATTCACTGGGCTCCGTATTTCCCCGGATTTTCCAGGAAAGTTTCTTTGCAACCCGGATTACAAAAACCATAAACCTTACCGTGATAATGCACGGTATCCTCTACGGTTTTGTCTATTTTCATTTCACACACCAGATCCAGATCCGTTGCCCAGGGCAAATCAGGACCAGCCGCAGCCGCAGTAGGTGTATTGGTCTTGGGAGCATTCTGCTGACAGGCAACCATAAACAGCGCCAGGCAACAAGCTGAGAAAAAGCTTATTTGTTTCATATTCTTTGTTTGTAATGGACGATGGACGATGGACGATTTTGGAGATCAAAGATAATATTTAATCCCCCAAAAATCATGCGTTAGATTAACTCAGCGTTACCTCCCATCGTTCATCCCGAGTACTCGGGACCATCGTTCATCGTTCACCGTCCATCGTTCCCTTTACGGTTTCACTTTGAACTTAACCGTTTTAGTTGTGGTATGATCACTGTGATCTGACACCGTAACCGTGAGTGTAACCGGCGTTTCTTCCGCAACTACTGGTGTGAAGTGTTCGTGGTAATCGTACTCCGTTTCGTCGTGTACGGTTGGTTTATCCTCATACAGGGTTGAACCGTCGGAGTCCTTGGTTACCTTCACTTCCATTTCGTGGAGGCCTTCGTCGGTTACAGTAATTTCCATGTGCACTTCACCGGAAACCGATTCATTTTCCGTCGGGGTGTGGATAGTAACTGCTGGTGCCGTTGTATCGTCTTCGTGGTTATGGTCTTGACAGGCGGCTATGGTAAACATAGCGAGTGCCGAAAAGAGAAATGGTTTGAGTTGCATGGCGTATGCTTGTTTAATGTTTAATGATTGTGTACGTGATCAATAACAAACATGTCGGCATAGTTGTCGGCAATGTTTGCAGAATATGGGCTGGCGTGAATCACCGGATAATCTTCAATGCTCAGCACGTTGGGGTTTTTGAATATTTCCAATGCATCTACATACAGGTGAAAATGTGGCGCTTCTTCGCCCTGGCGCACCATAGCCGGTTCGGCCGGGGCTGTTAAAGCAATGGTTTTCAGGTTGTTGAGGGTTGGATTGCTAAACCCGCCAAACAATCCGATGTGGTATTGAAAAAGATTGCCGGCATTACCGGCTGCTGGCGAATTGCCTTCCGCTTTCATGAAAATATACCCGGCATTCCAGCTCCAGTAGTGCCCGCTGGCGCCCGTGGCCGGATCCAGCACACCTACGCGCTCTGTTACCGGACTTACACTTTTGGCACTGTCTACCCCGATCACAAACTCCAGACCGCTGTAATTACCCGCCGGAACGTTGTTGATACGAACCACACGGGAATCCGGATCTTCATGTTTGCACAGGAAATAGCAGGAATCCTTTGGCACCACATACCGAGCGCCGTCTTCGCTCACCAAAACCACATTGCTCACATAATAGTTGAACAAAGAAAAACTGAGGCTCTCTCCTGCAGCATTGGTGTAGGTTTTGCCAAATACAAGCGATTCGCCTTCTGCCCGGTTATCAAATTCAATTTCAACCGACCCGAAACCGGAAATGCCCTCATCGCGCCCATCTTTACAGGCCGGGATTATCAATACCGTGGAAAAAAGGGCCACAGCCCAAACATAAAACTTGTTCATGGTGAAAAATGTGTTAGAAAATGTAATTCAAAGTAGCCATCCAACGGGCATTAGCCTGTACGGCGCCCTCCCCCAGATGTTGATAAACGGGTTGTTGAAAAGTAAAACCGGCCGAAAAATGTCCGGTATATACGTCCAGCCCAATGGTAGACAAAACTAAACTGCCGCCAGTACCTTCCGCAAATTCATCGCGGTCCAGATTGGGCGCAGACTGATCAGCAAAAACACCCAGATTGGGCAACAGGGAAAAATTCCGCACCTTTTTCCAATAAAAGGCCTTCAAAGATCCACTTACCCGGTTGCCAAACCGGTAGCCCTTGCTGTTCACCGTATTGATCCGGCCCAGCACATCCGTGGCCAGGCCCCAGGCGCCCCGCCGCAGCGTGTACGCCGCCGAAAGCAGGTAATCCGTACTGCCGGTGCCCGGCTGCATATTGGCATTGATCAGCGCGCCTTCCGGGGTTCTTACTTTGTACTCACCAGTGGGCAGTTTAACGCCGCCACCCAGGGTAACGGTATGCTGCCATGACCTGCCCAGGCTGTCGCCGGTGTCCAGCAGAATGTAATTTGCCAGCACCGATACATCGCCGAAACCCTGTGTATGGGTCCGAACACCGTCTTCGGTGCGTAAAAAATCGTGATAAGGCGCCAAAACCATCATCTGGAGCCGGCGCAAGGGGTAAAAACGCCCCAAAACGTCTATGGTGCGGAAATGCTCGTTGGAGCTAAACTGGCCACTTTGTGCCGCAGTGCCGGTATGAGCCGAACGAAACGCTTGCTCAGACCAGCGCAGGCCCACAAAATGCCGGTGAAACTGCGGTAAAATACCGAAGTAGTTGCCACCAATCGAACACCCACATACGTCGCATGCAGCAGCGCCTGAAGCAAAAGCCAACAGCGCCACTGTCAGAAACAGGGTTCGCATACAAAAATGAAGTTAAAAATGAACAAAACACACAGCGTATATGTGTTTACTGCCAGCAATGTTCACCTATTCAGGCGACCAACAAGCCGGCAGCAGCATCCGGGCGATGCTGTTCAGGCGGGCGGTTTGAGCAAACCACGGACAGGAGGGTCCATCATTGCCCACTGATAAGGGGGTAAAGTGGCCTTCAGCAGTATTTTTTCGGAAAAAAGCGGGAGGAGAGCAGCCGGTTCAAAAAACAACTGAATGTCTTTGATTTGCTGAAAACTTTCCGGCAACTGCGGCTCCTGCGATTTCTCGCGGGCCGCCATTTCTTTCATAAAGGCGCACTGACCATTACAATGCAAATAAGGCTTGTCTTTATTCACACATTTGGCCAGGTAAGCAGCCCTGTTAAACTGGTAATGCAGGGTCCAGGCAGTCCGGATAGTAGCCTGACCAACAATTCCGCAAAGGAGTACTATGACTAAAGCGAATCGCATTACCGGGCAAAGTTAGGACAGCAAATGAAATTTAATTGTCATGATTGTGACATTGAACGACGGAACGGTGGACGATGGACGGTGGACGATGTAGCGAAAGATTTGGCCAAGCTAACCGCCTTAAAAATCTGTGTAAAATCTGTGCAAAGAATCTGTGTGAAATCTGTGCGAAACCTGTTCGAAACCAGCTTCTCCAGACCTCCAAATGTTAAATTCCCCATGAATATTTCAAAACATGTGACCAAGGCAAATACTTAACGTCTTTTTAAAGGTTTTGAAAAAACGAGTCCTGTTTACTTATTTCTGCGCTTTTTTTCGTGTCTTTGCGCTTTATTTCACAGACTTGTCTGTTTAAAACCGCCTGACAGTGACCACAGTCGCTACCAGAAAAACTTCGACGTCCGCAGCGTTATCAGATTCGCAACTCATTGCTCTCTACCTCAGGGATCAGGATGCGCGTTATTTTAGCCAGCTGTACCGCCGGTATGCGGGTAAGGTGTTTGCCAAATGTATCTCTATGCTGGCCGATCATGGCATGGCCAAAGATGCCACTCAGGATGTTTTTATCAAAATCCTGCTGAACTTGTCGAAGTTTACAGAACAGTCTTCCTTCTCTACCTGGGTGTATTCTATCACCTATAATTATTGCATTGACCTCATCCGGAAGAAGAAAAAGAATATCCTGATTTTCTCGGAAGACGTGGGCCGAATCAGCAAGGAAACAGAAGTGGATATTCCGGATAGTGTGATTTTGGAAATGGAAACCAATCGGCTGGAAAAGGTGATGGAAAAGCTCCCGATAGGCGACAAAGCCATTCTGAATATGAAATACATCGACGATATGTCTATCAAAGAAATTGGCGATGTACTGGACAAAACAGAAAGCGCCATCAAAATGCAGATCATGCGTGCCAAAATCAAGGCACAGGGCATATATGAAGAAATGTACGGCACGGAGCCGATCAGCAACTGAAAACCAAATTTTTAATACGTCGAAACCGATTTATTCACCCGCGTCTACCTTCGGCGCAAAAACATGAACCAGCTATGAATAATAGCTTAAAAAAACTGCAAGAAGAACGGGAAGCGATGCTCCCTCCCGAATTGGAGGATCGTATCTCGCAGCATGTCGGCACGTTGTCGTTTTTCAGCAACGTGGTTGAAGTCTTTGTGCCCAATGCCCTGCAGGTGGTGGTTCAAATGGTTGGGGGCGAGGAGCTTCCCTGCCTCAAAAAAGCTAGCAGGCGGCAGGCCCGGGCTAATATGGACTGGCGGAAACCTCCGTCCCCATCCTTGCCTGACCCCGCTTAACCCATCTTTCCGTTAACAATCTTCTTCTGCCAAATAATGGATCAACTTCCTGTTTCGGGGCCTGTTGCTCAACTTATCGCTCAATTTTCGGCGTTTTTCCCAAAATTCATCGGAGCGCTCACTATCCTCTTTGTAGGCTGGCTGGTATCCCGCACTGTGGGCAAAATCCTGAGTAAAGTATTGGCTAAAGTTGGTGTAGACCGACTGGCGGAAATGCTCGACGATATTGACCTGGTGCAACGCAGCGGCGTGCTGAAAGACAAGCTCTCCGCCATCATGGCCAAGATTGTGTACTACATGATGATGCTTACCTTCATCATCGCAGCCACCGAAACCCTGGGGGTAGGCGCTATCACGCAGCTGTTCACCGACCTGATGAACTACCTGCCATCACTGCTCACAGCTTCCGTTATTTTCATGCTGGGCCTCTTCCTGGCCGATATGGTGCAAGGAGCCGTAGTTACCCTCTGCCAGTCGCTGGGCATTGCCTCCGCGAAAATGATCGGCTCCATCGTATTTTATTTCCTGTTCGTTACCATCGCCGTCAGCGCACTGGCACAAGCTAAAATTAATACAGAATTTATCTCAGCCAGCCTGGTCGTGCTCATCGGAGCCGGCGCGCTGGCTTTTGCCTTTGGTTACGGACTGGCCTCCAAAGACCTGGTATCCAACTACCTGGCCAGCTACTACAATAAGAATAAGGTGCGTGTAGGCGACGAGGTGCGCATTATGGGCGAAAAAGGCAAGGTGGTGTTGATTGACAGCACTTCCCTCATCCTGCAAACCTCTGACCGGGCCATCATCGTACCCCTCAGCAAACTCACCTCCGAAAAAGTAGAAGTATTTTATCCAGATCCACAGGACAATGATTTGCTGGAAGCAGAGGTGTAAAAGGTTGTTTTTTACCGCGGTAATAGCCAGCCGTTCCGGAATTCCTACTTTTACCTCATGGAATTCATTATCGCATTAACGGCATTTTTCGCTTCTCTGCTGACGCTCTTTTCCGGCTTCGGACTGGGCACCATCCTCACGCCTGTATTCGGACTGTTTTTTCCGCTGAACATTGCCGTAGCCCTCACCGGCATCGTGCATTTGCTCAACAACCTGTTTAAACTAACCCTGTTGGGCAAAAATGCTTCCCGCGAATACGTACTGCGCTTCGGGATACCCTCCGTGATTGGAGGCTTTCTGGGCGCCCTCCTGCTGGCAGGCCTGAGCAAAGCCCCGGTGTTGTTTTCCTGGACTGCGGGCGGCCGACTTATGGAAGTTACCGCACTGAAACTTTCCATCGCCGTGCTGATGATCTTTTTCGCCCTGATGGAGCTGATTCCACGCCTGAAAAACATGCAGTTCGCGCGGCGCTACCTGAGTTTTGGCGGATTACTGAGCGGCTTTTTTGGCGGCTTAAGCGGACACCAGGGCGCCCTGCGCTCAGCGTTTCTGGTAAAAAGCGGCCTGTCTAAGGAAGCCTTTGTGGCAACAGGAGTTGTTATTGCCTGTATGGTGGATTTTACGCGCCTGCCGGTGTATTTCGCGCGCTTTTCTGCAGAAAAACTAACGGAGCAATGGCCCTTGCTGTTGCTGGCTACCCTGAGCGCATTTGCAGGCGCTTATCTCGGTGCGCGTTACCTGAAAAAAACCACCATGGGTGTGGTGCAAAATATCACAGCAGCGATGATTATCGGGATAGCCGTACTCTTGGGCAGTGGCGTGATATAGTGAGTGAGTGTGGTTCCAGGCTTGGGTTGCTGTTGGAAATATTTGTAGTCATAAAATGGATTAATGGAGTGGAGGTGCGGCGCACTGGCATTAGACTCTATTCGTTTCCTAGTCGGTATCCCCGGCATGAGCATATCCACCAACGATGCCTTGTCACCCTGAGCGTAGCGAAGGGTCTGGCGAAGCCTCACCTGCGAGACAACAACGTAGAATGATCACTTAGAATGAGTTACGACTATGAGATTTGTCCACTGAGATC
>DATGWL010000037.1:0-12461 GCA_035299505.1 Saprospiraceae bacterium | reverse complement strand
AAACCCAGTTGGGCGCCTGCAGACAAATAGTGGTCAGCCTGGCGGCGTCCGCCTGTGAGTTGCTTCAAAAACGCGCCACCCAATTGCACTTTATTCTGGGCAAAACGTGCCGTACCTGCCTCATCATGCATGGCGCCTATGCCAAAAGAGGCGTAATCGTCGCCATATCCTACCTGTAAACGGTGTTCAAAAGACGCAGCATAGGTCCGAAATGGCACTGGCGCCAGAATACTTCCCCATTGGTCGCGATAATTAACCGTAGCCCGCCACTTGCCGTTGAAAACCCCATTCAGAGCGGGATTTAAGTTCCATGGAGAGGCGTAATACTGTGAAAAACGGGGGTCTTGTGCGTTTGATTCAACAGAACACGCCAGCAGGAAAAGGGCAAGAAAGAGGATCGGTTGGGTAAATTGCTTCATGATTAGTTGAGTCTAAATGGTTACAAATGATTTTCCAGCACAAATGTAGCAAACGAAATCCCTACCTTGTGCCGCTTTTTTGAACAATAACACCATGGCAAAATCCGGCAAGCCCAAATCCCCAGCAGCAAGCACTATCAGTGCTAAAACCGCAGATCCAGCCAAAAACTGGCTCGAACGTCCAGCCCTCCCTGAATCAAACCCGCTCCTGAATAAAATTTTCTGGGGTGTTGCAGGACTTGGTCTGTTGTTACTCATCGTTTTATCCCTTGGTTCAGGCATCAATGCCGACGATAAATTCCAGGTTGATTACTCTCAAAAACTGGTCAATTATTATGGAACCTTTGGCAAAGACACCACAGCCCTGAATATTCCCGACGGCAACATGCACCTGTATGGCGGTTTTTTTGAAACTGTAACCGGATTTGCCAACAAAGCCCTGGGTTATCAGCCTACTACCATTGGTTACCACAATGTTCGCCACGTTTCCAGCGCCATATTGGGCTGGGTGGCCATGTTGTGTTCTGCTTTACTTGCCAGCTTAATTGCCGGCCGAAGGGCCGGGATTATCACTTTTGTTATTCTGCTGCTCTCGCCTCGTTTTGTGGGCGATTCGCTCATGAATCCCAAGGATATTCCCTTTGCTGCCGGATATGTGATGGCTTTGTACAACATGGTGGCTGTTTTAAACCGCATGCCACAGCCTGGCCGGTGGAATCTGGCGGGTTTGGCGGTTGGTTTGGGCATCGCTTTGGGTACCCGGGCTGGCGGTTTGTTGTCTTTCGGTATCCTGGGTTTGTTTGCCGGACTGCATTTTTTGGCACAAAACGGTGGTTTTAAGGCATTTGCACAAAGCCAAACCCTGAAGAAATACCTGTTTGTGGTGTTTGGAACCGCCATTGCCGGTTATGTATTCGCGCTGCTTTTCTGGCCATACGGATTGCAGGCGCCACTCAAAAATCCGTTCATAGCCTTGTCTAAATTCGCAGATCTGGAGGTGAAAATCCGGGTGCTGTTTGAAGGACAAAATATGATGTCGGATAAAACCCCCTGGAATTATCCGCTCACCTGGATTATCAATACCATTCCGCTGGCCTGTTTGCTGGGTTTTGCCGGTTTTCTGGCATTTACTCCGCGACTCATCAAGCGTTACAACCCGCTTTGGGTTGGTATGGTGTTGTTTGCGGCAGTTTTTCCGGTTTTTTATGTTATTTACAAAAACTCCGTTATCCATGATGGATGGCGCCACTTAACCTTTGCGTATCCGCCAATGGCTATTTGCGCCGGACTGTTCTGGAACGAGCTGGCCGAATTTTTTGCAACAAAAAAGCCGGTGCAATGGGCTGTTTATGGCGTAATGGGACTGTTGCTGGCTGATGCCGGCGTATTTATAGCAGCCAACCCAGCCATGCCTTATGTGTATTTCAACCCGGTGGCAGGCGGCACCTCTGGCGCTTACGGCAAGTTTGAAACAGATTATTGGGGCATCAGCACCCGCCAGGGCATTGAATGGCTGGAACAGCAGGGAATCTTGCGTCCGGATATGCCTGAGGTGGTGGTGATTGCAACCAATATGTACTATTCTACCAAGCAACTATGCGCCAAATACGGCGATAAAGTGAAGGTGAAATACCTGAAATGGGAACGCCGGTACGACGATGCCTGGGACTACGGCTTGTACCCAACGCGCTTCCTGGATGGAAGTACCCTGCAAAAAGGCAAGTGGCCACCAGATAATGCCGTGCACATCATCAAAGCCGGCGGCGCGCCAATTCTGGCTATTTTGAAGGATACAGAGCGAAACTGCGCCCTGGGTATTGCGGCTGGAAAACTGGGCGACTGGCCAACAGCTATTGATCGGTTTAAGGCGGAGGTAGCTAAGGTGCCGGATAATGAAATAGCCTGGGTAAACCTGGCTCAGGCATACCTCAACACCAGTCAGCTTGAAGAATCCAAACAGGCGGCTGAAAAGGCACTGGAAATTATGCCAGACGATGCCCAATCCAATAACCTGATCGGGTTGTACTGGTTGAATAAAAACGACGCGGGCAAGGCCAAAGCGCAATTTGAATTGTCTATCAAAAAAGAATCATCCAACCCGGGCGCCTGGTATTACCTGGCCCTGATTGCCCGTTCACAGGGAGACAACCAGACGGCATTAAGCAATTTGATGAAAGCCATTCAAATTTCACCAACATTCAAGCCGGCCTACGAATTATCTGCTCAAATCTACGAAGCGCAAGGCGATGGCGCCAACGCTCAGCGCTTCCGTGCGGCTATGGGACAGATGAAATAAGCCCATTTTGACATTATGGCCTGAAAACCTATATTTGCAAACAAAATCAACTACTTATGGCTCCTACCAAGCAAGAGATCATTCGCCAGATCCAGCAGGGAAAAGTGAAAACAGCGCTTGAAGGCATTGTGCAACTTTCCGGTTTGGCGCGTGACAAGGAGGTGCAGCAGCGATGCGTGATTTTGCAAAGTCAGTTGTCGCAACTGGATTCAAATTTTGGCATGGGCACTTTTGATCAGAAAACCTACCAGATGGAATACAACCGGATCACGCAGGCTACGCTGGAGCTTGTGTATATGCTGCCGGCAGTGGTGGAGGCGCCTCCGCAATACCGGGCTCAGGGATCTGCCTATCAGCCCCAGCCCTCCTCCGGATCTGGCTGGAAAACCTGGGGGATTCTACTTACCGGAGGCATAGGTGTATTGGTTATTCTGATGGTGGTAGGTTTGATGATGGAAAACAATAAACAGTCCAGTCTGGGACAAGTCCCTGATAAACAAAGCCTTCAAGCCTCTGAGTCTGATGCCGAATCCTTGAAAAGCGAAAAACTGACAGCACAGCAAACCAATCTGGAAAGTCAGGCGCCATCTGCCAGTTTGAGGACCAAACTAATTGGGAATTGGGGTGGTAATGTTTTTTTTGGTTCCACCAATATGGGCGGGGTTAAAACCCAGTTCATGGCAAATAATCAATATGTATCTCAGGCATATCTAGAATCAGCAGGCGCTGTGGATGAACCAGATTCTGGCACCTGGGTGATAACAGAAAACGGCGAACTGCTGGTGACTTCCGTAAATGGGGAGACTTATTCGTACGTGATGCAGTGGATTGATGACAGAACATTTTCTGCCAATATTAAGGATGTTCGTACCCAACAGTTTACCGGAGTAAGCGTCAACTTTCACAAGCAATAACCACTTTAAAAACCAGCTCCTGACCAACATTCGTTGCCTTACAACGTTTAAAGAATAGAAAATCAAGTTTGTTTATGAAAAAATCGCACCTGCTTGCCATCATCGTTGTGGCAGTTGCCATCGGAATATTGATCAGTGCCAGTAAAGACGTAACCACCTACGCCAACTTTGCCCAGGCTTCCAAAACGGAAGATAAGGTAAAACTGATTGGTCAGTTGGTCAAAGAACGTCCGGTGGAATATGATCCGGAAAAAGATCCAAATTTCCTGGCTTTTTACCTCAAAGATGAGGCTGGTGAAGTTCGGCGTGTAGAACTCAAAGCCGCCAAGCCGCAGGACTTTGAGCGCTCTGAATCCATTGTACTCACCGGTCAGATGAGTGGAGAAGTTTTTGCTGCTTCTGACATGCTGCTCAAATGCCCTTCCAAATACAAGGATCAGGAGATCTACGTACGGGAGAAAAACGGGTAAAAAACGATGGACGATGAACGACATCGTCCATCGTTCATCGTTCATCGTTCATGGGAGTTATCCGGAGGCAAAGTCTGAAGCACAGCGCAGTCAATCTGGTTGGATTGGGTGTGGGTGGCCTGAGCACGTTTTTTATCTATCCGCATGCATTGGAGGCGTATGGGCTTGCACAGGTATTGTTGTCGGTAGGTATGATCGGATTGCCGGTGCTTTCTCTGGGCGCCAATACCGTGGTTATCCGCTTTTTCCCCAAATTTCAGGATAAATCCAGCGGGCATCACGGGTTTTTGCCTTTGTTGATGCTGATGTGCGCCATTGGCTGCAGCCTGGCTTTGTTGCTGGCCTGGATCTTTTGGGATCCGTTCACGGCCATGCTGGAATCCAAATCGCCCTTGCTGCGGGATTATCTCTGGATGAGCTTTCCCATTGCCTTTTGCTACATTACCAGTAGCGTGCTTTCCAGCTATTCAGCCAATTTCAAACGCATTGTTGTGCCTTCTCTGCTGCTGGATTTTTCGCAGAAAATGGCGCTCCCGGTGGTCTTAATTGCCGTTTGGCAAAACTGGATCAGTCTGGATCTGGCCATGTGGGGACTGGTGGCGCATGCAGCACTGGTTACGGCAGGACTGGTTTTTTACCTCAAACATATTGGCGAATGGCATTGGAAACCCGATTGGGATTTCATTCAACCGGCGTTGCGCAAGGAATTGTTACAGTTCATCGGGTTCGGCGCTTTTGGTGGTTTTGCCCTGCTGGTAGCTGCCAAATCGGATTTGTTTATGGTGGGTTCGCTGCAGGCCGTTAAGGCGGCCGGCGTGTATGCCATTGCGGCTTACCTGGCCACGGTGATAGAAATACCTACTAAAAGTTTGTACGCCGCCAGTGCCTCCTCTGTAGCACAGTACCTGGCCGACGACAACCGCCCGGCCATGGAAAAGTTGTACAAAAGCGTGTCTATCAATCTTTTGGTGGCGGGCTTGCTGTTGTTTGGCAGTATCTGGATTTCCATTGACAGCCTGTTTAACCTTCTGCCCAACGGCGAAGAACTGGCGGAGGGCAAATGGGTATTCCTGTTTATCGGGCTGGCCCGGGTGGTAGAGATGGGCACGGGATTGAACAACTATATGGTGTATTACTCCCAGTATTACCGGTATTCCTTGCTTTCGCTGGGAATTCTGGCTGCCACGAATATTCTGTTGAGCGTCTGGTTGATTCCGAAAATGGGCATCACGGGCGCTGCTGTGGCCACCATGTTGAGTATTGCCGGCTACAATGCCATCAGTATTGGTCTGGTGTGGTTGAAATTCGGGTTACAACCCTTTACCCCCAATACCCTCAAAACGATTGGTCTGGCGCTTGGTGCATTTGTATTCGCCAACCTGATTCCCTTGTCGGGATTCGACTTGCTGGATTTGGCGCTGAGGTCGGGCTTTTTTGCTTTGATTTTTGGGGTGCTGGCCTTGCGGTTCAGGGTTTCGGAGGATTTGAACGGGTTGGAGGGGTTGGTGAGATCAAAGCTTAAAAAGAAATTCTAAGAGTAATTTATTTTAGTTTTTTAAATAAAAATTTTTGTTTCTACCTGGAAAGTTTATTGTTTTGTCATAAAATAAAAAGGGAGGCGTTGCCGCCCCCCAGTAGATGTTTTCACAACGGAAAATAATCCTTATTGTGAATTGCTTCAAATTGTAATACAAATATAGATACCTATTTCATCAATAACCAAACTTCATTTCCAAAAAATGCAAACAATTTTTGGCCTAGATCTAGGCGTAGCCTCTATTGGCTATGCTGTGGTGCAATTCTACCCCCAAGATGAGAAAAAAAACGAAATTCTGGATTGCGGTGTAAGGGTAATTCCTCTCGACACAGATGAAATTAAGGAATTTGGCAAAGGTGGTAATGTTCCAACGAATGTTGCACGACGCGCAGCAAGGGGCGCTCGACGAAATTTACAGCGATACAAACTAAGGCGATATTTATTGCTTAGAGAGCTAAAACGTTTGAAAATGGCCCCGACGCCACATCTGATGACTAAACTAACTCCACAAGAGCTGTATGGTTTAAGGCTGCGTGGACTAAACGAACCTCTCTCTTTGCCTGAAATTGGACGTGTATTGTACCATCTTAACCAAAGGCGTGGCTATAAAAGCGCACGGGTAGATCAAGGTGAATCTGATGGGAAAAAACAAAGTGATTACCTACAGGAAATAGCTCAGCGAGAGGCCGAATTAGACAGAAACAGCCAGACAGTTGGTGCTTATCTTGCTTCTGGCGTTCATTCGTCAAAACATTACAGGGTTCGGCAACAAATATTCAATCGAAGTACCTATCAGGAAGAGTTTGACCAGATTTGGAATGCTCAGCAAAAGTTTCACCCGGATGTACTTACAGATCAGAATCGTCGAATTCTTCGAGACAAAATCATTTATCGCCAAAGGCCATTACGATCCCAAAAAGGATTAGTTGGAGAGTGCGCACTTGAATGGAATTATGCACTTGAAGCAAAAACTCAAAAAATGCTATTGGAAGCTAACGGGTTACCTAAGATTGTTAGACCCAAATGCGCCCCTAAATCTTCTCCATTAGCCCAGGCGTGTAAGGTTTGGGAGAGTATTCATAACCTTCGTGTGTATGATGAAACAGGAGCTGCATATCCCATTCCTCAAACCATTAAAAACCAAATTTTTGAATTACTTCAACAAGAGGATAGGAATTTAACAGCCAAAAGAATCATCGCTGATGTGCTAAAATTATCTCCCAAAAGTTACACCGTAGATCCATTAATTAAAGAAAAGGGGCTTGAAAACAACAGAACCAGCGCCAAATTACTCTCCGTTTTTCAAAAAAATGGGATAAACCGAAGGGATTTACTCGCGTTTAACCCTGTAATTGAAGAAGTTGACTGGGATGATCCCAGCACAGGAGAAAGAAGAAAAAGAACCCAAATTCGTGGTGATTTTGACAAAGAGCCACTCTACCAATTGTGGCATCTTATTTATGCAACGCAGGAAGAAGATGATCTCATCCGCTTATTGCAGGAAAAATATGGGTTTACCCTTGAACAAGCCCAGGCCGTAGCTGCAATTGACTTTACCAAAGAAGGCTATGCTTCCAAAAGCCATCGGGCAATGAGGCGACTTTTGCCGCACTATCAAAACGGATTGGATTATACAGCTGCTTGTGTAGCAGCAGGTTATAATCACTCTAATTCTTTGACTAAGACAGAGAATGAAGCAAGAACCTTGCTGAATAAATTAGAAATTCTTCCAAAGAATTCTTTACGAAATCCCGTTGTTGAAAAGATTCTAAACCAAATGATCCATTTGGTAAATGATCTGATGGTTAAATTTGGAAGGCCATCAGAAATCCGGGTAGAGTTGGCAAGAGAACTCAAACAGAGCGCCAAAGAACGGCAATCGGTAGACAAAAAGAACTACCAACGCAAAAAGGAAAGAGACCAAATACGCAAGGAGATTGCTGCACAATTAAAGATACAGCCAGAAAGTGTCACCAAGGTACAAATCGAAAAGTGGAAGCTCTATAAGGAAACAAATGGAGTTTCATTATACACAGGATTAACCTTGGATTTGGGAACATTTCTCAGGGCAGAAGCTGTTGATATTGAACATATTATCCCCAAAGTAAGACGCTTTGACGACTCCTTTGAAAATAAGACTATTTGCGAACGGAAGCTTAATCAAGATAAAAACAAATCAACTGCATATGATTTTATGCGGAGTCAACCCGTGCCGGGACTTCAAAGCTTCGATGCTTATCTTCGAATGGTCAAAGAGCTATACGATTCCAATAAATTAAGTCGAGGTAAATACAACAGATTAATGATGAGTGCCGAAGAGGTGAGCAATGATACGGATTTTATTGCCCGGCAGCTTCGTGAAACCCAGTACATAACCAAAAAAGCAAGGCAGTTGCTGCAAGATGTTTGTTACCAGGTAACGACAACGTCAGGCAGTATTACAGATTTTTTACGCCATCAATGGGGATGGGATGAAATCATCCAAGGACTAAGAATCTCGCAATTCAGAGAGCTGGAATTGACCAAAATGATTACCATCAGAAACGGAGAGCAAGAAAAAGAAGTGATCGAAGGGTGGGATAAAAGGGATGATCACAGACACCATGCCCTGGATGCGTTGGTGGTTGCATGCACACGGCAAAGTCATATCAAGAGACTGAATGATCTAAATCAGACACTTGAAGGGAAATTTGGCGAGGATCGAAGGAAAGAGTTATTGGCAACCGGTCGCGACAAGTACATTGCCGGGAACGCTCCTTTTTCTCATGCCCAAACCTCAGCGGCGATAGACAAAATTTTGATTTCCTTCAAACAGGGACAAAGAGTGGCTACCAGATCCAAAAATAAGGTTGGATTGCAAATTACGCTCACACCCAGAGGTAAAATGCATGAGGAAACCATATACGGCCGCATAAAAAGGTATAAAAAAGTGCCATTGAATATAAGGTTTGACCCAGCCTGGTTGACCGAAATGGCGCATCCGGAGCAAAAAAAAGCAGTAGAGGATCGATTGGCGGCTTTTGATAACGATCCTAGAAAAGCCTTTAAACAGCTCGACAAAAATCCAATTCTACTTGAAGGGGCGAGTAAAGAACTTAAGTATGTCACAATTTGGGATTATGTACTGGTTTCCAGAAAATCTATATCCCCGTTGTTATCAGAAAAATCAGTTGAAAAAATTGCTGATCAGGCTATTAAAACAGCAGTTCAAGAAAGACTGAGTCAGCAGGGAGGTACTTCAAAGGAAGCTTTCAAAAATGTTGGGGTTGAGCCTGTTATCGTTAACGGACTTCCGGTCAAGAAGGTACGGGTGTTGAACCCGGCAGAGAAATATATAGCACTGCCCAGAGGCTTCGCTGAACCTGGTGGAAATCACCACATTGCCATATATCTGGATGCAGAGGGAAAGAAACATGAGCATGTAGTGACATTCTGGGATGCTTTTCAAAGGGTCAGATTAGGCTTACCTGCCATCATCAAGGATGTGGATGCGGCTTTGGCCAGCATTGAGCAAATCAAAGCAGATATTTCAAATGATCTTCACTTGCCGGACAGCCCTGATTGGAAATTTTTGACATCTCTCGCTATCAATGATATGTTTGTTTTTGACCTGGATCCAAAAGAAATTGACTTTATGGACCCCAAGAACCTTAGGAAGATAAGTAAGAAACTCTTCAGAGTTAGAAAGCTGACTTCAGGAAGTTATTGGTTTATGCATCATTTGGAAACCAATATTTTAGAAGATACGCTCTCTAAAAAAGTTGGACGATGCAAGCAGTGTTCCATCAGTTCTTTGCGTGGAGGCATAAAGGTGAATATTGATCGGCTGGGAAATGTAATTTCCTATTCACCGCCTATTGAATAACTAATTAGCATTGATTTTGTCATCTATCCGTCTAAAGGAAAGTTTGGCATAAGGTTTTTAGGGGATGAGCTAACTGGGTAACATGCTCAGGATAAAAGCTCATCCCCATGAAAAGAACCTTATGTTTTAGTAACCCTGCGTATTTAAGTTCCAGACTGCGCCAACTAGAAATTGAACAGCCAAGTGAAAATGGAAAGGAAGTTAGAAAAACAACCATTCCATTTGAAGAAATAGGGGTAGTAATTCTTGAAAACCCTCGAATTACAATTACACAAGTAGCGCTGGCCTCGTTATTGGAAGAAAATTGTGCGGTTATAACTTGTAATGAGAAGTATTTGCCCAACGGTCTACTTTTACCGCTTGATGGGCATACCCTTCAGGCAAGGCGGTTCAGAAATCAGATTGATGCTTCTGCCCCTCTGAAAAAACAGCTCTGGCAACAAACGGTAAAGCAAAAAATCATGAATCAAGCCAGGCTGTTGAATCGCCAGGGTTTAGATGGTACTACCTTGTTAAAATTGTATACAGAAGTCCGGAGTGGAGATCCTGACAATATTGAAGCCCGCGCCGCAGTATATTACTGGTCCAGGATTTTTCAAAACCAGGAATTTGGGCAATTTGAGGGGCTGGGGATTCAATTTGAAGATTTTGTCAGAGATAGGCATGGAGATTGGCCCAATGTGCTGTTTAATTATGGATATGCAGTATTACGAGCCGTTATAGCCAGAGCCCTTGTTGGATCAGGATTACTGCCAACCTTGGGTATTTTTCACCGAAATCAATATAATGCTTATTGCTTAGCTGATGATATTATGGAGCCTTACAGACCGTCTGTAGATGGCTTGGTGCTGAAATTGATTAGGCAGTATCCCAACTTTTCTGAGCATCCTATTGGTCAATTAAGTCCTGCCTTAAAAAGAGAATTACTGGTAATTCCGGTGATGGACGTTTTAATGGAAAACAAGTTAAAGCCCCTTCAAACAGCCGCGCAACGAACAGCTGCTTCTTTGGCTGCCTGTTTCTCCGGAGAAGACAAGTACATAAAATATCCGGAATTTATATGAAAAACAACCAGGAACTTACAGACAGATTAAATGCATACCGATTTATGTGGATACTCGTTTTTTTTGATTTGCCCACTTACACAAGTGAGGATCGAAAGATTGCAACTGAATTCAGAAAGAATCTACTGGAAGAAGGCTTTTCCATGTTTCAATTTTCTATTTATACCAGGCCTTGTCCCAGCAGGGAAAGCGTGGATGTGTACACCCGTAGAATTGAACGAATTCTGCCACCAAGGGGCAAAGTAGGAATAATGCCAGTTACCGACAAACAGTTCGGGCTGATGAGGCTTTATTACGGTACTGCATCCGCTCCGAAGCCAGAGGGATACGAGCAGTTGATGCTCTTTTAGTCTTCATTGGAAAAGAAAAAATGAAAAAAGTACCAGGTGTTTAAAAAAATCCTGGCACTTTTTTTCTTGGGTAAAACAGATGCAAAGTGTTGAATGTCAATTGCTTGCAAGGATTGTGCTGTTGAATCCGGTTGCTAATGTACAATTTGAGAGCAATTCACAACGTATTCATTGCTGTGTTGTGTTTTGTGGTGGCTGTTGAATCCGGTTGCTAATGTACAATTTGAGAGCAATTCACAACCTTTTACATGCGGGGGATGAACTTCGCGGAGCTGTTGAATCCGGTTGCTAATGTACAATTTGAGAGCAATTCACAACTGCCAAGTCCTGCAAGGCTGATGATAGACAGCTGTTGAATCCGGTTGCTAATGTACAATTTGAGAGCAATTCACAACAAGGAATCAGGTGGAGCTTTGGCAAATGATGCTGTTGAATCCGGTTGCTAATGTACAATTTGAGAGCAATTCACAACGGTAACGGTTTCACGCTTGTAGATTTCCAGGCTGTTGAATCCGGTTGCTAATGTACAATTTGAGAGCAATTCACAACAAATATTGGTTTTGAGCCATTGTCGATCCAGCTGTTGAATCCGGTTGCTAATGTACAATTTGAGAGCAATTCACAACTCTTCGCTTGGCCTTGGCTCAAATTTGCAAGCTGTTGAATCCGGTTGCTAATGTACAATTTGAGAGCAATTCACAACGCAATTAGCGCGCTTGCCTTCATTCAGTTTGCTGTTGAATCCGGTTGCTAATGTACAATTTGAGAGCAATTCACAACGCGCTTCCTCTGCAATGGTTTCCCGCGTCGGCTGTTGAATCCGGTTGCTAATGTACAATTTGAGAGCAATTCACAACCGGAAACATAGAGCGGATGCGTTTGCACTGCTGTTGAATCCGGTTGCTAATGTACAATTTGAGAGCAATTCACAACACTGGATACAGCAATGAAAAATTTGAAAAAGCTGTTGAATCCGGTTGCTAATGTACAATTTGAGAGCAATTCACAACCCACGCATAACGAGGCGCATGGCGTAATCAGCTGTTGAATCCGGTTGCTAATGTACAATTTGAGAGCAATTCACAACTTACGAACTCTTTAAGGTCTTGCGGATAGTGCTGTTGAATCCGGTTGCTAATGTACAATTTGAGAGCAATTCACAACGAGCGCGGCGCGGAGGAAGGTAAATCAATGGCTGTTGAATCCGGTTGCTAATGTACAATTTGAGAGCAATTCACAACTATCCTGGGAACCGAGTGATCCCGGTTTCTGCTGTTGAATCCGGTTGCTAATGTACAATTTGAGAGCAATTCACAACGGTATTGGATCCGGTGATCCATTCTTTGAAGCTGTTGAATCCGGTTGCTAATGTACAATTTGAGAGCAATTCACAACGTAAAATACGCCACTCTGTCAGCTGCCCCCGCTGTTGAATCCGGTTGCTAATGTACAATTTGAGAGCAATTCACAACAGGATAAAGTACCTTATCGCCAGCGCGTAGGCTGTTGAATCCGGTTGCTAATGTACAATTTGAGAGCAATTCAC
>DATGWL010000036.1:0-2739 GCA_035299505.1 Saprospiraceae bacterium | reverse complement strand
CACCATAAGCCGTCCACCGTAAGCCGTCCACCGTAAGCCGTTATACCTTCTTCTTCGTCACTTCTTTGCCATCAACGATGGCTTTTCTTCCAAAGGTTAAGCCGGCTGCATCGGCATCAATGAGAACGGTGTCGCCTTTTTGGTAATCACCGGCAAGCAGGTGTTTGGCCAGTTCGTTGATCAGTTCACGTTGCAGGGCACGTTTGAGCGGCCGGGCGCCAAATTGAGGGTCGAATCCTTCCTCCACCAGCGTTTTGGCAGCATTCTTGCTGATCTCGAGCTTTAATTCCTGTCTGGTAAGCATCTCCCGGATATCTTTCATCAGGATTTCCAGGATTTGCGACATCTGGTCTTTTTGCAGCGGGTGGAATACCACTACCTCATCCAAACGGTTGAGGAATTCCGGACGAAGGTTCATTTTCAGTGCATCCATCACATCAGACTTGGCCTTTTCAAATGCCTCTTCCTTGCGTTTGGCATTGAGCTCTTCGTAGCCTTCAAAAGCCTCCATAATCCGGTCGCTGGCCAGGTTGGAGGTCATGATGATGATGGTGTTTTTGAAATTGGCCGTGCGGCCTTTATTATCGGTCAGACGTCCATCGTCAAGCACCTGCAGGAGAATATTGAAGGTGTCCGGGTGGGCTTTTTCAATTTCATCCAGCAACACGATAGAGTAGGGGCGTCTGCGCACAGCTTCGGTCAATTGCCCGCCCTCATCGTAGCCAACATATCCCGGAGGAGCGCCAACCAGCCTGGAAACGCTGTGCTTCTCCTGGTATTCACTCATGTCGATCCGGGTAATTGCCTTCTCATCATCGAACAAAACATCTGCCAGGGCCTTGGCCAGTTCGGTTTTACCTACACCAGTGGGGCCGCAGAAAATAAAGGAACCTATTGGTTTATCCGGATCGCTCAGGCCGGCTCTGCTCCGACGAATGGCATCAGATACAACGGTTACGGCTTCATCCTGCCCCACCACGCGCTGATGCATTTCGGTTTCGAGGTGCAGCAGGCGCTCGCGTTCTCCGCGCATCATTTTCGCCAGTGGAATGCCGGTCCAGCGCGCCACTACTTCTGCAATATCGTTTGAGGTTACCGTTTGGGTAGTCATGCGGTTTTCCGGGGCGAGGTTGGCCAGTTTTTCCTCCGCAGCCCGCAGCATGGCTTCGCGGGTTGGAATATCATCGTACTTAATGCGCGATGCTACTTCCAGATTGCCTTCCCGTTCTGCACGCTGATATTGAATTTGCAATTCCTCCAGCTTTTGTTTGTTAGACTGGATGGTTTCCACAATTTCTTTTTCAGAGGTCCACTTGGCGCGCAAATCATCCAATTTTTCCCGGAGCTCCTGAATTTGCTTATTCATGGCATCCAGTTTTTTGGTGTCGTTTTCCCTGCGAATGGCTTCGCGCTCAATTTCCAGCTGACGCATCTGGCGGTCCAGCTTGTCTACGTCTTCCGGTACAGAATCCAGCTCAAGCCTCAGTTTGGCGCTGGCCTCATCAATGAGGTCAATGGCTTTATCGGGCAGTTTACGCTCGGAAATGTAGCGGTGAGATAGTTCAGCAGCCGCAATCAGGGCTTCATCCAGGATTTGTACTTTGTGGTAATTTTCGTATTTCTCACGGATGCCGCGCAAAATACTGATGGAATCCTCCACGCTTGGTTCATCTACATAAACTGACTGGAAACGACGCTCCAAGGCCTTATCACTCTCAAAATACTTCTGGTATTCATCCAGCGTGGTTGCTCCGATGGTGCGTAATTCGCCCCTTGCCAGGGCTGGTTTCAGGATGTTAGCCGCATCCATAGCGCCCTGGCCACCACCTGCGCCTACGAGTGTGTGAATCTCATCAATGAACAAAATCACTTGTTCATTAGAATCAATTACTTCTTTGATTACCGCCTTCAAACGCTCCTCGAATTCGCCTTTGTACTTGGCGCCGGCGATGAGCGAAGACATATCCAGACTGAAAATTTTCTTTCCTGCCAATGTTTCGGGTACGTCCTGCTTTACAATACGCCAGGCAATACCTTCCACAATAGCCGTTTTACCCACCCCAGGGTCACCAATAATGACCGGGTTGTTCTTTTTCCTTCGGGAAAGTATATGCAGCACGCGCCGTATTTCTTCATCCCGACCAATGACGGGGTCCAATTTGCCGGATTCAGCCTGCTCAGTGAGGTTTACAGCATATTTTTGAAGCGCATTGTATACATTGTCTGTGGTTTGCTCGGTCACGGTGCGTCCCTTGCGCAATTCTTTTACAGCAGCACTTAAAGCATCGTAGGTAGCGCCGTTTTCCCGCAGCAGGCGTGCCGCTTTGTCAGAGCCTTTTACAATGCCTAAAAGCAGCAACTCCAGGGAAATATACTCATCTCCGAAGTCTTTCAACAGGGTTTTTGCGCTGGAAATAGCTTTGTTGGCCTCGTTGGTGAGGTATTGTTTGTCAGAGCCCTGCACTTTAGGGGTTTCCCAAACCAACTTATCGAGTTGCTCATTAAAAACAGGCAGGTTGACGCCTGTTTTTTTCAGCAAAAAGTCGGTTACAGAATCGTCCACATTCAGCATACCCTTGAGCAGGTGTGCGGTATCAACGCTTTGTTGTTCATAGCCGGCTGCAATTTGTTGCGCCTGAAGGATGGCTTCCTGAGCCTTGATAGTGAAATTATCGTATGTCATGGGTGGGGTTGAGGGGTTTGAGGGGTTTGAAGTACCGGCGGGTTTAGCCGCCGATG
>DATGWL010000035.1:0-13987 GCA_035299505.1 Saprospiraceae bacterium | reverse complement strand
AATGCTTGGTGTATCTGGTGCGATCACTCGCGCTGAGGCATACGGCGACGCTGGTCGCATGGGTGTAGCCTTCCGTTTCGACGGCAAGACTATCGCTGGTGTAGGCTTCGAGCTGTACCAGAACCAGCCGAACCCATTCGTAAACCGCACGTTCATTGGTTTCTATCTGCCAGAAGCAGCTGAAGCTACTTTGAGCGTATTCGATGAGACTGGCCGCGTTGTTTACCAGCAGAAAGGTCAATTTGCTAAAGGTGAGAACATGATCGCTTTGGATCGTGCTCTGATCAACACCACTGGCATGCTGTACTACAAGCTGGAAACTGCAACGGACAGCGCTACGAAGAAGATGATCCAGGCGAAGTAATATAGATTCGACACAAACGTCGGAAGGGCTTTTAAACCCTTCCGATGTGAATATGCTAAACCGCCTGTGTGTAATCCACACAGGCGGTTTTTTCATTTACGTACAATTCACGTCATATCTGATTTTTTTATTTTCATAAATTATATTACCACCTATCTTCGCAGTCTATAAATGTTCCCCCTCCCGGGGCATTCTGATTTATCCCTTTCCCGATTATAATTTAGTTGTTAATCCTGGCAGCAGTTGTTTGTAGCAACAGCCGTCCTAATCTTTGTATTACTCACTTCGGTGCTCATGAAACGTTTTTACTCCTTTGTATTTGCACTTGGGATGCTGATTGCATACCCGTCTGCCGCTCGAACCATTTCCCATGGCGAGCCCTCAAACCTGATCTGCAACGATCTTGTTTATCTTTCTATCGAAGACATTTCCTGCTCGGAAACCATCAACCCGGATATGGTATTGGAAGGGCCTATTGGTCCTGACAATGATTATGTGGTTGAGCTGGACAAAACCCTGCCGATGGGCAATGGTCCTTGGGTGCCGGCTTTCGTTACAGAAGCAGATATCAACTTTACTTATACCTATCGGGTAACGCATATTCCCAGTGGTAATACTTGCCAGGGCAGCATCAAAATTGAAGACAAGCTGCCTCCGGTGCTGTTGTGCGAAAACTTTACTGTTCCCTGCAACGCACCAGATCTGACGCCAAGCGTTTTGGAAGACGATTACAACGTGCCGGCAGTGCCATCTGTAACGGATTGCCAGGATGTAGACCTGACTTATATTGATCAGGAAACACCCCGCGATTGTGCATCCGGACTTACCAGAACCATTCTGCGCAAATGGACAGCAGTGGATGAAAGCGGTAATGTTTCTACCTGTGAGCAGATCATCAGTTTTGACCGTCCGGGTTTGGCTGATGTGGTTGCACCACCGGATTTCGATGATTTCATGGCGCCTGCCTTTTCTTGCGCCACCAGCGAATATCCTACACCTGAGTGGATTGAATCAACAGGTAACCAGGGCTTCCCGTACGTATTTGGGTTGCCGGAAGGATGCAATATCGGCTGGGTGTATGTAGATAACATGCTGCAGATTTGCGACGGCACTTATGTAGTTTTCCGGAACTGGACCATTCAGGATTGGTGTACCGGCACAGGTTTTACCAAAATGCAGGTAATTCGGGTGGTGGACAAAGTAGCGCCACCGCTTACCTGCCCAGCCAATACAACCGTTTCGGTAGATCCGCTGACTTGCTGCGCAACCATTGATATGCCGGATTTGATCCTGCGCGATAACTGTTCCCAGATCAAAAAAGTAGAAGGCATGGTAGCTACCTTCGATCCCCAAACCGGTGATCCTACCGGCATGTACACTTTTGATGGCTCTTTGAAAGATTTTCCGGGCAACAACTGGTGGGATGCCGATACGCTGGCCGATTTTGGCATAACGCCTTGTTTGCCTATCGGAACTCAAACCGTGACATACAGGGTGGAGGACGACTGTGGAAATACCCGCACCTGCACCTTTAAAATGAAGATCGAAGACCAGATTCCGCCGGTAGCTGTTTGCGACGAGTTTACAACTGTGGCGCTGACTGCTGGTGGTGATGCCATAGTAGATGCTGCGGTGTTTGATGATGGTTCTTACGATAATTGCTGCGTGCAAAGTTTCCGGGCCGCCAGGATGTCGTCTAACGGCTGTGGAGGCACCAATTTCAGCGCCACCGTTCCATTTTGTTGTAATGATGTAGGTGAAGTTGTTACCGTTATGTTCCGAGTGACAGATTGTAACGGCAATACCAATGAGTGTATGGTAAGTGTGGAAGTGCAGGAGAAAATCAAGCCCAGTTGTTTGCCGCCCGCCAATGTGACGGTAAACTGCGAAAACTTTGATCCGAGCTTGTGGGCTTATTCCCGTGCGGATGTGGAAGACAATTGCTGCCTGGACGATACCAAGGAGTATCAGGGCCAGGAAGGTCTGACGCACTCTGCGAACTACAGCCTATTTGACACCGTTTGCAACAAGGGTACCATTACCCGCACGTTCCGGGCATTCGACTGTGTTGGCAATTCCAGTCAGTGTACCCAGCGGATTTTTGTGACCTATGAGCAGGATTATTTCATAAAATTTCCGAATGATGCCATTGTAACTGTTTGCGATGGTACGGGCAACTATGGTGAGCCGCTGTTCTTCGGAGAAGATTGTGAATTGCTGGGTGTATCCTACACTGATGAAATATTCACGGTAGTGCCGGATGCCTGTTTTAAGATAGAACGTACCTGGCAAATCATCAACTGGTGTACTTACAATCCTAACGGCTCCTGCATTGAGGTGCCCAACCCATCGCCTAACCCAATCAGCAATGCGGCAGCCAACCTACCCGGACCCACTGTTTCGGCTTGCGGCACTATTGCACCCTGGGCGCCTACCAGTGTAAGAATCAATCCGGGCGATCCTCAGCCAACCAATTTCTGTACGTTTTACGATAAAAACGCCAACTGCTACCGCTACAAACAAATCATCAAGATTATTGACGGTCAGCAGCCTACAGGAACCTACACCGTGCCATCCTGCAGCAATCAGAACTGGGCAACGCCCAACCAGCCTCAGTTGTGGAATGAAATGTACTGGTGGGACCTCGGCTTGCAAATTCATGATTTATGTGAAGAACCTACAGATTTGTGCATTACGGCCACAGATGCCTGCTCTGGCAATAATGTGAATATTGAATACCTGTTATTCCTGGATCTGGATGGCGATGGCAGTATGGAAACCGTTGTCAACTCGGTGAATACGGGCATTGCCGGCCTGGGCTGGAATAATGTTTTATACAATAACCTGAACAGTCCAAATTTCAGTGGCGGTACCCCAAGGGCATTTGATAAGCGTCCGGTTCCGTCTAACCAGAAATACGGATTCGCCATTCAGGAAACGGTGGTGGGCAATAATAAAACGGCTTGCGTACGCTGGAACACCCAGCAGCAGCAAAACAACTTTGTAGTGCCTGAATTGCCCCATGGCACCCACAAAATCAAATGGTTTATTACTGATGGTTGCGGTAATAATACCGAGTACGAGTATACGTTTACGGTGAAAGACTGCAAGGCGCCAACCGTGGTTTGTCTCAATGGATTGAGCGTGAACATCATGCCTACAGGTATGATTACCCTTTGGGCGGCTGATTTTCTGCAATACACAGAAGATAACTGCACGCCAGCCAATCAATTAAAAATAGGCATTCGCAAATGTGGCACAGGTACGGGCTTCCCGGTTGATGCGCAGGGCAATCCAATAACCAATGTTACTTTCTCCTGTGCAGAAACAGGTACCCAATGCGTGGAACTCTGGTCTATTGATGCGGCTGGAAACGCAGATTACTGCGAGACGTATATAATTGTACAAGATAATTTGGGTAATTGCGGTAGTAGTTCACCTGGTATGATGGTTGTTAGCGGGGAAATCAAAACGGAAACTCAAGATGGAGTTGAGGAGGTGAATATCAACATTGACGCTAATACCATGTTCCTGCCTCCATTTGGTGTGGGCTCATTTGTGTCGACCGATGCAGATGGCATTTTTGCGCTCCAAGTACCTACATTGGTAGATTATGTAATTGTTCCGGAGAAGGACGACAATCCTTTGAATGGAGTAACCACTTACGATTTGGTATTGATTTCCAAGCATATTCTTGGATTGGAGCCATTGAATTCGCCTTACAAGATGATTGCTGCCGATGCCAACAGATCCGGATCCATTACTACGTTCGACATAGTAGAAATCCGGAAGCTCATTTTGGGTATTTATCAGGAATTACCCAACAACGCCTCCTGGAGGTTTGTGGATAAAAATTTCGTTTTCCCGTCAGCTAATAACCCTTTCCAAACGGCATTTCCTGAAGTTGTTACAGTGACTGATCCAATGAATCCGCCACAACACCTGGATTTTGTGGGGGTTAAAATTGGCGATGTAAACGGTTCGGTGATTCCAAATCTGAACATGCCATCAGAGGAGCGTCAAATGGGTGTTGCTGAATTGGACATTCAGGATAGGGAAGTAAAAGCCGGCGAGGAACTGGAGGTGACCTTCACCGCTGCCCAGCAGCTACATGGTTTCCAATTTACCCTGTTGCAGGATGGTTTGAAAACCGTTGGCGTGAAGGAAACGGAGGGCATCACAGCGGCCAATTTTGGAACCATCTTCGACGGCGCCACTACGGTATCCGTGGATGGAGCGCAGTCGTTCACCCTGCGCATGCGCGCGGAAAAGGCCGGTAAGCTGAGCGACATGCTAGGCGTAAGCGGCGCGATCACGCGAGCTGAGGCTTATGGCGAGAATGGTCGGATGAATGTAGCGTTGCGCTTTGATCGTAAAACGGTAGCTGGTGTAGGATTCGAACTCTACCAGAACCAGCCCAACCCGTTTGTGAACAAAACGACGATTGGGTTCTTCCTTCCGGAAGCGGCGGAGGCTACGCTGAGCGTGATAGATGAATCGGGTAGGGTAGTGTACCGGCAGAAAGGGAAATTCCCTCAGGGAGAAAACACAGTGGTACTTGACCGGGCTTTGTTGAACACCACGGGTGTGTTGTTCTATCAGCTGGAGACGGATAAGTATAGTGGGATGAGAAAGATGGTGCAGGGGAGATGATTGAATCTACTGTCTAAATATCCAGTAACCTGATAAATGCGCCTTTTTCTATTGAAAGGGGCGCATTTTTGTTTTTATAGTTAATTTATTTCTGCGCCAAAGGTTCAAACATCAGGATTACATATCTTTGCAATTGGTTTATACGTATCAGTTTTGATATTAGCATAATCTCCCAATTCCGTTAATCCGTTTCAAAGTATTGAACTAATCCAATGTAAGCTCTGGCACAGCTTTGGCCAGGGATATTATTCATTATGTATATACGTAGTAGCAAGTAGGCAGCCCCTGCGTCCCTGTACGAAAAACCCGTTTGCTCATGAAAAAGACTAACTCCCTGTATCTAATCCTTTCCTTTTTGTTCCTGTCCCAAACCGCCAACGCACTTGACTATTTCTGGGTGGGCGGCTCTGGCATGTGGAGCGATCACCAAAACCACTGGGCTACCAGCTCCGGTGGCAGCACCTTCCACGACCAGGTGCCCACCTCCATGGACAATGTGTATTTCGATGCCAATTCCTTCCCGACGCCGGGTGGCATCGTAACTATTGATCAGACCATCATTTACTGCATGGATATGGACTGGACGGGAGCGACGGGGACGCCGAGGTTTGAGGGGCCGGGAGATAAGATGGTGTTTGTCTATGGATCTTTCAAATTGATACCTGATATGCAATGGATGGTTTATAGTGAAATTCACTTTGCCTCTTTTCAGTTGGGTAATCAGATAACCACAGCGGAACATTCACTTACTTCAACCATTTTTTTTGAAGGATTTGGAGGGGAATGGACTTTGCAGGATGAGTTTGAGACAGAAACAAGTGTATACCATTACAATGGAATACTGCGGACTAATGATCAAACCTTGAAAATTGGAGGCTATTGGAATTACAATAATAATCCAAGTAATTATCAGACTCCGGAGTTTTATTTGGGGACTTCGACCTTGATTTTTAAAGGGTATTCTCAGGCTTGGTTTTATTTTTATGGATCAAATGCGTTGGATGCCGACGAAGCTAAAGTTATATTTGATTATGGCGGTTACATTTATGACAATGGGCATACTTTTATGGATGTGACTTTTAGAATAGGATATGGAAGTGCTTCAAATATAAATGTGTTGGGCTTGCTGAAATTTGAAGCCGCAGGCCATTATACCGGTGGTAATCATTATATTAAAGAGGCTGAATACCTCAATCAAGGTAGTTTGTTTGGATCAGATATAGTAGTCGACAAAGTAGTGTTTTGGGGAGAAGGGAACCTTGGAGGTACTAATAATTTATTTAAAGATGTTATCTTTAAATCTAATGGAAATATAACAGATGGTAGCTATACATGTTTGTATAGCTATAATGCTATTAATTCATTTGGACAGGTTGTTTTTGATAAAGACGGCACCATTTATGGGGATAATATTTTTGAATCGCTGAAGTTTTCCCCTGGAGAAACTTATATAATTCAGGCTGGAACCATACAAACGATCACTGCACTTGGTAATTTTATTGCAGAGGGTACGGGAGCCTTCCCCATAGAAATCAAATCATGTCAATTGGGTGAGCAGGCGACTTTTCATAAAGATGGCGACCCTATTTGTCTGGATTTTCTTTATTTGACAGATATGGTCGCATCTGGAACAGGCTTTTCATATGCCGGCGCAAATAGTGATGATGTTTTTAATAACAGTGGCTGGATTTTTGATGCTTGCCCAGCCTGTTTTACAGAGCCACCATTACCTGCATTGGCACTGGACCCGATTTCAATCACATCAGTATTGCCAGGAGAACAAGCCAAACTTGTTTTAGCTAATGTGCCAGCAGGCTATAAAGTGGTGTGGTTTGATGAAACTCAAAACAATGAGCTGTATTCCAACGTAAACAATAACTTTCAACCATTTGTGACAAAAAGCACCATTTTTTATGGTGGGATAAAAGATATAATTACCGGATGTGTGAGTGAGGTGTTAGCCGTTACCGTTTGTGCGCCAACCATTGAAGTTGCATCAGAAAATATTTCCTGCGAAGGCTCAGCACAAATTCAGCTTTTTGAACAATCAGGGCAAGGAGCAGCATGGTCATGGGCTGGTCCGGCCGGGTTTTCTTCCAGTGACCAGAACCCGATTATTCTGAATCCCGGTGTTAACAATGTAGGTGATTACCAGGTTGTCATGACTGATGCTTACGGCTGCACCATTGACGGCGTCACTCATGTAAGTATCTATAATACTTTTTCAATTCAACAATTGCCTGTAAGCTGCTACAATGCCCAGCAGTATATTCGGTTTTTAGTAAAAGGCATAGGTGCTTTTAATGTAATTAATAATGGTAATGGGGTACTTTCAACTGCTACAGTTGCAGGTGGTGAGTGGTTTTTGTTGACTGGTTTGAATGATTATGACTCCTGGAGTGTGACGGTTTCAAATCCCAATTTTCCTCTTTGCACTGAAACACTTACAGGAACATTAGGTTTGTGCCCGGATGCGCCAGACCAAGGCTGTAATGACCCGGTGAATGTTTCAAATAATACAATTTCGGATGAAAGTCCGGTAATTAGTGGAGATTACGTTGCCTGGAGTGGGTATGATGGTCAAGATTGGGAGGTTTTTCTATTTAATACCAAAACTGGAGTGATCGAAAATGTAACCAATAATGATTACAATGATTATGAACCAAAAATTGATGGAGATTATATGGTTTGGCGATCAGGCATTGGACCAATCTTGTATCATATTCCAAGCAAGATCAAGACGAATATTCCCTTCTACAATGGCTGGCCTCCAGAAATTAAAGGTGATTATGTTGTTGGAGTCATACATGATGGAGATTTTGAAATTGAAGTATATCAAATAAGTACTTCATCATCCTTCCAGATTACCAATAACTCCACCAATGATTGGTATCCCAAAACGGATGGCAGGTTTTTAACATGGACGCGTGACAATGGCTCCTCATCCGAGGTGTTTTCTTATGATTTGCTAAATTCTGGTCCAACTATTCAAGTCACCAGCGCTGGAGAGTACAACTATAACCCAGAAGTTGAGGATGGCCGAATAGTGTGGTTCACAGGAAGTAATGTAATCAAAGAATATAATGCAAATAACAGCGGTCCTGTAGTGACACTTACTGGCGCAAATGAGTTTGGGTTCAGCCCTAAAACAGATGGATCAAATGTTGTTTGGCATAACAATAACCAAGGCGGATTAGTTTTATATGATTTAACAACCGGTAACCATCACAAAATTCCAGGAAGTACCAATACCGCAGGGATTTACCAAATCTATGCAGGGAAAGTAGTCTGGCCTGATTACAATCCCTATTCTGGCAATGAAATATTTTGCTACGATATTGCTTCAAATACGACAACTATTTTATCTAATTCGCCATATACTGATTATGATCCAGCGACAAACGGATCAATTGCATGTTGGTCAACAAATGATGGAACTGACAATGAAATTTTCGTAATTGACTTCAGTATTTTCCCCAATCCACCTATGTTGGATCTGCTTAATTCCGATACAACCTACTGCAATCCATTCAAGTTAGTCCTTAAAGAGCTGCAACCCGGAGATGAGGTTGTCTGGTATGATAACTTGTATGCTGTCAATGAGTTATATTCCGGGGTCGGGAATGATTTTCAACCAAAGCCTACACAGGAGACAACCTATTACGGCGGATTCAGAAATACGACCACCGGCTGTATTAGCAAGCTGATTCCTGTCACACTGCAAGGTAAATCCGCACCAACGGTAAGTTGCCCAAATTCAACATCAGTTGGCACAAGCAACGGGCTTTGCGGCGCTATATTGAATAACCTGGCGCCAACAGATCTGTCATTTGAATGTCCAACGGCTTTAAACTTTACGATTAGCGGTGCAACCTCCGCATCTGGAATGGGTGATGCTTCAGGTCAATTATTTAGTCCTGGGCAATCGTTAGTTACCTATTTGGTAAAAGATAGTACTCACAATACGGGAAGTTGCATTTTTTATGTCAATGTTTACGATACGGAACCCCCGACAATAAACTGTGAAACTGTGGTAACATTGGAAACCGAGCCAGGATTTTGCTACGCAATTGTCCAGGATGCGAGCCATGACGCCACAGCATCAGACAACTGTCCATCTTCGATTACCCTTTTTCACAATTTTTATAATTCCCTGAATAATTCAACCCTGACCAATGGCCAATTTTACCTTGGTTCAACATCTGTTCAATGGACAGCTGTGGATGGTTATGGGAATTATCAATACTGTAATCAATTGATTGTTGTTCAAGACCAGGAGGCACCAGTTATTCTGGATTGTCCGCAAAATATTGTAACACCTAATTCTGGAAACCAATGCGGTGCAAACGTATATTGGCCGTATCCCGGGGCAATAGATAACTGCGGTATCGCCAACTTTAACTCAACCCATAGCCCTGGGGCATTTTTTCCGGTTGGAGAAACACAAGTAACCTATTTTGCCACTGATTATTACGGTAATCAAAATACATGTTCTTTTCAGGTAACCGTAGTGGATCAGGAATCTCCAAATGTACAATGTAAAAATTATTTTTACATTCCGAATGATCCAGGACAATGCCAAAGTGAAATTACAACTGATTTTTTTGATGTATATACTTATGATAATTGTGGTATAATCACAAGTATTGAACACAATTATACAATTGCTCCGTTTTCCAATACACTCAATCATGCAGTTTTTCCTGTTGGCTTAACGACTGTAATTTGGTCAGCAACTGATAATTTCGGCAATGTTGGCACTTGTGAACAATATGTATTTATCACTGATGCCGAAGGTCCTGTTATTCAGAATTGCCCAGTTGCAGGATTTTCTGTTCCTAATGATCCAGGCCAATGCTCGGCAATTGTTAATTGGTCTCCTCCAACAGCAAGCGACAATTGCGGAATCTCAAGCGTCTCGGTAAATTACCCACCTGGTTCTGTTTTTAATGTGGGTTCAACAGTTGTAGCCTACATCGCCTACGATATCAATGGAAATTCAAATTACTGCACTTTTTCAGTTGAGGTTTTAGATTTGGAGCCACCCACGGTTCTTTGTCCTGCAAATGTGGTTTTTGAAAACGATCCAGGCCAATGTGAAAAGGTTGTTTTGACTAATGCATATGACGCAACTATAACTGATAACTGCCCAGGGTCTATACAATTAACGCACGATTACCCTGTGGCTCCTGAGAACACTTCATTCGCTGGAACTACTTTTCCTGTTGGGGTTACATTCGTGCACTGGCAGGCAGTTGATATTTACGGTAATATTAATACCTGCGAACAAACTATTATTGTTCAGGATTTTGAGTCTCCAAATTTTTTGGATTGCCCTGCTCAGATGATAATGGTTAATAATGACCCCAACCAATGTTCAGCTAAGGTAAATTGGAGTCAGCCAGTGGCATTAGATAATTGCGGGTTACCCTCTATTGTTCAAGTTGGCGGACCTATTTCAGGATCGATCCTTACGGTTTCTTGCCCGAACTTACCAATCTTAATCTCCTATTTGGCAACCGATGGGTTTGGTAATACCGCAGTTTGCAATTTTGAGGTTTTGGTTATGGAATCAGAATCCCCCCAATTCGACGCCGATATCGTCATGCCGGGAAATGCCACCGTGGATTGTGATGCCGTACCCGATAACCTGGTTTACCATGGTCTAACCCTGGGGCCACTGACTCCTGATGATGTTTCCGACAACTGTACACCATCGGCTGACCTCAACATTCAGTTCGCCGAACAATCCACTCAATCCTCAGACCCCGCCACCTGCGGGTATTATACCTATACACTTACCCGTACCTGGACCATCACTGACTGTGCCGGCAACTCCCTGTTGCATCAACAACTGATTCAGGTACAGGACACTACCAAACCTGTAGCCATTTGCCTGCATGACACCGTGGCACTCAACGACTTTGGTCAGGTAGTCATTGATGCTGCTGATTTAGCTGGTTCATCTTACGATAATTGTGCTTCGGGATTCCTCAGTTTTTCTGCCGGTCAAACCACTATTACTTGTGCTGATTTGTCGGCAAGCCCTTTGCAAATACTGGTAACGGTTGCTGACCCCTGCGGGAACACCTCTACCTGTTTTGCTTTGGTTGATGTGACAGAAGGCAACGGTAAATGTACGCCTGAATACGATTTCAGCGGCTCAGATCCCTGTGTGTGCCTGGACAACGCCACCAATCAGGATAATGGGCAATTCTCTGAATTGATACAGATTCATGCCCTGGCCGGACAATCCTGGACGGTCCTTTCATCTGCAGGATTGTATTTATCGACAAGCCCGGCGCCCCCGGTTGTTCCGGCGCCAGTTCCTAATGGTGCTTTGTTAACCAACGGTAGTACAGATGGCATAGATAATGATGGAGACAACCAGACGGATGAACTGGACGAGCGGGTTTATTACACGCTTCGTGCAAGGCATGTGGACGGACAAGGCTATTCCGCCATCCTGCGAAATACGCAAGGCAATCAGATTCAACTGGAAAACAAATGTTATTATCCTTCGCCGTACTTCACAGATGAGTTGTTTGCAGATGAGCCTCTTTGTCTTGGATCTGCGCCGTTTACCATTAAAGTGGCAGAATACAACAATGCTGCCGGCCAGATTGTACAAGGTTCTGTGATGGTAGATGGCCTGCCTACCAGCGTATTTGATGCCTCTGCACTTGGTTTAGGAGCGCATACCATCATGGCCACCTTTGATGCCGGCATGGCTCAGCCTTTCCTGCGGGTTAATGGTATGGTGGTTGAGGGCAGCGAAGCGGAAGCCCTTGCTGATCCGGGTTGTAAACAGAAAATAACCAAGGTTGTCAATGTGGTGGAGACCCCAACTGCCCTCATTTGCGATGACCTGGTTTATGTGGCTATAGACGATGATTGTCAGGAATCATTGAATCCTGACGAGGTTTTGGAAGGAACTTATTTCTGCCTGGATGACTATATAGTGGAAGTTGATAAAACACTTCCATACGGCAACGGCCCATGGGTTCCAGCAGATTTAAACGCTTCAGATATTGGCAAGCAATATCAATACCGCGTGGTGCGCATTACTGGTTCGGCCAATATATGCTGGGGTGAAATTAAGATTGAAGACAAGATACTACCTAGCCTTGATTGCCCGGATGATATAACCATTGCCTGTAGCGAGTCGACTGATCTTGGACATACCGGCAATGTATTGGTAACGGATTGTAGCGTTTACACAACTGTGGTTGATGATGTATTTGAGGATAATGGAGAGTGCGGAGCTCCACGTGGTTATATCCACCGTACCTGGTTGGTTACTGATGCTTGGGGGAATCAATCAGCCTGCAGCCAGCGCATTACACTGGATGCTTTTGAATTAGTGCATGTAGTTATGCCGTCTGATATTACAGTAGATTGTGAAACGGCTTACCTCAATACTGGCGCTACGGCTCCGGATGTTACGGGGCGGCCGAGCATTAATGGTGCACCAATTGGCCAAGGGGGCTATTGTGCGGCATCCATCTCCTTTACAGACGAACGTTTTGATATCTGCTCAGGTAGTTACTCCATTCACCGAACCTGGAAGGTAAGTCACGAGTGTCTGCCCCTTGGTCCAAATAATCCGGTTGTTCATATCCAACGCATCCGTGTGAAAGATTTCGGTGGACCAGCCTTTGTTTGCCCGCCTGCAGTAACGGTTTCTACCAATCCGTATGAATGCTGTGCAACTGCGGCACTACCCAAAATGATTGTTTCAGAAGGATGCTCCAATATTTCCAATCTGGAGGCTAAGGTGACTGGTGTTAACCCATTAAACGGAAATATCATCACTTTCACTGTTGGTGGACATTTAGAGGACTTTCCAGGTAATAACTATTGGAATCCGGATACCCTGGCTGTATTTGACTATACGCAGTGCATGCCTTTAGGAGATTATACAGTTCAGTATAAGGCCCAGGATGATTGCAGTAATATCTCTTATTGTCAGTTCATATTAACCGTGGCGGATTTGACTCCACCAACCGTTTCCTGCGATCAGGTAACTCAGGTGGCACTCACCGCCGATGGCGTGGCAGCCATTCCTGCCGCTAACCTCAACGATGGAACCACAGACAACTGCTGTCTGGATTTCTTCGAAGTGCGCCGGATGGACGGCGGCGATTGCACCGGTACCGACTTCGCTCCGGATGTACAATTCTGCTGCTCTGACATCGGCGACACGGTAATGGTGGTGTTCCGCGCCTGGGATTGCCACGGCAACTCCAACGATTGCATGGTATCTGTACTGGTTGAAGACAAAATCAAACCTGCTTGCCAGCCTCCAGCCAACGTATCAGTGAACTGCGAGAACTTCGATCCAAGTCTGTGGAGCTACGGTATCCCGGATGTGCTCGATAACTGCTGCCTGGATACCAACAAGGTGTTCCTGGGTAAGATAGGTCTGACACACTCCGCGAACTACGCTTTGTTCGACACGGTTTGTAACAAAGGCACGATCACACGCACCTTCCGTGCGTTCGACTGCTCAGGCAACTCCAGTCAGTGCACGCAACGGGTATTCGTTACCTACCTGCAAGACTACTACGTGAAGTTCCCGAACGACGCGATCGTGACCACCTGCGATGGCACAGGCAACTTCGGTGAGCCGCTGTTCTTCGGTGAAGACTGCGAACTGCTGGGTGTGTCTCACACCGATGAGATATTCACGGTAGTACCAGATGCCTGCTTCAAGATTGAGCGGACCTGGCAGATCATCAACTGGTGTACGTTCAACCCGAACCTGCCGTTGATTGAGGTGCCAAACCCGAACCCGAATCCGGTAAGCAATGCTTCTGCAAACCTGCCTGGCCCAACCGTATCTGCTTGCGGTACGATAGCGCCATGGGCACCAACGGTGGTGAAAATCAACCCGACCGACCTGACCGCCACGAACTATTGCACGTTCTGGCAGCAGGACGCCAACGGATACAAGTACAAACAGATCAT
>DATGWL010000034.1:0-1939 GCA_035299505.1 Saprospiraceae bacterium | reverse complement strand
CGGTCACGAGCGGTTAAAGTGGTGTAAAATGTAATTATTGCCCCAGAGGTAAAGACGCATAAACAATTGACTGTTAAGTCCTCGGTGTTAAAAATAAAACAGCGACTTGTGAAGCCCCCCCATCTACCGCTTCACAAACTTACCGCTCCATACCTTTTCCTTACTCCGCAGCACCAAATAGTACAAACCGCCCGGCAACTGCCGAATATGCACGGTTACGCCCTCTTTTGACTGCGTAACGGAAAAAGAGCGCATTTCCCTGCCGGTAGCGTCAAAAATCCGGAGTGTTTCAATGGGGGATTCTGTTTGCAGGTGGAGGGTTTCGTTGGCGGGATTGGGATATAACGACCATTCTTCCTCAACGGCCTGATACGTAGTGGAGCTAAGCGCTTTGACCTCTATTTCCTGGCAAGCTGTATCGCAAGCATTGGCATTGCACACGGTTAAACACACCGTATACAGCCCGGGCGCCTGGTACAAATGCACCGGACTCGTATCCTGACTGGTGGCGCCGTCTCCAAAATCCCAGTGCCAGGTAGCAGGCTCGTAGTAAGACAAGTCTGTAAATTCCATCAGCTGCGGGGCGAGCGTATCCACCACATCCGGCCGGAAATGCGCAACGGGCAAATTATCTATCCCAAGGGTATCACATGGGCTGCCATCTATTGGCCCGAGCCGGTAATTGGGGAAATTAGGCTCGAAAAAACTGCCCAGTCCAGGCAAAGTCACACCTCGTTGTTCCACCTTGCATGAAAGACCTTTTTTATTCGGATGATGAATTACATGTAAAATATTGTTGTTCCCCGTGGTAAGTACATATATTTTGCCATCTGGCCCCAACTGGGCATGAAAAAAGTTAGTTGGAGATAATATTTCAAACCCGTCATATTCAGCTACAATTTCCCTGCTTGCTAAAATATTGGGCGCATTAAGATCGTATTGTTGAATTATTGTTCCTGAACACAAATATAAAAATCTATTATCATAGGAAAACGCAACTCCGCCAGTGCCACTTGGCATGCTAGTGTAATCCCAATACACAGGATTAGAGAAAGTGCCGCTACAACGATCAAAGTCCAATATCAGCATCCCGCCAGGATGATTCCGAAATAAGCGACTGCCATCCTGCGTAAAACGTGTTTGGTTACAGCAATAAGCGCTGTCTACCTCCGTAAAACCCACATCCTGCATGCCCATGTATTGCACCGTATCTGCCGTAACCAGTGTTACATGCATGTCACTATGGAAGCGGCGGGTTACCACCACCCACCAGTCTCTCCCGTTGGCATGTTTGGTGGCGGTCACAAATGAACCCAGATATATGGAATCACTCAATACTTCCATATTTTTTCGGACCACGGCCCCATTTCCATTATCTCTTCGTGCATCTATCTCCGAATACAGCAAATTCATAGGGTTGTAATAGTAATTGTCACTCCTCAGGTGAAACAAGTAATAATTGCTGTCGCTTCCTGGTCTGGGTAAAAATATACAAGGTTGGACTATAGGGTAGAAGCTAGGCAAATTGCAATAAACATTGTATACCTTTCCAGGACTCAGAGTATCGCCATTTAACATCACTTCTTTGTTCCGATTGGCAATCCGGCAGCCATCTGTAAAGGCAACCAACTGCCCATTCTTATCAGCAATGGAAGCGAAGGGGAAGTCGGTTACAAAGTCATGCAGGGTGATTGTTGGAGGAGATGTATTAAAGTCCAACATGGAGCCTCCTTGGATATATGGTCCCCAAACCAGTATCTTACCATTTCCAAATGGCCAGAAGTAATCATGTTTAACCTGTGAAAACAGCACACAAGGAGCAAAGCTCATCAGGAGAATAAAAGCGGGTAGAGATTTCATGATAAAAGGAAATAGCCGCCCGCGACCTTTCGGTCACGAGCGGTTAAAGTGGTGTAAAATGTAATTATTGCCCCAGAGG
>DATGWL010000033.1:0-60702 GCA_035299505.1 Saprospiraceae bacterium | reverse complement strand
ACGGTGGACGGTGGACGGTGGACGGTGGACGGTGGACGGTGGACGGTGGACGGTGGACGGTGGAAAAATTAGGGTATCTTTTTGATTTTCAATGCATTAAACCCACTTAAAACAACCAATCATGAAACCATTTGTACTCTTGACTCTGCTTTTTTTCACCTTTTCTCTGGCTCAGGCACAGGAAAAATGGTTTGATCCGGCCTTGGATCCGGTGGCTGTGCAGAAAGACAGCAGCCTGCACTTGCTTATCAGTGAATACGTTTTGGCTAAATCGCTGGAAATGCGCCTGGAACAATCTGTGCGCGTACAAGCGGTTTTGCGACAAAAAGAACCGGACGGACGTCAGTCACTGATCTTCACAGGCATTTATCCTGATAAAAACAAACAGCCTTTCACCCTCAGTTTGCGACTGAACCCTGATAGAACGAGTCGATTCTATTTTGCAGATAATCAGGCTATTGTCTGTTATACGCCTGGCTGCAACAATTGTCAGGTAGTAAACCACCAATGTGAAGGCTGCTGCGATCAATCCACAGGCCAATCGGTGGCCTTAATCAGGCCGCTGGTTAAAGTTGCAACCGGGGTTGAATAGTAGGGATTACATGATTGAAGAGTACATGATTGCCGCCCCGATGAGGCTAGTGGGCCTGCGGCCCTGACGGGACACCAGGCCGAACGACCTCCCCTCTTCAATCATGTAATCATGTACTCGTCAATCATGTACTACAAAAATGCCGCCCCGATGGGGCTAGTGGGCCTGCGGCCCATATTGATATGTTTTATCCTTAAATTGGCATGCACCTTTACCCATGCGCAATCACCAGACGGATTTTTCGATCCTTTGCGCGATCCGGTGGCAGCATTGGTGAACAACCGCTTAAGGCTCGTGGTAAGCGAAGAGGTGCTGGTGCGTTCAGTATCCGCAAATATGCCTCAAATGGGCACCGTAGAACGCGTAGACAGGCAATTCATTGAAAATGCCTGGTGGCTCACTATTGAAAGTCGGCATTCCGGAGATATGGAACAATCCGTTTTCATTGCCGTTCGACTGAAAGAAGGAGCTGACCAGAAATTCTTTGCCGACCATTACTGGACCGCCTGCACCGGAGAAGGCTGCGGTGGTTGTGATTTCAAAATCCAAATGGACGGCTGTTTTTGTCGGTTCGATGCGCCGGGAGAGCCGGGTACCCCGGGCGCGTGTTATCAAACCGCGAGCGATGAAATGCTGTTGACTAAAGTACATGAGTGAAGAGTACATGATTGACGAGTACATGATTACATGATTGACGAGGGGAGGCGCTGGGTTTGGGATGGCACGGGCCGTTGGCCTTTTAGCCCCACAACATTTTGGACCTTACAAACAACCATTATGAGTAAATCCATTAGAAAACCAGCTCAAGTACTGGAGGATCGTCTTATTGATTTTGCTACAAGAATTTTGGATTTGGTTGAGGCATTACCCAATACCGCAGTAGGGCGGCATTTGGGTGGGCAAATAATGCGTAGTGGTACTGCACCAGCTTTAAACTATGGAGAAGCGCAGGCTGCGGAATCCAAGGCAGATTTTGTACATAAGATGAAAATTTGCTTAAAAGAACTCCGTGAAACAAATATCAGCCTCAAAATCATATTCCGCAGGAACTGGTTTCCCAAAGAAAAGCTCAACCCAATAATGGATGAGAATAACGAACTCATCGCCATTTTTATGGCTTCCATAAAAACCGCTCTAACCCAAACCAAACACTCGTAAAAGCCAATAAAACCTCTCAGTCTACAAAAATGCCGCCCCGATGGGGCTAGTGGGCCTGCGGCCCTGTCGGGACACCAGGCCGAACGACCTCCCCTCATCAATCATGTAATCATGTACTCATCAATCATGTACTACAAAAACGCCGCCCCGATGGGGCTAGTGGGCCTGCGGCCCTGACGGAACGCCAAACCCAACGCCTCCCCCTCTTCAATCATGTAATCATGTACTCGTCAATCATGTAATTTCCACGGCCCTTCAAAATGCAAACCCAACCTTCAACTCGCCCACAACATTCAATTCATTCTGCCTGCCAATTTTTGTCAACGGCTTGCCAGCTCCTTCGTATCGGTAATTATTGCCGCCAAACGTGCTGCCTCCGCCTATTTTGAATTGAATAAACCCGCGTTCCAAAATACGTTGTTGAATACCCCAAACCAGATTGGTTGTCCAGTAATCGCCAGCTACCAATGAGCCATCCAGACTGCCGGCGTTGTCTGTTTCATAATTAACCGCGCTTTTTATCAGGTTATGCCGGTTGATTTGCAACCCAAAGAAGGTTCCGGAAAGGTTGTTGCCGGATTTGCCGTTTAGCATACGTTTGCGCATGTTGTAATACCAGCGCAATTCGCCCGTAGCATCCCAGGTGGCAGAGGTTATTCGATTGCTGTATTCCTTTTGGTCTAACAGGTAGTAATACCGGTATTTTCCTGTGTTGAATAAGGCATCCACTGCCAACTCAACAGACAATGGCGAGCGGCCAAGTTTTTGCTCATAAGCTACATTCGGGCGAAGCTCCAGGTTGTACACAATGCCGTTGGATCGAAAAGCAACAACATCAAAAACATTGACTTTCCACATGTTGTATTGCTCGTCCTGACAGTGCAACACATCGCAGAGATTACCGTTTTGGGCCGTGTTTCTGAATTTGGGCAAAAACGCCGCTAAACCAACCGAAACCCGCTGATCAGTACTGAAATAAGTGGAACGTTTAAGAATCGGAGAGCCCTGTGACACCCCCGCGCCAATACTGATATCAAAATACCCGTTGCGAAGAAAGCGTTGCTGCAAACCATAGCGCAAGGCCACTCGTTTATCGTCCCAATTGTCAGTCAATTGATTATTATTCGACCATGTACCTTCCAGGCCCAGGTATCTTCCTCCGAAATTATTGGCGCTGCGCCCCTCCTTAATCCGCTTTTTCATATCGTGATACCAACGCCCTTCCACGGCTACCGATGCGGAATAAAGCCAGCCACCTTTACTCAGAAATTCACTTGCAGGTTGATAGCCTAGCAGCATTTGGTAATAGGCTCCAACAGAAAACGCCGGCGAAATCTTGTATTCCGCGCCAATTCCCAGCGGCGTTCCACTGAGTGTATTAGCCGTTTGAAGGTCGTTCCGGCGGAAATTAAAAGTTTGTGCCAAATTCAATTTAAACATCCATTTACTCGGCACCCTGGTTTTAAACAGCCGGTCTGATGGCGTTTCAATAACAGGCGCCTGATACTCGCCGCTTTCCTGCCTGATGGTTTGAAAAGAAGTGTCTTTCTGGGCAATCAGGCTGATTTGCATGGCCAGAATGAAGAAAACGCTGATATAATATTTGATAGACATGTTGGAAAAGTTGAAGAGGTTGAAGTTGGATTTCGAGTGGCATTATTTTTCCACTTTGATGTGCCCGAAAGAGGTTTCCACCTCTATGCTCGGGCTTTCAGGCTTTACCTGATAAATGGCGGTGCGTTCTTTGCCGGTTGAACCGGATTGATCAAATTTGACTGGTACATGGCCTTCAAAAGGCAAACCCAACCTTTAGATCTGCCACTAAATTCAATTCATTCTGCCTGTCGACTTTCGCCAACTGCCGGTCCGACCCTTCGTATCGGTAATCATTGCCGCCAAACGTGCTGCCTGCGCCAATGTTGAATTGAATGAACCCGCGCTCCAAAACCCGCTGCTGAATACCCCATACCAGATTGGTTGTCCAGTAATCGCTGGAAACCAAATCATCATCCAAGCTGCCAGGCCTCTCTGTTTGGAAGTTGAAAGCATCTTCTATAAAATTACGGCGATTCAACTGCAAGCCAATAAAGGCCCCGGATAGATTGTTGCCAGACCGGCCTGAAAGTATACGTTTACGCATGGAATAATACCATCTCGCCTCCCCGGTGATATTCCAGTTAGCCAAGGCGATACGATTGGTATAATTTTTTTGGTCAGTCACTGAAAAAGACTGATTCTGCTCAACACTGTACGCTCCATCCAGCTCTACTTCTATGGAAAAAGGAGATTGACCAATCTTTTGTTCAAACGCAATGTTGGGCCGGAATTGAAGATTATAAATATCACCATTTGCCTGGAAATCTACTAAATCCAGCAAACTGAATTTGATCATCTTACTTTGCTCATCCTGGCAATGCAGGATTTCACAAATTTCTCCACCCTTATTTGAGGTTTTTTTTTCACTTCTAAATCTCCCGGGCAAAAAACTCGCTATTCCTAAGGAAACACTTTGGTCAATACTAAAAACGGTTGATTTGGTAGAACCTGAATAAAAATTGGATATACCAGCACCGATACTTACATCAAAATAGCCCCTACTCAGAATGCGCTGTTGTAATCCATATCGCAAGGTTATTACTCTATTTTCCAAAAAACTGGCCGATGAACTATTATCCCAAAAACTTGAATTTAGCGCAATATACCTTCCTCCAAAGTTGTTGGCGCTCCGGCCAGATTTGATGCGCTTCTTCATATCGTGATACCATCGTGCCTGCGCGGAAACCACCCAACCGGCTCTTATAAATTGATTCCATCTTTTAGTCCTAGTTGCATCATGAACATACCCGCCTAAAGAAAAGGAAGGTGAGCATTTATACTCTATTCCAGCATCATCCAATGGTAATTGATTAAGTACTGATGTCGGTTGAATTTTATTTACAATACTTGCTAAAATATCCGACCAGTTCCATTTACCCATAAACCTACTCGGCACTTTGGTATAGAACAGCCGGTCGGATGGTGTTTCAATCACAGGAGCTTTATACTCCCCAATTTCCTGCCGAATGGTTTGAAATGAAGTGTCTTTCTGGGCAAACATATTGAATTGCGTGGCCAGAATGAAGAAAAGGCTGATATGATATCTAACTGACATGTTGGAAAGTTTGAAGTGGTGGAGATTCAGATGGAAAGTTATTTTTCCACTTTGATGTGCCCGAAGGAGGTTTCCACCTCTATACTCGGGCTATCAGGCTTAACCTGATAAACGGCGGTGCGTTCTTTGTCGGTTGAACCGGATTTGTCAAATTTATCCGGCACTTCCAGGTTTCCGAAGCGTGTTTTGAGTCGGTAATTATGCGAATTGGCTTCCAGACCGCTAAGTGTGATGTCTGTCATCTGGGCAGTTATGCGGACGTTCCCGCTTTGTGTATCCGTGTAAAAATGAACAGAACCATATTCGGTTTGCAGGGAACAGTTCCCGGCTGTTTGCTGAAGTGTTACATCAGCGCGTTTGCCTTTGATGTCTACCGGTCCCTTCAGTTCCTTCCCGTCTACCGAGCCGTGTTCGCTTTCTACCTTTAATTCACCATTGAGCGCAAACAGGTCGAAGCGACAGAAATAACCATTGAGCGCTACCGGGCCATCCAGGTGTTCCAATCTTGCCTTCCCAAAACGGTTGGAGAGATTTACGGCACATTGTCTGGGGGCCATGATTTTGATTTGCGCCCGCATGTTCGACACCGGCGCCCGTTTGCCCGCCTGTACCCCTACATAAGCCCGTATGTAAATCTTTTTGCCAACAGTGTTCACCACCAGTTGCCAGGTGTTTACGTCGGCCTGAGCAGTGTCCAGACTGGGGTGTTTGGCGCTTAATTCTGCCGAAATACTGATGGCTGCTGAATCTGTGGGAACCACAGTCACATCGGCTTTTTCACCATTGACAATCAGGTCCATGCCCGGCTTCCAGGGCACCGTCTTTTCCAAGTTTTTGCTGACTACCTGCAGGGTGACCTGAGCCAAGAGACGGCCCACTCCACACCCTGCCAGAAGCAGGACGATGAGCAATATTTTTTTCATAATCGAAGTGTTGTTTGGACAAATCAGTGCGCCTACATCATTGCCATCAGTTGTTGCAGGACCTGATCTCGGGCATGCTCAATATCAATGAGTTGTGAAACCAGGTCCGGATCGTCGGCGTACTGCCCCAGGGCATTTTTGAGCTCTGTATGCGCTTGGGTCAGATCGTCGAATTCGGCTTTAAGTTGTTTGAACTGAGGTTCTTCGCATACCGGCAGTGCCTCTTTGCAAAGTGTTTCCACCAGGTCGTAGTCTGGATCTTCCGCGCGTCGGCAGGCCATGATCAGGGCATCATCTACTACCTCAGTGCGGTGAGCCGTGCGGGGTTGGGAAGTAGGCTTAACAGCTTTCTTTTGTGTGTTATTTGTTTGGATAGTCCTGGTCTGTTGGGGTTGGTTGTTCAGGGCAATCGGTTCGGCAACCTGGGCTGGCGCAGTTGGTATGGAAGCTGGTGCTGCGGGTGGTACAACAGGGAAAAACACCCATACACCAAGAGCCAGCAACATCAGCCCGACCAACCATTTGTACGCTGGCCGAATGCCTTTTTCAGGCGCCAGCTCCGGGGCTTGCTCGATGCGCGCAGCCAGCGAGTCCCAGATGTCGGCAGGCGGTGTGTAAACAGGCAGTTCCTGCAATGGCTTTTCCAGCGTTTGATCAAAATCCAGTTCCCCGGCAATGGCGTCCCACAGCCCGGCGGGAGGCTGGTATTCTGGCAATTGGCGGATCGCCTGTTGTAAATTTTCCCTGTTTTGTTCCATTTTAGTACATCATTTGCGGGGAAAGCAGTTCCCGAAGTCGTTTTTTGGCAGCAAACAATTGCGATTTGGAGGTTCCTTCTGAGATGTCAAGCATTTCGGCAATTTCTTTGTGCGCATATCCTTCCACTTCTGCCAGTACAAAAACTGCCCGGGCGCCTTCGGGCAAGCGTTGGATGGCTTGTTCCAACTGCATGGCATCGATGGGAGAACTGCCCCAATCCAGCATGGTGTCGCTGTATTCTTCCGGCCAGGAGGTCATGGACGATTTTCGTCGATCCACTTTTTGCAGTGCTGCGCGCACCACAATGGTTTTAATCCAGGCGCCCAGGGTACTGCGCTGTTCGAAACTTCCGATGTGTTTGAAAACCTGCATAAAAGCATCCTGCAACGCCTCGCCTGCCCAGTCAACATCGCCGGTAATCCGGTACGCGGTTGTGTACATTGCCTTGCAATACCGGTCGTAAAGCGCTTTTTGCGCCCTTCGATCGTTTTGCCGGCAAAGCGATATGAGTTGTTGGTCTGTCACAGGTAAATCAGGTGCTGTTGGATGTCTTTGCTTCAAAGAGTACAGCGTTGCAAAGAAAGGTTGGAATGGGCGGAAAATTTTTTATTACATGATTGACGAGTACTGGAGTGAAGAGTACATGATTGACGATTACATGAGTACATGATTGAAGAGGGAGGAGCGCTGAGTTTGATGTATGAACGGCCTTCGGTCCTAAAATCAAATTCCATTGGCATAAGGGACGGCATCATAAGTACAGCGCCCTCCCTCTTCAATCATGTACTCATGTACTCATGTAATCGTCAATCTAATGCACTTGTACTCAAAACTGCCACCAGCGCCGTACCTTTGCCGCTCTTTTCACGAATTTTACCATAAACAAGGTGCTAACAGTTCATAACGTCGGGTTACAATTTGGAAAGCGGGTGCTTTTTGATGAGGTCAATTTAAAATTTACCAAAGGCAATTGTTACGGCGTTATTGGCGCCAACGGGGCAGGTAAATCCACCTTCCTCAAAGTGCTGTCGGGAGCTATTGACAGCACCCGGGGCAGTATAGAAATCACTCCGGGCGAACGAATGGCCGTTTTGTCTCAAAACCACTTCGCCTTCAACGAACATATCGTGCTGGATACCGTGATGATGGGTCACCCGCGACTCTACAGCATCATGAAGGAAAAAAACGCTATCTACGACAACCCGAACGCCACCGAGGAGGACTCCATGCGGGCGGCTGAACTGGAAGGCGAATTTGCGGAAATGAACGGCTGGATGGCGGAAAGCGACGCCGCTGAACTACTCAGCAACATGGGCGTGCCCGAATCCCTGCACTACTCCCTCATGGCTGATCTCGACGGCTCCTACCGCGTAAAGGTGCTGCTCGCACAGGCCCTGTTCGGCTCGCCGGATATCCTGCTCATGGACGAGCCCACCAACGATCTCGACGCCGAAACCACCGACTGGCTCTGCGATTTTCTGGCGGATTATCAGAACATTGCCATAGTGGTTTCGCACGACCGTCACTTCCTGGCTATGGTTTGTACCCACGTGGTGGATGTTGATTTTGGCAAAATCCGGATGTTCACCGGCAACTACACCTTCTGGTATGAAACCAGCCAGATCATGTCGCGCCAGATGGCCGATAAGAACAAAAAAGTAGAGCAAAAGCGCCAGGAAATGATGGACTTTATTGCCCGTTTCTCGGCTAATGCGTCAAAATCCAAGCAAGCTACCAGTAGGAAAAAGGCGCTCGAAAAACTCAACCTGGAAGAAATTCAGGTATCCAGCCGGAAATACCCCTACATCTCCTTCCGCCCTGAACGGGAACCCGGCGATGTGATCCTGGATATTCAAAAGCTGAGCGCCAAAAACAACCTGGGTGAATACCTTTTCCGCGACCTCTATCTGCGCCTGAACAAGGGCGATAAAGTGGCTATTTTGAGCAGAAATGCGATGGCAGTATCGGCCTTGTTCGATATCCTGTCGGGCGAGGAGCAGCACTACGAAGGTGAATTCCAGTACGGCCAAACCATTGCGTTTCAGTACCTGCCCAACGACAACGGCGCTTACTTTACCGGCGATCAGGATCAGAACCTGATAGACTGGCTCCGGCAGTATTCCAAAGAAAAAGACGAAGCCTTTATCCGTGGCTTTTTGGGGCGTATGCTCTTCAGCGGCGAAGAGGTATTCAAAAAATCCAGCGTTTTGTCGGGTGGTGAAAAAGTACGCTGCATGTTATCCAAAATCATGCTGGCCAATCCCAATTTCCTGATCCTGGATGAACCCACCAACCACCTCGATCTGGAATCCATCACGGCCCTCAACACGGGCATGCAGGAATTTACGGGCAATATCATCTTTACTTCCCACGACTACCAGTTGCTGGATTCCGTAGCCAACCGTATTGTGGAAATCACACCAAAGGGTCTGATAGACCAGTCCATGTCGTACGGAGATTACCTGCACAGCGACAAGATCAAGCAGTTGCGGGCGGAGATGTATGGGTGAGGAAGTGGATCCCTTACATCAAAAACCCGTTTTCGGCAGTCAGCGGCTTAGGTAAGTCTTTTTCGCCCAACATTTCCCTCAAATCTATTTCTATGGAGCGGGAAATTGCGGTGATGGGCACGTCATTGTACGTGCCTTCAAATGGATTTTCGGAATAATCACCGATCATTTCCATCAGGAAATATACCCAAATAAGCAGGGCTGAAAAAGGCACGGTAAGCCAAACGGTGTGACTTTGCAGATCATGGAAGACATTCAGCAAGCCGAAAGGGGTAAGCACTGAAAAAATGGTAGTCATCCAAACGGCTACTGAGGCATATTGCCTTGGGAAAGGGAAGTTTTTGATACGTTCGCTTCTGCCCTGATCAGCAAAAAACTCGGTCACGTGCTTATGGAATTCCATATGCCGAAAATCATCGAAAAAGCCCTGATCCTTAAGTTCCTGCAGTCGTTTGGCTTGTTTATGCATAATTTGAGCAGCCATATTGGTTTTACCTTTATACTGGTCAAATTCCTCCTCGCTCATAAAGTTCTTGATTTCCTTTTCCAGGTTGTTAAAATACCGCTCATTAATGTTCGGGCTGTATTTCCCTTTGATGCGGTTTTCAATGTGTTCCCATTCGCGCTCCAGGCGCAATTGGAACCGCAGGGCAGTTAACCAGGCAATATGCCGGTAAATCAATTCCTTTTTATACCCTTCGCTGTTTTCGCCCTGAATAAAACTGCTTACTGCTGCCCCAAAACTCCGGGAGCTGTTCACAATACCTCCCCAAATTTTACGGGCTTCCCAGGTGCGGTCGTAGCTGGCATTGTTTTTAAAACCCAGGTAAAAAGCAACGGTAATACCCAAAACGCTGATGGGTTGCCAACCAAAGGAAAAATCAAAGTTCAGTTCGTGGAAAACAAATTCAAAAAGAACAGTCAGGATGAAAGAATAAATAGTCCCGAAAATAAAGGGCTTTTTACTCCAGTTGAAGGTCATCCAAAAACCATAAAGGCGGCGTGTGTACATATTGTAATGAGCTATGGCTAAAAATGGCCGGAAAAGTAGTTAAAGTTACTTTGGGCTGGACCCAATCATTGAATCGTTACGTCACTGCAAAACAAACATACCTCTAACCAACAAAAAAGGGGAACCATGCCGAGCATGATCCCCCTTTTTGATCAGGAAATAAATTCCTCCTGTTTATCCTTTCGCTTTGGATGCGTCTACCACAGCTTTGAAAGTAGCCGGGTGGTTGAGCGCCAAATCTGCCAGCGCTTTGCGGTTCAGGCCGATGCCTTTTTGGCTGAGCTGGTGGATGAAGGTGCTGTAGTTGATGCCCATTGGACGCACAGCGGCGTTGATACGGGCAATCCAAAGACGGCGGTAAGTGCGCTTTTTGAACTTACGGTCGCGGAAGGCATATTGCCAACCTTTCTCGAGCGTGTTCTTCGCAACGGTGTAAACTTTTGAGCGGGCGCCAAAGAAGCCGCGGGCGGCTAACATAATTTTTTTCCGGCGGGCGCGACTGGCCGGGTTGTTTGTTGCTCTAGGCATGTGTGTGATTTTCTAGTACGACACCGGGATTGAACCATTCAATGCTTTAAACCAGTGTCCTCGTTAAAAAATGTGGTTTCAATGTCGGATTCGCCAAGCGTATAGCGAGAAACGACTTAAATAGCGAGCAAACGCTCGATGCGTGCGTGTTCACTGCGGTCAACAACTACACCGCTGCGCAGGTGGCGCTTGGCTTTAGTAGTTTTCTTACGCATCAAGTGACGCATGCGTGCGCGGTTGCGCTTTACTTTCCCCTTGCCAGTCACCGTAAAACGCTTTTTAGCGCTGGAGTGGGTCTTCATTTTAGGCATGTCAAATAATGTGTTTTTAAAACGGAGCGCAAAGGTACGATCCTTCTGCAAAGCGCCAAAAGAAATACTGAAAAATACAAAAAAAGTCCGGCAATCTATTCCTCAGTGCCGGCTTTTTTCTTTGCCGCCCCGGATTTTTTAGGCGAAAGAATCACGTGCATCCGTTTGCCTTCCAAACGAGGAAGCTGATCGGCGATACCGTAATCTTCGAGTTCTTTCATGAAACGCAACAGCAACAACTCGCCGCGCTCTTTGAACACGATAGCACGGCCACGGAATTGCACATAGGCTTTCACCTTGTTGCCTTCAGAAAGGAAGTTTTTGGCATGGCGCAGTTTGAACTCGAAATCGTGTTCGCCGGTTTCCGGGCCAAAACGAATTTCCTTGAGTTCCACTTTTACTGCGTTGGCTTTCAGTTCCTTTTCCCGTTTTTTCTTCTGGTAGAGAAACTTGTTGTAGTCCACAATGCGCACCACCGGAGGCGTGGCATTGGGGGTAATTTCCACCAGATCCATTCCTGCATCCTCGGCCCAGCGCAGCAGTTTGCCGGTTGGGTAAACGCCGCTTTCGACAGTTTGGCCAACAGCTTCGCTGACTTCGTCGAGGTTATCGCCTACAAGGCGCACCTCAGCGGCACGAATGAAATGGTTGATGTTGTGTTCAGGACCGCGTTGACCACGGTTGAAAGGACGGGGGCCGCCTGGACCGCCACCTGGACGGGGAGGGCCGCCAGCAGGCCGCGGAGGGCCGGAGTTGCCTGTGGGTTTAGGCTTGTAAGGTTTGAACGCCAAGTAATGGTACTGTTTTATGTAAAGATGAGAAGCAATCTGATGCAGATTATTGCTCCCGATGTAAAAGACAGTTGCAAAAGTAACAATTGTTGGGCGTATATCCCGGAAGGCGATATGGAAATTTTTTCCAACCCGAATCCTAGCCCAACTTTTCCCGGTAACCGGGCAAATGTAAATACCCTTCTTCCTTAATGGCTGCGGGCAAGCCAAATCTGGCCGCCACCTCGGCAACATCCCGGGCTTCCATGCTGCCTTTCTGACCTAATTCAGCGGATAACTCCAGTAGAAAATCCTTGTGCAAAGCCAGCAAAGCCCGGGTTTCCTGCACCAAACCTGTAATCATGGCCTCCACATCTTTATCCGTAGCAGATTTATCCATTGAAAACCCGTATTCCAGGGTGTAATTGGCCTGATAACGCTCGTCGAACCCGTGCCGGCGGATATAATCCATGGCCAGCATGGTAACGTGCTCGCGGTCGTTGGAGCGGCCCACGGTGGCATTATCTGCCCCAAAAACCAACTCCTCAGCCAAACCGCCCGCCAGAAACACCTTGATCTTCTTGATCAGGTTTTCTTTGGTTTCATAAATTTCATGCGGGAACGTAAAGCCCGCCGCATAACTGCTGGCCACTTTGGATTTTAGCTGCAAAGGCGCAATACCAAACAGCGACACATAAGCCACGGCATGCCCCGACTCGTGTACGCTCACGTTGGCTACCACATCAGCAATATTGCTTTGGCGGATTTTATCAATCCTGCCTACAAATGGAATTTCCACCGTACGCTCCCCTATCCTGGCCAGAATTACGCGCGCATCTGTCTGATAATCAATGGAAAATTCAGAACATCCATCGTTCAAACACTCAAATAAAAACTTGCTCAGGTTGGTCTCCAATATATCCGTTACACTGCTGAATACCGGCCGCACACCTTGCACCGGGAATACTCCGTTACGGTAAATCAAGCTATATACCTGATCCGAAACTTCAATTTTCACCCCAAAACGTTCTTCCGTGCGTTGAATGATTTTGCCCACTTCCTTGCGGATCAGCGCTTCAAAATCTGCTTTGCGCAAACTCGGATAAATCAAATGGATATTGCCAAAACGTGCCACCTGCTCCGGACGGAAACGCCGGGTAAGGGCATTCTTGATGTCAACAGCCGTAATCTTTTTGGTAAATGCGTGGTAAATATCCGCATCCACCTCGCTGTCAGACGTGTGGGTGGCCATTTGAAAAGCTTCATCCAGGTTGCCGCTAATCAGGATAAGCATCTGGGAGTAATCAATGGGTTCAAAAACCCTGCGTTTGCTCTTGGCTTCAATGATGATGTCGAGCATTTGTTTTTTGCTCATTTCTGCAATATCCAGCACATCTTCTTCCAATTCCAGCATCTTTTTGAGGTTGCGCGCCTCCCAAATACCTACCGTATCCATCATCGGGTCTTCAGCAGGTTCGCCGGGCGGCCGACGGTTGCGCTGCCGCTGATTGAACATGAAATCCGAGATGTAATAGTCAAAATCTTCCTTCTCGCGCTTAGCCAGGCGGCCGTCTGACAACAGTTCCCAAAAGTCGTTGAACTTGGTAACCTGTACCGGCGAACCATCCGGTTCAATGGTGTAAAAACGCTGTATTTCATCAAACAGCACGATGGATGGACGACTGTCAATCAGGCCATTAGACTTCAAAATGGCATTTACGCTACTGAAATAAGTGGTTTGGTCGGTGTTGCCGAGTTCCACTTCCGCAAAGCGTTCCTGAAAATCCAGATATTGTACTAACTTGCGCACCAGGTCGGTTTTACCCACGCCGGTCATCCCCCACAGGCAAACAATGATGGGTCGGGTGAGTACCTCTGGCATCAGATACCAAACCTGAATATAGTCCAGTAAACTGTCAATTATCTCGTCAATACCTACAAAATCTTCTTTGAGCCGCAGACGCAGCAACTCCAGTCTTGCTCTTCTGTGAGCAAGCCGTTCTCTGTCTGGTGTAAACTTTGGTTCTTCCATATGAAGTGCAAAGAAACGAAATTTCCTCCATCACCTCGGTTTGACGGATAATCCCTATTTTTCGGCCAATTTTAGAATAACCTACAATGAAAGTTAAATTTTGTGGCGCTGCGCGCGAAGTGACCGGCTCCTGTCACCTGCTGACTCTGGACAACGGTTTTAACATATTATTGGATTGCGGATTGTACCAGGGTGGCGACGACGATGGTCGGGCGGGTGCGGGCAATCCGATTACCGGATTCAATGAAAAATGGCATTTTGATCCCAAAGAAATTGACTGTCTGATCCTCAGCCACGCCCATATAGACCACACCGGTCGTGTACCTAAGCTCGTGGCAGATGGTTTTCGCGGTAAAATATATGCCACGCACGCCACACGTGATCTGTGCGCCCTGATGCTACTGGACAGTGCTAAAATCCAGGAAAGCGATGCGGAATACAACAACCGGAAATTCCGCCAGGAAGGCGAACCGGAAAAAAAACCGCTTTATACCATTGAGGATGTGCAGCAGGTGATGCGGCAGTTTGTGAGCTATAACTACGAGCAATGGTTTCACATCAGTTCCGATGTGCGGGTGATGTACCGCGATGCCGGCCATATTCTGGGCAGCGCCAGTGTAACGCTGGAAATCCAGGAAGGCGGCAAAACCACCCGTTTTGGGTTCACCGGCGATATCGGGCGACCCAACCGCCCTATCCTGGGCGATCCCTTGCCTATGCCTGAACTGGATTACCTGATTTGTGAAAGCACTTATGGCGACCGCGAGCATGAATCTGCGCCAACAGAAGTGAGCAAATTTGCCGAAATCATCCGCTATACCTGCGAACAGAAAAAAGGCAAAGTGATCATTCCGGCATTTTCCGTGGGACGCACCCAGGAAATTGTGTACATGCTGGATAAACTGCAAAATGCCGGCGAATTGCCTAAAGTGCCGGTGTATGTAGACAGTCCTCTATCTGTAAACGCCACCGAGGTATTCATCAACCACCCGGAGTGTTTCGATGCAGAATTGCACCGCTATATGGCTGAGGATGAAAATCCGTTTGGCTTCAACAGCCTGTTTTACATCCGCGATGTGCATGCATCCAAGGAGTTGAACAATACCAAAAAGCCTTGCATCATCATTTCTGCATCGGGTATGATGAACGCAGGAAGGATCCGGCACCACTTGTTCAACAACATTGAAAACCAGCGCAATACCATCCTGATTGTAGGGTATTGTTCACCTAACACTCCTGGCGGACAACTTCGCGCGGGCGCTAAAAGTTTGTACCTGATGGGCAAAAACCTTCAGGTACTGGCCGATGTGGAAATCATGGATTCTTTCTCTGCACATGGCGACCGCACCGAAATGCTGGGCATGATTGAGAACCAGAAAAACTCGGTGAAAAAGATTTGGCTGACGCACGGAACCCTGGATCGTCAGGAAAAATGGCGGTCTTTCCTGATGGAACACGGCTTTGGCAACGTAGGTATTCCGGCATTGGGAGAGGAGGAGCAACTATGATTGCCCGCAAAAAGATCTTTAATGACCCGGTGTACGGATTTGTTTCTGTGCCACGCGGTATTTTGCTCGACCTGATTGATCATCCTTTTTTTCAGCGTCTGAGAAGAATACGCCAACTGGGCTTGAGTTCTTTTGTATACCCTGGCGCCCTGCATACGCGTTTTCATCACGCGCTGGGCGCTCTGCACCTCATGCAGGAAGCCATTGAAACCCTGCGCCAGAAAGGTGTAGATATCAGTCCGGATGAAGCAGAAGGCGCCTGCGCAGCCATATTACTGCACGATATTGGCCATGGCCCCTTTTCTCATGCCCTGGAACATTCCCTTGCGGCCTTGCACCATGAGGAGTTGTCGCACTTGTTTATGGAGCGCCTCAACCGGGAATTTCATGGCCAGCTTGACCTGGCTATACGGATCTTCCGGGATGATTATCCCAAAAAGTTCCTGCATCAGTTGGTATCCGGCCAGTTGGATATGGACCGCATGGATTACCTCAACCGCGACAGCTTTTTCACCGGTGTAAGCGAGGGCGTGATTGGGTACGACCGCATCATAAAGATGTTGGCGGTGCATGACGGAGAGTTGGTGGTAGAGGAAAAAGGGATATACAGCATAGAAAAATTCCTGATTGCCCGCCGTTTGATGTATTGGCAGGTTTACTTGCATAAAACGGGCGTTTCGGCAGAAAAAATGCTGATTCATGCCCTGCGCAGGGCACGGGAACTGAGCCTTTCCGGCGTATCGCTGGAGGTACCCCGGCACCTGGGCTGGTTTCTGTTCCGGGAGCCCGACAGCAACCCGGATGCAGAAGAAATGCTGGCGCATTTTTCCAAACTGGACGATAACGACCTCACAGCGGCCATTAAATACTGGTCGGAAGCTGAAGATTTTACCCTTTCCTTTTTGTGTAAAGGTTTGCTGGACCGCAAGTTATTCCGGCTGGAATGGCATACTGCGCCGGTGGAGGAAAGCCACGTACAAAGCATCCGCGAACGGATTACCCAAAAATGGGGCAAAGAAGCCATACTGGAGCATTTATTGTACACCGGATCGGAAAGTAACCGTGCTTACAACGACACCCGGGAGCAGATCAAAATCCTGTTTAAAGACGAGACTGTAAAGCCCATAGATCAGTGTTCTGATGTACCGATGTACACCCAGTTGGTGACCAAATATTTCGTTTGTTATCCAAAAGGGCTCGACCTTTGACCAAACTTTCACACGGATAAGGGTATTGCGCCAGCACTTGGCCTGTATTTTTGCCCCTCAAAACGGGCCGGCTTGTCCCCCCCTCATTTTTTCAACCTGATTTTTTGTCATGGCTAAATACACATGCCTGTTCCTGCTTTTCATTGTCGGGCTTACTTATTCTGTTGATGCCCAGGACCTTCCACCGGATGCCATGCCGGGTAAGTGTTACGCCAAATGTATCATGCCCGACCAGTTTGAAACGGTTACTGAGCAGGTCACGGTGCGGCCGGCTGGCAAACGTAATACCGTAACTGCGCCGGAATTTGAAACCGTTATTGACACCTACGATTTGAAGGAGGGTTACCAACGCATTATTTATGTGCCCGGTGAATATGAAAAAATTACCGAGGAAGTTCAGGTGAAAGAACCTGGTAAACGTTTCATCGTAACCCAGGCTGTGTACGAAACCACCAATGAAACGTTGCCCAACAAACCAGAATCCAAGCGACTGGTGGCTGTTCCGGCAGAATACGAAACGGTGCAAAAACAGGTACAGATCAAACCGGCCATGGTCAAAACCGTAGAGGTTCCGCCTGTGTATGAAACAGTAGAGGAAGAATACGTGATTGAAGAGGGTTATATCCGGTACGAGGTTCAGGAGCCCAAAATAGAAACCGTAACCGAGCGTATAGAAGTGCGGCCGGCTACCACCAAGTGGGTGCGCAAGCAAGCCGATGCATCCTGCCTGAGCGCTGATCCGGACGATTGTCTGGTTTGGTGTCTGGTAGAAACCCCGGCAGAGTATAAAACCGTCACCAAGCGTGTAAACCGCGGATGCGACGGTTCTGGCATTCCGGATGCCGGTTGCATTAAATCTATTGAAGTACCTGCCAAAATGGGCAAACGCACCGTTAAAAAGATCAAAACGCCGGCAACGCTAAAAGAAGAAACCACACCGGCGGAGTATCGTACTTTTTCAGTCCGGGTGTTGAAAAATCAGGCTTATGTAAAAGAAGAAATCATTCCTGCAGAAAATACGCCTTCCAAAAAACAGATTCTGAAAACACCGGCCAGCGTACGGGAGGAGGTCATTTCAGGCGAAACGGTAAACGTTACCAAAGAAGTATTGAAAACGCCTTCCGGCATACGCACAGAGTATGTGCCCGGCGAAAAAGCCACCAATCCGGTAAAACGGGTGAAAAAGCCCGCTACCATTAAATCAGAGAATATCTTGCCGGAAACCGTGGCCATTACGCGCCGCGAGGTTAGAAAGCCCGGCGGCTTTACAGAATGGAGAGAGGTATTGTGTGGTGAAAAAATAACGGGATATACCATTCGGCAGATTCAGGAAGCGCTGAACAAGAAAGGGTATAATATTGGCACGCCGGATAATGTCATGGGCGCCAAAACAAAAGCAGCCCTCATTAAATTTCAAAAAGACCATCACCTGCCGGAAGGTCAGTTGGACATGGAGACCCTGAAGGCCCTTGGAGTGAATTAAATTCCTGATATTCAACGATCAACAAAAACAAAATGCCTGACTTGAGCAGAAGTCAGGCATTTTGTTTTTGTTAAGCCCGCCTGACGGCTTGTCAGTTTCATGAATTATTTGGAAAATTTGCACGATTTTTGAACGTTAAAGCAGAAGACAGCAGAAACACCTGAAGTGCCTGAAATTCCAAATCCTCTCACAACAAGAACATGGACAATAATCTCATTCAATACATGGTGGATTTTACCCTTCCCACAGATCTGCCGGAAGAGTTTGTCAATAAAATCCCCCAGCAACGCAGCATGGTGAACCGCCTGCTCAGCGAAGGCAAAATTCTGAACTATGCCCTTTCTCTTGAAAACTCCAAGCTTTGGGTGGTATTTGCTGCCCAGAACGAAGCAGATTTGATGGAAATGGTGCACCGTTTGCCCCTCACCCGATATATGAAAGTGAAAGTGCACGAATTGACTTTCTACAATACTTTCAGCGCATTTGTGCCGGCATTCTCTGTGAATTAAGGCTCAAAGTGGTCTAAAGGCACGAAGGCGCGGATTGGGCACGAAGACGCGAAGGCACGAAGACGCGAAGTGGGTATTTGGCTGAGGCCAAATACCCACTTCGTGTTTATTGTGTTGGTTTGCATGGCAATAATCAACTTGCTTCTTAGCGCCTTGGTGTCTTTGTGCCTTAGAGTCTTTGTGCCTTGGTGTCTTAGCGCCTTAGAGTCTTAGCGCCTTAGAGTCTTTGTGCCTTCCTGCCTCCTTATGTTACTTCCCCATCAGGAAACGGCCAAGAACGACTCCTTCCGCAGTCAGCACTTCCAGGAAATACAGCCCGGAAGGCAGATTAGATACCTCATAGTTGGTTTGTGGCATCCATTGCCCGTATAGTTTCCCGGAGGCATCCCAGAGACGAATCTGTATTATGTTGTGGTTGGGAATGCTGATTTGAATGAAATCAGAGGCCGGATTGGGAGAAATGGTCATAGCAGCATCTGCCAGACTTTCCACGCTGGTTGTGGAGCATCCGTAGCTCTGCAACTGCTGCAGGAGGGCATTTCGGCGGGCGGTTACGAAGGATTTAAGTCCGGGAATCATTCCGCCATTGGGTCCCTGACCGATATTGACATCCTGGGAGAGATTTTGCTCAAAAAGTGCGTTGCTGTGGGTTTTCAGGCTATCTGCCAAAACGGCCGGGCGGATGAGATTGGCCAGTGCATCAATCCGCAAATCCATGGAACCGTTGTTAAAATCCTGCAAGAGCTCGCACATGCGGTCGGCCAGGCGTTGTTTGAAAGCATTGTCCTGCCAAAGTTTGTTCATCATTGGCCGCATATTGGGCGGATTGGGGATATACCCGAATGGCAGCGTTTTGAGGTTGTTCAAGGTTAACCCCAGATTGAAGTTGCCAAACGATTCGTTCACATCCCAGGATATCCACTCAAACTTGTCGGTATCGGTATTGTGGTACAGGAAGTAATTGTGTCCGCTGCCTATGTAGCTATCCAGGTTCACGAACAGGTTGTGGGCAGCCCAGTAAGAAAACCAGGAATCGAGGTTCAGATAGCGGTCCAGGCTGTCTGCCAGTTGAGCAGGAGGGGTATTGTTTAGTTTATTGAGGAGATTAACGAGGTCGGTCCAATCATTTTCCTCCTCATTGGTTTTCAGTTCATAATCTCCATAATACATAGCAGGGTCAGGACCTTTCCAGGTAAGAGATCCATGCGGATCGCCTTTAAACAAATTTCCACCTTTATTATCGAAGCGGGTTTTCAGGAAGGTCTTCTCTACGTCTTCCACCCCGGAATACAGGCCCCAGTATTGGTTGTTGATGTAGAGTTTGACAAAAATGCATCTGGGTGCTGAGATGCCGTGTGCATTCAAAAAATCCAGCATCATCTTTTCCCGCAGGAAGGTGGGATCCTTGAACGCGTTGTTCAGCACCAGTTTATCCATACCGTCAAGCTTTTGGTTGTCGGTATATTCCTCAAAATCAATACGAAACGGCTTCTTTTTACCCGGGTTGTTGTAAGAGGAATTGCCTTTGTACTTCACACCGCTCACCGGGAAAGACACGCCATCCACAGTTACATCGCAGCGCATGTACTGGTCCAGTGTGTAATTGGCTTTCAGACTATCCAAAAACCCGGGCTGCGAAAACTGGAAACGGATTTCGTGAATTTGGTCGCCACTAAAAAAGGCATCACCCGGATTTTGAGCGATAGCAAAAGCAGCAAAAAGTAATAAGGCAAGAGTCAAAGAAGGCTTCATATGCAAGATATTGAAATGGATTAGACCTTGGAGCTGGGGCTTGGTTTAATGCACCACTAAGGCACTGAGGGCACTAAGGGCTTAAACTGAGAGTTTCACTTTGAGTGAGACTCTCAGTTTAAGCCCTTAGTGCCCTCAGTGCCTCAGTGGTGAACCCAAAACACTAAAACACCAATCCACTCAAATACTCAGCTTCCTCAACTCTGCCTTCAAATCCTTGAGTGGCATGGGCTGGTATACCAGACTCGGCGCCTGCTCCCCTACCCGCATGTCTTTTTGCGAGTAATGCGCTACGCCGTTATCAATCTTAATGGCTACGATGGTGATTTTTTTACCTTTTGGCAATCCTCTCGCTACATATTGACCATTCGCCATACGGTTGAAAGGAAGCATCGCTTTGATATCGCCGCATATAGCATAAAGGGCAGCATCTTCCTGTTCCGCTACCATGACTTCCATTTTGGGTGCTGGATCATTGTAAAAACGGTCGCAGTTTATCCAGCCCAGCTGCCCAACACTGGCTACATAGGAACCAAGCATGGCTTTTTGGGCTGAGGCATCCGTCGCATTCAACAAGTTCTTTTCCTTTAATTCCGCCTGCAAACTATCAGATATCGGCTTCAAACCGGTAGAAGCCAACAAACGACTCATAATCTGGTAGGTAGTATCTGTAGGCAAACCCTGCATAACCAGAACATCCGAACGCTTATACGCTGAAGCATATTGATCGATAACCTTTACTCCAATCAGACTTTCATACAGATTACCCTGTATCCTGCAATCTTTTTTGGTATTAGCTGAAAAACCGGACATCGTCATCATAGTATTCATTTCCTGTGCGGCTGCATCATCAAGCCCCCAGTAGAGGTTACTGTAAACAGGGTATTTTTGAATGTTTTTGGCTTGATTTTTTAGCGCCTTGGCCAGCGCCCTGGAGTAATAATGTACACGCAATTCTCTTTGGTACATGGCAATGGCGGCCAACCGTGCGCGGAGCTCTGCTTCCCAGGCGCGATGGTCTTCCGCGTAACGGATCTTGGCTTTTTCGTAGCCCGACATATTGACCTCGTAACGTTCCAGCAACTGAACATATTTGGCTGAATCCCGTGTGTAGCGTTCTGATTGTTCCTGATAGTAAACCTGGGCTCTTTTGGCGGCTTTTTTACTCATTTTCTCCACGTTGCCGGAAGTAGCAAATATTTTTTGCACCTCTTCCCACACCGGTTTTTTGGGCGCCCGTGGCTTGTAAGGCGCTACCGGAGCTTTGGGCGGCAGCGACATTTGCCCCTTGAATGCCGGATAATCGGGCTTCGGATATTCGGCCACTTTAATGGCAGCAATGCGCTTGCCCAATTCAGGGTCAATATTGAGTTCGGCACGACTTGGTTTCAGGGTGCGACGAAATTTTTGCCCGGCAGGCTTCCAGTTTACGCCGCCTGTAGACACCGGCTGAGCATAAAAAAGTTCCATTTGCGGATCAAAATTACCGCCATTGGGTATGGCAACGGTTAGCTCCATACCATCGGCCAGACGCAGGGGTTTGCCCTCAGATTGTGCCGTTACGCTCACCATGCCGCCAGTCTGCAATATTTGTCCGTCGCTGGTGGTGGTCAGGTTGTGCATAATGAATGCTGCCGGATCGTATGCTTCCTGTATCAGCAGGTCCACATTTCCGGTGGGCGCTGTACCATCTTCAAACACAAAAGCATGCGCAGGCACCACAACAAGGGTTCCCTTGGCGGCAGTAATGGTTTGTTCCACCCCGGTGTTTACAGGAAAAACCTGCTCGGTATTGGCGCCAAGGCGTTCCCTCAAGTCCCAGAAATTATCAAATAAAAACGAGGTGATGGACACGTCTACACGCCGGTTGTTTTGCCGGCCCTGATCAGAGGTATTCCACGATTTTTCCTCACCCCAGTTTTTTACACCAGCCTTTTGGGCGGTAAGTCCTTTTTGTTCCAGATAGTTCTGCACCGCGGCTGCACGTGCGGCAGCCAGCTCGCGATTGTAACTGTTCGTACCACGGTCGTCGGTAAAAGCTTCAAGCTCTAATTGGTAATCGCCGGCCTGCAAGAGAACAGGCGCCAGTTCGTCTAACACCTGACGGGCTTCGGCCGTGAGTTCAGACTTGTCTGTGTCAAAGTAAACGGATGTTTTTACAGGAGTTTGCGCTTGTTGCGCCATTAAAGAGAGGCTGCAAAAGAGCCATAGCAGAGGCAAATAAACTTTGTTCATACAGGCAGATTTATACGATGAGAAATGGATAAACCATAGGATGCTTACCCTGGCAGATATGCATAAAAAGCCCTAAACAGATTTATTATTGCACGGCGCATTTTTTTAGCATTTGCCATCCACCCTACCCAAAAAGAAAGCGCGCCGGAGGCTCTCCCCCGACGCGCTATTGTTCACTGTTTAACCTCTTCTTTATCGCTGAACGACAAACTTCTGCGTGCGCAGACCTGCATCTGAGCGAATTTCCAGTTGGTACATGCCTGCCGGCAATTGTGCCACTTCAATACGCTGTGCAAACTCGCCTGCACCTACCTGACCGAAATCGCCTTCCAGCATCATACGGCCGGCTACATCACGTACGGCATAGCGGAGATTTTCTGCTTCCGTGAGTGTGAGGCTCACCGTCAGATCCTGGCTGGCAGGATTTGGCGACAGTTGTACATCAGACAGTTTGTTGTCCAGTTCGTTGGTGCTTACAAATTCAGGCAATGGGAACGTAAAGCCATCAAACAAGGCCACCCATACTTCGAAGTCAGGCTGCTGTCCGGACAGGTATCCGGATGCAAATACCGTGAATGCTTCGCCTTCGAGGTTGGCCAATGGCGCCAGATAGCTTTTTACCACTACGTTGTTGTTATCAGCCGGAGTAATGGAAATTACATACTCGCTGGCAGGTACGCTCAGGTAGCTGGAGAACTCACCGAAAGAGATGTTGTCTACCAGTACCGGACCGCCAAACAATGTCACATCTACTTCAGGTGCATCCGGAGAACCGTGGAATACAGAAAACTCTACATTTCCAGATTCCAGCGCCTTGAAGCGGCCATTTTCATTAACGATCAACTCAAAACCAGGGTTGCCACCTACCACGCCGCTGGCCATGATAACATAGGTATTACCCGTTGCCAGGCCGTCTACCGGCAAGGTGTAGATTGCATCGTTGATGCTGATGCTGTTTTCTCCTGCCACAGCCAGATTGAATGGCGAGCCTGCAGGGAACAAACCATATCCGGTAGCCTGACGGAAAGCAAAATTGTCGAGCAATTTAACACCTGCAGGTTGGAAATCATCAGAATAGTACACGTCTACGGTTGGGTTAGGGCTGTTGTGGATCACCTGAACGCGAGCGTAAGACGGGATCGGGAAGGTTGTACCATCAGGCAGTGTCGCCCACAGGTCAAAGGAACCGTCGCTAAGCAAACCGGAGGCAAAGGTTACAAAAGAGAAACCAGCCAGACCAGTGAAATCACCACCCCAAATACCAACTGTGGCGTTTGGAGTACTGCTTGGAGATACTTCCAGGAACAATGGTTCAGCTGGAATAGACAAGTAGCTGGTGAAATCTCCGTATTGCAAGTCGTTGAGCACTGGCAGACCGCCAAGATACGTTTTCACATCAACGGCTGGCGCATCAGGACCACCGTGCAGCACAGACATCTCGAAATTATCCGGGTTGATAGAGCGCTCACGGGCATCATCGTTCACAATCAGTGTGAATGGCGTAGTGGAACTACCTACAATACCGCTGGCTACTACCACATAACTCTCACCATTGGCAAATGTTACCGGGAAATTCACCAAGGTATCTGAAGCAGACTGGCTGTTTCCTGGAGCGATACCAAAGTTAATCTCAAAACCTGCAGGTACGTAAATGAACGGAGTAGCTGTACGGAATTCAAAATCGTTCAGGAACAATCCGCCTTCTGCGTAAACGTCAACCGTTGGGGTTGGGCTGTTATGGATGATCTGAACACGTGCAACCGGGAAGAGCGGAAGTTCTACAACTGTACCATCAGCCAGTGCTGCAAACAGACCGAAACCTGGTGAAGAAGCCAGATAACCACTGGCGAACACCCGGATAGCCTGTCCGGAAAGACCGGAAAGGTCTGCACGATAGGTGGCTACGATCTGAGGGGTACCCGTAAGACGCAGGTCAATGAAATACTCATCAGAAACCAGATCCAGGTAAGGGGTGAATTCTCCAAATTGCAGATCTGTTGCCAGGTTGCCTGCCAGGCGCTCATCTACATCTACGGCAGGAGCATCCGGTGAACCGTGGAAAATACCTACAGCTGTAATACCTGCAGAAGCAGATTCGCGGGCATCATCAGCAACAGCCAGGGTGAATGGTGTATTTGGGTTACCTACTACACCATTGGCAATTACCGTGTAAGACCTGGTGGCAGAAAGATTTACAGGGAAAGAAGCAATCACATCTGCAACTGAGTTACTGTTGCCCGGAGCAACACCGATGTTGAACGGACGACCAGCAGGAATGTCCACAAACGGAGTAGCAGTGCGGAATGCGAAGTCGTTCAACAACAGGGTGTTGCCTGCATAAACGTCTACGGTTGGATCAGGAGAGTTGTGAATCACCTGAACGCGGGTAGTTGGGGTAGCTGGCAGGGCAATTACGGTGCCGTTTGGCAGTGCTGCGTACAAACCGAAAGCCGGAGAACCGCCCAGCAAACCACTGGCAAATACATAGGCTGCTCCGCCTGCCAGACCGCTCAGATCGGCGCGGAAAGAAGCCACTACATCCGGGCTGCCGGAACCACGTACAGCAAAGTCGTAAATAGCTGCTGGCAAGCCCAGGTAACCTGTGAACTCACCATAAGCCAGGTTGGTAATCACATTATCGGCAACGAATACCGCGTCTACATCTACTGCTGGTGCGTTGGTTGAGCCGTGCAATACAGCAATGTCAACATTAGCCGGGTTGCCGGCTGCTTCCTGACCTGCATCGTTGATGATCAGGGTGAATGGCGTAGTTGGATCGCCTACAATACCGGAAGCAGTTACGATGTACGTTTTGCCTTCTTCCAGATTTACATCAAATGTTGCAATAGCATCTGCAGCAGAAGTGCTGTTTTCAGGTGCAATACCGAGGGTAATATCTACACCGGCAGGTACGTCGATAAACGGAGTTGCGGTGCGGTATACGAAGTTGTCAATCAACAGATCATCGTTGGCGTATACGTCAACCGTTGGGGATGGGCTGTTGTGAATGACCTGCACGCGGGCAGTAGGAGGTTGAGGGACCAATGGCAGCTCAATAACAGTGCCGTTTGGCAGTGCCGCAAACAAACCAAAAGCAGGAGTTCCGCCCAGCAAACCGCTGGCAAAAACACGTGCAGCACCACCAGCCAAACCGCTCAGGTCGGCCAGATAGGTTGCCAGCACAGTGTTGGAACCGGAAGGAATGATCTGCACCTGGTACACACCCGGGTCAACACTCAGATAGCCGGTGAAATTAGGATATGCCAGATCAGAGATAACAGTACCCAAACCAACTACAGCTACATCAACAGCCGGAGCATCTGGAGAACCGTGCAATACATTGAAATCTACCTGAGTAGCCAGCAATGCTGCCTCCCGGGCATCGCCGTCAACCACCAGGGTGAATGGCGTAGTTGCATTGCCTACAATACCGGAAGCAGTTACGGCATAGGTACCGCCTGTTGCCAGGGTTACATCAAACGTAGCGATGGCATCTGTAGCAGCCGCACTGTTTTCAGGAGCCACACCAAGGGTAATATTTCTATCCGCAGGAACATCAATGAATGGCGTTGCAGTACGGAAAACGAAATTGTCAATCAACAAAGTATTGCCTGCGTACACATCCACAGTAGGTTCAGGGCTGTTGTGGATCACCTGAACGCGTGCGGTTGGGGTAGTTGGCAAAGCAATTACAGTACCGTTTGGCAGGGCCGCATACAAACCAAAAGCTGGCGTATCGCCCAGCAAACCGCTGGCAAATACATAGGCTGCACCGCCGGCCAGACCGCTCAGGTCGGCGCGGAAAGAAGCCACTACATCCGGGCTGCCGGAAGCACGTACAGCAAAGTCGTACTTGCCAGGAGCAAGTCCCAGATACGGCGTGAACTCGCCGTAAGCCAGATCGGAAATAACATTATTGGCCAGCAATACCGCATCAACATCTACGGCTGGTGCGTTGGTTGAGCCGTGCAATACCGCAATGTCAACATTAGCCGGGTTGCCTGCTGCTTCCTGACCTGCATCGTTGATGATCAGGGTGAATGGCGTAGTTGGATCGCCTACAATACCGGAAGCAGTTACGATGTACGTTTTGCCTTCTTCCAGATTTACATCAAATGTAGCAATAGCATCTGCAGCAGAAGTGCTGTTTTCAGGTGCAATGCCGAGGGTAATATCTACACCGGCAGGTACGTCGATAAACGGAGTTGCGGTGCGGTATACGAAGTTATCAATCAACAGATCATTGTTGGCGTATACGTCAACTGTTGGAGATGGGCTGTTGTGGATAACCTGTACCCGTGCAACAGCTGGTTGAGGCACTACCGGGAATTCCACTACAGCGCCGTTTGGCAGTGCAGCAAACAAGCCAAAAGCAGGGGTTCCGCCCAGCAAACCGCTGGCAAAAACACGTGCAGCACCACCAGCCAAACCGCTCAGGTCGGCCAGATACGTAACCAGAACATCGTTTGAACCGGAAGGAATGATTTGCACCTGGTACACACCCGGATCAACACTCAGGTAACCGGTGAAATTCGGATATGCCAGATCTGAGATAACTGTACCCAAACCTACTACCGCTACATCTACAGCCGGAGCGTTTGGAGAACCGTGCAACACATTAAAATCTACTTGTGTAGGCACTTGCGCTGCCTCGCGGGCATCGCCGTCAACCACCAGGGTAAATGGCGTAGTTGGATCGCCTACAATACCGGAAGCAGTTACGGCATAGGTGCCGCCGGTTGCCAGATTTACATCAAACGTAGCGATGGCATCATTTGCAGATGCACTGTTACTTGGAGCTACACCGAGGGTAATGTTTCTATCAGAAGGAACATCAATGTACGGAGTTGCAGTACGGAAAACAAAGTTGTCAATCAGCAGGGTATTACCTGCATATACATCCACCGTTGGCTCTGGGCTGTTGTGGATCACCTGAACGCGTGCGGTTGGGGTAGTTGGCAGTGCAATTACGGTACCGTTTGGCAGGGCTGCATACAAACCGAAAGCTGGCGTATCGCCCAGCAAACCGCTGGCAAACACATACGCCGCAGCACCCTGAAGGTTGCTCAGGTCTGCACGGAAAGAAGCTACTACATTAGGATCGCCGGTGGCGCGCACCGCGAAGTCGTATTTACCAGGCATAAGGCCCAGGTATGGGGTGTACTCGCCGTAAGACAGGTCGGAAATAACACTATTGGCCAGGAAAACAGCATCTACATCTACCGCCGGGGCGTTGGTGCTGCCGTGCAATACAGCAATATCAACATTCAACGGATTGGCTGCTTTCTCCTGTCCTGTATTGTTTACATTCAGGGTAAACGGAGTGGTTGGATCGCCTACAATACCGGAAGCCGTTACAATGTAGGTGCTTCCGTTGGTCAGGTTAACATCAAAAGTTGCGATAGCATCAGCTGCAGAGGTAGAATTTTCAGGAGCAACACCCAGGGTGATATCTACACCTGCAGGAACAAAAATGAACGGAGTAGCCGTGCGATAAACAAAGTTATCAATCAGCAAATCGTTGTTGGCATACACGTCTACGGTTGGTGATGGGCTGTTGTGAATCACCTGCACACGAGCTACCGGAGTGGCCGGGAGCGACAAAACGGTGCCGTCGTTCAAAACGGCAATCAGTTCAAACGCTGGTGTTCCGCCCAGAAAACCACTGGCCAGCACACGGAATGATGCACCTGCCAGGCCACTGAGGTCGGCCTGATAGGTTTGTACGATGGTGTTGCTGCCAGCAGGCTTGATGTCCAGGTAATATACACCCGGATCAACACTGAGGTAAGGCGTGAAAGCGCCGTAAGGCAGGCTGGAAACAATTTTGCTGCCAGTACGCACTACAACATCTACTGCCGGAGCATCTGGCGCGCCGTGAAGTACATTGAACTGTACTTTTGCCGGATCGTCAGAAAACTCTTCTGCTCCATCGTCCACAATAAGTGTAAAAGGAGTAACAGGATCTCCAACAACACCGGAGGCTGTCACTACATAGCTTTTACCTTCTTCCAACAGGAGCGGAAAATTGGCAATAGCATCAGCAGCGGAAGTACTGTTTTCCGGTGCGATGGCTACGTCCAGCGGCAAACCAAAAGGTAAGTCCAGAAAGGGAGTGGCCGTTCTGAATTCAAAATTGTCAAGGGCAAGAATGCCATTCACATACACGTCCACCGTGGGATTCGGGGCGTTGTGAATGATCTGTACCCTCGATGTCTGAGCAAACGACGCTGCCGTGACCAGCAACACCGTCAACAGGGTAGTAAGAAAGCGATTCATGTGAAACAGGTTTAATTGTAAGGAATGTTGGTTGGGTGAACGTGCTTGTCTGCACATTCAAAACAGGCATGAAACAGGCCCTCATCAAAAGTGTTTAACAGTAACAGGCTAATCATTAAACAAAAAATCGTTTTGCTATTTTTAGGCATATCTACATTTCCGCATTGACAGTACCTGCACAGTCACTATCATGGTGCATTAAGGGAAGCAGCTGGCATCGGGAAATAAGTATAAAAATCATCCAATTCTTATTCCATCACTTGAAAAACAAAACAAACTATTTTACATTTGCATACGAAACCTAACTAGTTATGTCAAATTTACTCCAATACCAAGGATAAATAAGCGGCTAAACTTGTTTGTACAATTTCGTCAAATAATAAAAATAGGAGGCGGCTAAACCCACCTTTATATCAAACTCCTCAAACCCCTCAAACCCTTCAAACCCCTCACTCAAACCCTTGCATGCCCAATCTTGATTCCAATATTGAATTTCTTAAAGGTGTAGGTCCGCAAAGAGCTGATACCCTGAAAACAGAATTGGGCATTTTCACCTGCCGGGATTTGTTGTTCCATTTCCCGTTCCGGTACATTGACCGAACCCAGTTCCACCGTATCCGCGACGTACACAATGAAGGGGAAAACGTTCAGTTGCGTGGCATTCTTCGTCGCCTCGAAACCATGGGCGAGGGAAAAGCCAAAAGATTGGTGGGTACCCTGCGCGACGACAGTGGCATCATGGAACTCGTTTGGTTCCGGGGCATTCAGTGGCTGGAAAAAAGCCTGCAGGTAGGCAAGGAATACATCGTTTTTGGCAGGGTAAGCGAGTTCAATGGCCGGATGAACATTCCCCATCCGGAAATGGAAGAAGCGACTTCCGAAACAGGACAAAAAGCCAAAAACTTCGACCCCGTTTACCCAACTACCGATAAACTCACCCAAAAAGGGCTGGATGCCAAAGGTCTTCGCAAATTGGTTCGCACCCTGATCGACGGGCTTTCGGCGGCAGATATACCGGAAACCATGCCCGATTACCTGATCAGGCAATTCCGACTGACAACCAGGCATGAAGCCTTGCAAAAAATCCATTTTCCGGAAACCCAGGGCGAACTGGACGGCGCTACCCGGCGACTCAAATTTGAGGAGCTGTTTTTCCTGCAATTGCGCCTGTTGCAAATCCGTACCCGACGGAAAGACAGTTTCCGCGGATTTGTTTTTTCCAAAATTGGCGACTATTTCAACGGTTTTTACCAGGAAAAACTCCCTTTTGACCTCACCGGCGCTCAAAAACGCGTCTTAAAAGAAATACGCTCCGACCTGGCTTCCGGCAAACACATGAACCGTTTGGTGCAGGGAGATGTGGGCTCCGGAAAAACCGTGGTAGCGCTCATGACCATGCTGATGGCGCTCGACAACGGATTCCAGGCCTGCATGATGGCGCCAACAGAAATCCTGGCACAGCAACATTTCGAAGGCATTTCCGCACTGGTGGGCGATTTAGGCATCAACGTAGGTTACCTCAGCGGCTCTGTAAAGGGCAAAAAACGGGAAGCCATCCTGACACAACTGGCCTCCGGCGATATGCATATCGTAATCGGAACACATGCCTTGATTGAAGAATGGGTAAAATTCAAAAACATCGGCATCAGTGTCATTGATGAACAGCACCGCTTTGGTGTGGAACAAAGGGCCAAACTCTGGGCTAAAAACCCGGCCGGGCCGCCGCATGTGCTGGTTATGACCGCCACCCCGATCCCGCGCACCCTGGCCATGACCTTGTACGGCGATCTGGATGTTTCTGTTATAGACGAACTTCCACCCGGCAGAAAGCCCATTACCACCATGCACAAAACCGAACACCACCGGCTCAGGGTGCAGGGATTTATGAAAGAAGAAATTGCCAAAGGCCGGCAGGTGTACGTGGTGTATCCCATGATCGAGGAAACAGAAACCATGGATTTACAAAACCTGATGTCGGGCTTTGAGGCATTGAGTCGTGACTTTCCGCCACCGGAATACCATATTTCTATTGTACATGGTAAAATGAAACCTGCCGACAAGGATTACGAAATGCAGCGTTTTATCCGGCGGGAAACACAGATTATGGTGGCCACAACGGTTATTGAAGTGGGGGTGAATGTGCCCAATGCCTCTGTGATGGTGATCGAAAATGCCGAACGATTTGGACTTTCCCAGCTTCACCAGTTACGCGGCAGGGTGGGCCGGGGCGCCGATCAGAGTTATTGCATTCTGCTCACCAGCTACAAGCTCAGCCATGAAGGCCGGGAACGTATTCAAACCATGGTGCAAACCACCGATGGCTTTGTCATTGCGGAGGCCGATTTACGCCTGCGGGGGCCAGGCAATATAGAAGGTACCCAACAAAGCGGTATGCTTCGCTTCCTCCTGGCTGATCTGGCGCGCGACGGTCAGATGCTCGCAGCTGCACGGGAGGTTGCCACACAGATTCTGGAGAAAGACCCGGCGCTGAGTTTGCCGGAGCATGGCAGATTGCGCCAACATCTGGCTTCCGAAGGTCGGGATGCCAGGGTTTGGAGTCGGATTTCCTGATCCAGTTCTGTACCTTTGCGGGCTCTGTAACCAATTATACCATTTTACATGAAAGGCATTATCCTGGCCGGCGGACTTGGGACCCGACTCTATCCGCTTACCCTGGCAGTGAGCAAACAGCTCATGCCGGTTTACGACAAGCCCATGATTTACTACCCACTCAGCACCCTGATGCTGGCTGGCATCAAGGAAGTGTTGATCATTTCCACCCCACAAGACTTGCCAAAATTTCAACAACTCTTTGGCGATGGCGCCGAATTGGGTATGCAATTCTCCTATGTGGAGCAGCATGTGCCCAATGGCCTGGCCCAGGCATTTGTGCTGGGCGCCGATTTTATAGGCAAAGACCCGGCTTCTTTAATCCTGGGCGATAATATTTTCTACGGCGCCGGCCTGGGCGATATGGTGCGCTCCTGCTCCAATCCGGATGGCGGAATCATCTTTGCCTATCAGGTAGCAGATCCGGAGCGATATGGGGTGGTGGAATTTGATGGCCAGTTTAAAGCCCTAAGTATCGAAGAAAAGCCCGCTCAGCCCAAGAGCCATTTCGCGGTGCCTGGTTTGTATTTTTACGACAATCAGGTAGTTGATATTGCCAAAAACCTGCAACCCAGTCCGCGCGGCGAATATGAAATCACCGATGTGAACCGCCATTACCTGTCAAAAGGGCAGTTGGAAGTGCGCGTAATGGGTCGTGGATATGCCTGGCTAGATACCGGCACACACGAATCGCTCATGCAGGCGGGTCAGTTTGTTCAAGCCATTGAAGACCGGCAAGGACTCAAAATAGGCTGTATAGAAGAAGCTGCCTGGGAAATGGGGTTCATCAATGATGAAGGCCTTGAGCGACTTGCGCATAAATACCTTAAAAGCGGGTATGGAGAGTATTTGTTGAGGTTATTGAAAAATACATGATTGAAGAGGCCAGAAGATTACATGATTGAAGATTACATGAGTACATGATTGAAGAGGGAGGGGCGCTGGGTTTGATTATGGAACGGCCTTTGGCCTTATTGACAGTCCCTAATGGCATCCGGGCCTTTGGCCCTGCCGAAATCGCAAACCCAACGCCTCCCTCTTCAATCATGTACTCATGTAATCTTCAATCATGTAATCTTCTGGTCTCTTCAATCAACAGCGCAAAAAATTCTCCAAGTGCCCAGCCATGAGCAACAGCCTGTTGGGGCACAATACTGGCTGGCGAAATACCCGGAATGGTATTGGCTTCCAGGAAATGGAAGGTTTCTCCCACCAAAATATAATCAAACCGCACTACCCCACTGCATCCCAGCGCCTGGTACAGGAATTTGGAATTAGCCTGGCATTGCGCCGATAATTCTGTTGAAATCTCTGCCGGAGTAACTTCCTTGGAGCGTCCTTCATACTTGGCGGCATAGGTAAAGAACTCATCTTCAGGGATAATTTCCGTAACCGGCAATACTATGATTTCGCCGTTCACACGAAGTGCGCCGTTGGAAAATTCCCGGCCGGGCAAAAACGATTCCACCACCACTTCTTTGTCAAAACGGAAAGCTTCTTCAATAGCTCCCGACAAATCGCCGGCCGTTTTCACCTTGGTTACCCCAAAGCTGGAGCCATGTGTATTCGGCTTCACAAACAGGGGCAATCCCAGCGCCTCAATCCGGGCCTGATCAATTGCTTCTCCGCGGTGCAACAACACCGATTTAGCCATGGGAATTCTGTTTCCATATTGCGCCATCTGCATTTTGGTATTGTGCTTGTTCATGGTGAGCGCACTCACAAAACCATTGCAGCAGGTATACGGAATACCCAGCATTTCCAGGTATCCCTGCATTTTCCCGTCTTCCAATGGTGCGCCGTGCAGTGCGGCAAACGCACAGGCAAATTGGATTTTTTCTCCGTTGAGGGTCAGGGAAAAATCGTTTTTATCTATTTCCACACCGGAAACAATGTCTTTCCAGCTGCTTTTTTGTACATCAATCATGAAGCAGCGGTATCGGTCTTTGGGCAGATGATCGTACACAACTTGCCCGCTTTTGAGAGAAATCACCCGCTCTTCAGAGTCGCCGCCGGTGAGAATGGCTATATTAACCATAAGGTTTGTGTTGTTAAGGTGTGTAAAAAAAGAAAGGCGAAGCGCCTACCTGTTAGCAGGGCGCTTCGCCTTGGTATAGCGTAGAAATAAGGAACTTGAAAGAATCAGGTTCCCAATCCATTTCGGGAGGAAATGGATTAGAGCGAGGGCTTTTTAACACCTGTTGTCAGGCGCCATCGCGCTTACTTCCAGTCGTCGTCCAGTTCGTCCTCGTCGCGACCTTTGCTGCGTGGTTCTTCTTCACCCTCTTCACCGCGCTCTTCATCTTCGTCCATATCACGGTTTTGGGCTTCCCATTCAGCCTGTCGGCGATCGAATTCTTCGTAATCGAACTCTGGCATGAGTTCGGTTTTAACGTGATTGACCACTTCATTCAGGGAAGCAACAAAGCGATTGAAATCTTCTTTGTACAGGAAGAGTTTGTGGCGTTTGTAGCCAAAGCCGTCTTCCCGGCGGGTGCTTTCTGTAATGGTGATGAAGAAGTCTTCACCACGGGTTTTCTTCACGTCAAAGAAATAGGTGCGGCGTTTGCCTGCGCGTACGCGCTTGGAAAATACGCTTTCTTCTTCAAAACGTTCGCCGCGTTCGCCACCACCAAATCCACCGCGATCCCTGAAGCCGCCGCGATCACCATAACCGCCGCCGCCACGTTCGCGGAAACCGCCGCGATCACCATAACCGCCGCCACCACGTTCGCGGAAACCGCCACGGTCGCCATAACCGCCGCCACCACGCTCGCGGAAACCGCCACGATCGCCATAACCTCCTCGGTCGCCAAAGCCGCCACGGTCGCGGTCGCGGTCCCGATTATCATTGTCTCTCCGTTGAAAATTCCCGTATTCCACCTGTCAAATTGTTTCGTGAAAAAATAATTTTGTGAATAATGTTTCAGCAAAGGTAGATTTTACCCGCAAACAAGTGCATCGTTTTTAAAAAAATTGTAAGCAAGCGACATATGCCTTTCCAGGCATGTTTTTCAGGCAAATATTTCATTTATCTGCCAAAACAAGAAATCTTTTGCCCCGAAATACGTTATCCCCTGCCATTCTGTCAAAATTTGACGTTTTTCTCTGCATGGAATGAAATGTGCAGGCTTCTCCTGCCGTGACCATACAAACGGTTATCTTTGCGCTCCCATGAACCATATTTCCCCAAATTAATCACATTCACCATATTGACCACATTCACCACATTAACATAAATGTTCGGATTTCTTAAAAAGATCATTGGAACCAAACAAGACCGTGATCTCAAACAGTACCAGGCTCTGGTTATCGAAGTCAATAAATACTTTGAACAATACCAGTCAATTTCCAACGACGAACTGCGCTCCAAAACCCTGGAGTTCCGCCAACGTATTCAGGAATACTTGAGCGATATTGATGCAGAAATCGCCTCTGTTAATCAAAAAGCCATTGACTCTGAGGACTTTAACGAAAAAGAAGCCCTTTTTAAAGAGGTTGACGACCTGCGCAAAAACCGCGACAAAGCACTGGAAGATGTGCTCCAAAGCATACTCCCGGAAGCCTTTGCGGTGGTAAAAGAAACCAGCCGGCGCTTCTCTCAAAACGAATCCATCACCGTTACCGCAACCGAACACGACCGGCAGCTGGCCGCCAAATCGAACAAAACTTACGTTACGATTGATGGCGATAAGGCTACCTGGAAAAACCGCTGGACTGCCGCCGGTGGCGAAATCGTTTGGAACATGGTTCACTACGATGTGCAGCTGATGGGTGGTATGGTACTGCACGATGGCAAGATCTCTGAGATGGCTACCGGTGAAGGTAAAACCCTGGTGGGTACCCTGCCCGCCTACCTCAATGGCGTGGCCGGCGAAGGCGTACACATAGTAACAGTGAACGATTACCTCGCCCGACGCGACTCTGAGTGGGTAGGACCTATTTATGAGTTCCTGATGCTCACCGTGGATTGCATCGATAAATACCGTCCGCATTCTCCGGAGCGTATTCAGGCTTACCGCTCTGATATTACCTTCGGAACAAACGCTGAGTTCGGTTTTGATTACCTGCGCGACAACATGGTAACCACCACCGAAGAACTGGTGCAACGCAAACACCACTACGCCATCGTGGACGAGGTTGACTCGGTATTGATTGACGATGCCCGTACGCCATTGATCATCTCTGGTCCGGTAACCCGTGGCGCCGAAGATCAGGAATATGTAGAGCTTAATCCTACCGTAAAACGCCTTTTGGAAGAGCAAACCAAACTCTCTTCCCAGTTCCTTACGGAAGCCAAAAAGCTCATTTCCGAAGGCAATACAGGCTCTGAAGAAGGCGGCGGCGGTTTGGCGCTCCTGCGCGCGCACCGCGCATTGCCCAAAGCACGCCCGCTCATCAAGTTTTTGAGCGAAGAAGGCATGAAAGTGCTCCTGCAAAAAACGGAAAACGTTTACCTGCAGGAAAATGCCCGCAGAATGCCCGAGGTAGACCGCGCCCTCCTGTTCCACATTGATGAGAAAAACCGTTCGGTTGAACTGACTGAAAAAGGGGTGGAATACCTCTCCAAATTCAACAACGATCCGGACTTCTTCGTGATGCCGGACATCTCTGTTAGTCTGGTTGAAATTGACCGTAATGCAGAGCTTACCCACGAACAAAAAGTTGAAGCCAAAGAACGCCTTTCTCAGGATTATGGCGTAAAAAGCCGGCGCGTTCACGCTATTCAGCAATTGCTCAAAGCTTACGCATTGTTTGAAAAAGACAATGAGTACATCGTGCTGGACGGCGAGGTAAAAATCGTGGATGAACAAACCGGCCGTGTTATGGAAGGCCGTCGTTACTCCGACGGTTTGCACCAGGCACTTGAAGCAAAGGAAAACGTAAAAGTGGGTGAAATCACCCAAACCTACGCCACCGTTACCCTTCAGAACTACTTCCGTATGTACCACAAGCTGGCCGGTATGACCGGTACTGCCGAAACGGAGGCCAAGGAACTTTGGGACATCTACAAACTCGATGTAGTGGTGGTACCAACCAACCGATCCATCTCGCGCAAAGACCACGAGGACCTGGTGTACAAAACTGCCCGTGAAAAATACAATGCCGTTATTGACGACATCGTGAAGCTCCGCGAAGCCGGCCGTCCGTGCCTGGTGGGTACCACTTCGGTTGAAATTTCAGAGCTGCTTTCCCGCATGCTGAAAATGCGTGGAATTGACCACAACGTATTGAATGCCAAGCAGCACCAGCGCGAAGCTGAAATTGTGGCAGAAGCCGGTTTGGCCGGAAAAGTTACCATTGCCACCAACATGGCTGGTCGTGGTACCGACATCAAGCTGGGCCCTGGCGTGAAAGAAGCCGGCGGTTTGGCCATTATTGGTACCGAACGCCACGAAAGCCGTCGGGTAGACCGCCAGTTGCGTGGTCGTGCCGGTCGTCAGGGCGACCCCGGTTCTTCCCAGTTTTATGTTTCGCTGGAAGACAACCTGATGCGTTTGTTCCAGAGCGATCGTATTGCCGGTTTGATGGACAAAATGGGGCACAAGGATGGCGATGTGATTCAACACTCCATGGTGACCAATTCTATTGAACGGGCGCAGAAAAAAGTGGAGGAAAACAACTTTGGTATCCGTAAACGTCTGTTGGAATACGACGACGTTATGAATATCCAGCGGGAAGCCATTTATAAGAAGCGCCGCAATGCGCTCTTTGGCGACCGCCTTGCAGTAGATATCAACAACGCGTTCCAGTCTATCACCAGCGAACTCGTTCAGGTACACCGCCAGGATGGCGATTTTGAAACCTTCCGTCTGGACAGCATCCGTTTGATCGGGGTGGATCCGGAAATGGACGCCGCCTGGTTCAAGTCAGCGCCGCTGAACACGGTGCTTGCCACATTCCAGGATCAGGTAATGGGCTTGTACGACCACAAATCGAAGCAGGTTGGCGAGCGCATTCTGCCTGAAATCAAGCGGGTATATGCCGAGCATGGCCAACGTTACAAACGTATTGTAGTGCCATTTACCGATGGTTCTGCAGGATATAATGTAAGCGCCGACATGGAAAACGCCATCCGCACGGAAGGCAAATCCGTGATGCGCGACATTGAAAAAGTGGCCACGCTGGCCCTGATTGACGATGCCTGGAAAGAGCACCTCCGCAATGTAGACGACCTGAAGGAATCAGTTCAAGGCGCCAGCTTCGAACAAAAAGATCCGCTGGTGATCTATAAAATGGAGGCTTACAACCTCTTTGAGAGCTTGATCGGGCACATCAACGCAAGTGTGACATCTTTCCTGCTGAAAGGTTCGCTGGCGCTACCTTCTGACGATGATATGCGCAGGGCGCAGGCAGCAGCCAATCAGGCCGAGGCCATGCGCAAGGCACAGGCGTCCAGGTTGCGTACCAATACCCAGCAACAGCAAACGGAAACCCAGGCAGCGGCACACCGGGCTGCAGAATCTGTGGGACATAACGGGCCGGTTCAACGTACCCAACCCATTGTACGGGAGAAAGTAGTGGGCAGAAACGACCCTTGTCCTTGCGGCAGCGGTAAGAAATACAAACACTGCCACGGTCAGTAATGGAACCAACGCCCAATCCAATAACAGACGCTATCACAGCGTTTTACAGCGCCTTTCAGCGAAAGGATTGGGCTGCCATGGCCGCCATGTACCATCCTGAAGCTCAGTTTCAGGATGGCGCTTTTCAGTTAAAATCCGGAAAAGAAGCCGGCGCCATGTGGGAAATGCTGATCAAATCCGGTAAAGACCTGGAGATGTCGTTCAGTGACGTACGTGGCGAGGGCCATTCCGGTACAGCGCGATGGGATGCCTGGTATACCTTTTCCAAAACTGGCAGGAAGGTGCACAACATCATCCGGGCCGAGATGGAATTCAAAGACGGGCTGATTTACCGGCATCGGGATCATTTTGATTTTTGGCGCTGGAGCAGACAGGCATTGGGCTTGAGTGGGTGGTTGCTGGGCTGGAGCAGTTTTTTGCAAAACAAAGTGCGCCAGACAGCCATGCACAACCTTCAAAAGTTCATGACAAAAGATTGAAAACGCCGCCTTCGGCCAACCGGAAGTGACCGGAACACGTCAGAGGCGTTTTATACATTGACTCATCTTTTTACAAACATGAAAAAACTCATTCTACCCCTTCTGTTGCTGCTGGCAGCCAGCGCAACATTTGCACAAACAACCACATTGAAAACCAAAGTGGACAGCCTCAACTACGCTTCAGGTATGGTTGCTGCTGAAAATGCCAAACGTGTTTTGGGAAGCGATATCAATGTGAAACTGTTCCTGGAAGCTTTCAACGCTGTGCTTAAAGGTGAAAAAACTGCCTTTACTGCCGAAAACGCACCAAAAGTAGAGCAGTCCATTTCTGCTGGCATGTGGAAAGACAAAAACGCTCAGTTTTTGGAAATGAACAAAAAACGTGAGGGTGTAATCACCACCGCCAGCGGTCTGCAATATGAAGTAATGACCAAAGGAAACGGAACAGTATCTCCAAAAGCCACCGACAAGGTAGAAGTGCACTACCACGGTACACTGTACGACGGCACCATTTTCGACAGCTCTGTACAGCGTGGTCAAACGGCTAAATTCCCGCTCAACGGCGTTATTGCCGGCTGGACTGAAGGTTTGCAGTACATGAAAGAAGGCGACAAGTTCAAATTCTTCATTCCATACAACCTCGCTTACGGCGAGCGCGGCCGCGGTGGTCTGATCAAAGGCTACTCTGCCCTGGTGTTTGAGGTGGAGTTGTTTAAGGTGAATCCGCAGTAAGGATTAGCACACAACAGTACGCTACAAAATGAACATGAGTCCTCCCGGGTATTCGGGGGGACTCATGTTGTTTAATGAGACTTGTTGCGATGGGAAGAATTCGAAATTTACATCGTTATCCGTCCAATTGAAGGAGGCATTTTCTTTCCCTAATGAGTGGAGGAGCTTTCCATCGTATTGATTGTTTAAAAGCTTAAGCGGTGTAATTAATTTACTACCCCACTTTAATCTTTGTGGATAGACTTCATAAAAAGGTGGTTTCGGAGCGAAAAGTTTAGATACGCTCCAATATAAATTTATGTAATTGCGTCTCCTGGCCTTCCATCTTTATTTCCAATATATAAAGGCCATTGACCAGGTTTTCCGGCAATTGTATTTTGATTTGTTGTTTATCGGCAGGACAGCAGTACTTATGTAAGGCTCTTCCCATCAAATCCTTTATGACAAAATCCCCCTCCATTTTTCCGCTCCATCGTATGCTTAAAGCCCCGTTGGATGGATTGGGAAATATTTGAACAGCAGGTGATTGCGATACCGGTCCTGTATTTCTGTCATGCAATCTATTCGCCAGTTCCTGGCAATTAAAGGTGTTCCATTTGGCTTCATATACATCGCCATCAACCAGCCTGGCCACACATTGTACGAAAGACATAGCGTATTGGGATGGTATGGTATACGCGAAAATATCCTCTAAACCATTGGCCAGCAATGGATTAACCGCTTTAAATCGGATGGATGTAAAGGGAGAGGCGCTTGGATTTTTTACCAGATAGGCTCTGTCTGCCTGCGTATGATAAATACTGCCATGTACAGGCGACTGGGCGTTTGCACCATCTGGAAGTTCAAAAGCCAGATAATCTACCGCAATAGCGCTCTCATTGCGAATCCTCATACGGTAAGTTATATCTCCAGTTGGCTCATTGGATACATCCAGCAATTCGAAAGTAATCGGACCACTTTGTTTTACATCGCAAGCCTCCAATTCTGTGACCTCAATCTTGAAGCAGCAATCTAAATTTCCATCACAATAATCGCCACTTGCTATACATACCTCTGTTGTACCCGCAGGAAAACCTGAACCTGAAGGCAGCCCACTTGCCAGCCAATACACGAGGGTATCGCAGGGGCACGTGGTAGTAGCTTCGGGATTATCAAAAAATACCGGTACCGTTTTCCCGGGGGATGTCTGAACGCTGATGTTTTCAGGGCATTTAAGGGTAATGGTTGAGGCAAAGTCCGGATAATCCAGTTTTTGAAATAAAAGGGTATCACAACCGTTTGGAGGACCGGCTATAGTATCTGGCGGAAAAATGGTTATCGCGTGGGTGTAGGGTAAGCCATTAAAATAAACCGTATCGCCGGGGCAAATTTGAGTGATTTGGTATTTTTTGGGCCATTGATCGAACCTCAGATTAACTACAACGAAGGTGTCGCAACCAACCGTTGCCGGAGCTATATAGGAAAAGGACACTGGTTGTGTGTAGGTTACACCGTTGAAAACGATCTCTTGTCCGGGGCAGGTTGACAGGTTTACCAACTTATCAATGCGTGGCATTGGCACCAGATTATACACATACAAGGTATCGCAGCCCCCTGTCTGGCTGATTACTGTGTCGCGAACAACATTCGGCGCTGCATATTGCTGTCCATTGAATTCCCATAGTTTTCCCTGACAAACCGGAATAGAGGTAGCAATCGTGGCCATTGAGGTTTCACAGGCATCTTCGAGATAAAGTAACGTATCTGTATCTGCTTTCAGGGAATATGGCTGACCAATAAGCCAATCCGTAGTAAACAAACTGAGCGTCTGTTTGGGCGGGTTATAATCGGTTACCTGATATTGGATCGGAACCGGGCAACATCCATTGAATGTACGGCCATCTTCATTGATTTTCAGGATTTTTTCGGACAAATCCAATGCTACGTACCCATTATCCGTGGTGCGTGCTAAAGACCTTAAACCAGATCGAATGCCGGAGGTATAGTTATAAGCCCAAACGAGGTTTCCCAGGCTGTCAATTCTGGCAAATATAGATGGAGGTGTTGCCAATCCCTGATTATGACTTACTGTAAATATACCTCCACCATCGCCTGTGCCTGCCAGTTCACAGATCTGATTCCATCCAGGCAAATTATAAGTCTTTGACCAAATAAGTTGCCCGGTTCTGTCCACTTTAATAATCCAGGGACGTTCTTCTTCACTATCCGTTGTAGAGCGGGTCATTCCGGCAAGGAGAAAATTCTTATCAGGAGCTTCTACCATACTCAAAAACCCTTCCATATAAATTCCCCCCATTGAAGACACTCCGATGACCTCACCTGTTTGGGCATTTACCCGTAAGAAAATACCGTTCCCCTGTATTTGTCCGGTTGCAAACAAGGTATCTCCCTGTACAGCGCTGATCTGGTAAAACCCATGAAATGTTGGAAAACTTGTTTTGATAATTTTACTCCAGAGTACATTCCCTAGAGCGTCAGTTCGGTACATTACCGGGCAATTTCCTTGTACAGACACATTGGCCCCTCCATGCAATACAAAACCGCCATCAGGAAGCTCAAACACATGATAAGGGACATTTTTAAAGGGCTGGTTATTAATTTTTTGTGCCCAAACCACATTCCCTGACATATCCAACCTGGCGAGATACAACACCTGAAACTGGTCTCCAGAAACAAAGTAATCGCCGGTAATCATATACCCATCCAATATGGTTACACACCCTCTAATTTTCTGAAATTCCGGAAAATGCCTACGCCACTCAACATTCCCCTCCGCGTCTAATTTGATCAGGATTCCTCTATGGATATCTTCACTTGAAGTATGTTTAATATAATCCCCTCCTGCTATCACTCCACCATCTGACGTTGGAGAAACCACATGGAGATTCCCATTGTGTATGGATTTAAAAAAAGTGGCTTGAGCATGCAAGGTAACCTGACCACAAATGATCAGACATAGAAACAAAAACTTATACATATTATTAGGGTTTAAATACAAAAAACTGAATTACATACAAATACCAGGCCCGCAACATTAATTTGTCTCAAACCCGCCACAACTCACCTCCCCCTCAACACTGCCTCCAAATCTGTCAGCAACTTCTTCCCCTCGGCTGAAAAGCTCAGGGAAACTTTCTGTCCGTTGCGTTCCTGCATGATGAAGGCGAAGTTGTCGGCCAGTACTTCATCCGGGTGTATGATGTATCCGGTATTATCCTTAATCTGACGGAAAAAATCCGGCTGGGCTTTCAGGTCAAGCACACTGGAAAAACCATCTTCCTTTACCAATACTTTCCATTTACCATCAGCCTGTTTTTCAATTTGAAAGAGGTTGAATTCCAGGTAGGCAAAAAACGTTTTTTGCGTTTCTGTCCAGCCTTTGTTGTTGGCATAAATAATCGGGATAGCAAAAATTTCGGTGCCGTCTTCCTGCTTTAAGGTAATTTTTTGCGCAATATCCACTCCGTCCGGATTGTAGAGCACGCGTTCTGCCAGGCCTGGCGGAATCAGCAAATTTTGAAAGCCAATACCCTCAAATCCTATCAGTTTATATGCCTGATCACTTTGCTTTGGATTAAGTCTGGACCATACATGCGATAACTCATGGTACATGGTAATCCGGAAAGGAACGGTCTTTTTTCGGCCCAGTTCATCCGCCGGTATGATGATACAATTATCCCGGGTGTACCACACACCATCGCCATAGTGACGGCCCTTGGTTTTGATCAGTTTCAATGTATCCGGAAAGAGGTATGGCGCCACCTCGGTAGAGGTTTGGTATACTTTTTTGATGATTCCCTCCACAAATGAAGCCTCCTCTGCGGTGAAGCTTTCCACATCTGTTTTCAGGTATTGCACATACTCCTGCAACACCGTAGCCCGGTTTTTTCCCGGATCAATTGGCTGTTGCATTTGTATAGACATTTCGGAAATGTTCACCTTATCAAAGTATCCATCGTAGCGATCGGTGGTTATGGCCTTCCCGGCATCTACACTATCCAGCAGCAGGCAGATTTTGCCATTAGGGAATCGGATTTCTTTCAGATGAGCTACCTGAGCCTGGCAGGAGAATGACAGCAGCAGGCATGGAAAAAGAAGGATTTGTGTGATTTTCAGCATGATATGTGTTTAAAAGCCGGTTATTGCGCAGCAATATAAGGGCTGGGCGGGAAAGCCAGGTGAAAGATTGCTCCTCCACCAGCCGGACTTTCGACGGAAAGACCGATTTCGTGCAGTGTGAGGATACTTTGCACCAGTGAAAGTCCCACCCCGGTACCTTTTACGCCCAGGTGGCGCGGACTCCTGAAAAATGGCTCGAAAATGAGTTTTTGTTCCTCTGCCGGAATACCCGGACCGTTGTCGCAAACCGCCACGTTATGCGCGCCATTTTCCCGGAACTGTACTTTTACCTTAACCTGTTGATCAGGCGAGTATTTGCAGGCATTGTTCATAAGGTTCAGCAGTGCGGTGAGCAGCAACGCCTCATTGGCCTGTACGGAAAGACTACCATCGTCTTCAGGCAAATCGCCAAACTCCACCGTGGCCTTATATCCCGGATGCCGTTTATGCAACTGCTGGCGCGCTTGCCAGAGCAATTCATCCAGGCGCACCGCTCCCAGCGGGATGCTGTTGGGGTCGTTGTATATGCGCGCCAGCTGCAACAGCTCTTCTTCCACTTCGGTGATGGCATGCACATCGTCCAACACGCTTTGCAGGGCTTTTTTGTAGGCCTCATTGTCGCGCTCACGCTGCAGGGTTACCTCCAGTTGCGACCGGATAACGGTGAGTGGATTGCGGAGTTCGTGGGATATATTGGAAAGGAACATGCGCTGCATTCTAAAAGCCTGCTCCAGCCGATCCAGCAAACTATTGAACGTGACCGCTAGTCGCGCAATTTCGTCTTCATTATTACCCGTTTCCACCCTTTTGCTCAGGTCGGAGGGTTGAATATTTTCCACCTCGCCAACAATACTCAACACCGGCGCCAGGGCTCTGCCGGCATAATACCACCCGGCCACACCCACCAGCAATAAGCCCGCTATGAAGCTGATCAGCAGGATATTGCGCAAACGTTGGATAGCCGTGGTATCAAAAAAGCCCTCTACCACAACCACGTACGTAGAGCCATTTCTGGCAATGATCTTTTTGCCCAGCGCAAGCACGTTGTAGTGGCTAAAATGCAACTCGCCACTTCGGTAGATATCCTGCAGGTCTTTGGCAGACACCGGCGGTGCATCCGGCCGAACGGCGAATACTCTTTCGTAACCATTATTGTAGATGCTGATATTGTCCTGATAAGGCAGAATGCCATCATCAGGGGCAAGCCAGTTATTGGAGAGTGGCTTTAGCTCTGCATCGCCCTGCAAAGCGGCCTGGCCAGTCATTTCAAGCTTGGATTCCAGGCTTTGATAAAATGTGGATTCTGTACTCTGCCTGTAAACCACATAAACAGCAAGAAGTACCCCCGCCAGAATGCCGGCAGTGATCAGACCGAAAAGAAGGGTTAATCGAGTACGGATTTGCATAGATACACTTTCCTAAGCCCTGAGCAACTCAGCTACTTTCCGAACGCCGGTAGAGGCTGGCTCGGGAATTACCGTCAGATTAGGCATTCTACTAAGTTCAAAGTTAAGCTGCGGACGTGGGTCAACATAGTAAACTGGTATATGGTGCGGTGCATAATGCATCAAACCTGCCGCAGGATATACCTGAAGTGATGTACCCACAATCAGAAACACATCGGCTTCTGAAGCCAGGTCGGCTGCAGGCTCCAACATGGGAACTGCCTCGCCAAACCAAACAATATGCGGTCTCAACTGAGTGCCTCGCTCACACAAATCTCCGATATGCAGGTCATTATCCCAGGAATAAATCAGATTTGGGTAGCGTTCCGAGCGCACCTTGCGTAGCTCTCCGTGTAGGTGCATTACCTGCGAACTTCCTGCCCTTTCGTGTAAATCATCCACATTTTGGGTAATGACGTGCACCTCAAAATCTTTTTCCAGGTCTACTAATGCTTTGTGTCCATCGTTTGGTGATACTTCAAAAAGTTGCGCCCTGCGCTGGTTGTAAAAATCCAGCACCAACTGGGGGTTGGCGGCCCATCCGCCCGGCGTTGCCACGTCTTCAATCCGATGGTTTTCCCACAAGCCATCGCTGTCGCGAAAAGTTCTGATGCCACTTTCGGCGCTGATTCCGGCGCCGGTGAGTACTACAATTTTCTGCTTCATGCCTCAAAGATAGTATACCTGATTTGCGCAAATGCAGCATATACATGCAGATTCTACCAGGAGTTTTTTTTCTTTGGGCCAAATAAGATTCACCTATGGAAAAAACATCTCGCAGAGCATTTTTACGAAATGCTGCCCTAGCCTGTACCGCCACCACCATTCCAAATTCCCTGCAAGACCTTTACCGCCCCATGAAACACCTGGGCGTCCAGCTCTGGAGTGTCAGAGAGGACATGAACAAAAATCCTTCGGGAACGCTGGAAGCTATTGCCGGCATGGGCTACAAAGAGGTGGAAGCCTTCGGTTATAACGACGGCAAAATGTTTGGCCTCAGCACCACCGAGTATATTAAAGTGCTGAAAAACAACGGATTGAAGATGCCTTCTGCACATTGCGGGTTCTCCATTTCGGATTACTCTGAAGCCGGGGGCTTGTCTGATAAGGCCAAAAAAGCGATAGACGCTGCCGTTGCCATGGGGCAGAAGTATATCATTTATCCCTGGGTTCCGGATGTAGAGCGCAAAGAGGTTAAAAAAATCACTCAGGTGGCCGCCGCCGCTGCTCAATACGCTCAAAAGGCAGGCATTAAGTTCGGATACCACAACCACGATTTTGAATTCATCCAACGCGGTCCCGACGGGCGCCTGCTGATGGAATGGTTGCTGCAGGAAATTGATCCAAAACTGATTAGCTTCGAGATGGACCTCTATTGGGTATGTTATGCCAATCAAAAGCCTACCGAATGGTTCAAACGCTTCCCTGGGCGCTGGCATTTGTGCCATGCCAAGGATATGGCCAAAACCGAAAAGCGGGAAACTGTGGAGTTTGGCGATGGTTCCATTGACTTTGTTTCTATTTTCCGCCAAAGCAAACTGGCCGGATTAAAATATTACATCATCGAGCTGGAACATTACAAAACCACGCCGATGCAGGGTATTGGACGTGCCAGGAAGAATCTCGTAGGTTTGGACTGGTAAGAAGCCTTTGGCATTATGTGGTAAAAAAGATGAGAGCCATCCCGGAATCCGGGATGGCTCTCGTTCTTATATCAGCTATTAAGTTTGTTTAGCGATACAGCGTAACGTCGCCTTTAAAGAGCTTGGTTTCGCCATCAATAAACTCAACTTCTACGTACCAAACGTAAACGCCCAACTGGCCTTTTTCGCCACGAACGGTGCCGTCCCAGGCTTGAGCGCCATCGCCATTCACTGGCACATAATCGTCCAGATAGAACACCTGGTCGCCCCAACGGTCGTAGATGGAAAACTTCTTGATTTTCGCAACATCAATACCTACAAATACGCCGAGGTTGAAATTCACATCGCTGTCCGGGTTAAAGATGTTAGGCACATACACCTGGCGAAGCTTCTCAACCACCACCAATACCTCATCGCGGGCGATACAGCCGTTGTTGTCTACTACCGTCAGGGTATGACGGTAAGAGTCGAATGGCAGGTAAGTGAAGGTTTCACAGAAGTCAGGTGAAAGGGTATCACAACCAGGAGCGTAGTTCCAGGTAGCGGAAGCAATTCCGATGGTGCTGGAAATCTGTGCTGTTACGGTAGCTTCTTCACCCAGGCTCACCTCTACGTTCGGGCCGAGCTCTACCTGCAACTGACCGGCATCAGCGATGATGATGGTAGTATCCAGCTGACAACCATTGGCATCTTCCAGGGCCAGGGTGTATTCTCCGGCGCCCAAACCAGTGTACTGGTTGATCACACCGTTGGCATCGCTCAGGGTAAAGAAGAACGGTTGGGTACCACCAATAACGCCATTTACATTGATTGCGCCGTTCACATCGCCAAAGCAACGGATGTTGCGCACATCTACGTCAAAGCCGGATGGCACCTGTGGGTCTACTTTTACCTCAACCTGCTTGGTTGCGGTGCAGCCATTGATGAGGTTGGTTACCAGCAATTCGTAGAAACCTGCGCGGTCAACCACCGGATTCAGGGTATTATCGCCTGAAACGATGTTGCCATTGGTTACCGTCGACCACTGATAAGTAAAGTTGGGTCCGGTAGAGGTTCCGTTACCATTAATCGTTACCTCCGAGGTATTGCAATCAATGGTTTGATTGGCCACCGCAATAATGGTAGGCGCCTGGAAGTCAGACAATACGTTCACCGTTATCGGGCGAACACAGCCGTTAGGCGCTACTATAGTAAAGGTGTATACACCTGGCTGGGTAACATTTACCGTTTCAGTGGTTACAGTTCCAATACCAGGACCGCTCCAGGAGAAGGTAGATCCGGTTGGAGAAATAACCTGGCCGCTGATGGTGCTGTTGCCATTATTGAGGCAGTTCAGTGTGGTACCTTCAGCTGCTCCCTGTGGTACGTTTTCGTCTTCTTCCACAATGGTGCTGGTAACCGCAGTACAGCCATTCGGGCCGGTAACTGTTACAGCGTACAAACCGGCTACATCAACCAGAATCGTTTGGTTGTCGTTATTGCCATTGTTTACATCCGGCCCTTCCCAGTGGAAAACCGAGTTGGTGGCGCTGGTGGTAACAGTAACTGTAGAAACAGGATCTGTGCAGGTAATAATTTCAGATGTTGCAGCAATGGTTGGCGACTGGGTATCCAGCAATACCTCAACCTGGTCTGAAGCGGAACAGCCAGTTACGGTGTTGGTAACCGTCAGATTGTAAATACCGCTTTGCAACACTGTTGGCATATCGTTGGCGGAGTTACCACCATTGATGCCCGGGCCAGACCAGCTGTAAGACAATGATCCGGTTGGTGTAGAAGAACCTGTGGCATCCAGCACTACAGAAGTGATGGCGCAGGTAATGGTTTGATCCTGACCGGCATCTGCTGTGGGCAGGTTTTGGTCTGCATTTACCAGCGCAGCATCTTCTGCCGTACAACCATTCACAGAGTTGGTAATCACCAGCGTATAGGTGCCTGGCACCAGTACGGTTGGATTGGCCTGCGTTTGGTTTGTAGCGTTAATTCCAGGTCCCGCCCACAAGTAGCCAAAATTGGCGCCCGTGCTACTACCGGTAGAGTTCAGGGTTACGCCCGTGGCGGCATTTGCACAAGTGATGGTGAGGTCGGTACCGGCCACTGTTATTGGCGGCAATACATCCTCATTCACATCTACCTCATCTATGCTGGTACATCCATTACCGTTATCTGTTACGGTAAGTATATACGCGCCGGGTTCGTTAATGGTTGGTGTTGTGGTGGTTTGACCACTGATGATGCCAGGACCACTCCAGGCATATGTGATACCAGGGCCGGAAGCTGATTGACCAGCATTCAATTGAATATCTGTAACAGCGCAGGTAAGGGTGGCATCCAGACCGGCTGCCGCTACCGGAGCGGTTTGGTTGAGGTTAACCACAACCACATCCACCGCTGTACAGAAGTTTTGGGTATTGGTAACCGTTACTGTGTACGTACCAGATGCATCTACTGTAGGACTTTGCAGGTTAAAGTTGGTACCATTGATACCCGGACCTTGCCAGATATAGGTAAACAATGCACCAGTACTGCTACCTGAGCCATCCAGCACTTCAGTTAGTTGAGCGCAGGTGATCAAACCATCAGCACCTGCGGAAGCCGTTGGGTTAACGTTGTCCTGGGTTACCACCACCTGGTCAATAGCCGAACAGCCGTTATCAGTATCGGTAACCACCAGATTATACGTACCTGGCACATTAATCGCCGGGCTTTGGTCGTCCTGGTTTGTACCATTGATACCAGGGCCAGTCCAAACATAAGTAATGGTAGGACTAACCGTAGACTGGCTACCGTCGATGTTGGTGTTGGTGAGCTGGCAGTTCAGGACGATGTCCAAACCAGCGCTGGCAGTTGGCAATACTGTATTTTCCGTTACCACAACGGTATCTTTGGAGATACAGCTGTTGGTGGTATTGGTAATGGTCAGTATATAGGTACCAGGCAGGTTTACAGAAGGAGCAGGTTGGTTCTGATTGCCGCCATTGATACCAGGGCCAGTCCAAACTACCTGAAAGTCAGGTCCATTGTCAGAAGCCGAGCCATCCAGCAAAGCGGTTGGGTTGGCGCAGGTGATCAGACCGTCATTGCCCGCCAGAGCGCTTGGATAAACGGAGTTGGTAATCACATCCACGTCGTTGGAAGCAGTACATCCATTTATGGTATTGGTTACCACAAGCACATAATTACCCGGAATAGAAACTACCGGAGTGGCCTGGTTAGCATTGGCAGGGGTGATATCCGGACCAGTCCAGGTGTAGGTAAAGTTCGGACCTGTTGAAGAGTTTCCACCAATACTGGTAGAAGTTGTAATACAGTCAACAATATCGTCGGTACCTGCATCTGCTACAGGGGCCACAATATCGGAGGTTACCGTTACCTGAGCAGTGGCGGTACAGGTGTTGTCTGTATTGGTAACCACAAGCTGGTAAGTACCGGGCTGATTATTGATTACCGGATGCACCAGGTTCTCATTGGCGGGCGTAATACCAGGGCCGCTCCACAACAGAGAGAAGGTGGAACCTGTGCTGCTGCCAGAGGCATCCAGCGTATCAATAGAGTTATTGAAACAATTGAGAATCAGAGCATTGCCGGCATCGGCATTCGGAGCTACTGTGTCAATGGTAATCACTACAACGTCGGTATTCAAACAGCTGTTGTTGGTATTGGTTACCGTCAGGTTGTAAGTACCTGGTTGACTCAAACCTCCGGGGCTTTGGAGGTTCATGTTGCTTGCGTTGATACCTGGGCCGCTCCAGGTATACATGATACCTGCGCCTGTGGAAGAAGCGCTACCGTCCAGGTTTACACTGGTTACGGTACAGTTCAACACATGGTCAGGACCGCCGGCTGCCGTTGGCACGTTGGCATCCTGGGTAACAATTACCTGGTCTGTTGCGGTACAACCGTTAACAGGATCGGTGGTTACCAGATCATAGGTGCCTGGCTGGGTCACTACCGGGTTAGCCAGCGTATCGTTGTTGCCACCAATACCCGGGCCAGACCAAAGGAAGAGAATATTGGCTGGCGTACCTGAGCCGCTCAGGGTTACACCTCCGGGGTTGGTACAGGTAAGTTGCTGATCGGTACCTGCGCTGGCAGTTGGCAGGTTGGTATTGATATCCACCACTACCTGATCTGTAGAGGTACATCCGTTGGTGGTATTGGTAATCACCAAGTTGTAGGTGCCCTCTACATTTACCTCCGGATTGTAGCTGTTTTGATTACCCGGGTTAATGCCAGGGCCGCTCCAGAGTGCGGTAAAATTGGCGCCCTGGCTGGAACCTGATCCAATCAGCGAAACGCTTGGTTGAGCACAGGTAATGATGGAATCTGCGCCGGCGCTGGCCGTTGGAAGCGCCTGATTGACATCAACGAGCACCGTATCTTTAAGTGAACAGCCATTCAGGGTGTTCAACACCGTCAGGATATAGGTACCACCCTCGTTTACGTTGGGTTGTGCCAAGTTCGACTGGAAGTTATTCGGGCCGGTCCAATTGAAGGAGATAGGTTGACCGCCACCGTTGCCGCTGCCTTGCAGATTGGTGTTTGGCAGCGTACAGGTAAGGGTTTGATCCGGACCTGCAGAGACCGTTGGAATAGCTGTATTCAGATCAACTGTTGTGGTGGCTGTATTGGTACATCCGTTTACGGTATTGGTAACGGTCACGTTATAGGTTCCGCTTACGCTTACAGTTGGATCTTCCAGGGATTGATTGGCCGGGGTGATACCGGGACCTGCCCAGTTCCAGGTTGCAACGGGCACATTGGTTGTGCCATTGATGGTTACATTAGCCTGGGCACAGGTAATTGTATCTCCGGCAGCAAGAGCAGACGGAGGTGTGAGGTCGCCCAACACGGTAACCGTAGCCGTTGAAGTACAACCATTTACGGGGTTTCTTACCGTTAATGTATAGGTTCCGGCGGCATTCACCGTTGGATTTTGCAAAAACTGGTTGGAAGGGTTTATACCTACTCCAGTCCAGGTGTAGGTAACACCACCAGTGGGAGAATTACCTTGAAGGGTTACCTGGGAGTTGATACAATTGATATTACCTCCTGTAGCAGTGGCGCCCGGAGGTGTTGTATTACCCGTTACCACCACCGAAGCTGTATCGCGGCACTGAACGCCGCCGGCAGTCTGGGTTATTACCAGATAGTAAGTACCCGTCAGGGTAGCATTATAATTGGCCGTACCTGCCAGGAAGCTCCAGTTGGCATTGTTCCAGGCATAGGAGGCCTGCCCGATAGGTGTTGACCCTGTGCTGGTAAGCAATACACCAGAACTATTGCAATCAATAGCGTTGGCTGGTGGCGGAATAACCGCAACCGGATCAAGAACTACCAATGAGAAGGAAACTGCGGAGTCGCATTGGTTAAATGACTCAAATACGATAGTGTAGTTCCCCGGGTCGCAGTATTGTTCTCCACCCAACTCGAAGCAGGTACCTGCACAAACATATTTGGTACCAATATTGGTTGGAGGAATTTGCTTAATAACAATGGTTTGCCGAACAGAACTGTCGCAGCCCAGATAAGATTGGTACGGATTGGAGGTAAGTGTGAAAACCCCTGGCGCTGAAAGCACCGTGTAAGGATCTTCGTCCCAGGTATAAGGTGCGTCTTCGTAACAGATTGTAATAGATGGACGAACCGTAATCGGAATAGGTTGATTTACAACAGGAAGGCAATATTGTGCAGATGGCGCATAGCATGCATTGTCGGCCTGAACACAAACGTTACCACCTGAGTTACCAAAGGTAATGGTTACGGTATTTCCTTCCGGAGCGTCCACATTCAGGCTAGCTCCCTGGCCATTGATAGACGAACCAGGAGGAGCCGTCCAGATGTAGCTACCTGCAGCCAATGCATCAGGAATGGTATACACTGCTGTTGCGCCAGGACATACCACTGTTGGGCCCTGGGGTTGACTGGCATCTGCCGGCGCACCTGCATCAATGGAACCTTGAGAAATATCAATTTCAAAATCGCAGATATCACCACTCCAGCCGTCAATCATCAAAAAGTAAGTCTCACCAACGGTAAAGCCATCATAGCTTAAAACCAGCGGTTGTCCGCCGCCACCGCCGGAACCCGGGTTACAAACAATGGCATCCGGGTCAGAGCAGTCATCAAAGAAGGCAGATTGCATGCCGTCACCATTCTGGCAGTTGCTGGTAAGCACCGTAATTTCGATGGTGGAGCTACCTGCGGTGAAACCAAACCATTGGTCGTTGTGGATAGCAATTTGGCCGCATACAGTGTTACCGCCTGATGGAGTACCATTATTAATACCCATGTAACCATCAAAATCACAATATACACAGGAAGCCTGACAGTTTTCAGCGCCCGGGGGAGGTGGAGTCGGGCAAGGGGGGTTTACCTGGCCATAAATTTGCCCGCATACGAGCATAACAATGGCTAAAGGAGCTAGTAGCTTTCTAATCATGTAGATCCGCATTAGTTACGTTAAAGTAAGGAGAACAGTCAGCCATAGAAAGATACTGTGAAGCAATAAAACGCTTCTTCAAACCATAAAAGATTTGGCTTTCAGTATATCTTTCCAACAAAGTGAAAAAGTGCCAGCTTTTTGGAGGCCCGAAAGATAAACAGTCTTTTCAATTACAACCGGATAATTACACATGGATTTGTGCTGACAATCGACACAAACGCCATGCAATCTTCTCTTTGGCGCTAGTACTGCTCCTGATCGTTAGGAAAATTGGTGCTTTTTACATCGGCAATGTATTGCCGGGTAGCATCTCCGATCATATCAAATAGTTCCAGGTACCTGCGCAAAAATCTGGGCTTGAATGCCTTGGTAATACCCAGCATATCCTGGGTTACCAGCACCTGACCATCGCAGTGCTTACCTGCACCAATTCCAATGGTTGGAATATCTATGCTTTCCGATACTTCTTTGGCGAGGCTGGCCGGTATTTTTTCCAACACCAGGGAGAAACATCCCAGATTGTCCAGCAAAACGGCATCATCGCGCAATTTTTGCGCCTCTGCATCTTCTTTAGCCCGAACCGAGTAGGTGCCGAATTTGTAAATACTCTGCGGAGTAAGCCCCAGATGCCCCATTACAGGAATACCGGCGCGCAGAATCCTCCGGATGCTTTCTTCCACCTCTTCGCCACCTTCGAGTTTTACAGCATGGGCGCCAGATTCTTTCATGATCCGGATGGCGCTGGAAAGTGCAATTTCAGAATTGGACTGGTAACTGCCAAATGGTAAATCCACCACAACCATCGAACGTTTCACTGCCCGTACAACCGATTGTGCGTGGTAGATCATTTGATCCAGAGTAATAGGAAGGGTTGTTTCGTGGCCAGCCATCACATTCGAAGCAGAATCGCCTACCAGAAGGATATCAACACCAGCTTCATCCAGAATGCAGGCTGTTGAATAGTCGTAGGCCGTAAGCATGGCAATTTTCTCGCCGCGGTTTTTCATGGCCTGAATGCTGTGTGTGGTTACACGCTTAATTTCGCCGGTTGCAGTAGACATAGTTTCAGATTTAGGCCCGAAAGGTAACTATCTAAATAAAAAAAGCCGCATCACATTTGATGCGGCCGCTAAACAACAAATTATAATCCCATGAACATTCATGCACGTATAGTAGTCCCCCGGGTGTAAGGGCCTGGCTAAGTGCAGCAAATGAGAGCGGGAAAAGAATTTAAAACGGTACGAACGGCAACTTTTCAGGTTCAGCAAGTCCCCCCATCAGAGGAAGGACTTGCTCTCTCACCTGAATTTGTATAATCCCATGAACATATCTCTGGGCGGCAATACTTTTACTACCACCGTTCATGATACAAAAGTGCGGGACCTTTGATGGGCTTACAATTACATTTTTTTATCATTGTGAAAAATAAACAAAATAAAAAATTCAATAAATAATTGATAATCAATTATTTAAAAACACAAACTGTGAAACTAAACTAATTTTAAAAGACAAGAACTCCCCCAATTTTCCTGAAAACAAAATGCGTCAGGCCGTAATACGACCTGACGCATTTGATTACCTGTTATAAACAGCCTGGAATCAGTTAATAAATCCAAGCGTATCAGCAATCGGACTCATATTCATGGAATCTACCGTCAGCGCGTTGATTCGTATATTTTCAGCCAGTGTACGGTTCTTGGCCGTAAACACGCCATAACCTTCTGAAATATTGCTGTAATTCGGGAAAACCTCAGCGCCCGTCAATCCTGAGTTTGCGGCTACTGTTTCCAGAAATTCCTGAATCTCCTTACCACCTCCGTCGATGATGATATCACAACCTGCAAACTGGCGATACCGGTTAGCCGGCGGGCGCTGCAGGTGCTGTGCCAGGAAATTGTAGAAACTATTGCCGGAAATGGCCGTATTGGCTTCATACAGTCCGTTTTGTGCAGGCACATCCAGCGCGCGCTTAATGTTCTTGGCAGCCTCCCATACCAGTGTGTACGATTGTGCCAGAGTTCCGTTCAAGTTTCGCTCGTTGATACGAATACGGAAGGTCAGGTTGAAAAAATAAGCATTTTCATCTGAACGCCAGCGAATAGGGGTAGCCACTGAACCGGCAAATGAAATATTTGGCACCGGATCGCCCAGAAAAGGCTTCACCAGCGTAAATGTGGCCGGAATGGTGGTCTCAGCCGTGATATCCTCCTTACCATCGTTGCGCTTGATGACCAGTTTGTACACCTGTCCGGTTTGCATCTGGAAATTAGCCCCTTGCTTGAACTTGTACAACCAGTTGGGCGAACCGGCAAAAATACCCTCTGTTCTTGGATACCCCTCCAAACCGCCATCTACCCGTTGCAGTTGCACCCTGGTATTGGGATTGCTGGCCAACTCCAGCCAAACAGCAATAGCATCAGCCGGATAATACAGGGAGTCTACAATTTGTGCAATCTGAAGCGAACTGCGCTCCGGATCCAAAAACGCCTTTTCAATACGAATGTAATGCGCTGTATCCTGTGGAGAAAGGATACCATAAACCACTGGAATCTCTTTCCAGGGCGCGGTTACATCAAAATCATTAGAGCAGGCCGACAGCCCCAAGCCCAAAAGCAGCAGAAGGAACAGTTTTTTCATGTATTGTAATGGTCAAAAACGCTTGTTATTTGATTGGGGATGCAAAGATACGTGCCTTGCAAACAGTTTCGGCAAAAAGGCTTGCCAATGGGCGACGATTTTACCATTTCAAGACGATACTCTCTCCGGGATCTAATTCCAGGGCTGCGCCACCGGGCAATCCCTGCGTTACCGGCTTAAGACTCAGGTTGCCAAAAGCTGCCCATGATTGCCCCTCCTGCTCAAATAATACACGCCAAACATCCGGCTGAAGCTCTTTAACCTCACTTACCCGGCTGCCCAGCGCCCAAAGCGCCTCCTCAAGCTCTGCTTGCTGAAGATCTGAATATTGCCAAACAGCATCAGATGTACACAGCATCCTGCCCAAAAGTGCATGGAATAACAGCACGGTTTGCTGTTGCGCCAGACTGAGATGCTTCCTGTCTGGCAACAAAGTAAACAGGTCGGGCGCATGCTGAAACATTCGGCCCTGCAATGGCCAGCGGGAAATCACGCTGCGCAAAGATGCCAATGCCTCGGGACGCTCTCTGTGTTGCAGAAAAGCCGAAAACGGATTTATCCATTGTTTGGACACATTGGTACTTACCCGGCAATAATCTGCCACACCGAAAGCAGCGCCCAGCGGTACGCCGCAGGCTACCATTCGTTTGTGTCCCATCAACTGGCGCAAAAACATCATAGCCTCCCACATTACCCCGCCGCGGGTTTTGCCAGGCGGTGGGGCCAGCGATACGGCATACAACCCGTCAAGTTTTAGCAAATCAAATCCCCACTGATCCAGCATACGGTGAAAAACGCCGCTCAGATATTCTTTTACGCCATCCTGGTAAAAATTGAGGGCATAATACCAACCACCCCAACGCGGATTCCATCCGGCCCTGATGGGTTGTCCGTTTTTATCTTTCAGCACCCATTCCGGATTTCTGCGCAGGATTTCAGACTGAGGAGCTGCCAGAAACGGCGCCAGCCACAAGCCGGGCACAAGGCCTTTGTTTTTGGCAGCAGTTGCCACAGCACCCATACCATTTGGGAAGGCAGAACCGGCCGTAAGCCAATCGCCCGGCATGGGTTGCCAGCCATCTTCAATGATGAAATAAGCGGGCAATTGCGGGGCTGCTGTGGCTCTCCATTGCGCAAAACCTTCTATGTTTTCCAACAAAACAGGCGCATTAACCTGTTGTGGCAACAGGTTGCCGCTCGTCCAAACCAAAGCAGCTGGCGCATCCGGCACTTCAATGTCTGAAATCTTGCGCCAGTTTTCGTACACTTTTTGTTCCGGCCCATCCGCCATCCATACATCCAGTGCCGGGAACGAATGTTGAAGCGCCAACCCATCCAGATCTTTACGCACGGTAAAGGAACCGCTTGCCTGATCGTATAGAAAGAGGGTAAAGCCTGTATGTTCGTTCAGGGAACCTGCGAACAAACCGTGGTCCAGGGCTGCGTCTTTTTTTATATAGGTGTATGTCCAGGAATGTAACTGCCCCTTGCCACGGGGAATACCAGCAACCCGTGCATCGCCCTGCCATTCATGGCGTTTGCGGGCAAAACTTTTCTGCGCCGGAATAGCATCGGTTACAGACATCAGACGTGTTTCGCTGCAGGATTGAAATCCATTGGCTAAAAACCTCGCACCAGCCGGCAAAGGCAACTGAAACCGGAGTTCCAGCTTTTCAATGGTCACATCCTGTTTAGGATGCAGAAATATTACGTAACGACCCAAAAGCCCGGAAACATCCGGCTCAAACTGAAAATCCACATAAATTTCCTCAAACGTATTAGCCCGATTCGGCTTCAGTTCGTAGATTTTACCGTTAACCTGTAATATTGCTTCCCGAAACTGCATGATCCTGATTTTGCACAAAGATAAAACCAATGACTACTATAGTGGCGCCCTGATGGGGCTGTGGTCTTCGACCACGTACTGATTTCAGGTTTTATTTTTGGGATATCAGGTAAAAATAACGCTACACCCCCCACCCACTCATTCACTCATTCACTCACCCAACCATGCGTCCATTCCCGCTCATCTTTCTCCTATTCTTACACTATTCCTCTTCTGGCCAGGTATTTATGCGTCCGTTTGAAAACGCGGCGGCGATGGGCATGGGGGGCGCTACGGTTGCATTCCCGGGCTTGTCGGCAGGGTTGACCAACGAGGGTCAACTGGGCCTGGGCACACGATTAGGCGTTCTTGCTGGCACAGCATTACCTTACGGGATTGAGGGCTGGCAGAGCGCTCATTTTCAAGGCATTGCAGGTATTGGAAAATATGGGGGCGCCGGCCTGAGCATAGACCATTCCGGAACGGAGGACTACCGGGAGCAGCGATTTAAACTGGCTTACGGGCGTAGGTTGGCGGAAGCCTTTTACCTGGGCGGCAGCGCTGATGTGCTGCGTGCTTCAGCGCCGGAGTATGGCTCCTTAACCATGGCTACCTTCAGTTTGAGTGTGTTGGCCAGGGCATTGCCTAAAGTCTGGATAGGCGCGCGGGTACAAAATCCATTGCAACAAAAAATTGGCGAAGACCTCATACCCACTGTGCTGAGAATTGGCGCTGTATGGAAAGCATCTGATTTGTTTTCTCTCAGTTTTGAAACCGAAAAAGACCTCGAGCGAAAAGCCATGATAAAGGCCGGATTGGTATATCAACCCTTACCTTTGCTGCTCATTCGCGCCGGCATGCGCAGCAATGAAATTACCCGCATGGCTTTCGGCGCCGGCCTCCGACTCAAGAACCGCCTCGCTATTGATCTGGCTTCGGAGTGGCATCCCAGTCTGGGACTCACCCCCTCGGCGATGGTATCCTGGATGATGAATGAGTGAGTGAGAAGCCCCGTCCTTCAGGGCGGGGAAAACAATGAAAAAAAATGGTTATAGTATGCCGTTTACCACAACACCTATTTCTGGTCTTTTAGTTTTTGAACCTGCTGTTTTTCAGGATGAGCGGGGTTATTTTTTTGAAAGTTATAATCGTCGCACCTGGGAAGCTGCCGGTGTAAACTCGGAGTTTGTTCAGGATAATCAGGCTCGTTCCACCAGGGGGGTGTTACGTGGCTTGCATTATCAGGTTGGCGACATGGCGCAGGCAAAACTCGTTCGGGTGGTGGAAGGCGAAGTGCTGGATGTGGCCGTAGACCTGCGGGAAGATTCACCTACACTGGGGCATTGGTTCAGCATCCGACTGAGTGCCGAAAACAAAAAACAATTGCTCGTACCCCGAGGCTTCGCCCACGGATATGTCGTGCTGAGCGACACCGCCGAATTCGTGTACAAATGTGATAACTTCTACTCCAAAGCCCACGAAGGCGGCATCCGCTTCGATGATCCGATCCTCAATATCAACTGGGAGTTTGATTTGTCGGAAGTACTGGTATCAGAGAAAGATCTGCTTCTCCCAGGATTCGAAGAACGGAGAAGTGAATGAGTGAGTGAATGAGTGAATGAGTCACCACTAAGACACAGAGGGCACTAAGAGATGTTTACACCACTAAGTGGCGTTTGCGTTTTTTGCGCAAAACGCAAAATTCCATACCTCTTAGTGTCCTCTGTGTCTTAGTGGTAACACACTCATTCACTCACTCACTCATATCTTTGGCGCCAACATTTTGTATAGCACAGGCGTAACAATCCTGGACAACAAGGTACTGGATATCAAACCGCCAATGAGTACGTACGCCAACGGCGAATACAAGGGATTTTCTTCCACGGCAATGGGCAACAAACCACCAATGGCCGTCAGTGAGGTGAGCAAAATGGGCACAAAACGAATTTCACCGGCTTCCTGAATGGCATCGTCCAGGGAGCGCCCCTCTTCTCTGAGCTGATTGGTGAAGTCAACCAACAAAATGGAGTTTTTTACTTCTATACCCATCAAGGCGATCAATCCCACCACTACCGTGAAGGAAAATGGATAACCGGTGGCCAGCAACATTAAAATGGCCCCAATGATCCCCAGCGGAATAACCGACAATACAATAATGGTGCTTTTGAAGGTCCGGAATTCCAGGATCAATACCGCCAGCAATCCAAAAATGGTGAGCAGGATGATAGGCCCCATACCGCCGAAAGAACGCTCGGCACTTTCTACATCCCCGGCCATTCGATAGGAATAACCGGAAGGCATGTCCATCTCAGCCATTTTTTTGCCTAAATCGCGGTTGAGTTCGGCCGATAAATACCCGGTTTTCACAAAGGCCGTTACAGCCGTGAATCGCTCCTTATCATAATGCTGAATGTAGTTGGGCGATGGTTGGAAAACAATTTGGGCCACCTGACTGAGTGGAATAGCGGTACCCGGAATATTATTGATGTACAATTTGTTCAGCACATCAAGCGTAGCCGTTGCACCGGTTTTCGGCACTGTAACCATCAGGTTGTATTCTTCTCCATCCTGTTCGGAAGTAAAAGACCCCATCGGAATGCCGGCAATTGCCAACCGTACCATTCGGTCAATTTCAGCTACCGGAATGCCCATGGTGGCCGCTTTTTCCTTATTGACCTTGATTTTCAGGTCGGTCTTGATGGTGGCAATGGGGTTGTCAATGTAAATAGTACCCTCTGTTGACCCAAGCAGGTTTTCCACCCGACCAGCAATACTCCGCAGCGTATCCAGGTTTTCTCCAAAAATCCGAATTGCGATGGGCGCTTCAATGGGCGGGCCCTGTTCAAAATCTTTAACGTTGATCACTGCACCAGGCACGTTTTTAAGCTTTTCCCGCAACTCATCAATCAAGGCAATTTTTACTGGTGGTGGCGTTTTTTCCTGTAATTGTACAAAAATTTGTGCGTAATCAAAGGATTCAACCTCCCGGATCACATTGTAATAAATACGCGGGTTGCCCCGACCAACATTGGTGGCAAACCAGGTAATCTGCGCTTTTCCACCCGTATACCTGGAAACCGGCTGCACTGAATCCGGCAACAAATGATGCTGCCTGAACTCCGGCGCCACATACTCCTGCAACACAGAATCAACAATCGCCGCAATGCGGTTGGTTTGTTCCAGGTTGGTTCCCACAGAGGCATCAACATCAATATAAAACATCGGTCGTTCACTGGCCGGGAACACCGCAAAACCTGCTTTACCTGCCAGACTCAACACCCCTACAAAGATCAATGCTGCAACTGCCATCGAGGTTTTTGGGTATTCCAATGATTTGTGCAACAAACGCGCGTACGTGCCGGAAATGAGCCATTTCAGGCCACGGAGGAAAAGATTACCCCGTGGATCGTGGTGCTCAGCCAAAATACGGCTGCCCAAAAACGGCACAATAGTGAGTGAC
>DATGWL010000032.1:0-24229 GCA_035299505.1 Saprospiraceae bacterium | reverse complement strand
TCCCCGGAATCATGGTATGCAATGTTTGAGGTCGGCTTGCGAGAGATTGAGTTTCTTTCTTGCTTCGGCAATTTTTTGGCCGATTGTTTTTGCGTTGAGCATCTTGTAAAGTTGTTTTTTGATGCCACAAAGGTATTGGCTCCCCTGGTTGCGGGTCTTTTTTGCGCCGCTACCATTGGTTGCTTTTGCCCTACTTTTGGTTGTTTTCCGACAACTATTTGGGGTAAAGATGCCTGTAAACTGTCGGTGTTTAGCCAATATGCATTTGTATCTTCAAAAAGTATGCAAGGAACCAACCTTTTGACGGAAATACCACATCTTTGAACGCGATAACCTGTACGTTTAAACGCTTAAACTACCCACCCTATGCGAACATTATTATCCTTTTTGCTTTCCTGTTTCCTGACTACCCTCCATGCACAGTCGCCTCAATTTATCCACTACACGCCCGGACGCCAGATCAATGATATGGCTAAGGATGGTGATTTTTTGTGGCTGGCCACCAATGGCGGGGTGGTGCAAATCAATACGCTCGATGGTGAGACGAACTTTTACAATAGAAGTAATTCCGGGCTGCCAATCAACGAAATTACTTCCATAGCGATTGCCCCTGATGGTTCCCGTTGGCTGGGTACGCGCATTGGGCTGGTGCACTGGCAGGGAAATTCCTTTACGGTGCTGAACCCAACAAGCTCCGGCGGTGATCCGATACAATTGTGGATCAGAAAAGTCAGAATTGATGGCGCCGGTCATGCCTGGGTATCTTTTCCCGGTCATAATGCCAATTTGGCCCGGTTTGATGGTCAAAACTGGCTGGTGGTTGATGAAGAGGCGCTATTTAATGGCTCCGCAGATTTTACAACCAATCCGCAGGCTTCAGGAATTTGTGTGTTTAATGATGATGAAAAAAAATTTTACCGGTATGATGGCTCCACACTCAGTACACATCCCCTTCCCGACGATGTAGAAGGCAATTTTGTGAATGATTGGTTGCTGGATGAGCAGGGAGAAATCTGGGTTGTTTCTGGCAACCAGTTAGTGGTTTCTCAGGGAAGCAATTGGACAGTAGAAGAGATTGATATCTGGCCAGATGCACTGGCTTTGGACGAGGATGGGGCATTGTGGATTGCTTCTGATTTTGACGGAATTTATAAAAGACTGCCCGATGGCTCCTGGCAGACCGGCTATGGTAATTACCTGCCGTTTGACACTTACGAAATGTACTTTGAGGTAAGTCCTTCCGGCACCGCATGGTTTGGCACAGAAGAAAAGGGGCTATATAGGTTAGCCAATGGCTCTTTGGAAAAAATGCCTTCTGCCGTGGCTGATATTCCGGAGGGTGGCGTAGTACAGCTGGAAGTAACCGGCACACAAACGGTGTGGGCAATATTTGATGATCAGTTTCAAATGGACTGGTTGAATGGCAAATATCTTTCCCGATTTCAGGACCAGCAATGGGAGGTTCTGGATGAAGGAATCCCGAATCTGCCGTTCTGGAAGTGTAAAAGCCTGGCAAAAGATGGATTAGGCCGCTTGTGGGTGGCACATTTCGATCAGATCTACCGGTATAATGGAACCTGGGAGCAGATTTCCAAACCGGCTGAATTTAATTTCGGCCAGGTATATTCCGTGGCCGCAGAACCCAATACTAACCATGTTTGGATTGGAGGTTATGGCAAAATAGCACGCTACGATGGTGTAGGCTTTCAGGTATTTGATGCCCCTATCCCCACTTTTTCAGTAGAAGACCTTTGCATTGATCAACAAGGAAATGTGTGGTTGCCAGGGGGAGGCACGAGTGGTCTTGCATATCGTTTCAATGGACAATCCTGGACCTCATACACTAACCAGGAAATGGGTTTGTCGGAATTTTCCTTTTTTGCCCGGGAGATAAAAGTTGCTCCCAATGGCGATGTCTGGGTATTAACGCCCTATGAACTTACCCGATACAATGGCTCAAACTGGGAAAAATTTCCACTGGAAGCCTATCAATATGGCGAATTCAGCACCATGGCATTTGACGGCTCAGAAAAAATCTGGATAGGTACTTTTCACTTTCTGTGTTTTGGGGTGGACGCCAACCTGCAGTTGATCAAAATCGAAAACGAATCTATTCACTTCTATCCCTATAAAGCTACACCGCTGCCTTACCCAAACATTACGGCTCTGGCAGTAGATGCCCACCACAATGTCTGGATTGGGTGCGAGGCAGGGGGCATCGCTGTATTCAACGAAAATGGTGTGACCCTAAACGCCGGTGAAGCCATAGATGACCAAGCACAGCAACACATGCCAGCCTCTGTTTTCCCCAATCCGGCCGACATACAAACTACGCTGGAGTATACGCTTCCGGCAACCTCGGAAGTGTTGCTTGAGTTGCGCGATGCAGCCGGCTGTCTGCTGCTGCGTCAATCAGGAGGCGTACAACAGGCAGGCGTACAGCGTTGGCGGCTTCCCCTGCAACAATTGCCCAACGGCCCGCTGTATTGGCGACTCATGAGCGACGATGCGCTTGCCACAGGTTGGTTGCTGAAGCAGAGGTAATGGGCGTGGTCAATTTTGTTTGTTGCCCGGTGGCGGGCAGCATCCCGGTGGCGGCGGAGGAGGAGGAGGTGGTATATTTTTGGCGGCTTCTTTCTTACGTTTGGCCAGGGATTTCCTTTCCGCTGCCAGTGTTTTTTTCGACATTTTTTCAAACTTCGCCACCAATGCATGGGGCAGCCCAACCGGATAATACAAATCTATGTAGAAGTAATCGCCAGTGGCGTTATAATACCTGCAACGATAGGTGTTGTATGCTTCTTCCGGGTAAACAATCACCAGAGAAAGCTTAGTGGAATCAAGGCATTTAACCAGTTCCTGGTGGTATGAAAAAAGTAACTTTTTGGGGTTTTTAAAGGTGGCTAAACAGGATGGCGAGATGAAGTTCAGGGCACTGTCTATTTGCCCGGTTTCTAAAAAATGCAGGAATTTTTCTGTGGTGTGTCGCTGCCCGTTTTTCACAGCCTGGTTATGGTAGTCAACAGGCAGGTTTTGGGTATGGGCTGATATTGCAGCATATGCCATCAGAATGGCTAAAAAAAGTCGTTTTTGCATGTTAGACTTGTTGTGATGGGGGCGTTTGTACGAGGTGACAACAAATTTTATTTTTGACAAGGCGAAACTTGCAGTAGCATGCGGGCAATTCGGCGTCTCGAGTACTCGGGATAACGTGGTATAAAAGAAAATTTGGCCTCATCGCGCAAACAATACCCCATCTCAACAAGTCTATTGTTCTGGTAAAGGTAGCCTTTTTAGGGCTTTTTTCAGACCGTACATACACCCTTTTTCCTGAAAAAAGCATCTTTCCGTCTGGTTACCGGAGTTTTACCACGCTTCCGGATAAAGACACCTTATTTGCTATGAAAACCTTTTCTACCCGGCGCCTGCTTGTGGTGCTACTCTTTTTCATTTTTCCGTCCCTCATGCGCGCCCAAGAAGGCAGCGTTGATACCACCAATATTCGTCACCTGCTGGCGTTTTGTCAGGCCAGTAAGGCCGATGAAATACTCCTCCTGCACCATGGCAAATCCATTGCACATTGGAAAAACCCAAACTGCGACTCAGTGTATATGGGCACGGCATCTATGGTCAAATCCTGGACGGGGCTGGTATTGGGCGCCATGATAGACCGCGGACTGATTGGCAGTGTAGATGATCCGGTATGTCAATACCTGCCTGAATGGAAGCCAGGTTGTATCAAAGATGTGCGGATCCGGCATCTGCTCACTATGTCGGGTGGACTCAACCGACTGGGTGGCCGTGGGGTATTGAGCAAATCAGATATGCATGCTTACCTGTTGCAACTTCGCCCGGATACGCTTCCGGATATCCGTTTTTCGTATTCCAACGAATCGGTGCAATTGCTCGGTATGCTTATGGAAAAAGCGGGAGGCAAATCTGCGGATCAACTCTTTCGGGAATACCTTTTTGAGCCGCTTGGCATGGATTCTACTTACCTGGGCCGCGACAGCGCTGGTCATTTTATCGTATTTGGTGGATGCCACACTACCGTGGAAGACGCCATAAAGGTTGGACAGCTCATGCTGAACAAGGGGCAACACAACGGAAAACAAGTAATATCCGAACAATGGATAGAGCGCTCTGTAAGTCCCTCTGCGCGTGCTCCCTACTATGGTTTCCTGTGGTGGCTGGACAACCAGTCTGCGCATAAAAATTACGCCGCTACCGGCGATCTGGGGCAGATGACCATCGTATTCCCGGATCTCGGACTGGTATTCGTGCGTCGTCAGCAATGTGATCTCAGCGCTGAAAGTGTGGCCATGCGCTGGATGGGGCCGGATTTTCTAAAGTTGCTGGCAAGTACGGTGAGGGGATAAGCGTATGTTGGATCTGAGCTATCTGGGCGCAGGAGCGTATCTTTTGGTTTTGGAAAGAGCCGGGCGCTGGTCAGGGGGCGTGTGGGTGTTGGTGGAGTAAGGGGGGCTTTAGTAGGGGCTTTCACAAAACACCCCTATATTGCATAAAAATTACACCTCCCGCCATGTCCAAAAATATCGTAATCTGCTGTGATGGAACCGATAACATGCTTACCGTAGGTCAAAACACCAACGTTATTCACCTGTACAGCTGCCTGGTGCAGGACCAAAATCAGGTGGCCTACTACAATCCGGGAGTGGGTACCATTGCCCCAGACAATTATAGAAATAAAATCAACAGAGCCTGGTATAAAGTCAAAGACCTCGCAACGGCTACCAGTCTGGAGGAAAATGTGCTCGATGCCTATCGTTTTCTGATGAACGAATATGAAAAAGACGCCAATGTTTACCTGTTTGGATTCAGCCGGGGCGCTTATACCATCAGGATGCTGAGCGGATTGATTGAGATGTTTGGTTTGTTACAAAAAGGGAACGACCGCCACCTCCGGCACGTTATGAAGGCCTATAGCCAGAGCAGCGAAAAATTTGAAACCGCCAATAAATTTAAAAAACGCTTTTCCAGAGCTATCCGTATCCGTTTCATGGGTATCTGGGACACAGTCATTTCCGTTGGCGGCCCGATAAAGTATTACCTGCCTTTTCCGTATTCCGACAAGCTTTCTATTGTAGACACCCTGCGTCATGCCGTAGGCATTGATGAGCGGCGAAAACATTACCGTTATGCGCCCATCAAAGACATTCCCGGCGATCGGAAGGAGGTCTTTTTTGCAGGAGTGCACTCCGATATTGGGGGTTCGTATCCGGAAGAGGAAAGTGGTTTGTCAAAAATAGCCCTGGAATGGATGCTGGGTGAGGCGTCGCAAGCCGGTTTAAGGCTTGATCGGGCCAGGGTTGACAGGTATCTGTATGGCAGGGATGGCGCTAAATACACTGCGCCCAATCATCAACAGGCCATCCACAATTCACTCACACCATTGTTTATCATTTCTGATTTCATTCCGAGGTTGAGGTATAAAGAAAACGCATGGCCTTTTGAGCTAAAAATAGATTTTGCTTTATGGCCAAAGCGGAAAATAAGTCCTAATGCCCTGGTGCACAGCAGTGTGTTTGATAAAATAAAAGACACGAGCACAAAGCCTTTGTATAAACCTGCCAATATGGATTTGAATGCCGGGTATGTCATGGTAAAGAACCAGGATATTGTGTATTGGCCGTAAGGAGCTCCATCGTGTGTGTTCATCCATACTACTGGACATTTTGGTTTCAGACCTGTAAGGTTTTCGAAAACCTACGGTATGTACACAAGTTAAAAGGAGAATCAATTTCTGATGTTAGACCCCACTTATCACATCTAGCATCTTGTACCCCGCCGTTTTAACGGCGGGGAAAAGTCGAGCCCCCATCACATCTAGCATCTTTACAAAACATCACATTATGGATGCTGATGCTCTGCAAAGATGCTAGATGTGAATAGTGGGGTATCCATGGCCACTCGTTGAAACGAGTGGTTACAAGATGTTAGATGTGTTACCAACATGCTCTTATGTTACCTAAACAATAGACTTCTTATATTTATACGCCAACAAGTATAGTACTGCTATAGATTTTTGATGGCCCCACTTTTCAGCCACCTCAAGCATTTGAGCTTTTAGTTTTACCTTAGGATCAAGATCATACAGCGAGACCATGATTTGTTTCAGGTGAAAATCGTCGGCTGGAAAAACATTATCGCGCTTCAAGGTATACATCAGGATCATATCTATAGTCCATTTGCCTATACCTTTTATCGAAGCCAGTTCACTAGCCACTTTTTCATCTGTTAACTGATTGAAATCCAGGGTATTGTGTTGCCAGTATGCTATAAATTGTAACATGGTTTCATACTTGCCTGTGGCTAATTTAATTTGAGATAAAGCATGCTTTTCAAGCAGATGAAAATTTTCAGGGGTAAGATGTGTTATCCCGGCTCTTTCCAATGCCTTTGCAAAGATCTTTTTGGTGCTTCGGTAATGAATTTGTTGCTCTATAATGCAACTCATCAGATCGTGAAATACATCTCCCGTTGAGTCAACTACGGGTTTAGGCACTTGAAGCATGACCTTTTCAAGAATGGGGTCGACGGTTTCGGGCTTGTTCTCGTTTACTACGGTCATTTATCATGTGGTAATTACCCGACAAAAGTATGGGAAAACCTGCGGATCAGAAATTGCCCGGGCTCAGCTTCGCTGATGATCCAGCCGGCGTTTGTTGTGCCGGCTGACCGACGCGCAGGGGCGCAGCTCAACGATATTTAACGAATACGTGCCGGAGGGCCAAACGGAAGTGTTTCTGGCTTCACCACCGCCCGGCATTTATTTCCTGAACATCCAGGATGAACAAGGGCAGGGCCAAACGCTGAAGTGGGTGGTGGAGTAGGGGCGGAAAATCTCAGCCTTCCCCATTGCGCCACTCCATGGGCGTCATGCCCATTTCCTGTTTAAAGACTTTGCCAAAATAACTCGAATCGCTAAAGCCACAACTCGCTGCAATATGTGCTATCGGTTGATCGGTGGTTTTTAATAATTCACAGGCTTTTTGGGTGCGAATCAGGCGAATGAAATAATTGGGGGAATGGCCGGTGACTGCTGTAAGTTTGCGGTGCAGCTGCGACTGACTTAACAATATTTTTTTGGAAAGTTCCTCCACCCCAAAGTATTCGTCGCTTAGGTTGTTTTCTATTTCCAGTCGCACTTTTCTGACAAATTCATTTTCTTTTACAGGAACTTCAACCGGCGGCGTGGCTATCTGCCCGTCTATTGCCGCGGATGAATCAGCGAACCCTGACGGATCACTAAAGCCGGCCATTTTTGCATACGCTTTTTGCAATAATTTGCGCTGTTCCAATAATTTTTTGATCCGCAGCAGCAATTCCTCCCGGTAAAAAGGCTTTTCCAGATACACATCAACGCCCTGTTCAATTCCTTCGAGTTTGCTCTCAATATCGGCTTTGGCCGTGAGCATGATGATGGGTATATGACTCGTGCGTTCGTCTGCCCGCAAGAGGCGTGTCAAGGCATAGCCATCTACATAGGGCATCATCACGTCGGTGATGATGAGATCGGGCACCAGTTCACAGGCAATATCATATCCTTCACGTCCGTCTTTGGCTACCGCCAGCCGATAGTCCGGAAGACAACCGGCAGTATAGGCCACTACATCGCTGTTGTCTTCAACGAGCAGGATAAGTTCGGATGTTGAAGAAGCAGTTCGCTGAATGACAGCATTCGGCGCTGCAGGGGACTGTTTAGGCAGGAAAGAAAGTTCATCCTCATAGATGACCTGTTTAGTAATGTTTTCAATTGGACCAACATTTTGCTGCATTGGCAGGGTGACCGTAAATTCTGTCCCTACTTTAGCGCCAACGGGAGGACTTTTGACCTCTATGCTGCCATGCATCAGCAAGATGAGTTCTTTGGTCAGCGCCAGTCCGATACCGGTGCCTTCAGCATGACGGGAATGGCTGTTGTCTGCCTGATAAAAACGGTCGAAAATATGGATAATATCGCTTTCCGGGATGCCTATGCCCGTATCCTTAACCTTGATTATCAACTGTTGCACCGCCGGATCGTCGGGGAGTGGCTGCGAAGAAATGCTGATATAAACATTGCCTTTTTCCAGACTGAATTTCAGCGCATTGGAGATGAGGTTGGAGATAATTTGACGCAATTTTTCTGCATCATAAACGGTATAAAACGTATCCAGGGATGACAGATAATGCAATTGTTTGCCCTGGCTTTCGGCCATCGAATTAAAGGACTCTACAATGTAACGCACAAATAGTATAACGTCGCCCTGAACGAGGCTTAATTCCATTTTTCCGGCTTCAACCTTTGAAAGATCAAGCAATTCATTAACGAGATTGAGCAGGTTTTTACCATTGCGAATAATCATATCCAGGGCGCCCTCATAGTATGTCTGTGGTGCGTTTTTGGCCTGCTGTGCCATACCCAGGATGATGGTGAGCGGCGTACGAAATTCGTGTGTAATATTGGTGTAAAGGCGTGTTCTGGCAGTGTCCAGTTCTTTGATACGTTTGGCTTCGTTCTGTTCAAAAAGCAACTGTGTTTCTATCTTGTTTTGTTTTAATCTATATATAAAAACCGCACGGATTACGCCTGCCGCAACCAATACATACACCAGAAGGGCCCACCAGCTTCGCCACCATGGCGGCATGATGGTAATACGCAGGGTAGCCGTTTTATCGCTCCATATACCCAGACTGTTGCTGCCCTGCACTTTAAAGGTATACGTACCGGAAGGCAAATGGGAGTAGCTTACGCTGCGCCTGTGCCCACTCTCAACCCAGTCTTTATCGATGCCGACCATTTGATACCGGTATTTATTCTGGTCAGATGCTCTGAAGTCTAAGGAAGAAAATTCAAGGGTAAATATATTCTGCGTATGATCGAGGGATATAGACTGCGTATATGGAATAGACTGATTAAGGATACCAAAAGCGTCGTTCGGAGCGACTTCCTTGTTCCCCACCAATAGCTTTGTGATAAAAATATTCGGACTGAAGGTGTCTACCAGGATTTCTTTCGGATCAAATATGTTCAACCCGTTGATGCCCCCAAAAGCCAGTCGGCCATCGGCCAGTTTGGTGTAGGCGCCTGTGTTGAACTCACTGGACTGCAAACCGGAAGCACCGGTAAAATGCCTGAATTCCCACCCGTTTTTTTCCCTGTTTTTATTAGAGAGCAAACAAAAGATACCATTATTGGTGCTGCCCCAGATATGGCTGTTTTCATCATTCAGAATGCCATACACTACGTTGTTGCACAAGCCCTCCTTTGTGGTAATGTGTGTAAATTGGGAGGTAGTTTTATTGAATCGGTTAAGCCCCCCACCTTTTGTGGCTATCCACAATAAATTCTTGTCGAGCGGATCGTCTAAAAAGCAGGATACGTGGTCAAAACTCAAAGAATTTTTATCCTTTGGATTACTTCTGTACCAGGTTATATGGGGTTTTGCATCACGACTTGCGTCAAATATAACTTTTACAAAACCTTCTGCTGTTCCTATCCAGCATACGCCCATTTCATCTTCGTAAAAGGCCGTTATTCCTGCATTTTGCAACATCGGGTTTGAGGTATCTGTGTTGATCGTAAAGCTTTTTGATATTCCCGATACCGGATCTAAAACAATAAATTCTCCATTTAGTCCACATACCCAAATATGTCCCTGCCGGTCTTCTATAATGGGTTCCAATTGTTCATATTGGATATTTAAATTGGCAGCATATTTTTTACTTGTTTTGGTTATTGGGTTGTAGTTTTCAATCAGATCTATATAGTGAACAAACTGTCTTATTTCTTTTCTATGCAATATCCAGATGGTTTGATCCCGGGCTACCATGAAATCCTGATATTTGAACAGTTTGCGATCAAACTCCGTCGTAATATCCTCTCCGTTTTTGTTCATTTTTTTAACCTCACTCCAACTTCTTATGTACATATCGCCATTTTCAAAAGGCATAATTTTTCTAATACTCACGCCATTGGCATAATGATTAAATTTTTCCGATTCAAAGGTGTACTTGCGAAGTCCATAGCCATTGGTGCCAAGCCATAGCAGCCCGGATCGGTCTTTCCGCATCTTGACCGGCGTGACCCCTTTTTCTTCAAAAATCCTGCTTTTTACAGGATCAAGCGGGTTGTTTTTATTCCATTCAGCAATATTGTACACCTGCAACAATTCCAGATTGAGTACTCCCACCCACAATTTCCCATTGTCTTCCTTGAGAAAAGCAGTGCCATGCTCTTCATGGATAGCGCTTTTAAAAATCGGGAAATTGTCTGTGCCTTCCCATAGGCTATAGGGTTGCCCATTGGATAACAGGCTGCCATCAGGGTATAAAAGCACCTGACTAAAATCTACTTGCGCTCTTTTGAACTCAAGGGTCATCTTATCGGGCGAAAACGCATACAAGTTTGAACCATGAATTACCCAGGCGCGGCTTTTTTTGTCTACATACATCAACTGCACCTCCTGCGGCCCGGGCAGGTTTACTTTTTGGACAAGCACCGGCTCGTCTGTGTCAAAAAAGTTTTCCGGTAGCGTAATGACATTGATTTTTCTCTCCTGGGCATATGCCAAAAACCGGCCATCGGGCAGCTCTACAACAGGAATGGCGATTTTATTTCCGGATAGGCTGTTTGCCTCTTTTGGGTCGTGGGTAATGCGCTTGAAAGCATCTTTTGACTTGTTATAAATGCTGATACCATTATTGTCGGTGCAGATCCAAAGTCTGCCTTTACTGTCCTCAAAGATGTGGTTTATGGCATTGCTGCCGATGGAATTGGGATCGTAACTATCGTGGGTATAAACCTTAAACTGGTATCCATCATATCGGTTGAGGCCGTCTTTGGTGGCAAACCACATAAACCCGTCTCTGTCCTGCCATATGTCGTTGATGAAGCCTTGAGACAACCCCTCGGTTGCGGTCAGGCTTTGGTAAGTATACTGTCCATACAACTGCCCAAAGGATGCCAGGCTTACAGCACAAACAGTAAGCGCCTGGCGCCATGATTTCCGTTGGAAAATATTCATTTAGTAAATGTATGGCCAGATCAATTGAGCCCAAACCCAATTGGCCATTTTTTTCCTGACAAGCGTCAAAATGCGGGATTTTTACTACTCATGACCGATTTTTACTACACAAGTCCTGAAAAATCATAAAACTGGATGGATTTCTACTGCACTCGCCCCCCCCGCCCCCCTGAACTTTGTGACGTCAAATGGATGGATTAATTCCAGTCAACATCACATCCAAAAGCTTAAATTAAACAACATGAAAAAACTATCCTTTTACCTTCTCCTTCCCATGTTTGCCATGGCCATTTTTGCCTGCAAAAATGATGACGACTCCTGCGAGGCAACTTATTCCAATGAGGTCAAAGCCATCCTTGATAATAGCTGCGCATACAGTGGCTGCCATAGCGGAAGTTCGGCATCGGCCTTTGTTCCGCAGAGTTCCAAGGACTATACCGCCTATGAAGGCTTGCTCGAAAACCTGAACAGTGGCAAGTTTACCGAACGGGTGCTCGAATTAAAAAATATGCCGCCTGCAGCCAATTTTATACCGGCAGGCAGGCCAACCGAACTCACGGCCGCCGAACTCGAAATCATCAATTGCTGGGTAAAGCGTAATTATCCGAAAGACTAAGACTTGTCCTCAAACAACCAAACGGGAAAGCCGAAAACCGAACAGAGTAGGCATCATGTTTCAATTTTTCGAAATGAAAACAATCAAAAATTTCATGTTTTTGGCAACAATGGTGGTTGCTGTTTTTATAACAGGGGCTTCGCACGCCCAAACCTCCAGTTCTAATTTTCTGGAAGCTACCTATATTAAGGTTACGCCCGGCATGAACGAGAATTACCTGAATGCCAACAAGATATTCAAGAAGCTGAACGATGGTCGCAAAGCCTCAAAAGCGCTTAGTTTTTGGGGATTGTACAGAAGGGTGTACCCCATCAAAGGCAACCTGGATTTTGATTATGCCATTCTCGAATTATTCCCGAGTGGCAAGGAAATGCAGGCCCGGAAAGATTTGTCGGCCTGGGACGAACCAGTACATGGATTGACGGCAAAAGAAATCTCCACGTCTATCGGGGCCTTGAATACCATAAGAACCATCGTTGCCAGGGATGTTTTCGACCCAAGGTTCGGGGTGGGTGATGCCACCGTTTCGGCGGCTGTAGGCGACTATGTTCTGAGGTCCAAAATCAAGGTGTCTGATGCCAACATGGAGGCCTATGAGAAAATCCTGGAATCACTGAAGCCGGTGATGGAAGAAGCCGTAAAAGCAGGCAAATTCAAAAGCTGGAACGTGCTGAAACGCGCCATTGCTACCAATGTTGACGGCGATTACGATTTTTTGGTAACCTTCTATTTCAAAAATCTGGACGAGGCATTGGCCTTTTCCAGCGGGTTAACGGATGTTTCCGCCGAGTTTAAAAAAGTATTCCCGAAGGAAGATTATGCCGCGTTTCGCAGCAAGCAAATTGCACTCCGCGAAATCATTGGTCAGGAACTGTGGGAACTGGTGGAGAAGACAGATTAAAGCTTGTGTTCAATTAGCCTATGCCAAAAGGTTGTGCCTGGTAGTTGAAATATCAACCGCCAGGCACTTTTTTATTAGGCTTGTGCTATTGGGCGGGAAGACCCGGGCGCGGCGGGGGGATGCCGTGTTGTTATTGCGGGAAGACCGTGCAGGGCAGAATAAACTTGCTAAAATAGGCTCGGATCTTTTCCATATACTTGTGTTGACAGACTACCGGACATTTTGACGTTAGATAGTAACCTGGTCTACCATCCAATGTCAAAATATCCAGTAGTTTGTTCTGTTGGTCTTACGGCTGGGTTGGCGCCTATGTTAACTATAGGGAAAAAACCTATTTTATAAGTTTTTGCGTGATTGATTTTTTGCCTGAAACATGGACATTCAACAGGTAAATCCCTTTCGGCAAGGTCTCGGTACGCAACACCGTTCGTCCTGAAAAGGAACGCCGCAAAATAGCCTGCCCTGTAATATCAGTCAGCACCAATTCTCCCGTCAAGTTTGCATCTGTTGGTTCAATCACTAATTCGTCATTGAATTGGGTGGGGTAGATATGTAGTTTGGGAGCCTCCTGCTCGTTTGTAGCTGAAGCGCCTACAGTCAAATAGGAGGTGTCAGCGCAACACCAGTTCGACCCAATCAAGCGCACCGTGTATGCCTGATTGAGGTTGGCATAAGTATGTGTGGGAAAGCGTTCTGTGGAGGTATTGCCGTCGCCGAAGTCCCAGTTCCAGGTCGTGGCGTATTTGGTAGTGTTGGCAAAGCCAACAGTTGTTCCATCTATATTGGTATTGAATCCGGCTACAGGGCTGAGCAGGCTGTCGCCGCAAAGGCTTTCCACGCCTAAGAAAATACCGGAATCCCACACACCATCGCCCACATCCGCGATGCCGATCCAGACCTCGTAGGTTTCGTCGGGTACCACCACGGCGTTCGCCGTAAGCACCGATAGGAAGCCATCATATTGCACGGCGTCCATGGCTAGTGTTGGTGGTGTTGGCCATTGCCCGCAGAGGTCACCTGTGGCAGGGGTGTTGTTCACATAATAAGCAGCATTGCTCAGGAAATTCACATTGTTAATGGTGACGGGGATATTGGTTCCGGGCACCAATGCGATGTTGCGCGGCGAGCCGTCGGGGTTGGAAGCCCCAGGGCCTTTAATCCAAAACCCAAAAGCATCGTTGAATTGGGTATTGACATATTCACAATACTCCTCCGACGCAAAAATATACTTAAAACCAATGGAATCGGTGTGCGGTACGATGCTCAGGTGGAGCATAGACTGGTCAAACAGTGCACCGAAGGTGATGGATTCCAGCAAGGAGTCGGGCGTGCTGATACCAAAGCCAGCCGTTGCGCCATCATTATTGTTGGGACCTACCGCAACCTGCGCTTCACCGGTGGTAAGCAGTATTCCTGCATTTACCCCCAATCCGCTCTGAGAGCCTTCAAAAAAGGCCAGCTGTTTGGGTTTGCCTAAGAATTCAACCGAAGTCACATCCACACAAGTACCGTTGAAAAAATCCATTACAATATCGGCGGGGGCATATTGTACGGTGTCTACAAACAACAATTGTGCGGAAGCAACATGTGCCAGGAAAAGAAAGTGAAGTCCAATTTTGCGCCCTGTTTTCACACCGGAATGGAAGCAGGAAGCGGCATAAGCCATAAAGAAGGTGAGTTTGTGCATCTTTTGTAAGTAGTTGATGATGAATATTTGATGAGTTCCAAAGGAATTTGAAGTATGCTCAAAAGTAAAAAATATCTAATATTCAATGAGGGAAAAACGGTAGTAAATCCTTTTATGGATTTGCCGCGCTTGGGCCTTCCCGAGCAAGGCGGCGCTATGGAGATGGGAAGACCATGTAGGGCATAAGCCAACCCACTGATCCCATCTGTCATCTTGTAACCCGCTGTTTCAACGGCGAGCCCAAGCCTGCCTACCCACCACATCTATCATCTTTACAAAACATCAGCATCTGCCATCGTTCATAAATGCTGATGCGCTGCAAAGATGATAGATGTAATGGGTGGGGTATTCCCGACCACTCGTTGAAACGAGCGGTTACAAGATGCTGGATGTGATGGGTGTTTAGCTTGGGCATTGTACGGGATGTCCATGCAGAAGCGGAATGACCTCGTAGAGATCCAACCTTTGTAGCACAATGATCCACAAGATGGTTCTTGCGACCACGGAGAAGTCGAACATTCATTCTAAGGAGAGATATTTGCCGGGGGGCTATTGGGGAAAGACCGTACGAGGCGGAAAGCATCCGAATAAGGGCTTTGTCCTGGTCCCCACGCAGCCCCAGCCACACAAGCCGGGCATTTCCAGCTAGTTTTTTACAAAGGAAAACCATTTGAATGCACCTTCACTTTCCATTCGTATCCGGTAAAGCCCCGCCGGTAAATGCCGGATATCCCAAACGATCTGAACATGCTGCCCTGCATAGGATTGATGCGCCACCTGCGAACCACGCGCATCAAAAACATCAAGCCTCAGATCCTGGGCCGTATTCAAATCAACCATCAGCACCACCTGTTCCACTGCAGGATTCGGGAACAGAACGGAATAAACAATGTTGAGCAGGCTGTTCGTTTTGCTGGTTACGGTAACATCGGTACAAAAAACATCAGAACATCCCAGACAATCCGTGATGGTAACACAATAGCTTCCCGGACCAAGCCCCTGAACTTCGGCAGTAGTGTCGCCGGTATTCCATTGATAGGCATAAGGTGGGCAGCCCGTCTGGGGGTCCAGGGAAACCGATCCATTAGTTTGACCAGAACTACAATGGGCAACAACCGGGTTCAACACCCAGCTGACAGGTGTGGTTTGGATAGTACCCGAAACACCCGCGCTAAGGTTGTAATAGGTGCCGCTGGCACTGGAACGCAGCTCAACACCCCGTACCGTATACGTGATGACACCTGATCCGAGACAAGGATCGGTATAACTCGTGCCCGTTACCGGCACCTGATTCAGTAAAATAAGCGAGGTGTCGGCATCCGTCTTTTTGTAAATAAAATAACCCAGAGCTGCGGACGGGCCTTCCCAGGACAATTGAACATTCAACCCCGTCTGACTAATATTCAGGTTTTCAATGGGTTCGAGGATATGCATTCTAATCGTCGGATCTCCCATTAAAGCAGAATGCACATAAATACCCCAGTAAGGCGGCGCATAGCGTCCGGTGTTGCTCATGGTCAATTGAGCAGAATATCCGATATGCTCTCCGAGTGCCATATGCTGAAGATACCAATTCGGGCGGGTTGCCCAGGTGCTTGCCAGGCAGGTTCTGGAAGCAATGGCTGCGCGCAGAAAATTATTGGGGTAATCCCAGTCGCCAAAATAGGAACCAAATAACAAGGTAAATACCGTTTGCAAGGAGTCGGTGGTAAAGTTTGTGGTATTTGAAATATCAGAAGCGCTCTCCGGACCGCCGCCGCCACACCCAAAAGACCACATATAAGACTGGCTGGACAGCGTTTGCCTGTAGGGCAGTTCCTTAACTTTTGAGAAACCAAACATCGCTGTAAAGTTTTTCCAGGCAGTTTGTCCCAAAGCCTCCAGATCTAAAGGGTAATTATTGTCTATCAATGCCCGTTCCACCGCGGGTGCTTTCCCGGTTCGCCATTGATGGTCTTTATTAAGGTATCGCTGCAACAGTTCTCCCTCAGATTCAGGGAATTTGGTCATATTTGCAAAATCTACCCGCCCAACCTGAAGTTGCAGCGGGGCAGGGAACACGTTATTATCAAACTTTCCATCCCCCGGAACATTGTCGTGCCGGGTTCCCGGACCGTTGATGTTCACGGTCTGGTCTGTCCAAACGCCATCCAGGCAACCATAATAACCATCGCTTGGCCAGGCGCCTCTATGATCGTTGTGATGACCATCCGGGGCAATTTCTCCTGAATAAGGCACGGGCACCCGGCCTAACAGGAATACTGCCTGATGGATGTCCGGAAAACTCTCTGCCCAGGATATAATGTATGATTTTACCGTAGTGACCGGATCATTCCGATCCACATAAATGGAACGAGTATTCCAGCCATCGGCTTCGATATCGGTGATCAGGCGGGAAATTTCAGGCGCCAGCGTCAGTTTGAAAGTGCTGTCTATCACTAGCAGGCAGGAGCCCCGGTGATGAACCGGCGGCACCTTAATGCCGGAATAGATATATCCGGTACCAAAATTTGGCGTGCCATTGGGAAATGGAAAAGCCGGCAGACTCTTGATTACCTGATATTCATACCCTGTGCCAACCGCTACACTGGTGTCTGTCCAACTGGTACTTCCTGCCCCGAGGCTAACCAGGCTATCCACCCAAATCGGATCGCTTTTTGCTTTTCTTCTGATAGTATAGCCACCATTATTGGTATCCAACACCCACTTGAGGGTGATACGAGGTGGAGATTCCTGTACCTCAGCCTCCAGTATCACTGATTGCCTTGCGTCAATGATATCCTGTGCATGGAGGAGGGATGTCCCCAAACCAAAAAGTGCCAGAATGATACCTGAAATTTTCATGATAGATACGTTGGTTTCCGCCGCGCCCGGGTCTGGTGCGGGAAGATGGTGCAGGGTGAAACAACGGGGCACATTTGTAGCGACCGCTGCTTTTATTTTGTCACAAGTTTAGTCAATATTGTTGACAAGGCAGTGGGATGCTATCTGGCTATGGAGATGGGGGCAGATTCTCCCTTCCACTCGTTGAAACGAGCGGTTACAAAATGCTGGATGTACTTTGTATTTACCCGGGAGAAATCACGAAGAGCCTTGCGCCTGGGTATTGTACGGGAAGACGTGGAGGGAGCGGAAAACAACTTGTACTTATTCCGGCGTGGTCTCCAATGTCCTCCCCTCCCTGTCAATCAGTATGATCTTTCCATCCGACCCTTTCTTCATGTACCCTACCCAGGGGCTGTACCCGGCCGGGAGCTCCCGGTTCAGCAAGCGATTTTTATCTTTCGGAGAGAGCTGAAACCGCGATTTGACCCTGGTATCAAAAATAAAATCGGTAACCGGATTTAAATTTTCATCAAAGAGCGCATAGCGTTGCTCAAATTGCCTGGTATCAGGGTTTTTCTTTCCCCGAAGCATAACATACCGATCTGCGGTCAATTGACAGATATCGCTGTACAAATCCTGTATAAAGCGCCCTTCCAAATCCAGTTGGACCAAATGTGTTCCTTTGCTGTTGGGGCTGCCGATAATACGGGCCACCAAATACCTGGGTGGATGGCCAAAAACTTCGATCTTGTTATAGGGCCCGGCCAACACCCGCCCATCAACGTGGAATAAGTAACTTCTGCTATCCTTCAGCATGGCCGTATACGAGCTATCCGAAACGACCCGTATCTGGTAATATTCCGGCGGCAGCAGCTGGCCCAGTTTCCTGTGCCATAACCCTTTGCTTGATTGGCCAAATAACTTGTAAATCAAAAAAGGCAGGGTATCAACCTGCTGTAGCCGCACTGCAATATGCTCAGCTCCTAAAAAATCCGTTGTCCGGCCCCACACCACGCTGTCGTAATCGGAATACGGCAGCCCTTTTAACGGATCCACTTTTGCAAACAGAACGGGTTCAAAAGCGCTGATCACGGTATCTATCGTGATCACACCTTCCGCATTGCCCACGCTGTATCTGTAATTACGAGTGCCGTCGCCGGTCTTCAGGATATAATGTCCTTTTTCATCGAGCCACTGTACGTCACGGTAGATGGGTGGATAAATGACTTTTGACTGAGCATTCATCAGACCGGCGCGGCGAGGGCTCACCCAAAAGGTAACATTCCCCAATGGGTCCGGTGGGTTTACTTTGAAAATGGTATCGGCCGGAAAGCTAGGCGTATGCTTCCGGACAGAATCGCGGGAGCCGACTGCCGCCTCACGGCTCATTTCCGGGGATGGCGGATTGCCGGTTTGAGCGCAGAGGGGCAGGGCTAAAAACAAGACCAGCAGAAGGGTGAGACAGCGCATGTTGATACGATATTCAAGGTGGTTTCTGTTGGGTTTTGTAGGGGAGCGCGAGCACTTCTATGTGATGATAGACAGCTGTTTTTATTTTGTTGCAAGTTTATGACATTTAGGCAACAAGGTGAATGGGGGTACTGGTGTACTACAGGGAAAGAGCTTGCAGGGCCCTAAGTTGGTCGCTTCGTGTTGCCGGCAAAGCCGGCGGAAGTAACAGGCTAGATGTAGGAATGCGCCAGCGTGTGTGGGCTAGCAAATGCTTTCACCATTACCAATGCTTACAGTTGGAAAACTGTAAGTCACTACAAAGCTTCTCAAGCTGTCTCAATGTTTGCACATTGAATGAAGAATAATTATCGCCATTACCAAGTTTAGCCGTTGATTCTAACCTTACACATCCTAAACAAATTGCTGATTGTCCTATCACTTTATTGTTTTTAAAATAAACAATTCCGATTCGCGGCTCATAACAACTAATCATCATTGGATGTTCGAACGACTTTTTGTTACCAAGAGCAGTATGTATAAGTTTAAGCTGCTCAACTGATAGTTTTTTTGTTTTTTCAATGGTATTAATCCATTGCCCTTTCTCATTAATTGGCATATAGGTATGTTCGCCAAGAAAGCCAATATAGTCTACTGCAATTGCTGAATCACATACAAAAGTCTTGCCTTTGTGTGAAAGGAATGTGTCAACGGCGTACATAACTGTTGAACTGTCTGACCATTCGATATTATAGACCGAAGCTGATTCGTCTGGTATTGATTGGTTTTGTTCAGGCGCCGTATTTTTGCTTGAATGGTTGATACAAGAGCAAAGTGTCCAAAATGGAAAGGTAATCAGTAGTAGAGACTTCATATAGTACATGCAAGTAACTTGTAAATATACGCAGGTAAACGCCTATCAGGAAAGAATCCAAAGGAGTTTTACGAACCATCAGAATCTAGCGCTAACGCTTTGGGTGAACTTCTTGCTGGTCTTTTGACCACCTGGGCAGCCAGGCATTGGCAAATGGCTCCCGGGTCAGATTGATGTGTACATCAGTTTTGCCACTCACAGACGTTGCGCCGGGGCGAGACCTGAGAGCGGCCAAAATTCAATTTTAACTCCCGCTAAACCATTCGCCACCATACTTGGTTACTAAGACTAAAACGCCTGTCTATGGATTCATCACAAACATTTTCGCCTGGTGTCTTGAGCCTCCTACCCCTGTTTTATGTGGGTTGGAGTGATAGTGTCCTCAGCCCCACTGAGATGGAAGCCATACACAGGCGACTCGAAACGATGGATTTCCTGACGGAATCCGATAAAGCCTACCTGATCCGGCATACGGATCCGCGCAATCCACCGTCGGAGGCCGTTTTTAAAGAATGGCTTCAGGTATTGCGTACGGAGGCCCACAAACTCCCTGCTGATCGAAAGCAAACGATCGCACAGTTGGGACTTGACATCGCCAAAGCGGGTGGCCATATCGGCGACAATGATGCTGCTGTACTCAAGGCATTGACAGCCATTGAACAGGAATTGGGCATTTATACCCAGGAAAACCTGGATATGATCCTGCATCAGCTGGATGCAGGGCACATACAATCAGCACCCAAATCTGCTACTTTTGATCCCGCCCGTTTGCAGGCCATCTTGGATGGCAAACGCGCTACCATGCTCAACAAGACACGGTCGCTGCTTAAAGATCCGTTTTTCTGGACAGGCACTATCCGCGATAAGGAGGAGCACCGCAGCCGTATCCTAACCATGACCCGCGCCCTGGCGCAACAGGGACTTGGCGCATTGGCCTACCCAAAAGCCTATGGCGGCCAAAATGATATGGGCGAATACGCCGCCGTGTTTTCGGTATTGGCGAGCCACGATTTGAACCTGACGGTTAAATTTGGCGTACAGTTTGGACTTTTTGGCGGGGCTATTGCCCGACTCGGCACCGATCAACACCACCGCTTATACCTGCCCAGGATAGGCACCGCTGATCTGCTGGGTTGCTTTGCCATGACCGAAACGGGACATGGTTCCAATGTAAAAGACCTCGAAACAACGGCTACCTACCACCCCGACACGCGTACGTTCACCATCCACACGCCGCATGAAGGCGCCGGCAAAGAATACATCGGAAATGCCTTGCACGGGTCTATGGCCGTTGTATTTGCCCAATTGGTGGTGAATGGCGAGCAACACGGCATCCATGCCCTTTTAGTGCCCTACCGCGATGCCTCCGGACAAGTGCTACCCGGCATCAGGGTGGCCGATTGTGGCTATAAAATGGGCCTCAATGGCGTGGATAATGGGCGTATTTGGTTTGATCATGTAGTGGTGCCGCGAGAAAACCTGCTGAATCGTTATGGGGATGTAGACGACTCCGGGCAGTACGCCAGCCCTATCAAAAACCCCAATAAGCGCTTCTTCACCATGTTGGGCGCCCTGGTGGGCGGACGTTTATGTGTAGGGCTCGGCGCGGTGAGTGCCGCCAAAACGGCCCTCCACATAGCCATTCACTATGGACTTAAGCGCCGCCAGTTCTCCCCCCGCGACGGCGAGCCGGAGACCATCCTGATGGATTACCCAACGCACCAGCACCGCTTGATCCCGTTGTTGGTCAAGTCGTATGCCTACCAGATGGCCCTCACCAACCTGGGGGAACAGTATGCGGTAGCCACCGAGGACGACATGCGCAAGATCGAGACCAAAGCAGCCGGCCTGAAAGCCATGGCTACCTGGCATGCCACGCACAGCATCCAGACCTGTCGGGAAGCCTGCGGGGGTAAGGGGTATTTGACGGAAAATCGTATCGGCGACTTAAAGGCGGATTCGGATATATTCACCACGTTTGAGGGCGACAATACGGTGCTGCTACAGTTGGTGGCCAAGGGATTGTTGACAGAATTCAAGCAGTCCTTCCACGACGATGGATTTGCAGCCGTGATGCGGTATTTAGGCAGTAAAATCAGCAATACCTGGGCTGAAATATCGCCCTTTGCCACTAATACCTCGCTCGAACATCTGCTTAGCGATGATTTCCACGGGGAAGCACTGCGCTACCGGGAAAAGAAAATGCTCATCAGCCTGTCAGACCGCATGCGCGATTATCTTAAAAAGCGGCTCAGCGCGTACGATGCCTTTTTGCAATGCCAGATGCACATGATAGCCCTGGCAGAAGCCTACACCGAGCGATTGGTTTGGCGCGAAATGGGCAAGACCATCCAGCAGCTACCCGAGAGCCCGGAGCGCACCATGCTCGAAAAAATCAGGCGTTACTACGCGCTCCACACCATCGAGCAGGCCAAAGGCTGGTACCTGGAAACAGGCTATTTAGAAGGCTCGGTAACCAAAACCATCCGGCGCATCCTGCACAAGCTCACGCAGGAGCTGCGCCCCGAAGTAGCGGCTTTGGTGACGGCCTGGGGTATACCGGAATCGTCTGTCAGGGCGGAGATTGTGGGGGGAAGAGTGCATTAATCTATGTGAGTACTCAGCGATAATCTGTAACTTTGTCCATTATGACGCTCCAACTCCGACCCGCTCTCTTTTGGGATACAGACATAAAAACCATAGATTTACAAAAGCACAAAGCGGCTGTTATTGAACGCATTGTGACCCGAGGGCACTTGGATGAATTTAGAGCTTTACTGCATTTTTATGGCAAAGAAGAGGTAAAAAAAACCATGCTTAACGCCCGTTGGCTGGACAAAGCTACCCTTGCTTTTTGCAGCACCATTTTTGACACCCCGGAATCAGCATTCAGATGTTACAAACTCGCACAGTCGAACCCGGAACATTGGGACTATTGAAAGACCTCATGTCCATGCCGGAATTAGAGCATTTTTATTTAGTGGGTGGTACTGCTCTGGCATTGCAGTTAGGGCATCGCATTTCTGTTGATCTTGACCTTTTCACGCAACAACCCATTGACAAAATCGGATTATTAGATAAGCTTGAAACCTCTTTTGAGGTGTTGATTGAAACTGAAGGTGCTAATATGCTCATTACCAATATCAATGCTATTAAGGTAGATTTTGTTAAAATGAGCTATCCTATATTGTTTCCTCCTATCATCGACGAAGGGGTGCGCATGTTGGAAATCCGGGATATTGCGCCAATGAAACTGAAAGCCGTAACACAACGAGGTAGTAAAAAGGATTTTTATGATATATACTACTTGTTGGAAACCCTTTCTTTAGCGGAAATGCTGGACCTGTTTTCACAAAAATTCAAGCAGTACGAAGTCTTTCATGTGCTCAAAAGCCTCAACTATTTTGAGGATGCAGAAAATTACCCAGACCCGATTGTTTTGGATAAAACAGTATCCTGGAATAACGTGAAAACGACCATTCGAACAGCAGTAAAATCACTTACGCTTCAAGGTTAGTGACAGATCTTTTTCTAAGTAAAACATGACAACTTCAAGCGATTTGCTGCCGCGCTTGGTCGTTATTTTGGGGAAGAGAGAGCTGGACGGAATGAGTGGTTAGTTCTGGTGGGTATTTTTGTCATTACCATGTTAAAATTTTATGTAAATTTGCAATTGAAAATCAAAATTGCATAAAATGATCCCCCGGGTTCTTTCTACTCAGATCACCGAATTACATCGGTATTATCCCATCGTTTCTTTATCAGGCCCCAGGCAATCTGGTAAAACTACCCTGCTTCGGCATCAGTTTCCGGACTTGCCCTACAGCTCAATGGAAGACCCTGACCAGCGACGTTTTGCGCTGACCGACCCAAGAGGGTTCCTGGATCAGTATCCGGATGGATGCATCATTGACGAGGCGCAATTGACTCCTGAATTATTCTCCTATCTGCAAACCAGGGTGGATACAAATCCCGGGTTAAAATACCTGATCTCAGGCTCACAAAACTTTCTGTTGATGGAGAAAGTCACGCAATCGCTGGCAGGGCGCGTTGGGCTCCTGACTTTGCTGCCTTTCAGTCAGCATGAAATACCTCATGCGGTGCTGGATGACTGGATGTGGAAAGGCGGATATCCCGCTTTATATGACAAAAAGACCCCTCCCGGGATTTTTTTCCCAAACTACCTGCGCACCTACCTGGAAAGGGATGTGCGTAGTTTGTTGAACGTTGGAAGTCTGCTCGATTTTGAGCGCTTTATACGGCTTTGCGCCGGTCGTACAGGACAGACCCTCAATTTGTCCAACCTCGCATCGGATTCGGGCATTAGCGTCAACACCGCCAAGGCGTGGTTATCTGTTTTGGAGGCATCCTTTGTCGTTTTCCTTTTGCCTCCCTATCACAACAACTTCAACAAGCGCATCATCAAAATGCCCAAACTCTACTTCTGGGATACGGGCCTGGTATCCTGGTTGCTGGGTATATCCGAGCCGAAGCAGTTGAGTACACATTTTGCGGTAGGCAGTATTTTCGAAAACGCAGTGATCGCAGAATTGGCCAAACGGCTATACCATCAGGGTGAAATACCCAGAATGTATTTTTTCCGCGACAGCAACGGCAACGAAGTGGATCTGCTGCTTGAGCAAGGGCTTGATATTTTCGCCTTTGAAATGAAGTACGGCAAAACGGTCAATGATGACTATTTTAAAGGCCTGAATTATTGGTCGCGCCTCACCGGAAATCCAATCGAACGGGGCCGGGTCATTTATGGCGGCCATACGGCTTCAAACAGGCAGTATGGCCAGGTTGTACCCTGGGATAAGTTGGATAAGGTGTTGTAGGGTAATTC
>DATGWL010000031.1:0-59724 GCA_035299505.1 Saprospiraceae bacterium | reverse complement strand
TTAGAGTGTGTCTGAAAAACATTCACCGGGCTGAAAATGCATCTTTTGAAACCTGCCTTTCGCGTCTTTTTCGGGCAATAAGCCCGATTATTCCCCGAAAAAGGGCGCTCAGTCAGGACCCAAAATCTGCTATTTTCATCTCCGGCAATGTTTTTCAGACACACTCTAAGCTCAATCCCTCAGGTAATGTTTATCTGCATAAAAATTACCAAATGGAACCATGGAGATCAACACCAGTTTTATCGCTTTTTGGTTGTCCCAACGGTGCTCTGTTTTGCACAGCAAAACATACATGACATACAGTACGAATAGTACCCCGTGAATAGATCCGCACATACGCACCAGTTCGGGTTTCCCCCAAATATACTTGAGCGGCATAGCGATGAAGAGCAGAATGAGGTAGGAAATCCCTTCGGTAAACCCAATCACACGAAGTTTGCCAATGGTTGTGTTGAATAAGTGGAGCATAAAGAGTGTTGTATTACAGTTCGCGAAACCATGGCCTTTCCGCTAATGGCGAGAAAGGCCATGGAATTGCGATCAGGATGATAAACAATGCAATGGTAAAGTAGTTAAAAATGATGGAGAACCTTTTTCGTTCGTTCTCTTCCCGCTTGGCCAAAGAGGCACCAATAGTAATGATAATAATTGCCGTGCTCATCAGTACAAAATGAATGATGGCAAAGAAAAACCGGCCAGACAGCCTCAGACTTCAGAAAAAAATGGGCGGTAACGAATAGACTTGTTTGAATGAAACACTTACCGCTCAAAACGAATATTACAATGCGGTAGCATAGCTTTTATCTTCTCCTGTTCCAATTTGGGTATTGGGTTTCCCTGCAAGTATAATACCTTAAGATTAGTCAACCGTCCTATTTCATCGGGCAAACTTGTAATTAAATTATCCTCTAAAAACAAGGTTGACAGGTTCCTGAGGTTTCCAATTTCTGAAGGTAATTTTGAAAGTCGATTTTTGCCCAAATGTAAAAATTCTAATTGGGAGGCTTCTCCAATACTACTATCTAAAGAAGTCAATTGATTTTCCCACAGTTCCAGCCAGGTTAGATGCTTCAACCTGTCAAAATTTTCTGGCAGTGATTTCAATTGATTATGCGATAGATTCAAATAAGTTAATTTGTTCAATTTGCCTATATCACCAGATAAAGTATCGAGTTGCAGTCCACTCAAACCCAAGTACTCTAAATTATTTAATTGTTCAAAACATTTGAACTGTATGGTAAGGGGATTATCCCATAATTGAAATTCTCTTAAATTCGAAAGCATAAACAGCTCTGGTGGCAAGCTGGTCAATTGGTTTTCGCTGATTGATAATGATTTTAGGGTTGTCAATTGTCCAATTTCCGATGGAAGGAATGAAAGCTTGTTTGCCCGAATTGTCAAATCTTCCAGGTTTCTCAAATATTGAATTTCAGTAGGCAAAATGCTTATTTCATTATAGCCAAGATCAAGTGTTCTCAATGCGCTTAATCTCCAAAGCTCCGATGGTAAGGAAGACAACCTGTTATTACTCAAATCCAAATCCTCAAGAGATGTCAATTTTATAATTTTTTTAGGAATATGTGTAAGATAGTTATCAGATAAATTTAGGTGCTTTAGGGCCGCCTTTTTCCAAACATAGGGCGGTATTTTTTTTAATTCCCGCCCGGCTAATGTAAGCGTGTCTGTGGTTATGGGTGATTTACCCTTCTGAGCATTTGCCGGAAGAACCAATAACAAGAGAAGAAAGCAACATAGCATTAAGGGTATCCTTTTTTGCATCAGCGAAGTCATTGTTGAAAAGATATGAGAATTAAGTTTTTCAACTTTCATCCAATACATTTTTTACCAGTCTTCCCGGCAATACACGGCGAACAGGTATAGTCAAGCCAAATTTCTGGCGCCCGGCCCGGATAGCCTCATCTATCTGACTATCTGAATACCGTGAAGAGAAATGCCCCAGCACTAAGGTATCAACCCTGATTTTTGACACCGCTTCCAGCACCTGCTCCAGGATACTATGCCGGTTGGCATGAGGAATGGAAGCGGTGTCCTGATCCGCACCAATGAACGTTGCTTCATGTATCAGCACTTTGGCGCCATCCCATTGGTCAAAGTTTTCAACCGGGGTATCGCCACTGTATGCCAATAGTATGGTTTCCTGCTCCAGATAGGCATTTTCTTTACCTACAGACTCAATCATTCTTTTGATTTCCAATGGCGGCAACTGGAGGTATTCCGGCTTCAACTTTTGCCGAACCTGCACAACCTTATAGCCCAAACTCTTATGTACTTCCGGTGCGCAAGGCACATGGCTGTTTTTGATTGCCTGAACATAAATATCTTTTCGGATCCACACTTTTTCCCGGTCAATAATGGATTTCCAAACTGTTCCGGAAACGTGGGGATCGAATTGTTTGGAGAACATTTCCAGCGCCCTGATTGATCCACAATCTTTTGGATAATAAATAATGGGAAATCCGGCACGGGCATTTAATTGATTGAACTGCAACAACCCGGTCAGGTGATCACGGTCTGGATGTGTGAGGAAAACATGCTCTATTTTCCTGCTTTTTTGCAACAATCCAGCCATAAGGCCATCGCCGCAATCCAGCAAAAGTCCGAGTTCCTCAATAAAATACCAGGTGGAAAAAAGAGCGGTGGAATAGCCGGTAATGGTCAACTGCATAAAATGGATTTCTGCTTATAAGACAGCCACCAAACGCAAAGCAGTCGGAAAGAGTTTCAGTAAGAGCATGTTGGAGATTTTCTGACGGAGTCAAAAACTTGAGCTTTTTTCGTCAGTTTTTGCGTTTTTGAAGAAGCATCCCGAGTACTCGGGACGTGACTGAAAAAAGGTGAAAAATGGCGGAAAAAGGACGGTTTTTGGCCCGGCAAGAAAATCCCCAACATGCTCTAAAGCCCCTTTTTACCCTACTACCAGACATTTTACTCACTCCGCAATGACTGCACCGGATTGGCCAATGCTGCCCGCACACTCTGCACCCCCACCGTTATTACCGCAATTCCGAATGTAGCCAATAAGGAAGTCAGGAAAATACCCATGCCCAGCGAAATCCGATAGGCGTATCCTTCCAGCCAGCCATTCATAGCCCACCAGGCCAGTGGAGAAGCAATGAGAAACGCCAGCAAAATCAGGCGGAAATATTCCTTTCCAAACAACCACAGAATGCCCGGGATGCTTGCCCCAAGGGTTTTTCGAATACCAATTTCCTTGGTTTTTTTAGTCACCATAAAGGCAGCCAAACCATACAGCCCCAAACAGCCTATCAACACTGCAATACCGGCAAATCCTCGCACGAGAGTGAGAATTATTGATTCCTGTTCATAGAAACGGGCAATTTGATCCTCCATGAACTCGCTTTTAAACACATACTCCGGAAAGAGTTCCGACCATGTTTTTTCCACAGCGGCAAGCGTTGCAACTGTATTTTTGGTGTTCAGACGAATGGATGCGATATCAAAGTTATCCACCGCACTTGCAAAAACCTGCGGATTGATATCTTCATGGAAGGATCTGTTGTGGAAATCTTTTACAACGCCAACCACCGGAAAGACCCTGTGGTCTACGTCCAATATTTTGCCTACAATCTCCTGAGGGGTGTTGAATCCCAGTTTTTTCATCAACGATTCATTGACAATAAACTCCCGGATCGTATCTGAAGGCTGCACATTACGTCCATATAAGAGTTGCAACTCAAAGGTTTCCAGATAATGTTCATCAATAAACTTAAAGTTAACTGGAAATGGTTCGTATTCCGCAGCGCCTTGCATGCGTACTCCCGTTTGCCAATTTCCCTCTGATGCAGGAGGCTGGAAACAAAGAGATACCTGTTCTACTCCTGATATGGCCGACAACTGCTGCTTAAGGGTTGATTTTTGGGTTGGCTCGGAGGAAGGTAATCCAATATTAACTATGCCCTCTCTGCGGAATCCCAGATCCGTTTTTTGCGAATATTCCACTTGCGCCGTTACCACCACCGCAGCAATGATCAAAGCCTGTGAGATGGCAAACTGTGTCCCTACCAGAATCCGGCGCAACGAGAACCCGCCCGTTTGCTTTATACCGCCAGAACCACTTTTCAAACTTTCAGCCGGATGAAAACCCGACAAAGCCAATCCGGGATACGCGCCTGCCAGAAAGGTTATCACCAGCATTAAGGCCACAATAAATCCGAACATCATGATATCATTATCGAGGTTGAAAGCGAGGGCGGTACCGGCAAGGTTGTTCAACTTTGGCAAACCGAGATGAGCCAACACCAGGCCAATAGCCGTAGAAAAAACCACAATCAATCCTGTTTCTGCTATAAATTGCCAAAAAAGTTGATTGCGGGTGCTACCCATCGTTTTGCGTACACCCACTTCCCGGGCCCGGTTCAGCGCCTGGGCTGTGGCCATATTCACAAAGTTTACGCAGGCTGTAATGAGCAAAAATATGCCAATGAGCGCCAGGGCCAGGATGTGTTTTTTGTTTGTACCAAAGCCATAGTCCGGATCAAAGTGTGCAGTCTTCATGGGTATGGCATGATACCACCATTCCCGCACTTCCGGATGAAAATATTTCTCCCGGAAAGCCGGAAACATGGCCTCCAGATTGGCAGCCGTATAGCCTTCCCGGAATTTTACAAAACAATGCGTGCCACCATTAATACCACCCCAATTCTTAACCATTCTGTTGGTAGAGTCACTGGTCATGGTAGACCAGGAGGTAAATACACCATGTCTTCCGAGGTCGGTATTTTGCGGAAAATCACGCAGTACGCCCACTACCCGGTAATCCGTTCTGTTGTTTACTTTAAATGTCTTGTTGAGGGCTGCCTCTGCAGATCCAAAGTATTTATTGGCCATCTTTTCAGTTAGGAGCGCCGTTTGGGGCTGACGAAAATCGTCCAGATTTCCCCGGATAAGGGGGAAATCAAAGATCTCGAACAGCTCCGGCTCAACCATAGCCCGGCCAACCTCTTCCTGGAACTTTACCGGCGCCTGGCCTTCTGTAGATATAGTGATCAGACTGTTATCTCTGGCCGAGATCATAGCCGTTTTTTCCAAAAAGGCATATTCCTGACGCAAGGCCAAACTCATTGGATAAGGAACGCTGTTTTCTTTGGTAACCTGCTCCAGCCGTGACTCCGTGCCAATCAGCGCCGTTCGGTCTATGTTTTTATGAAAATTATCAAAACTGAAATGATGTCTTACGAGCATGAAAATCAGTATACAACAAGCTATACTAAGCCCAAGACCAAAGATGTTCAGGGCCGTATAGGATCTGTGCTTTCGGAGATTTCTGTAGGCAATGAGCAGATAGTTCTTTATCATAGCTTAAATTCTTACTGTTTAACGATCGCGGAATATTATTCCGCAATTCCTAAGAGCTGCTAACACCATGCCTTAGATATATTTCTTTGATTTTCAATGAAATAAAAATCATTGTCTAGTGTAAAAACGTCCGAAATCGGACATGTTTGTGCGTAGACGGACGGTGAAAAAAACATGATGGAAAAAAGTGGACAACTCCGTTTTGCCCAAAAAGAAAGGGCAGATAAGTTCACAAACTACATCAATAAAGTCATTTAAATTGCACCTAAATTCAAAAACTATGCGAACGCTTACTTCTTTCCTGTTTTTCCTCCTGGTATCACCCCTGGCTTATGCTCAGGGCATCTCCATTGAATTGCTGACCGTCAAACCAGCCGGTTCTGATGGTGATATGAAGTACTTTGAAATTACCTACAAATTGAAGAGCGGCAAGGTGGATGATTCCGGACAACCAATTGCCATGGCCATACCATTACCAGACAAAACCAAGGCCTTCGCATATCTGATTTCTTATGAATCTGTAAGCGCCGGAAAGAACTCCTTTAGCCCGGCTCAATTAAATGTGTTCAACTACAACCCCAAACCAGGACAAATGGTAGTAACACACGAACTAGCCCCTGTGGCTATCCCGGAAAAACGAAGCCTTCAATGCAAAACCGGTTATGCTTATTTGCTGGACAGCGATGACAAATTAATGACCGCCACACTCGATAACATCAAAGGCTATGCAAAAATCGGCGATGCCATTCAGTATGTCAACGACCGCGGTCAAAAAGGCGCTGGCACTATCAAGGATATAGAGATCCGGGGCGGTTATCATTCCGAGTACATTTTTGAAGGCATAGCCAATCAGGCTGTTACCATCAAGGTACTCACCAATGGCATTGACCTGAGCAATGCCACTATAGGAACCAATTTGCCTGCAACAGAGGTAACAGCCAATAAAGCCAATAATCCGGCGCCAAAACATAAAATACAATCAATTCCAATAGAAAAAGTATTGGAAAACAACGAAATAAAGATTACAGTACACAACCTGATCAAGTTCAATCCTGACCCCGGGGATAGTAATTTTGATGTTTTTAAAGTAGATTATACGCTGGATTATTATATTGTTGATGCCACTATTGAAAACAAAACAGCACAACCCCTGGATGCAGGTGATTACCTCTTGCGCCTCAACTTTTTCACGCCCGATGGCAAAAGCGCGGATGAGTTTTTGCGGATTTTCCGCAACGGAGAGAACAGTAATGACCCAGTAAAGCAGGATGCGAACAAGGTGGATGTTAACCTTTTGGGAGGCACCAGCAAACTTCCGATGGCGCAGGTGATGGTCAAATATATTGCTACCTTACCAGACTACGACACCAAATACAAACCCCAGACCGATGCCATCAACAAACCCATTCCTGCCCGTCAGAAAATCCGGAGCGTAGATACCACCATTATGGGAGTGCCTCCTTCCTACAAAATTGAAGGTCTGGGTACCTGGAGCGGAGTAGTTTTAGACAAAAAGAAATGGCTGTTTGTGCCGATCCGGATGTAGAACAATCCTTGCTTTGTGTTGTTTGGATGTGGAATTTAAACTCCATATCCCTCCACTATGAAACCTCTGCTCCTTGGACTCCTGATCCTAAGTCTGCTGATGTTCCTCTTACAGGCCTGTGCGCTGTTCTCCAGCCGGGGCACCGAACAACAAGCCTACCAGCGCATCAAGCGGGAAAAAGATTTCGAGATCCGGTATTATCCCGAAGCTACCATGGCCACCATTACGGCAAAAGCCAACTCCTACAAGGAAATGGCCAATCCTGGGTTTCGCAACCTGGCTGGCTATATTTTTGGTGGAAACGAGCAAAAGCAGCAGATTGCCATGACTGCACCTGTGCACATGGAAATGACCGACACGGTATCTTCCATAAGTTTTGTAATGCCCGCCAAATACACCAAAGAGGCATTACCCAAACCCAATAATGCAGAAGTGATGCTCAAAACTGTTCCAGCCGAGCATGTAGCGGTATTGCGTTTCGGTGGTTTTGCCTCAGACCGCAAGATCCATAAGTACTCAGAAAAGCTTCGCCGGGCTTTGGACGCACAGTCCATTCCGTATTCCGGCAATTTCCGATACCTGGGTTATAATCCGCCATTCCAGTTGTTTGGAAGGCGGAATGAAATCATGGTGAGGGTGAATTGGGAATAAAACAGCCCCCCTGTGCTACTTTTCCTTAAACCGATAGCGCAACCCGGCATTGAACATAGTGGCGTTACCCAGATAGAAGGTCACGTTGCCGCTTAAACCCGTTTTACCAATGGGAAAACGCCCAAACAGATGAAGGGAGCTTTCGGATGCGCTGGTAACGGCAAAACCGGCGCGTACCAGGCTTTGGCCGCTCAAATCATTAAACCCCCAGTTTATTAAACCCATGGAAAAGGGCGGCTCCGCTACCAGTCCTAAGCCCGGTTCATCATACAATCGGAAATCTACCGAGTAACGATCTGCCCTTCCGATACGCAAGGTGCCGGAAGGCAGGAATTGGTTGGTGGGAAATACATCATTGCCCACCTTTGCCGGAAATGATTGATGAAGATGATATAGCCCTATAGACAACCCCATAAATTTGCCACTGGCTTCTGTTTGCAAACCCAAAGCTGAATATCTGTAGTTGTTGTCTGTGTATATATTTTCATCAGTAGACACAACACCAAAAGCGCCCCTCACCCCTACCCTTAGTCGGGTAAAACCGCGCTGCCAGTTGGCGTTTACTTCGCCGCCTCCGGATCGGGTATTTACCTTATACCGTTCTACCACGTTGCCATCGCAGTCCCGGCTAATATCCTCATAATTACCCAAAGTGGCGCCCGCGCCAACATCTACCCATCGTTTCCACTCCATACTGGAAGGTTTGGCCGGAATAGTATCTATAGGGTTGGCTATCAATAATATAGCACTAATAGACAACAAAGAAGCCGGAGCAAAAACGGTTCGTCCGGCATGGTAATCACGCCAAAGTGATCTGCCCAGTAATACCATGGCTGGCAAACAGGAAATGAGTATAACCATGGCCTCATCCAGGGTCAGCACATCGCGAAGCAAAAAGCCGCCAAGGATAATCCCGCCCAGCACATAAGCCTGGGGCGCAGTGCCAACGGGCAGTTGTGTTGGCTGATCAGGGCGTTTGTTAACGGGTTGGGTGAAATACAACCAGGCAAACCCGGCCAAACTGCAAAGTGCAATAGCCAGCATAACCCATTGACCGGTTTTCAGGCCGCCCAGCATCACGCCAAAAGACCCCCTGTTCGTGGCCACATCACGGAAAAACTCGATACCAAAACGCTGAAAAGTAAGCAAGCCCAGGCCCAAAAAGGCCAATGCTCCAGGGCGACTAACTTTATTGCGCAATCCCCACATGATCAGGAATATAAGGAAATTACCTCCTATCAAAATCAGTTGAATGGGGTAAAGAAAAGTGGTAGACGCCGCGCCCTCATGCAGGATTCCTGCAGCAACCTGATGCTCGTAGGCCGGAGTGCCCGGACCATAGGAAATGCCCCAGTTTGAGTTGGTTGGGATGCCGTAACAGCAGCCTGCCACCAAACAACCCACACGCCCCGACACCGCAGCCAGCGGCAACCCGATGGCCAGCACATCTGCCAGTGCGGCAGGTAATTTCCACAGGCGTTTGAGTGCTATGTACACCAATATGGCCAGTACCAGGCCTCCCATCACCGTTTTTCCGGGCAAATCAGGCAAACCCTGTCCACCCAATGCTCTTACCCAATCGGCTCCCGACCAGGCGCCCAGGCGCGAGCCCAGTACAATACTTGTATTCACAATTGCGATAAGGGTGACCACCGTTGTGAGCTGAAACTGTCGCTCACGGGCCATTTGCCACTCTGCCAACAGTGCCAAAGCAGGGGCCATCATGATGGCCAAATTCCAGACAATAGCCGCTTCCAGGTTGGTAGGCATCCACAGGATAACCGAACCAAACGCCAGACTTAGGCACAATACAGACAGGGATACAGGAAAAAGGGTCAGGTAGTTTTTCATAAGCAAGGTTAGGTTAAAATGAGTCAGGAGTAACTTCAAAACACTATAAAACCGCCTTAAGATATGCTTATTTTAGAAATGAAAGATTAATTTATTGATAGTCATGCAAGCTAAAAACCCATAAGCATATCAAATTGACGGTGTGTCATGGTCTGAAACGGCACTGGATTTTTATCCAATTTTAGGGTGAGTCGGTTTGCCCTTCTTTTGTTCCATTTTCGGATTCTTGATATTCTATTCCTTTCTTTATCCAATAAATTTATGGTTATGTTTCCTTTTACTCCTTCAGCAGAATATTCCAGGACGCTGGTATCGCAGGATATATATTCAATAAATGTTTTATCTGTATAAGCTTGTATAAATTGATCGGTCTGTGGATCAAACCCTGATTTAAAGGCCTCTTCCGGCTTAAAGGAAGAAACAACTGCTTTCATTACCAATTGGGATCCTATTGGATAGTTGCTTAAGGATTCCATACACATTTGCCTCATACCGTTGGCATAATAGAGCGTATCCGTTTGCAGCCTGTTTTTATACCATTTGATTACGGCCAGTTTGGTTAGGCTATAATAATAGTAATCTGATTTTTTTCCTGGATAACTAAGGTTAGTATGTTCTATAACCTCTGCAGCCACCACTACATGATCCGGGCGCATGTACTGCATGAAAATATGCGGAATTTCATCACAGGAACATGAAAATCCATTTCTGGCACTGAGTAGCAACACCAGCATCAAGACAGTTTTATCGAAAAACGCGGACATTTTATTGATTTACAAATATTGTAGGGAGAAAATTGGTGAACCAAACTTACTTGCCAACGTTAAGGTCTTGGGCCCGGCAAGGAAATCCTCAATATGCTCTACTCAAAGTAATCAACCATTTAGAGCATGTTGGGGATTTTCTTGCCGGGCCAAAAATTGTCCTTTTTCCGCCATTTTTTACCTTTTTTCAGTCACGTAACTCAGGCTATGCTTCTTCAAAAACGCAAAAACTGACGAAAAAAGCTCAAATTTTTGACTCCGTCAGAAAATCCCCAACATGCTCTTAACGCAAAATCATGTTACAACATTTTACTTCCAAACCAGTTTGGTATCGCATTTGGGCAATAACCGTGGCCATTGCCGCTATTTACTTTTTGGTCAGATATATCATAGGGCCGTTGGGGTCTATGGATTATGCCGTAGCCACGTATGCACTGGGGTCTTTGGTGGTGGATAGGGTGTTATTAGCCAGGCAATGGAAATGATGATGGTTATTATTGATAATCTACAAAAATGATTCACCCGCGGTGCCACATGTATTACGCCCTGCCTGGGGCTACAAATATCGTCGCCCCGCTGGGGCTTTGGAGTGTAATTCATGGTCTGTATTGATTTTCCTGAGCGGGATTTGTGCTATGCTTAGTTGGGTAGGGTGGATGGAGCATTAGTGCATTTTTAAAATATTTTGTATTTTTATTTTAATACCAAAACAAAATATGTTAAATTTGCAGCTTACTCACCGATTCACCCAATTACTTATGAAAAAGAAACTTTCAAACGCTGTTACACCTCCTATTTTTGAGCAGATAAAGCGGCTCGACGAAAACGGTACCGAATATTGGTCGGCCAGAGATTTGAGTAAAGTACTCGAGTATTCTGAATATCGGCACTTTTTGCCTGCCCTTGAACGAGCAAAAGAAGCTTGCCAAAATAGTGGCCAACAAATGGCCGACCATTTCGAGGATATCCTCGAAATGGTCACCATCGGTTCAAAGGCAGAAAGGCAAATTGAGAACATCAAGCTCTCCCGCTACGCATGCTATCTCATTGTCCAAAATGCAGACCCTTCGAAGGAAGTTGTGGCCCTTGGCCAAACGCACTTCGAAGTAGGTAAAAAAGTACGCCAAACCATCCAAGAACTAGGTGGTGAAATGCCTGAGAATCTACCTATTGAAGAAAGTATCAAAAAAGTGGAAAAAAACTTGCCGAAAACTGGCAAAAAGAAAAAACTAAGTTAAATCACTCATTCTTCAAGCTCTCCACCGGATTCACCAGCGCCGCCCGCACACTCTGCACACTTACCGTCAAAAACGCCACCACAATGGCCGCCACACCTGCCGCTACAAAAATCCACCATTGGAGGTGCACCCGGTAGGCAAAATCGGTGAGCCATTGATCCATCACGTAATAGGCTACCGGAGTGGCAATGACGAATGCCACCGCCACCAATTTCAGGAAATCCTTGGCCAATAACCCCGTAATACCAGCCACTGTGGCGCCCAGTACCTTGCGGATACCGATTTCTTTCCGGCGTTGTCGCACGGTGAAATCCACCAGTCCAAACAAACCAAAGCAAGCCAGCACAATGGCTACTGCCGCAAAATCGCCGATGAGCTGCATGAGTCTGGACTCTTGTTCGTACGTCTCGCGCAGGCTCTCGTTGAGATAGGTGTATTCAAATGCCTTGCCCGGGAAAAATTGCCGCCAAACCTTTTCAATCTGGCCGGTTACTGCCTCTGTATCCTTAGTTTTCAACCGAATGCTGAAAGCTGTAAATGAACCCGGCGCCACGTTCATAATCACCGGAATCATAGCCGTTTGCAAGCCTGCTGTATTGAAATTATTCACCACGCCAATGACTTTGCCCGGAGGCGCCCCTCCACGGGAAATATTCTGACCAATGGCCGCCTCGGCATTGTCGAAACCAAGCGAACGAACCGCCATTTCGTTGATTACCCACGCGCCCTGGTGGTCGGTGCCATAAGATTTATCGAACTCCCGACCGGCAATTACCTTGAGTTTGAAGGTTTCAGCAAAATCGTAATCCACCGAGATACTGCCCACAAACACATTGTCTTCCAACTTGATCTTGTCAGTAGCCACCGGGAACAGCGGTGCGGTGAAGCCCGGCAAACTCGACGAGAGCGTTACCTCTGCTACGCCCGGATTTTGCATCAACAACTCATCAAAGGCATTCATACGCCGCCGCAGTGTGGAATCGCCCGGAGAAAAAGCGGAGTTGATGTTGGCGCTTGACAAGGGCACCGTAATGATGCCCTCCGAATCAAAACCCAGAGGCATTTGCAGCCAGTATTTGAGCTGCGATTGCATGATGAGGGTGCTGCACAACAAGGCAATACTCACGGCAAATTGCGTGGTAATCAGCGATTTGCGCAGCCATTGTCCGGCTCCGCCAATGGTAGCTGTGCTGTTGCGCTGAAATGCTTCCACTGTTTTGAAACGACTGGCAAACAGGGCCGGATAAATACCCGCCACCAATCCGGTAAGCAGGAAAATGCCGGTAAACATCAGGGTCAGGGGCCAGTCGCGAATAAAATCATAGGCAATATACTTGGCATTCTGGGCATTAAACAGCGGAATGAGCGCATACAACAGCAGCATGGCCATGAAAAAGGCCATACCGCTCACCAGCAAGGTTTCGGTAAGGAATTGGCTTACCAGCGAGGCTCTGCTGGCGCCCAATGATTTGCGCACCGCCACCTCCTTGCTCCGATCCAGGTAAACCGCAGTAGAAAGGTTCACGAAATTGATGCCGGCAATCAGCAGAATGAGAAAACCTACTATGCCAAACACACGCAGGAAGGTCGGGTTTGCGGTAGCTACTACCTCATCAGTGGCCGGACTATGCTGGTGTATGCGTGTTACGGGAAACAGGCTGAAAAACTGTTTGTCGCGGAATTGCTCGTGACCATGTTTCTGGATAAAAGCCGGGAACAAGGCATTAGCAGCCTCCGCTGTAGTGTTGGGTTTCAGCAACACATAAGTATGGGTGTAGGATGCCAGCCAGTTGTTGACCAGTACATTTTGCACCACAGACCTGGCCGAAACCGGCTCAACATCCGGGATATTGCGGAATGGCAACATCATATCCAGCTGCAGGTGAGATTGACGGGGCAATCGGCGGATGATGCCGGTTACGGTAAACAAGGCATCTTCACCGGCCTTCAGCTGCCGTCCCATGGCATTGTCTGTGCCAAAAATGCGACGGGCTGTTTCATCCGTCAAAACCGCTGAAAACGGATCGCGCAGCGCCGTATTCGGATCTCCGTATATGAAATTGAAGCCCATCACTTCCTGAACCGTGCTGTCGGCAAACAGCGTGGACTCTATTTCAAATTGCTGATCGCGCTGCGGCTCGCGCACGCTCAGGCTGCGCGGGAACATGCGCGCCACCTTCTCCACCTGCGGGAAAAACTCATACATCGCCGGTCCGATCGGCGCCGGACACCGGTTCAGGTCCAGCGGCTCACCGGTAAATTCTGCATGGTACCCGATCCTGTATAACCGGTCTTTATGCGGAAAAAAGGTATCAAAGTTTTGTTCGTAATGCAGATAGCTGATAATGAGGAAGCAGCAGGCCATGCCGATACTCATACCCACCAGGTTGATGGTGGTGTATTTGGCATTTTTACGAAGATTGCGGAGGGCTAGACGAAGACTCATGTTGAGGGAAGGTTTGGTTGGAGGGGTTTGAAGGGTTTGAAGGGTTTGAAGGGCTTGAAGTGAGGGTCGCTGAGTTTGGCTTTTGTTTGGCAATCTTGTTGAAAAGAGAATCAATTCTTTGTTATTTCAACTGCACCAAGCCTGAGGATTTAATTTCATCCAAACGATTATCCAGGACATTATGCTCTTTATTTTTCGATAGACAAAAACTCCAGTCCACGAGAAGAACATTTTTCTCAAATTACAATGCCCAAAGCAACGCCTGCCCCTCAAACCCTTCAAACCCCTCAAACCCCTTATTTCACCAGCCTCAGCGCCCGGGTGCCTGTTCCATCCAGCTGCAAGCTGAGGAAGTAAACACCTGAAGGCCATGTTGTGCCGGCAGGAATGGTAAGGGTTTGATCGCCGGAACCCAGGCTGCCGAGCTGACCATTGCTGAGGGTTTTACCCAGGGCATCCGTAATTTGGTAGCGGGCATCCTGTACGCCGGTTGGTAAATATAAGGAAACCGACACTTCATCCGTGAACGGATTTGGATAAACCTGCGGGTTTAGTTCGGTAAACGCCCATGGAGAAACCGTAGACACCGATGCTTCGTAATCCAGGTAGTTTTTCAGCAATGCCTGAATGACGGGCGCCAAAGCCCAGGAGTTCTTCTTAGCATCGTTATTCAGCACGGTAATGCTGATGTCTTTGGCCGGGAAATAGTAGGTAATACTGCTGTATCCGATATCTCCGCCATGACCATATCCTGTGAGCCCCCAGAACTTGCGTTCCATGATACCCAGTCCGTACCGACCACTATTGGGCATGGAAGTGGCCACGGTGGTTTTGGCTTCGTTCAGGATATTGACGCTGTGCAGGTCGCCGCGCAGGAAAGCCCTGTTCCAAACAGCAATGTCTCTGGCGGTGCCATAATAACCGCCAATAGGTCCGGCCGATGAGCGGAAGGAATGCCATTGAGAATAGAATCCATGCGCGTCTGCGCTACTGTTATTGGCAGGATTATATACCCACAAATGCGCAATATCAGCTGGATTGGGATCGAAAGGAGGCAATACCAAAGAAGGCAACTGCAGGGGCTCAAAAAAGCGGTTGGTGTATTCTGCGCGATAGTTGTTGCCCGTGGCTGCTTCTACAATCAAACCCAAAAGAGCGTAATTGGTATTGCTGTAAGACCAACTGGTTCCAGGCGCAAACAAGGGAGGGTTGATGTAATCCTGCACCAGATTGCTGAGCGACCAAATAGAATCCAGGTCTGTCTTGGTAGCTGCATCATAGGCAGGGTTGGTAATCACATCATACAATCCACTTTGGTGGCGCAGCAACTGACGAATAGTGATGTTGGGATTCACGTATGGAAACGGAGGCAGCCATTTAGATAGGCTGTCGTCCAGGTGCAGCAGGCCTTCATCAGCCAGTTGGAGGATACAGGCTGCGGTAATAGTTTTGGTAATACTGCCAATGGCATAAGCATAATCCGGGGTTACACTATCCAAAGGGAATGTAGATGAAATGCCATAAGCACCGTTCCAGATAGAATCGTTGTTGAACTGAACAGCAGCACTCAGGGATTTGACGCCCAATGTGTTGCGCTGGTTTTGCAGGGTTTGTTGAAATGCTGCAGCCAGTTCAGGAGGCACACCCTGGCTATGAACCGGATTTTGCCAAACAGAAAGCAACAGAATGCAAATGGCTAGTGGTAATTTGTACATGCGTTTTTTTGTTTGAGTAGAATTTTTAGTTTTGGTGACTGGCAGTCACCCCTTCACTAAAACTAAAAAATCCACAGTGTTAACAGATCAAATAATGCACAAAATTCATCTGCCACACACCGTATTTCTGGTAAAAATGCGAACCCTGATTTGTCTTCTATGGGCAAACCTCGCAGGTCTTAAACCTACGAATAATCCCACTGATCCAAATACCTCAGCACAGATATCTCTGACAAATTCAATTGTTCCTGCAAAAAACCGCTGGGCGACTGCCTTACCACGGCCTTGAAATCTTTCAAAAAATGACTTTGATCGTAATAATCCAGCTGACCAGCCACCTCACGGATTTGACCTTTGAAGCGAGGATCCAGCAGATACATCGAAGCTTTTTTGACCCTTATGATTCGGGCATATTGCTTGGGGGAAAAGCCAATATGTTGCCGGAAAAGAAGTTCAACATACCTCCTGCTGGTGCGGAAATTTCCACTTAACTGATCCATACTCACCACCCCGTTTTGCCGGAAAATTTGTTGCACAGCATGCATCACAAACGGGTTTTCCCCATTTACATCTTTGAACTGTTCCAGGAAAAAATCATTGAGCAAGGTAACCACCTGAGGTATTTGTTTACATGCAGCCACGCGCTCGCGCAATACCCTGAAGGCCAGCGGAGAACTCAGACTTCCCATATCCAATGCTGCATCGTTCAGTTGCCAGGCGGGAAGCTTGAACAATAAATGAGGTGTCCAGGGGTAAAATTTCACACAAAACAGCATGGCCCCCGCTTCTATCTCAAACGTAAACCGACCGGAAACTTGTCCGATAACTCCCGTATCCGATGCGGCATTCCATCGGCTACTCCCACTGAATTGTGGCATATGCACCGCATTAGACAATACAAACAGCATCTCCGGGTAGCCATCAGGCACCAATTCCAACGATTCAGCCGAATCACTGCCACTTATCAGCCAGTAACTCCGTATGTAGCGACTCAGCGACGGATGTGGTATATATGGTTCGAATTGCAGCATTTTTTGGATATAGAGAGTTGTTTTACCGCAGAGAGGGGCAGAGGTTTTATCGAAGAGGTGCAGAGTTTTTTACCATAGAGGAGAAAAGGCCCCAAAACCCTTGGAAAACCAAACCCTGGCCAACTCAAAAACATAAACACCCAAAAACTCAAACACTTCTCAGCGCTTCCACCGGATTATCAAGTGCCGCTTTGACACTTTGGGTACCAACTGTAATCAAGGCCAGACCAAGGGTAATTCCCAGCGAAAAAACGAAAATTCCGGCGCCCAGATTAAACCGGTAAGTATAATCGTTCAACCAATGGCTCATGGCCCACCAGGCCACCGGGGTTGCCAATACAAAAGCGATTATAATCAATCGAATATATTCTCTGCCAAACAGCCAGAGTATGCCCGGTACATTGGCGCCCAGGGTTTTGCGAATGCCTACTTCCTTGCGTTTCCGGGTAACCATAAAAGTGGAAAGTCCGTACAAACCAAGGCATCCCACAAAAACAGCAATACCCGCGAAGGTGCGTACCAAACGCATAATCATTGTTTCTGTAGCCATAAAATCGCCCAGGCGCTCGTCCATGAATGTTTGCTCGTAGTAATGCTCCGGGAAATGCGCCTCCCAAACCTCACGGATTTGGGCCAGCACAGGCGCCGGATTACCCGGAACCAATTGAACCGCACAGGTTGCATAACCTTCGGAGCGTGTGCTCATGGAAATGGCCGCAATAGGCTCTGCCAGCGACCAGTTGTGGTAGTCTTTAATAACCCCCACTACAGTGGCTTTTTCCGTTCCAATAAGCACCCGTTTGTTCAAAATTTCCTCAGGAGATGCGAGGTTGAGTTTCTTGACAAAAGTTTCGTTTACCAAAAACTCCCGGGTGGTATCGCCGGCTTGCAGGTTGCGCCCGGCCAAAAGGGTTAACCCAAAGGTTTCCAAGTAATGCTCATCTGCAGGCTTATCATTGGCCAACCAGGCTTCTACATCTGGTCTGTTTTCCCAATGCACCCCCTGAAAATTGTTGGAACTCGAGGCCGGTGGCTGATAACACAGCGAAACCGAGGCTACTCCGGAAATTTTAGATAATTGCTGTTGCAAAGACTTCATTTGGGCTTTTTCCGGCAATTCAAGCGTAACGACTGTGCCCGGACGAAAACCCCAGTCGGCATCCTGCACAAATTTCATTTGTGCCGTTACCACCAATGCTCCGATGATGAGCACCTGTGAAATAGAAAACTGTGTGGTTACCAGTATTTTACGCAATGAAATGCCGCCACCCGACGCCTTTTCCAGGCTTCCTTTGATTGCCGTAACCGGATTGAATCTGGCTTGCATAATAGCAGGATAGGCCCCTGCCAGGAAGGTCAACAGCAAGCATAAGGCTCCGGAGAAAACCAGCACGTTGGCCAGCACTGCTCCTTCCATCTGAAGATCTTCCTCCAGCCATGCGTTGAGTTGCGGAAGCGCCAGCCACGCCATACCAAATCCAATAACCAGGGAAGCGCCAACCACCAGGCCGGTTTCTGCCATAAACTGCCAGAACAGCTGGCGTTGGGTGCTGCCCAGCGACTTCCGAACGCCCACTTCTCTACCCCGGTGAAGGGCCTGCGCAGTGGCCATATTGACAAAGTTGACGCAGGCCGTTACCAACAGAAAAATGCCTATGAGCCCCAGAGCCCACAGGAATTTTTTATCCATGCCAAAACCATATTCCATATCGGAATGCATGTCGAGCATGGGCATTACCTTGTATTGAAACAAATCTTTGGATTCCGGGTGGGGGTGACTTTGCCTGAATTGCAACATCACCTGATCCAGCTCCCGGATGGCATGCCCGGCCTTAACCAAACCCAAACAATAATTTTCGCCCCTGGCGCCCGACCAGGACGTAAGGCTTTCTGCTACATCAGGATGATTTTTCAAGGTAGCCCAGGATGCCAGGATATTGTGGTGGTAATCTGTGTTGGCGGGTAAATCGCGCACAATACCTATTACCTTCAGGTTGTCTTCATTATTTACCCGGATCACCTTCCCCAGCGGATCGGCAGAACCGAAATACTTTCGGGCCATGGATGCGGAGAGGACCACCGTATTTGGCTCATTCAGTCCGGTGTAGTTGCCCTGAACCAATGGCAAATCCAGGATCTCAAAGTAATCCGGTTCAACCCAGGCAAAGTGTGACTTTTCCTTAAACTTGTCTGCACCGCCCTGTGCATTGGGTATGCTGATCAATACTTCATCCTGAGCAGAACGCATAGCGGCCTTTTCCAGCAAGGCACATTCCGAGCGTAATGCATCTGCCATGGGGCTGGGCGCTCCGGAAAAAGGAAATGTCCCTTCTGTTTTGATGTCCATAACCACCTGGAAAATTCGATCCGCCTTGCTGTGGTAGGTATCAAAACTAGTGTGGTGACGCAGGAAAATAAAAATCAGCAAACAGCAGGCTATACTCAGCCCCAAACCCAATATGTTGAGTAGGGTATATTCGCGTTGTTTCGACAACTTACGAAGGGCCAGACGCAGGTAATTGACAATCATTTAGGTAGGAGTAGCTTAATTTTTTAGTTGTTTGCATATCATATCAGGAATTATGCCCGATTGCTAACCAATTGCAAATCAGCTACTTGTAAAATAAACGCCTGCCATAAAGTGTCCGAAATCGGACACGCCTGTGCGTGCACGGACGACAAGCAAAGTCGTTTTTTGCTCAATGTATCAATGGCACCCTAACGACGAAAGCGTCTTCCGTTTCACCGGCCAGCACTGGCAAATCCGACAGCAATGCATAACGGTTGATGATGTTTTGCAAGCCAATACCCGTAGAGAGAATCGCGGTATTGCGCAATTGCAAACGATTTTGCACCACCAGCGTATGATCGGATTCTGTATATATGTTCACTACCAACGGTTCTTTTTCCGACATACGATTGTGTTTCACTGTATTTTCAATAAGCAGTTGAAGCGTCAGTGGTGCAATTTGGCAGGATTCCAGCAAATGATCAGGAATATCAATCCGGAGCTGAAGTTTATCGCCAAAACGAATTTTTAATAGAAAAGAATAAGATTTGATAAAGTCCAGCTCTGTTTTCAAGCTTACCAGCGACTGATCTTTTTGCTCCAGTATATAGCGATAAGAACGGGACAACTGATGAATGAACTGCTCTGCCAGGTTGGCGTCTGTATAGACCAGCGATGATAAAATACTTAGGCTGTTGAATAAAAAATGTGGATTTACCTGGGTTTTGAGCAAAGCAATTTCGTTTTGCAATTGCTGTTTTTCCAATACATCAGACCGATTTTGTAAGGCTTTGGAGCGTTTTTGAAAATAGGTCATCCGCACCCAAAAGCCAATGGCAATACCCAGCATAATCACTCCGGCAAATACCAGCCAGCCCAGGTTGCGGTCCTTGCGCCGCAGATCCAGTTGATGCGACAACTCCATCAGGTACTTTTCCTTTTCTCTGCCCAAACTATCCGCAAATGCCTGTCTGTCCAGCTCCATCATACGCAGTTTTTCTTCAGTCTCATTTTGCTGCAAACTGTCTTTCACCGCGATAAACTGCTCCAGATAGGCCAATGCCTTGCCGTAGTTTTTCTTTTTCAGGTAAGCGGTATAAAGGCAATTGCAGGCATCTGCATGGCGCAGAGTAGGGCCAAAGGGTTTAAGCAGATCCAGCGATTTTTGGCAGGCTTCTATGGCGCGGTCGTATTGCTGCTGTTGTAACCAGGCATCGCCCATACCATTGAAAGCATCCGCTTCAGCCTCAATATCTCCCATTTTTTGGTAAATTTCAATCACACGGCTAAAATCATGCATAGCGGCCTGATACATGCCTCTGATACTCAGCACTATAGCTCTGTTAAACAGCGCATTGGCTACCCCGTATAGATTGCCCGTGGCCTGGTGTTTTTCCAGGGCTTTTTCTGTATACAATAAAGAACTTTTATAGTCTTCCAGATCCAGATAAACAGCAGAAAAATTGCTGTACACCTGAGCCAGCCCTTTTTGCTCACCAAGATCGGAATAGATTGTCAACGCTTTTTCCAGGTACTCCAGTGTTTTTTGATAATTTTCCGGCTCTTCGTAATAGAAAATGGAGATACTCACATAGGCATCTGCCATCGTTTTTCGGTCGCCCGCTAGTTCTGCAAGTTGCAATGACTTGAAAATGCTCTCTATTGCTTTTGCTGAATTACTTTGTAAGCGATATACATCTCCCATATTACCGTACACCTTGGAGAGGTACAGGTTGTCGCCAATTTGTTCCAGCAGCCTGATACTTTCCTGATAAGATTGTAAAGCCTGGGCATAATTACTTTTGAAGCGATAACACAAACCCTGTATATTGAGTCCCCGTGCCTCCCAACCTTTCCATCCTTTTTGCAAGGCAAAATCGGTTTCAAGGCGGGCCATTAACAATGCAGAATCCGGATTATGAAAAACATACTTAAAGCCAATGCCATGAATGGCGCGCAAACGCACTGTATCGTGTAGCCCGGTGTTCTGCCATATTTGCCAAAGGCTATCCAATGGCTGTTGTGCCTGCAATGCCGGCAACAGCCATAAAAACACACCAATTATGAACCAGTATCTGTTTTTCATTCAGAATTTAGTCAGGAAACCAGGTTCCACGCACTAATAAGCGGCATGCACAGAGGCGGCCAGATCAAATGTAGGGTTTTTCCATATGACGGGCACTTTTACCACAAAGTTACCATCCTGTTCGCCGGCCCAAACCGGTTGATGAGCCAGCAAGGTGTATCGGTTCATGATATTTTTCAGCCCAATACCTGTGGAAGCCTCCGGGGCCGGACGTGGTTGTAATTTGTTGCACACCATCAGATAACCTTCAGTTTCATGTATTTCTACCATCAACGGTTGGGAAACCGACATTCGGTTGTGTTTGAGGGCATTTTCAATGAGCAATTGCAGGGTAAGCGGAGCAATTTGCGCCTGTTTGCGCAATTCATCCGAGACGTTGATGCGCAGGTCAAATTTTTCGCCGAATCGGATTTTTAATAGAAAAGCGTAAGAATCAATAAAATCCAGCTCTGTACCCAGGGATATGAGCGCCTGATCTTTCTGCTCCAGTATATAACGGTATGTTTTAGACAACTGTTCTATGAATTTTTCAGAGAGTTCCGGATTGATCTGTACCAGTGAGGTCAGAATGCTCAAATTATTGAACAGGAAATGCGGACTTACCTGATTTTTCAAGGTATTGAATTGTACCAAAACCTGTTCTTTTTCCAGTTGGTCTGCCCGATCTTGCACGGCCTGGGTACGCCGCAATACATGCCTGTTGAGGATAATGGTGTACACATATAAAGCTGTAACGGCAAAAAGCGCCATTGCCGCCCGCAAACCATGCGCACGATATTCCGCATTAAGGTAGGTAGCCTCTGGAGCCGGGCGCAGGAAATGATCCACGATACTACTCACCAGCATCACTCCAGGCACAGAAATCAAGGCTCCGGAAAGCAAAAACAGCCCTATAAAAAGAAGATTCAGCAATGGCCTGTCCATGCCAAGAGAGAAAATTCCGAACCAGGCAATCAGCTTGCGTTGTATACACTCTGCCAGACAAACAAAAAAGGCCAGGTGCAGGCTGCCAGCCAGGTATTCGAAGCCAAATACCGGCAAGTGATGCCACAATTTGGCATTCCATTGCTCCGGGGGAATGTTGACAAACAACAAAACCGGATAAAAAATGGACATCAGGCCAAATGCCAGTTGCAATCGTTCCCGCCAGGAAAGGCTGTACAATTCGCCGTTCATAAGTACCAGACTGTGTTTAGTCTTCCTGAAAAAGTGAATTACAGGAGTTGGGCGATGGATTGACCGGTAAGCAGGTGAACATTGGCCGTTATTTTTTCCAGCGGCCAATCCCACCAGCGCAAAGCCAGCAATTGATTTATCTCCTCCGCTGCAAACCTGCGACGGATTTCTTTGGCCGGGTTGCCGGCTACAATAGTGTACGGAGGAACATCTTTGGTAACCACTGAATAGGCGCCAACAATGGCGCCATCGCCAATGGTTACACCTGCCAGGATAACAGATCTGTAGCCCAGCCAAACGTCGTTGCCAACAGTGATATCACCTTTGTGCGGAAACTGTCGCCCCTCCATGGCATGTTCCCAGCCATTTCCAAACATAGAAAACGGGTACGACGAGACAGCGTCTACCAAATGGTTTCCACCATTGAGGATAAACTCCACGCCCGAAGCAATAGCGCAAAACTTGCCGATGGTCAGCTTATCGCCGATGAAATCAAAGTGGTATTTGACGTTTTTTTCAAAATTGTGCACGTCCTCAAAGTCATCATAGTAGGTATAATCGCCCACCTGAATGTTCGGGTTTTGCACTATATTTTTTAAAAAACACAAGCGCTCGTAATGCTGTAACGGGAATCGGGTAGCCGGATCCGGGCCATGCTTAGGTGTGATAGTCATAGGGCTTTATAATGTAATTGAACCAATCCGGTTTCAAACGACTGAACAGATTCCAGCTGAAGCAACTGGTAAGGGCGCCCGTCGTGGAACAGACGGGTGCCCTCTCCTACCATAACCGGGATGACGGAAATGATGAGTTCATCTATCAGTTTATGTTTCAGCAATACCTGCACCAGTTCGGCGCCGCCATCGCAAAATATAACCTTGCCATCTGCAGCTTTCAGGCGTTGAACCAGTTCCGGCACATCGCCGGAATAGAACTGAACGTTGCCCTCAGCTGGCCTGGTTGAACGGGTGACTACGTAAGTCTCCTTATCAGCATGCGGGAAAGCATCCACCTGACCCATCACCCAGTCGTAGGTTTTACGACCTAAAATCACGGTATCAACCTGTGAGATAAAGGCTTGATAACCATAATCTTCTCCTTCCTTCTGAACCATGCTCAGAAAACTCAGATCGTCGTTAGGTTGGGCGATGTAGCCATCCAGACTGGTGGCGATGTAAAGCACAAGTTTGCGTGGCATAGGCTCCGTTTTTACATTTACTGATGGTATTCGAAACTAGCTTTCAAGGTTCCCTGTGGTTTAATTTCTGTACGACTAACGGGCAAGCCCTGGTCGTTATATTCATGAACGTAATGGTATACTGAAGGATCAAAAAACCTTACGGATACCACTTCTTTGCCCGGATTGTTGAATTGCCAGCGCACCTGAGGCAAATAAGGAAAGCGCAGCAACCACTGAGTAGGGTTTACATGCTGATCAAACTGAGAATACTCCTTTGCGTGAGCCAGCACAAAAACCATATTGTCCTGTCGTTCCATCGTTTCTTCCTTGATCAGGTTGCCCTTTGCATCATATTTCAGAAAACGGCGGAAATAGGATTCCTGTTCCCCGGTACTGGCAAAAACGATGTAATTTTCCTGAACAATCCGATTGCCGTCATAAATATACTCGGTTTGGTTGGCCAGTTCGCCACCCGGGTAATATTCCAGCACTTTATCAATCAGCTTATTCTGATAAAAGTACTTCAGCGTCCAGCCGCCTGATTGCACTACCTGCCGCAATAACCCCTGAGCATCGTAATCAAACATATACTCAATGGTTCGGATTTTAGTTGGATCACCCTCCACAAATTGCCATTGGTTGACCACCTTGACAGGCATATGCTCTTCATTGTAGGTGATGGTATAATGATCATTCTCAGACCATTTTATTTTTTCAATGAGGGCATTTTCCGGCAATGGATTGGGTTGTTGGGGTGCAGGAGTTGGAATGCTGGGATCTTGTGGGTCTTTACTGCAAGCGCTCAGCAATCCGGCCATTACAGCACTGGTGAGCAGCAGCGTTTTTATGCTTAATTGTTTCATAGCTTAAGACTGTTTTTGTGTAATTAGAAGGCTGCTTTGTTCAAATGCCTGTACTTTTTGTACAGGTAAACAAGCAGGTAGCAAGTGGCTAAAAGCATGGTATGGGGCATGACGGTGGACGGTTGACGGTGAACGGTTGACGGTGAACGGTGGACGGTGGACGGTGGACGGTGGACGGTTGACGGTGGACGGTGAACGGTTGACGGTGGACGGCCTACGGTGGACGGTGGACGGTGGACGGTGGACGGTGAACGGTGGACGGTGAACGATTTAGGGTAGTCCATAGTGCTCCATTACCCTGAGCCCAGAACCGTCTACCGTAAGCCGTCTACCGTGGGCCGTCTACCGTGGGCCGTCTACCGTAAGCCGTCTACCGTAAGCCATCGTCTAATATCAAAACATCCAGTAATCTTAATCCGCGTTTCCGGCAGAGCGCATATCCACACCTTCCACATCGGTGCGCAGCAAAATACCGGTAGACATAGCGGCAATCACCAAGCGGGTTTCGTAATCCAGAGATTCCGAGATCCAGACCTTTCCGCGATTTACGGTGGAGACCGCCGCTACAACCTTGCCATCCAGGAGGAACTCGTGGCCATAAACAGCCAATTGCTCCATCCAGTGCGGTTGTCCTTTCAATCCTCTGATTGCCTGAATATCAATTTGTTTGCCAGCACTTCTGGCCATTCCTGCAGAGGCTCTGTCACGAAGAAAATCGCCATTTGGATTGTGTAAAACGAAATCCCAATTGGTATTTCCGAGTGAGATGTTGCCTGCAAAATAGTTTTGATAATCCAACGGCACACCGAAGAAATCGCCCAGCACCGGAAGTTCCACACTGCTGAATTTGCTGACACAAACTACCTGAGCAGTGCGTCCTTCCGGGTCGAACTGGGTGTAACTGAGTTTTTCCTTTGCTTTTTGGAATCTGAGGGTAAACGGCAGGTCGTACCCCTGGGTCCATCCTCTGCGTACCTTGCCAGTGGTGAATTGACCAAATTGAATGGTTTGTCCGATCTGAAATCCATTGCGACCTTTCACGGTCATGGCTTCAGCTGTTAAGTCAGGGCTGAGGGCTACTTCAGCAGGTTTGCAGGCCATGAACCCTACCAGGGTCAAAATGCCTAAAAAATACATTGTTTTCATAGTTTATGACGGTTGACGGTGAACGGTGGACGGTGGACGGTTGACGGTGGGCGGTGGACGGTGGACGGTGGACGGTAGACGGTGTGTATTGGGCAACCAACTCATCCACCGTAGGCCGTCCACCGTAGGCCGTCAACCGTAAGCCGTATCTTACTCTTTCACTAAACGGCTGTTGTACCTGGTGTGCGCATCCTGTGCGGAAATGATGTACGCGCCGCTGGGCAATGTTTCCAGAGAAATGGTGGCATTCGGCTGAAATGAACCAGACATGATCAGTTCGCCTTTGAGGTTATAAATCTGAACCAAAGCCTGCTCTTCCAAGCCAAGGCGAATCACTCCGGCTGTTGGGTTTGGCATTACCTGCAATGGGGCAGATTGTGGTTCACGGCCTGCCAGGGTTTCATCGCTGTAATAGTAGAACGTGCGGTCGAAAAGCAGGAAACCTCCAGCGCCGTCTCCATAACCATGTGCTTCGGAGTGCAGTTGATTGTCTTCTTCATAATCGTAGGTGTAAAGATCCTGCTCCTCACTTCCGTCCTGATTGTACAGCACCACCAGTTTGGAGATCAAGCGCTGAGCGTTGTCGTAAGCGTATGTGGTGCCATTTACCTGGAACCAGTCATTGCTTTCAAGATCCCACTCATACCCATTTACCTGTTCTTCCAGTTGCTGATCGGTATAGGTGTAGGTAATGCGACTTTGAGCTGAAAAGCCACTGATACCATCTGTCACAAAGGCGATCACTTCAACTGGCAAATGGTTTTGATAGGTCAGTTCCCGCTTACTGCTCAAAAACTCGGTTCCGTCAAAAATCGCATAGGACTCTACCAAATGGTTGTCGCCATTGGCATTGTAGGAATACACATCCTTGAACAACAACGGCTGGCCGAAATAATCGAAAGAACTTACGCTCTCCAGCAGGCGATCCTGGTCATCGTACTGATTGATGGTGAAGAACAGGGTGATCCAGGTATTATTCAGGGTGTCGAACCCGTACACATAAATGGAATCGATCAGTTCGAGGTCAGTGCCGTGCGGATAGGACACTGCACGCGAATCCGGGAAGAAGTCTCCCTTTTCAGGTTTCCATGCTTCAGCATACACTTCCACTACCCTGCCCAGTACATCGCTGGAGATAATGGAGCGATTCAACGGCAGTCTTTCTCCATTTTCAATGGCATAAACCGTCTCAATTTTTTCCCATGCCTGTGGATACTCATAAGTAGTCAGGTTGGTCGCTGTGCTGTCGCCGTTTGGATCCAGGTCGTAACCGTTGAAAACTTTTACAGAATCCAGTCTGAGTGGATTGGAACGGGATTGAACTTTCATGGCATCTGTACCGGGAATCTGCTTACCCGATACGAATCCTGCCAGTTCCAGGGAGTGGAGAATTTTGGCAGGAATGATGGACTTATTGTTTTGGAGGCTTACCGGCAATGGTTTTTGTGCATAAACCGGGAGGGTTACAATGGCCCAAAGCAGGGCAAAGAGACTGTTTTTCATAACTTTTGTCATGGTAGTTGTTTTTGTAGTTGTTGATGAAACAAAGGTGCCGGCAGGCTGATCCAAGCCACAAAAGCAAGATGATGAACTGCCCAAAATCGGGGATGAATGACTGAAAAGCCTGCATCGACGGTTATTGTGCAAAATTCAGCCCTTCCATTAGCCCCTGATTTTTTGGTTTTTTTAACGTTTTTCAATCCAAAGGGGCCACTTTCGCTTAGTTTCCGTCTTGTTTCACCAATTTGCCGCTAAACTGCTCCTTGCCCGAACGAGCCAGAATTACGTACAATCCATTGGGTAAATCAGATACCGGCAACCACTCGCCAGGATGGTATTCCAGCGATTTGACTTCCACTCCCTGCTGATCAACCAGCCGCACCTGCCACATTTCTTCAGCAGGCAGTTGAATCTGATCAGATGCGGGATTTGGCGCAGGTATAATGCTTTTGACAACTACCTGATCGGTACCTACCGTACCGCCATAATAGTGGTATTTCCGGCCGTCAAGCTTCCAGTCAAACAGGTCGTCGTCCCAGTGCAGGTTGGTGATGTGGTAGAGATCACCTGCCATGTTATACACGAAATACTCGTAGTAGCGTTCCTCCTCCTTATGGCGTGTGCGTTCGCGGGCAATCAGTTGCTGATCGTTGTTGTAGGTATAATCCAGGGTTTGAACCAGCCGCCAAACCTGATGTTGCTGATCGCGCTCAAAATCCATTTGTTTACGAACGGCCTCAGACACGTAATAAGCGATATTGGTTCGGGTAACCGGTAGGAGCTGTGAGCCAATTTTCATGGAAACCATGTACTCAATGGGTAATCCCTGACTACCGTACATGATATTGGTTAAACTGCTTTGAATTTGCTGGTTGTTCAGAATCCTAAATTCCTCTATCTGCGTATTGAACCCATTACCATCGTATGTATATACTTCGCGAAATACCATAGGATCGCCGAAGTTGTCTACCCACGAGATACTCTCCTGCAATTGGTCCTGTGCACCGAAACGGTTCAGGAGTTGCAGCGATGGTGCCCAGTCCGACAGTGTAGTATTCCAAAGACTGGCTGCGAGCGAATCAATGAGCTCAGGATCATTTTTATGTGGAAATACCTCCAGCCTGGAGTCGGGCAGCAGCGCTCCGGCAACATCATCAAAACGTTCGCTCACGATGGCAATCAGTCGTTGTTGAACATCGGTGGTATAGGTGGTACGGCTAGCCAATGCCCAGCCTTCATTTTCCCAGCGGTATTCCGTTTCTTCTTTTACTCCCGGGGCCGGATAGCGCAGGGTAGTACGCACCAACGGTGTAGAATCTGAGGCAGCACCAGGGTCGTATTGGAAAAACGAAAGCGTGGAATCCAGCTGTGCCGGTGTTTGCCCTCCAGAGCCGGAAGCTTTGGGTAATTTGTGCATGGTTGGCATATCAAAACCGGCTGTATGCATGGATTTTACCATAGAATAAGTCCAGTTCTCAGCCAAAACCCGAATACTTGGAGAAAGGCGCTTTTGCGCGTAGGTAGTTTGCAACATCAACGTCATCAGGACGCCGATTGCGATCATTTTGTGTTTCATAGCTATTAGGAAAGTGATTAATTTCCTTTCAAAAGTGCATTCCCAAACGCTAATTGCGCAAATCCTGCGAGATGAAGCGTACAATAAGCAGGATGAATGCCCTTTTTCAGCGACTCACTTTCCTGGCCCGCTATTTACCCAGCCATTCTTTAAAATCTGACATGCGATCGCCGCTAACGAAAACGTCCAGTTTGGACTTGGGAAGCAGATCCAATTTCATTTTACCCTTAAAATGGGTATGCACGGTTTGAACGGAAGCAAAACTTACCAAAAACTGTCGGCTAACCCGGAAAAACAAGGTTGGATCCAGCAGTGTAGACAGTTTATCCAAGCTGAAATCGATGGGCAGGCTTTGGCCCTCTTTGGTTACCATGAAGGTAATTTTTTCATCGGAATAGAAATACGCGATCTCCGAAACCTCTATGCTTCGGATTTTCGTACCAACGGTAATCATAAACCGGCTTTTATACTCCGGTGTCCGCTGTCCGATGTACTGCAGCAAAGTATTAAAATCAGGCTTGGCAAACTGCTCTTTCAATGCCTTGAATTTTTCAATAGCAGCAATGAGTTCTACGTAATTGACCGGCTTAAGCAGGTAATCAATGCTGTTCACCTTGAATGCCTTGACCATGTATTCATCATAGGCTGTGGTGAAAATAACCGGTGAGGTTAGTGGCGCCAGTTCAAAAATTTTGAAGCACAGATCATCCTCCAGGTGTATGTCCATAAACACCAGGTCAGGTGCATCATTTTTACGGAGCCATTCCACGGAGGCTTCCACAGAAGGGAGGATGGCCAAGACCTCGATATTAGGATTGTATTTTTTCAACATACCCTCCAGGCGCTGGGCGGTCAGGTTTTCGTCTTCAATGATGATAGTCTTCATAAAACGATTGTTTTTACGTCTGCAAAAGTGTGTGTGCGCGCGCGTACTCAAGGAATAAAAGAGGATGAATCCCCGGAATTTCGGGAAGGATAACGATTCCGGCGGATGAGCTGAACGACTATACACTCAACAGTGGCACTTTTACCACAAATTCGTTTTCCCGCTCACCTGCCCAAACAGGTTTTTCAGTGAGCAGGGCATACCGGTTGATGATATTGTCCAGCCCGGTTCCGGTAGAGTCAACCTGCTGTGGGCGCAATTGCAATTTGTTTTGCACAATCAGGTATTCTCCTTCAGCAAACACCTCCACCACAAGCGGTTCTTTCACCGACATCCGGTTGTGCTTTACTGCGTTTTCTACCAATAACTGTAAGGTTAGGGGGGCAATTTTATATTTATCCAGCACCTCTTCCGAAAGGTTGAGCCTCAGATCAAACTTGCTTTCAAACCGAATTTTAAGCAAAAAAGCATAAGACCGGATAAATTCCAACTCTGTTCGAAGGGTTACCAGCGACTGTTCTTTTTGCTCCAGAATATACCGGTAAGATTTAGACAGCTGGTCAATAAATTGTTCTGAAAGGTTGGGATCTACATGCACCAGCGATGCCAAAATACTGAGACTGTTGAACAGAAAATGCGGATTAACCTGAGTTTTGAGCAAAGCAATTTCATTGATAAGCTGTTGCTTCTCAAGGTTTTGAGCTTTGTTTTCATAATGCTGGGAATATTTCCGGAAATACAGCATCCGGCTCCACACTGCAATGGCAATGGTAAGTACCAATAAACCCAGTATAACCAGAATATTGGTGAGCCGGTCTTTCCTGCGTACTTCTTCACGATGCAGTACCTCCATTTTCAATTTTTCTTCTTCGCGCCCCAGACTATCAGCCATGACCTGTTTGGCAAATTCCATTTGTTCCAGGCGCATACTGGTTTCTTCTTTGTGGAGACTGTCGTTGTACTGCATGAACTTTTCATACCACTCCAGGGCTTCGCGGTTGTCGCCCAGGCCTTTATGCGCCTCGTACAGGCAATTACATTGGTTTCGGATCTGTCTGATAGCGCCGATTTCTTCGCCAATGGCCAGGCCTTTTTGACACCATTTCATGGCCTGGGCATATTGTTTGGTATCCAGTAACAGCGAACCCAGACTGTAATAGGCATTGGATAAGCCCAGTTTATCGTCCAGTTTTTGTTGAATGCCCAGAGCCTTTTCAAAATATTCCCGGGCCTTGTCGTATTCTTTGGTGTCTTTGTAAATCAGGCCTATGTTATTATACATCAGGCCAATACCGCGTACATCATTGATTTTGAAGCGTAATTCCAGGCTTTTTTGGTATTCTTCCAAAGCCCTGGCATATTGCTCCTGACCATAATAAGCTGCACCAATGTTGTTATAAGCCAGTGCTTGTCCGTAAGTATCTTTGGTTTCCACAGCCAGATCGTAGGCCTGGCGAAAATACCCCAGGGCTTGGTTGTGGCTGCCATGATCGTTGTAGAGGAGTCCGAGGTTATTGTAGGCTGCAGAAAGAATCTCCTTGTTTTGGAGTTTTTGACCTATTTCAAGGTATTTTTGATAGAATCCAAGTGCCTTTTGAATATCGCCTTGTTCTCTGTATATCAGCCCGACGTTGTTATAGATGGATGCAGCGGCTTTGAGTTCGCCTACTTGTTGAAGGATATTGAGAGAGTTTTGGTAATAATTGAGGGCATGGGCGTATTCACCCTTTACGTGGTGTGAGGCGCCGAGGGTATTGAACGCTTTGCCTTGCCAGGCCAGATTGCCAATAGACCGGGCGTAATCCATTCCCAAACGAGCCAGCACGGCCGTGGAGTCTGGATTGCTGTACATTTTGCTCCAGGCATATCCTTGCAGGGCCTTTAGTCGTGATGTATCGTGAAGAGTATGATCGTTCCAGACATGCCAAAGGCTATCCGGATCAGACTGGGCTGCTGTGCGGAAAAACAGGCAGAGGAAAATGTATAAAAAGAAGGATCTCATGGACCAGCCTGAGGAGAAAGTTGATTTGGGAAATGCCTGAATACCTGGCAAATATGCCCATTTTCTGCATTATGAAGGTATCAACCTCGCTGAATGCCCGGAACTGGGTGATGAATCGCCAAAAAAGAGTTCCCAATCAAAGACAGCTCTGTCTATATTTGGGTCGCACAAATGAACGAAAACCCGCCCTATTGATATGCCTACCTCTACTAAAAGCAGGATTGAATCCATTGACGTTCTTCGCGGCCTGGTGATGGTCATCATGGCACTGGATCATGTCCGGGATTTTTTTCATATCAACGCATTCACGTCTGATCCGCTGGATCCTGCTGTTACCACCGCAGGGCAGTATTTTACCCGGTGGGTTACGCACCTGTGTGCGCCGGTGTTCATTTTTCTCTCCGGGGTTTCTATTTATCTCCAGCATCAGCGAAAATCCAACCGTGAACTGGGGATATTTCTACTGAAAAGAGGCGCGTGGTTTATCCTGGCAGAATGGACCATAGTAGCATTTGGCTGGACATTCCTTCCTCCTTTCGTGCTTATGCCATTTATGGTTATTTGGGCTATTGGTATCAGTATGGTTTTGCTTGGCCTGATGATTTTGGCTAATTTTCCATATAAAGCCATATTATCCATAGGGTTTGTGATTGTATTGGGGCACAATCTGCTCAATATAGCGGAATCTGCGCCGGGATTTAGTCCGGGGTTCCTCTGGGATTTGTTACATACCGGAGTTTTTAAGCCCTATACCCTGCCTTGGGGTAGCACCATCCTCATTGCTTATCCATTCCTGGCCTGGACGGGTCTGATGTGTTTGGGGTATGCGTTCGGGATCTTTTATTCCGGGCGTTTTTCGGCAGCCAAGCGGCAACGGATACTGGTAGGTATTGGTGTTGGGCTTATCCTGTTTTTTGTGTTGCTGCGTACCTGGAATTGGTATGGCGATCCTGCGCATTGGGCAGAGCAGCGCAATGTATTCCGGTCTTTTTTGTCGTTTATGAACGTCACCAAATATCCGCCCTCGCTGTTGTACATAAGTATTACCATGGGACTTTCACTGCTGCTGCTGGCCTTTATGGAACGCATGAAGAATCGTTTCACCGGGTGGATGTTAGTTTATGGTCGTACAGCCTTCTTTTATTATCTGTTGCATATCTACCTGATCCATATACTGGCAGCTGTTTACTTCTTTGCCAGAGGCGGCGAAATGAGCCAGGCACTTGAGTCGCTGCCACAATTGCCCTTCATGTTTGTAATTCCCGGCCAGGGCATAAGCCTGGAATGGGTGTATGCCGTTTGGCTTTTTGTGGTCATTTCCCTTTATCCGCTTTGCAGGTGGTACGACCAGTATAAATCCCGGCATAGGGAAAAGTGGTGGTTGCAGTATATCTGATGTTGTTATCCCCAACCCCGTAGGTTTTAAAAACCTACGAGGTCAACTGTCCGAAATCGGACACCTGCGTACGCCCGCGAACGAAACAAGATGGGGCAAAAAGCACAAAACATATTAATAATCAATTACTTAAACAATTGGCACAGGCTTCTCTATCTTACTGATACGGGACAAGCCGTACCATGGCAGTCCCAGGTTCTAAATCCCAAAATCGTAAGTCGTAAATTGAAGTTGTACCTATGGATCGTCCCATCAAGAAAAAAACATTTACTCCGCAACGCATAGCGTTGGGTGTTGGCATTATAGCCTTCCTGATTTTCGCTGTAAACACCCTGCTCAACGGCAGCCAGAGCAGCCTGAATGTGAACCGGGAAAAAATCACGGTATCGCAGGTTGCCCGCGGGGTATTCGATGAGTTTATCGTAGTAACAGGAGTGGTGCAGCCACTCAAAACCTACCAACTCGATGCCATTGAAGGTGGTTATGTAGCCCAAAAACTGCTGGATGGCGGCGCCACTGTTAAGCAGGGCGACCTCATCCTCAAACTGGAAAACCAACGTTTGATGCTGGATTTCGTGAACCGCGAAACCGAAATGTATGATTTGATCAACAACCTGGAAAACACCCGCCTTCGCCTGCGCCAGGATAAATTTACCCTGCGTAAAACCCTTTCTGAACTGGATTTTCAAATCCAGCAGGCCAAAAATGAGTACGATCGCAACAATAAATTGTACAGCGACCGGGTCATTTCCCAACAGGAATGGGAGAAAAGTAAAAACACCTACGAGCGTCTTACCCAGCAGCGCGAAATTGAAATTGAGAACCAAAAATTCCAGGAGGAAAACAGCATTACACAAATCAAACAGCTGGAAGGCACACTGGAACGAACTAAACTCAATCTCTCGATGATGAAAGAAAACCTGGCTAACCTGAGCGTTAAAGCGCCAGTGTCAGGCTTGCTTTCACGGGTTGATGTGGAAATTGGCGCCAGCATCACTGCCGGTCAGAATATTGGTCAGATTGATGACCTGAACGGATTCAAAATGCGGGTAGAAGTGGATGAACACTACATCTCCCGAATTTTCCCCGGACTGGAAGGCTCCTTCGAATTCAATGGCAAGACCGTAAAGCTGATTGTATCCAAAGTATTTCCAGAGGTGCGCAATGGCCGTTTCGATGTAGATATGATATTTGATAAAATTCCGGATGGCGTTCGCAGGGGGCAGTCGGTACCGGTACGTCTTCAACTGGGCAAACCGGCAGATGCTACCTTGTTGGCTACAGGCGGTTTCTTTTCCGACACCGGCGGCAACTGGGTGTACGTACTCAGCGCGGATGGCGCCAGGGCTTCCAAAAGAAATATTTCACTGGGTCGCAAAAACCCTCAGTTTTATGAAGTGCTCAGCGGACTCGAACCTGGCGAACAGGTTATCACCTCCAGTTATGAAAACTTTGGCGACAAAGACGTGCTAAACCTTCAATAACGGCAATCAACGCTAAAACACCTAATTCCCACATCAAAATTCCTTTCCATGATAAAGACAGTTAATCTGCACAAACTCTTTACCACCGACGAGGTTGAAACCACTGCCCTCAACGGCGTAAGCATAGAAATCCAGCCCGGCGAATTTGTGGCCATGATGGGTCCATCAGGCTGCGGCAAGTCAACTCTGCTCAATATTTTAGGCTTGTTGGACAACCCATCAGAGGGAGAATACTATTTTTTCGGCACGGAAGTGGCCAAAATGAGCGAACGAAACCGGGCCAACCTGCGCAAGGGCAACATTGGCTTTGTATTCCAGTCGTTCAACCTGATTGATGAGCTGAGCGTGTACGAAAACGTGGAATTGCCTCTGCTCTACATGAAAACTCCGGCTTCAGAGCGTAAAAAGAAAGTGGAAGCCCAGCTGGAACGAATGAACATCATGCACCGCCGCAACCACTTCCCGCAGCAACTTTCCGGCGGCCAGCAACAGCGTGTAGCCATTGCCCGCGCTGTGGTAGCAGAACCCAAAGTGATCCTCGCCGACGAACCTACCGGTAACCTCGACTCTACCAACGGTCTGGAAGTAATGAACCTGCTCACCCAACTCAATCAGGGCGGCACCACCATCGTGATGGTAACACACTCACCACACGATGCCGGCTTTGCACACCGCGTCATTAACCTGTTCGATGGACGTGTGGTTACGGAGAATTTTCATGTGTGATGGACGGTGTAAAAACTTAGCCAAATGATTGATTTCCAAACAAAAAACCTATATTTCTGGCATAAAAAGGGGCTAAAGCCCCTGAATTCTTATTCAACTGCATCCCTGCCCTTCAGGGCAGGGCAGTTTTCCTGATAATCCCCACCAAAACCAAGCTTAACGCCAACTCAAACACTCAGAAACTCAAACACTAAATCACTCAGGAGCTAAAGCCCCTGAATTCTTATTCAACTGCAACCCCGCCCTGAAGGACGGGGCAGTTTTCCTGATAATCCCCACCAAAACCAAGCTTAACGCCAACTCAAACACTCAGAAACTCAGAAACTCAAACACTAAAACACTCAGGGGCCAACCAGCTGCCGGTATCACATAACCACCTGAAGAGCAGCTGTTATTATCCAAAATCCTGGTAGCCTGGTTGGCGCCCCAAGCCACAAAGTGGGCGAAGCCCCAAACCACAAAGTGGGCGAAGCCCAACCAAAAAACCCCTTTAGGGGTGCCATTTTAGTATGATAGAGTTAAAAAACATTGAACGATACTATCCCACCGGAGCCGTAAAAACCTACGTACTCCGCTACATCAATGCGCACATCGCAGAAGGGGAATTTGTCAGCATCATGGGCCCCAGCGGCTCAGGGAAAAGCACTTTGCTGCATATCCTGGGCATGCTTGACGAGCCTACCGACGGCGAATACTGGTTCCTCGGCGAAGGTGTGCACAAGTTCAACGAACGCCGCCGCACCGAAATGTACCGGGAGTATATAGGTTTTGTGTTCCAGGCGTATCACCTGATAGACGACCTGACGGTGTACGAAAACCTGGAAACACCTCTTATGTACAAAAAAGTGCCCTCCAGCGAGCGTAAAAGTCGCATAGCAGATATCCTCGACCGTTTCAATATGGTGGCTAAAAAGGACCTTTTTCCCAACCAGTTGTCTGGTGGACAACAACAACTTGTAGGTATCGCCCGGGCACTTATTGGCAGACCCAAGCTCATATTGGCCGACGAACCCACAGGCAATCTGCAAAGTCCGCAAGCCAAAGAAATTATGGAGATTTTTAAAACCCTGAACAAGGAAGACGGTGTCACCATCATTCAGGTAACCCACTCTGAAGAAAACGCCCGTTACGGCAACCGTATCCTGCACCTGAAAGACGGAAGGGTAGAAAATGAAGAATTGATTAAAGATAGAGCAGCATAATGAGTATTTTTTACCACGGAATCGCGGTAAAAAAATGACGCTCTCATAAACTGAAAACAAAAACACCATGCTAACTCATCATCTGTTGCTCGCCCTGCGCAACCTTCGTCGCCGCACGTTCTTCTCTGCCGTCAACATTACCGGATTGGGGGTTGGTCTGGCTACATGCTGGCTCATAGGGCTGTATGTTTGGCATGAAAAAAGTTTTGACCGTTCTTTCCCTTATGCAGACCGTATCTGTGCCGTAGCGCTGGACTTGAAAATGGGTGAGGAAGAAGGTCGAACCACCAATACTCCGCCGCCACTTGGCCCGCGGCTGGCTGCAGATTTTCCGGAAATTGAACTCGCAGCACGCACTTTTTACCTGCAGGAAAGCAATATTCGGTTGGAAAAGCCCGGACAAGCGCCCCTTTCTTTTGCAGAAACCGGCGCCTACGCAGCAGATACTTCTTTCCTGGAACTATTCAACTTTCCCATGCTGGAGGGCGATCCCGCAACCGCCCTGGATCACTCCAGAAACCTCGTTTTGAGTGAGAAAGCCGCTCAAAAATATTTCGGAAACAATTCCGCCATTGGCCAAACACTTTTGATCAACGACCGGCCTTTTACCGTTTCAGGCGTAGCCAAACAGTTGCCCACAGCCTCCACCGTGCAATTCGATTTTTTGGTTCCAATGGCCGATTTCAAAGTTGTGGAGCGCTTTTCCTGGTCCTGGATTTGGTTGCAGGTAGATACCTGGGTACGATTGAGGGAAGCGCCCACCTCAGCCAGTCTGGCTGCATTGGAAGCCAAATTCCCAGCGATGGTGCACAAACACGCACCCGCGGCATTCGAACGCATCGGGCAGAATTTTGAAGAACAACTCCGTCGCGGCGACCGCTGGAATGTGCAGCTTTTACCCCTGCCATCCTTGCATCTGGAGCATCCCAACCTTGCCAGCCGACTCAGCACCCTGGGCGATGGAACGCAAGTGATGATGTTTGGTATCATTGGCCTCCTGATCCTGATTCTGGCCAGTATGAACTTTATGAACCTGACCACTGCGCGCGCCTCCACCCGTGCCAGGGAAGTAGGTGTAAGAAAAGCCCTGGGCTCCGACCGCGGCACACTCGTGGGTCAATTCCTGACGGAATCCATGTTGTACAGCGGTTTGGGTATGGTACTGGCCACCGTTCTTGCCGGAGCCAGCTTACCCATATTTAATCAGTTAACAGGGCTGGAATTGGGTATTAGCCAGCTTTTTGCCTGGCAAAACCTGGGTCTGGCAGCAGGATTAACCGTTTTGACTGGTTTGTTAGGAGGCTTGTACCCTGCTTTTTTCCTGTCAAAATTTCAATCCGGCAAGGTGCTCAAAACAAACGCCGGCAGTATCAAAGGGGGCCATGCCGGTATCCGAAATGGTCTGGTGGTGTTCCAGTTTTCCGCAACCATTGCTTTAATGTTATGCTCCTGGATGGTTTTGCGTCAGCTGGAATTTGCCCAAAAGAGTTCACCGGGTTTAAACCGGGAACACGTGTTGGTATTACCGGTGCTCCGCAACCTCGAAAACCCAACTGAAGTAGAGTCATTCCGTCAGCAAATTGCCCAGCTTCCGGAAGTCAGCGCCGTATCCAGGGCCACTTTTTTACCTTCCCTGGGAAGTTTTGGCGATTTTTACGAGCCTGAACAAGGTGATCAAAACCATGCGGTTACTTCCAACCTCCTGCTGTCTTCTTATCTGGGTGATACCCGCCTGGTTCCTGCTCTCGGTTTGGACATCATCGCCGGAAGGAATTTTCAGGACGATACCGGACTGGCTGATTCCTGTTCGGTCATTCTGAATGAAGCTGCGGTTCGTGCTATCGGGTGGGAAAACCCGATAGGCAAATGGCTGCGTTATCCCGGCAACCAAAACCAACGATTTCAGGTGGTGGGCGTGATGCGCGATTTCCACCTGGGTTCTGTGCGCACTGCCATTGAGCCAGCAGCCATTTTCCACCATTCTTCCAATACCTATAAGGTGTACGCCTCCTACCTCGCGGTCAGGATGCAACCCGGAACAGAGAAGACTTGCATAGAAAAAACCGGAAAACTCTGGGCTGCCGCCATTCCAAATGCGCCATTCCAATATGATTTTTTGGATGAGTCTTTTGCCCGAATATATCGTTCAGAAGCCAAAATGGGCGCTGTTCTGAGCGTATTTACCGGTTTGGCCCTGTTTATCGGCTGTTTGGGGTTGTTTGCTCTGGCTGTATTTACCGCAGAACAAAGAACCAAGGAGATTGGGGTGCGTAAAGTGCTTGGCGCAAGCGTGGCAAGCGTAACGGCCCTGTTGGCCCGCGATTTCATTAAGCTGGTGGTCATTGCCATTTTTATAGCCTCCCCGGTTGCCTACCATTTCATGCATAAATGGCTTTCCAATTTTGCGTATCATGTGGAAATCCAGATCTGGATGTTTGTACTGGCGGGTTCTGCCGCCATTGTCATTGCCTTCCTAACTGTTAGTTTCCAAAGCATCAAAGCCGCACTGGCCAATCCCGTTCAATCACTTAGAAATGAATGAGTTATGATTTCGAATAACCTCAAACTTGCCTTTCGCAATCTGCGTAAACAAAAAGGTTTTGCCATCATCAATATCCTCGGATTGTCCGTTGGGATAGCCTCTGTTTTGCTCATTTTCCGCATGGTGCAATTTGAACTGGGGTTCAATAAAAACTTCAGACACTACGACCGCATCGTGCGCGTGTGCACGCAGGAGAAAGGACTCGAAGGCCAGGAGAGTTTCACCCGTGGCGTGCCTATCCCGGCCATGTCGGAGATAAAAAGCACCATCGCACAGTTTGCTGCTACCAGTCGCATCAAGGAAAACTGGCCTACCATTCTGGTACCCAATCCTGGCGGTGGAGCACCGCTCAAAAAATTCAACACCGAAGAAGGCGAAATTGCCCTTTTTGCAGAACCTGCTTTTCTGGACATTTTTGATTTTGCCTGGATGGCCGGCAATCAGGGTAATGTGCTGAAAGAACCCAACGCCTTGGTTCTAAGTCAGAAAATGGCCGAAAAATGCTTCGGAAGCTGGCAAAATGCCGTAGGACAAACCCTGCTCATTGACAATGAGCCCATGATGGTGCAAGGCGTTATAGCCAATGCTCCGCCACAGTGTGATTTCCCTATCAATATGCTGATTTCTTATCAAACGCTGATCAGCAATCCGGATAAATATGATTACCGGGATGATTGGGGCAGCACCAGTTCCAACGACCAGATTTTTGCGCTGCTCAACAACCCCGCACAATTCCGGGAAGCCAATGTAGCCGTGGAAAAAGTAGGCAAAAAGCAATACATGGATGAAAGCGGCGGACAAAGCTCCTACAAAGGGCACCTCCTGCAGCCGCTTGCCGAAATGCATTACGATGACCGTTTTGGCACCTTTGCCACCCATGTGATTTCCAAAAGCAGGCTTTGGGTGCTCTCTTCCATCGGCTTGCTGATTTTGCTGATGGCCTGCTTCAACTTTATCAACCTGTCTACCGCACAAGCCCTGCGCCGCTCCAAAGAGGTCGGCGTTCGAAAAACCCTTGGAGGCAGCCACACCGCTCTTTTTGGCCAGTTTATGTCCGAAACAGCCATGATTGTAGGCTTTTCTGTGCTGTTGGGCACCTTTTTAGCCTGGTTGGGACTGCCTTTGTTGGAACGCATATCAGAAGTGCCTACCGATTTGCCTTTCCTGAACCAGCCTGTGTTGTGGATATTCATTCCAGCCCTGGCGCTGGTGGTTACCCTGTTATCCGGTTTTTATCCGGCCCTGGTGCTGGCTGGTTTCAATCCCATCAAGGCCCTGAAAAACGACCTTTTCAACCAGGCTTCCAGTGGAAACGGATTGCGCAAAGGTCTGGTAGTGATGCAGTTTTTGATTGCACAGGCATTGATTGTGGGAACCATCATTACCCTCGGACAACTGGATTACCTGCGCAATATGGACATGGGTTTCCGCAAGGAACTGGTGTATACCTTTAATATGGCGGGCGACAGCATCGCACAATCCCGAATGAGCGGTTTCAAGCAACGGCTCCTGCAAATTCCCGGCGTAGAATCTGTATCGTTCAGTTCCGACCAGCCTTCTTCAGGCAGTACCTGGATGACCAATTTTGCCGTGGGCAGAGGCACTGATTATCAACGATTTAACACCACCATTAAATACGGCGATGCTGACTTTTTGCAAACGTACGGCATGAAAATGGTGGCTGGCCGCTGGCTGGAGCCCAGCGATACCGTGAAAGAATATGTGGTGAATGAAACCATGGTTAAAAAGCTGGGCATTGCCAATCCTGAAGAAATACTCCAACAGGAACTGCGGATGGGCAGCGGTAAATGGCGCAAAATTGTAGGCGTGATTCAGGATTTTCATGCGCATTCAGCCCACCGCGAACTGGAACCCATGACGCTGAGCAGCAACCTGGAGCGTTTTTATGTAACCGGTGTTAAAATCAAACCCCAAAACATCAAAGCCACCACCGAAGCCATCCAAAAAGTGCATGATGAAACCTTTGCGGAACAGGTGTTCGATGCTTCGTTTTTTGACGAGCAAATTGCGGATTTTTACCTGGATGAAAACCGTTTTTCCGACACCTGTAAAGGTTTCGGCGTCATAGCCATCTTTATTTCCTGCCTGGGGTTGCTGGGGCTTGCTACCCATGCCGCCCAGCGCAGAACCAAAGAAATTGGTATTCGCAAGGTGCTTGGCGCAGGTGTAAGCGGTATCACCATGTTGCTGGCAAAAGACTTCCTCAAACTCGTGCTGATTGCCATTGTAATCGCTTCGCCATTGGCTTATTACCTGATGGATAAGTGGTTGCAGGATTTTAGCTATCGTATTGATATTCAATGGTGGATGTTCGTACTGGCGGGTTTTGTAGCGATTTTAATCGCCTTCCTGACCGTCAGTATTCAGAGTATCAAGGCAGCTTTGGCCAATCCGATTAAGTCGCTGAGGAGTGAGTGAGGCTATGCCAGGTTGGGAAAATTATCCCAGCTACGCGCATTTCCGTGAGTCCTTTGCTGATTTTCTGTACCGGCATAGATCAGGAATGATTGCTCGGCTGGCGTACCTGAGATCTTTTGAAAGAATTGAAGGTTTTTGAAAAAATCTGGTTTAAGTGTTTGGCTGGATTTGATTTCAACGGGATAAATCTGACCTGCCTGCTCTATCAGAAGATCTATTTCATTCCCGGAATTGTCTCGCCAATAATAGCACCCGGGGCGATGGCCATGATGCAGGAATTGCTTCATGTATTCTACCACGATAAAGTTTTCAAAAAGTGGGCCACGCATGGGGTGATTTTCTAATTCAGTGGCCGTGCGGATACCTAACAAGGAGCAAGCCAATCCTGTATCATAGAAATACAGCTTGGGGGTCTTCAGCAGTCGTTTATTGTAATTTCTGAAATATGGAGGCAGTAAAAATGCCACAAAACTTGTCTCAAGTACCGAAAGCCAGCTCTTAATAGTTGGTAAAGAAAAATTAGTATCGTTAGCTAAAGATGTTTGGTTAAATATTTGACCAATATGCCCTGCGCATAATCTCACGAATCGTTCAAAAGCGGCTAAATTGCCTATATTTTTCAATAAACGCACATCGCGCTCCAAATAGGTGAGGAGATAAGATGGATAAAAAATTTCCGGTGGGGTATTTTGATCATAGACACGGGGATAGAATCCTTTTACTATGTATTCAAAAGGGTTTTTGAGTTGAAATGGAGTAACTTCCAGTTCTTGAATAGAAAACGGCAACAGGTTAAATACCGCAACCCTACCGGCAAGACTCTGTGTTATTTTCTCCATAAGAAGGAAGTTTTGAGAGCCAGTTAAAATGTATCTTCCATTTTGCCTGCTTTGATCTACCTCCACCTGTATGTACGAAAACAATTCGGGTATATATTGAGCCTCATCAATGATTAATCCATTCGGGTATTGTTTTAAGAAGCCAATAGGATTTTCCGAAGCAAATTGCCGAGTAGGGAGATTTTCAAGGTTTGCATAAGCGTAATTTGGAAACACACTCTTGGCTAGTGTTGTTTTGCCCGATTGCCTAGGACCGGTAATGCTTACTACCGGCATGGTTTGGGCAGCCGATTTAATGTGCTCACTTAGCGTTCTTATTATCATAGCTCTGGGAGTTTTAAGCAAAGAATTAATATCTAAGTACAAAAGTAGTGCAAATCCTATTTTTTTACAAATCTAAAATCAAAGTTTATATTTGTAAAAAAATCATTTTCCCCGTTCAATCCCGAACACCCAAACGTCCGAATTTGAACACAAATACAAACACATTGCCTCACAACTCATTGAAAATCAGTAATTAACCATTCTGGCACAGGATATGACTTATTACTCAGACTAACGTCTTAAACCATGCCCTATACGATCCTACACTTTCTGCGCAGCCTTCGCCGGCACAAAGCATTCACGGCCATCAATTTTGCCGGTTTGACCATCGGCATCACTGCAGCGTTGTTGTTGTTCAGGTATGTGCGGCATGAATACGTCTACGATCGGCAAAGTCCGCATGCTGCCAATATCTGGCGCGTGTACAATTATTCCGCCGATGGCAGTACGGTCATTACCAAAGATGCCAATACCCACAGCGCTGTAGGCCCAACGCTTCAGCAATTATTGCCGGAAGTGACGGATTACGCCCGCCTGTATTGCGGCAGTAGTCCGGAAGTAGTGGCGCTGGTGGAACAACAGCCATTTGAGTTGGAACGCTGTTACATGACCGACCCCGGGTTTCTGCGGATGTTTCCGCAAAACCTGCTGCAAGGCGATCCAAATACTTGTCTACATCAGCCCAATCAGGCATTAATCACCCAAAGTCAGGCCCGGAGAATCTTCGGGGCGGAGCCTGCACTGGGAAAAATACTCCGGATCAGCAATGGCATGATGGCCGGCCAATATACCGTGGCAGCTGTGGTGGCAGATCCTTCGCCAAACACCCACCTGAAGTTCGACCTCCTGCTTTCCTATGCCACCCGTTATTCCACCGGTCATCAGGATAATTTTGACTCCTACTGGGATTACAATTATGTACAACTCGCGCCCGGCGCCAACCCGGAAAAGGTGCGGCAGGAACTAGCTAAAATCAACCAAAACCAGCTCAAAGACGCCGGTATTGCCCTGGACATTCAGCGTTTCACCGATATACACCTGCATTCCGACCTCACCTACGAACTGGAACCCAACAGTCAGGCCCGAACGGTGCAGTTCCTCGGTTTGATCGGCGTGTTAATCCTCGGCATTGCCCTGATCAATTACATCAATCTCGCGGGCGCCTTTGCGCAGGAGCGCGCGAAGGAAGTAGGCGTGCGAAAAGCCATAGGCGCCAACCGGAGCAATCTGGTGGCACAATTCCTGATGGAACATCTGATACTTTGTCTTGCAGCACTCGGCCTGGCTACGGTGTTGTACTCGCAGCTTCAACCCGCTTTTGCCCAACTGGCCGGTATTACGCCCGAAACCACCTTTGATCCTGGTTTTTGGGTCACAAGTGTGGGTGTGGTAACCGGCATGGCCATACTGGCTGGTTTGTACCCGGCCCTGGTGCTGTCGGGATTTCGCCCTTCAGAAGCACTTCGGGGCCGATTTGGGCCTATGAAAGGCAGTTTTTTGCGCAAAAGCCTGGTTACTACGCAGTTTATTTGTTCTGCCGGACTCATTTTCGGCGTTTTGGTAGTTGGACGGCAGTTGCATTATTTACGGCAACACGAACTGGGTGTTTCGCTTGATCAGCTGGTTTCTGTGCGCTTTTCAGGGCAAAGAGATTCATTGAGCATGCGCAAACTGGAAGTGCTCCAGCAAAAATGCCTGCAGATCCCGGGCGTCAGCGGCATGGCCTTTTCCAGCATTGTGCCCGGTTTGGGGGTCAATAGTATCAGCGGCAGTAACCGGCCGTTGCATTGGACGCAACAACCCGATTATGCGCGCATTACGTCCTACTTTGTAGAAACAGATGAACAGTTTTTCTCCTTGTTTGGGGTAAAAGTACTGGCCGGAACCCATAAGTATTATACAGACCGCAGCGCCCGGTACCGACATGTTACCCTTAATGAAACCATGCGCAAAGCCTTGGGATTTCCCACGCCTGAAGCTGCTATTGGGCAGGAAATTGCTTACGAAAACAGCGAAGGCGGGTCAACCATGGTAGTTGGCGCCGTTGTGGAGGATTTTCACATCGAAAGCTTGAAAAACACCCCAAAACCTACGTTGTACTACTGCTTTTCGCCGGAAGAACTGTCGTATACCACTATAAAAATACACCCGGAACAAATGCAGTCTGCCCTGGCAGCAGTGCAAAATATCTGGTTAGCATTGTACCCGGATCAGCCGTTCAGGTATTGGTTTTTGGATGAGAACTTTGCCCGTCAATACCAGCAGGAATCCAGATTTAGCACCCTTTTTGGTGTTTTTGCCGGTCTGGCCATTGCTATTTCCTGTCTGGGACTGTTGGGCCTGACGGCGTTTCAGATGCAGCGGCGCAAAAAAGAAATTGGTATCCGCAAGGTCCTGGGCGCCGGTATACTCAGTGTTACCACCCTGCTCACCCGTGATTTTTTGCAGCTGGTTTTGCTGGCCGTTTTGTTGGCCTCTCCTATCTCGGCCTGGCTGATGCGGCAATGGCTGGAGGCTTATGCCTACCGGATTGACCTGGAAGTATGGATGTTTCTGGTGTCGGGATTGGTGGTGTTGGTGGTGGCCTTAGGCACGGTATTGTATCAAAGTATCCGTGCGGCCATGGAAAACCCGGTTGAGAGCCTGAGGAGTGAGTGAATGAGTGAGTGGAAAAATTGACAAAAATTTTAGCTATGATACATCACATAAAACCTGCGTTGCGCAATTTGAGGAAGCATATTACTTTCTCATTGCTGAACATTACGGGCCTGGCGGTCGGTCTGGCCAGTGGGATTTTGATTCTGTTATGGGTGTTGGATGAGTTTTCTTATGACCGTTTTCATGAGCATCTGGAAAACGTACACGTATTGTTACAGGATCAGAATTCAGATGGCGTTACCTATACCTTTGAAGCTTTGCCCGGGCCTTTAGCGGCTGATTTGAAACGGGAGTTTCCGGAAATTACCAACGTTGCCCGGGCTAGTTGGGGTGATCGGCGTCTGATCAGGCACGGCGATAAAGTTTTTCGGGAGCCATCCATGTATGTAGACCCTTCTTTCCTGGAGTTGTTTACGTTTCCGGCACTGGAAGGCGATCCTAAAGCGGCATTGACAGATCCAGGCTCTGTGGTGATTACAGAAAGATTAGCCAAAAAGATTTTCGGAAGCCAGAACCCGATTGGGCAGCCTTTGAATGTCAACAATAGATTTGACTACAAGGTAGCGGCTGTTTTGAAGGATGTTCCTTTGAACAGTAGCTTACAGTTTGAGGCATTATTCCCTTTTACTGTTTTTGAAAAAGCTAATGCTGACTGGATAACAGGTTATTCTGACAATGCACTTCCTACCTGGATTGAAACAGCGCCCGGCACAGATCTGACCGCCCTGAACGAAAAGTTATACAACTTTATTCAGTCAAAAATCCCGGATGCCAATGCACACGTACACGCATGGCCATACGCGAAATACCGTTTGGAAGCCTCCTTCAGTAATGGCAAGCCTAATGGAGGGCGCATCGATATGGTCAGGCTACTTGGCATTCTGGGGATAGCCATCATTCTGGTTGCATGTATCAATTTCATGAACCTATCTACGGCACGCTCGTCGCTGCGCGCCCGCGAGGTAGGCGTACGCAAGGCCATTGGGGCGGGAAGGAGCGGATTAATAGCACAGTTTTTGGGCGAAACCATCCTGCTTACTTCCATATCGCTTGCATTGGCTTTGTGCATAGCCTGGTTTTGTTTGCCCTCCTTTAACCGTATGACAGAAAAAGCCATCGCCCTGGGAGAAGTAGGCTGGAATTTCTGGGGGCTACTGGTGGCTGGCAGCTTGATTACAGGTTTGATTGCGGGCAGCTATCCTGCGTTTTTTCTTTCCCGGTTTAACCCGGTTCGTGTATTGAAAAATGACCTTTCCGATCAAAAGAAAGGCGGAGCCGGTGGCTTGCGTAAAATTCTGGTAGTAGCTCAGTTCAGTTTTTCCACCTTACTTATTTTAGGCACCATTTTTCTTTGGCAGCAAATTGAACACCTGCGCAACCGACCTCTTGGCTTTACCCAGGAAAACCTGCTTTTTGTACCCATGGGTGGCGGAACCGTCAACCAATGGGAGGTATTCCGGCAGGAAGTCCAGCAACTGCCACAGGTGTCCGGGGTTTGCTCTGTTTCCGGAAATATGCTCAATTTCGGGTCGAACACAACCGGCATTGAGTGGCCTGGAAAAACAGAGGATCAAGACTTTCTGGTAACCATTACTAATGCGGGCGAAGGTTTTGCTAAAACTATCGGTCTTAAACTTTTGGAGGGTCGTGACTTTGGCGGCAAGCAAGACTCCTTTACGGTGATACTGAATAAAACAGCCGTGGCACGTATGGGACTCAACAATCCGGTTGGACAGCAGATCAGGTTTGATACTACCCGCACCATTATCGGCGTAGTGGAAGACTTTGTGCAAAACGACCCTTCAGCCATGGCCGAGCCAACGGTAATCTTTTGGGAGGAATCTTCAGACCACAATTGCTTCATCAAGTTGAGTAACAACGATCAATGGAAATCAAGCATGGATCAAATTGGTGCTGCTTACAAAAAACTATGGCCCAATCGTCCTTTTGAGCCCTATTTTATGGATGAGCAATGTGAAAAACGATTCCAACGCGCAAAGCAGATGGGATTTCTTGCCAATATTTTTGGCGGGATGTCCATACTCATTTCCTGTTTAGGACTTTTTGGGTTGGCAGCCTTCACGGCTGAACGGCGTACCAAAGAGATTGGTATACGTAAAGTGCTGGGCGCCAATGTACTGGGTATAACCGGCCTGCTGGCCAAAGACTTCCTCAAACTGGTTCTTCTGGCCATCGTAATTGCCCTGCCAATTGGCTTATTTGGCGCTCAAAAAGCCCTGTCTAAAATAGATTACCGCATTGATATTAGTCCCTGGGTATTTGTGGCCACTGCCGGTATATCCATTTTGGTATCAATCCTCACGGTAAGTGTGCAAAGTATCAAAGCTGCGTTGATTAACCCGGTGAAGAGTCTTAAGAGTGAGTGAGTGAATGAGTGAGTGAGACGCTGGGCTTGAGATTTGTATGAAAGCCAAGCCAAACGCCTCACTCACTTATTCACTCATTCACTCACTCACTTCCCAACACAAGGATCTCGTGGTGGGGCAGGGAATAACGGTTATCCAGGGTCATAAGCACAATGTTATCGCCTGGCTGGCATTGGGCGAGCACCTTTTCAATGTTCACCTCTTTGTAGGTCACATCTGAAAACATGATCAGGGTATTAGCCTGCTTTTTTTTCAGGGCAATTTTGAACCTGATTTTTTCCAGTGGAATACTGCGCTCGGGCGATAAATCGGCGGTGCAAACGGTGAGTGTGCCCGTTGCGTTTTGCGGAAGGCTGCATTTTCCGGTGGGGGAGTATTCATCAACCACCATTTTTTTGTTCAAAAATGCCGCTGTGCATTGCGTAAAAGGCTCCTGAGCCTGGGCAGCATCTGCCAGGAAAACCATGCTTAAAACGAAAAACAGAGATTTAAAACGGAACATCATAGCTGAATTGTTTGTGGTGTAAAAAGTGGGACAAAAGTATTTGTCACCGTTTTCGGCGCCAGATTTTGGCAGTAAAAGCTTGTAAAAGACTTGTAAAAGATGCCCCCTGCTCCATCTCAATGGTCTGCGTAAAAAAACTGCTGTCCGAAAACGGACACCATGTCTGAAATTTTCACTTGATTTGCAGGAGATAGTCTGTATGCATATGAATGAATCCTCCCTGCTCATTGTGGACGATAACCCGGGCGTTCTAAGTGCCGGGAAATTATTCCTCAAGCGCCATTTTGCCGAAGTTGATACTACCCGTGATCCGGAAGAGATACCGATGCTGCTGCACGAAAAGCGGTACTCGGTGATTATGCTGGATATGAACTTCGGGCGCAGCGCTAAAAATACCGGACAAGAGGGGTTCGACTGGCTGGCCCGAATTCTGGAGATATATCCGGAGGCAGTGGTAGTACTCATAACAGCGTACGGTGATGTAGAACTTGCCGTTCGGGCCATCAAAAATGGCGCAACAGATTTTGTGCTCAAACCCTGGGATAATGAAAAACTGCTAGCCACCCTGCACTCCGCTTTAAAACTAAAGGCCAGCCGGGAAGAAAACGACCAATTAAAATCCAAACAACTGGGTCGCAATTTGGCCGCCACCAGCGATTTGCCCGACTTGATTTTTCAAAGTCAGGCCATGAAACAGGTGTGGGAAACAGTGTTACGGGTGGCCGAAACCGATGCCAATGTACTGCTGCTGGGCGAAAATGGCACCGGAAAAGACCTGGTAGCCCAAGCCATTCACGCGCATAGCCAGCGCGCGCAGGAGAATTTTGTAAAGGTAGATATGGGCGCTATTACCGAAACGCTATTTGAAAGTGAGCTGTTTGGCCATGTCAAAGGCGCCTTCACCGATGCCCGCGAAGATCGCCCCGGCCGGTTTGAAGCCGCCGATGCCGGCACCATTTTTCTGGATGAAATTGGCAACCTCTCGTTGGGCGCCCAGGCTAAATTGCTTACCGTGCTGCAAAACCGAACCGTTACCCGGGTAGGCTCCAACAGGTCCAGGCCGGTTAATGTGCGGGTCATTTCCGCTACTAATCAAAACCTGTTTGAAGCGGTCAAAAATCGACAGTTCCGACAGGATTTGCTTTACCGGATCAATACCATTGAAATCCATTTGCCAGCCTTGCGGGAAAGGACCGACGATATAGAGCCGCTGGCCATGCACTTTCTGAAGGAATTTGCCCGCAAATACAAACGGCCGGTAAACGGACTGAGCGCAGCCCTGCTGAAAGAAATGCACCGCTATGCCTGGCCCGGAAATATCCGCGAACTCCAACATGCCGTGGAAAGAGCCGTCATCATGTCGAAAACAGAAAAACTGCAGCCGGAAGATTTCTTTTTCCGGGAAGGAGGAACTGATCAGGACCTGAATCTGCCTACCATGAATCTCGACGACATGGAAAAACAACTCATCATGAAAGCTCTTCAAAAATACCACGGAAACATCACCGAAGCCGCACAGGAGCTCGGCCTCACCAGAGCTTCCCTATACCGCCGCTTAGAAAAATATCAGTTATAGACGGTGGATGGTTGACGGTGGACGGTGGACGGTGGACGGTAGACGGCCTACGGTGGACGGTGCGTGGGTAATTAAAATAATGTGAGTTGTCATTCTATGTTCCCGAGTACTCGGAACCTACACAAGCCAGGCTGCGGGCAATCCTCTTTGCCAGGGGATAATCTCGTAACCGGGCTTGTGTAGGTCCCCTACCGGGGATGACAACTCACATTAATCTAGCTACCCACGCACCGTAAGCCGTAAGCCTTCAACCGTAAGCCGTCAACCGTAAACCGTAAGCCGTAAGCCGTAAACCGTAAGCCGTAAACCGTAAGCCGTAAGCCTTCAACCGTAAGCAGTCAACCGTAAGCCGTAACCCGTAAGCCGTCAACCGTCCACCGTAAGCCATCAACCGTCAACCGTCCACCATCCATGATAGCACACGATCCCAAGGCCTGGTTTGTTTGGCCGTATCATTTTCACCGTTCCGACACGGTTCGGCGTTTATTTCCCTGGATTCTGGCGGTTTGCGCCTATTCATGGCTGGTAGCCTGGCTGGAAATAGAAGTTTGGCAATTGAGTGAAAAAAGCCATATCCGCAATGTGTCCATCATGCATACCCTGCTTGGTTTTGTCATTTCATTCCTGCTGGTATTCCGTACCAACACCGCCTATGAGCGTTGGTGGGAGGGCCGCAAACTCTGGGGTGCACTGGTGAACAACAGTCGGAACCTGGCTATGAAACTGGCGGCAATATTGCCTCAGGGTGATCCGGACCGCACTTTTTTCCGCAAAACCATCCCAATGTACGCCCTGACGCTCAAAAATCATTTACGCAGTGAAGAAACTCGCCTGGAACTCTTCGACGACATACCGGAAGCGTTGCAACACAAAATAGATCTGGAGAAACATTTGCCCAATCAGGTGGCTGCTCTGATGATGCGGAAGGCTCAGCAGATGTTGGAATCCAAAAAAATCACTGGCGAACAATTGCTGTTTCTCAATAGCGAATTACAATCCTTCACCGATATCTGTGGCGCCTGCGAACGTATTAAAAATACGCCCATTCCCTATTCCTACAGTGTTTTCATCAAAAAATTCGTCTTGTTTTATGTGGTAACCCTGCCGTTTGGCTTTGTGTTCAACCTGGGTTACTGGGTAATTCCGATAGTTGGCTTCATCTTCTTTGTATTGGCTAGTCTGGAGTTGATTGCCGAGGAGATTGAAGAACCATTTGGTGCGGATGAAAATGATTTACCTTTAGGAAAAATGGTTCGGGGCATTGAGATGCACATCGACGAACTTATTTAGCACATGGCACTAGTCCGCACCTTTTCTATCGCCCTTATCTGGCGTATTGTATTGCTATCGCTGGCCATTGCAGCTGCGGCAGTAGCTGCCATGTGGCCCGAACCGCAGCCAGGTTTGAGCCTTTTGATGTTATTGGTAGCGCTGGGATTGGCCATAAGCTTATTCAGGTATGTGAACGATACCAACCGCAGGCTGGCCCGTTTTTTTGAAAGCGTACGGTATTCTGATTTTGCTATCCGGTTTGCATCCGGCAAGGAAAAAGGCGATTCTTTTGCCGAAGTTAACCGACAATTCAACGAAGTACTGGAAGCGTTCCGACAAACCCGGGCAGAAAAGGAAGCCAATCTCTTGTTTCTCAACACCATCGTTCAACACCTCAGCGCAGGTATTTTGGTATTTGATAGCCAATCTGCCGTATTGGTGTCTAACAGTGCTGCCTTTCAATTGCTTGGGGTATACCGGCTGCACCACCTGCACGATTTGCCGGAACGACACAAGGCGCTTACCCAATTTGTGCATCAACTGAGCTCCAAGGGTAAAATGTTGTACCAACCGGAATCCGGCAGACAACTGGCCGTACAAGGCGTGAGCGTGAGTTTGCAGGGGCGGGCAGTTCGTTTGCTGACACTGCAGAACATTCACCCGGAATTGCAACGCAAAGAAGTAGATGCCTGGCGAAACCTGACACGTGTTCTGCGGCATGAAATCATGAACTCTGTTACGCCCATTGTGTCGCTGGTAGAAACTGCGCAAGACATCGTGCGGCACGATCTGGACAACTCGCCCGCCGCTGCCGACCTTACGGAGGCCCTGGAAGTGGTGGCCTCCCGGAGTCGTGGACTGATGAATTTCGTGGAAGCATACAGGTCGTTCAGTGCTATTCCGGCGCCCCGAATGGAGGAGTTTTTGGTTAAGAACCTGCTGGAAAGGGTGGTACAATTGACCCTTCCGGAAATGCGGGAACAAAAAATTATGCTGGAGTATTTTGTTCAACCTGAAGACCTGCGTATTCAGGCAGACCCCGGCCAACTGGAAATGATTCTGATCAATCTGGTAAAAAATGCGCGGGAAGCCCTGACTTCGGCCGAAACCGCTGCGCCGCGGATTACCCTGCGTGCTGGAGCTGATCCCAAAGGCAAAACTTTTATTGAAGTGGAAGACAATGGTCCGGGCATTGCTTCTGAGTTGCTGGATGAGGTTTTTATACCGTTTTTTACCACCAAAGCCACCGGAACCGGCGTTGGGCTCAGCATTTCCCGGCAAATTATGCAATTACATGGCGGAGATATCAGGGTCAGTTCAGCGGCAGGGAGAGGCGCCAGGTTTGTGCTGGAGTTTTAATTGGTGGATACCACTAAGTCACGAAGGGCACTAGAGTGTGTCTGAAAAACATTCACCGGGCTGAAAATGCATCTTTTGAAACCTGCCTTTCGCGTCTTTTTCGGACAATAAGCCCGATTATTCCCCGAAAAAGAGCGCTCGGTCAGGACCCAAAATCTGCTATTTTCATCTCCGGCAATGTTTTTCAGACACACTCTAGTGCCCTTCGTAACTTAGTGGTGATATCATTTAAAACTTCCGGAGAACGCTCAGGCTAACGGTATTGGAGCCGCCAACACCAAAGAACAATCCTTCTGCAGAGCCAATCCCATCACCGCCATAATAATTGAAAGATGCCCGGAAACTAGGGATCGTTTCGATATTGATGGCCCAGCGATCGTTGAAGCTGTGCTGCAAACCAAATACCCAGCCAAAAGACGGGGATACCAGAATGGGCGTTACATCATCATCTACCTCAGAAGTAAAAATGGAAACACTGGCGGCAAACTCCGGACCATGGTAGAAAACCAGTTTATCGTCCAGTGATTTACGTTTTTCACGACCGATTGCCATACCAACATTGAAATCAAAATTCGTTTGTTCTTCAAGCAAATCCAGTTGAATTCTACCAGTAGCGAACCGGATACGGCGGTAAACATTTTCCTTTTTTTCCTTTTTATAGAAGGCGCTGAAAGATGAGCCATTCAGGTCCAGTGAGCTAAATTGCAGACCAACTTCACGCTTAGGGCTTGCGTTTTGTGCCTGAAGGTCCGAGACCAGGAAGAAACTTCCAAACAAAGCGATGAATACTAAACAAATGCTGTTTTTCATGGATGTAGTGTGTGTGTGTTTAATGAAAGTTGAATTTTCCGGCCTTAACGCAGGAATGAATTCTTTGTTCAGGGCAAATTATTGAGATCCCTCATGCTGACCCAAGCTCCGTTGGAAATCTCTGACAGTTCAATCCATAACCCTGTCAATTTATTCGATAAGGCTGCTTTTTACTTTTTTTGAAAACACCTATGTTTGACGCATGATTCTCAACCAACGTACCCTAGCGCTTCGCGTTCAATGCGAAGACCTTGTGAAAGATTTGCAGCAGCTCAGCCAGGAAATCGGGCATAAAGAACTGGCCGTTATGGTGGGCGAACTCCGCAACCGAATGTCGGAGCCCTTTATGTTCGTGATCGTAGGTGAAGTAAAAGCCGGCAAAAGCAGCTTCGTGAATGCCTTGCTGGAAGCTGGCCGGGATATCTGTGCCGTTGCGCCACAACCTATGACCGATACCGTACAACAAATCCTGTATGGAGAAAAGGAAGAAGTGGTGGTGGTAAATCCGTATCTCAAAAAACTGTTTCTGCCGGTTGATATCCTGAAGGATATTGCTGTGGTTGACACGCCCGGCACCAACAGCATCATTGCCAATCACCAAGAAATTACCGAAAACTTCATTCCGGCCAGCGATCTGGTTATTTTCGTTTTTGAGGCCAAAAATCCTTACCGGCAATCGGCCTGGGATTTCTTTGATTTTATCCACCGCGATTGGCACAAGAAGATCATTTTTGTGCTGCAACAAAAAGACCTGTTATCGGCTGAAGATCTGGCTGTAAACGAACGAGGCCTGTATGAATTTGCACTTAAAAAAGGCGTAGACGAGCCCATCATTTTTGCTACCAGCGCCAAAGCCGAGCTGGAAGGCCGTTTTGACCAAAGTAACTTTTCGGCGGTACGGGATTACATACGCACGCATGTTACCGGGGGAAGAGGGGCTGCCCTCAAACTGAAAAACAACCTGAGTACCTCACGTTTTATCCTGGATAAACTTGCCACCGACCTACATACCCGGGCCGAACAATTCAAACTCGACACGGAATTTCGCAACGATATCAGCCAAACACTTGATAATCAGGAAAGAAAGTCCAACCACCATGTAGACCTGCTGATCGAAAACCTGCTGAATGGGTACGACCGAATTACCCGCGGTATAGGACAGGAATTATCTGATGGTTTGTCTTTTCCGGCTTTGCTGAAACGCTCAGTGATGGGTTTATTCAGCAAACAGGCCAGTATTTCTGACTGGCTTAATGCACTGGCCAAACAACTGGAATTGCAGTTGAATGCAGAGCTCCGCAACAAGCTCAACGACGGTGTGGTAGATCTGGCAGATTCTGTACAGCAAATGGCTAAAATGATTGACCTGAAAATCCGGGCGACAGATACGGTGGTCAAAAGCGACAGCTATATTTTTGATACCATTTCAGAAAAAAGGGCCGCCGTGATGAAGGAGTTGCAGGAGGCATTCGGTCGGTTTATGACCCGTTCTGAAAATTTCAACGATGGCAAACTTTTCCCGGAAAACACCACGGTATCGCCCAATATTGCAGCCGGAAGTGGCGCCGCCATTATTGGTTTAGTGCTGGCCGGGGTAACCAAAATGACCGTGTTTGATGTTACAGGTGGATTACTCACCGGTATTGGAATGTTGTTTGCCGGATTTACTGCCCGGGCCCAGCGAAGCAAGATCGTGAAAGGGTATGAAACCGAGATCAGCCAGGGCAGGATTCAGATGCAGGAAGCTTTGGAAAGCAAATTGCGGGGTTATGTGCGCACCATAAAGGGTCGGATTGCTGACAATTTTGGAGAAATTGATGCGCTTTTAACCAATGAAGAAACGCAAATTTCCTACCTGAACCAGCAACACTCAGCATTAAACTTACGTCTCGAAGAACTCAATAATTCGCTGGAAATCAATTAAATGCACAGTGGTTGTTCTATACATAAGTGTTGCATGTGTGCGCACACTTCCACAAAAAACTTTGGAAACATCCTTGCCTGAGTATGCTAAAAAATGGAAAGTGGCGTTAATTTTGCATGAAGAAAATCGCATCCGGAAAATAATCCCTTGGCAGCGTCTCCTTCCTTTTTCCGGAACTCTTCAGAAACAACACTATGCGCACAGCTCTTAAGGAGCTCTTCAAATGATTTTATCTCAACCCCTCTGGCGGGTTGTCGATATAAAGATGTAATCGGTTTTTGGGATGTCCTCTTCCGCAGCAATGTGGAGGGGGATTTTTTTTTATTGATAAAAGGCATTTAGGGGTCATTTAGAGTCATTTAGGGGTCATTTGGGGGTCATTTGGGGGTCATTTAGAGTCATTTAGGGGTCATTTAGGGGTCATTTGGGGGTCATTTAGGGTCATTTAGGGGTCATTTAGGGGTCATTTGGGGGTCATTTGGGGGTCATTTGGGGGCGTAAGAGCATAGTACTGGATATTTTGTTTTCAGACCTATAAGGTTTCTAAAAACAAAATGTCCAGTATCATACTCTTTATGAGCACAAATGACCTTAAAATGACCTCAAATGACCCCTAATGACCTCAAAATGACTCTAAATGACCCCTAAATGCCCTCAAATGACCTCAAATGACCCCAAACAACCTCTGTCCAACCAGAGATTTACTTACTCCTCATCCGCACTACCGGACAAATCATTTCCTCCAGACTAATACCTCCGTGCTGGAAGGTATTGCGGTAGTAGTTGTGGTAATGATTGTAGTTGTTGGGATAAAGGAAGAAATAGTCCTCTTTCGCAAAGATGAAGGTGCTGCTGATGTTCGGGCGAGGCAAACCAGCACTCAGCGGATCTTTAATGGCCAGCACATCACGGGCCTCATATTGCAGGTTTCTGCCCACTTTATACCGCAGGTTGGTGGTGGTTTCACGGTCGCCAACCACCTTCGACGGGGTTTGCACGCGTATGGTGCCGTGGTCGGTGGTAACAAACAATTGCACATCCCTGCCTTCCAGTTTTTGCAGCGCCGTCCAGAGCGGCGAGTGCAGGAACCAGGAACGGGTGAGCGAGCGATAAGCACGTTCATCGCCTGCCAATTCCTTGAGCACTTCCATTTCTGTGCGCGCGTGTGAGAGCATATCGATGAAGTTGTACACAATCACCGTGATGTCGTTGTTCAGGTAGTGCAGGATGTTGTCATTCAACTCCTTACCATGATTGACATTGGTGACCTTTACATAATCCCATTTAACGGGCTTGCGGAAGGAGCGTTCAATTTGTTTGCCCAGGAAAAAGTCCTCAAACATGTTTTTGCCTCCCTCATCGGTATCGTTCTTCCACTTGTCAGGGAAGTTTTTCTCAATATCAGCAGGCATCATACCGGCAAAAATGGCATTGCGGCTGTATTGCGTTGCAGTAGGCAGGATGCTGAAGAAATAGCCTTCGTTTTCTGTCCGGAACTGTTCATTCAGGATGGGTTCAATGGTTTTCCACTGATCGTACCGAAGATTATCAAGCAGAACCACCACGGTGGGCACGCCGTTGCCGATGTGCGGGAAAATATGTTTGCGCATCATGGAGTGCGACATAATCGGGCCTACTTCTTTACCCCTGTCTACCCAGTCGAAGTAATTTTTGGTCACGAATTTGGAGAACTCTGTATTCGCCTGTTCCTTCTGCTGCGATAGTATTTCACTCACTCCGGTAGCCTGGTTGGCATCCACGCGCATTTCCCAGTTGACAATTTTTTTATAGGCATCCACCCACTGGGTCTGATCCAGTCCGCCGGTAATTTCCATGAAAATTTCCCGGAATTCCTGTTGGTAATTGAGCGCAGTTTTTTCGCTCAGCAGTCGCTTGTTATCCAGAATACGTTTCAGTGTGAGCAGAATCTGGTTGGGATTCACCGGCTTGATCAGATAGTCGGAAATCTGGCCGCCGATGGCATCCTCCATTACATGTTCGGCTTCATTTTTGGTAATCATCACAACCGGTACGTTCCGGTTCAGGGCTTTGATTTTCATCAAGGCTTCCAAGCCAGTCAGGCCAGGCATACTTTCGTCCAGAAACACCACGTCAATATCAGAGGCCTGTTCTGTGTACAGGTCTACGGCGTCATAGCCATTGGTGGCAGTGACCACTTCATAGCCTTTGTTTTGCAGGAACATCAGGTGTGGTTTCAGGAGATCAATCTCGTCGTCGGCCCAGAGGATTTTAGACATAATGCGGGTGTAAGTAATTGGTGGTTAGTGAACCAAGAATTTATCAAGATACTCTTGAATGGAAAAAACGGGTTCAAAGTGCTGACTTGAATAGCTTTTAGGAATTATTTAACCTTTTTTCTGAAAATTGAAGTTCTAGTAAAATCCGGGGTATACGAGACAGGAGCTATCCTATCTTCCAAAACCTCAAAATCTGACGACAAAACCTCTTTGAATGGTTCGAGATAATATGATCGTTCAGTGTTGTCCACAACTAAAATTCCTCCTGATTTCAGAAAAGGCAAGGCCTGTTCAATGCACGAAGGTCTTGCCCTTCCATCTACAAGAATCAGGTCAAAATACTCTAATGGATAGTGATGAATTGCCTTAGCATACTTTTCAAAACTCATATCAGCATGAATTTCCATTCGACTCATGAAATCCTTGGGGTTCTTGAAGGATCTGGTTGAAGAAGATGACACTGGCTCTGGCTGCACAAAGAAACCCTTCCAATTTGTAATACCCCTTGATGCGATAATTTCATTGAGAGTATTATACCAGTCTAGGTTGTCTTCTACTGTTGCAATCTCAGCGACAATTTTGCTAAAAAACAATGTGGATCCACCGCCACCAAATTCAAAAACCTTAAATTCGGGCCTAATATTGTTTTGCAAACAATTAATGGCAAGGAAATTGATCCAGGGCAACTCATCCTTAACAGAACTTTTACCTGGCTCAAATGAAGTTTTCCATCTGCTATAGTATGACCAGATATTATTGAAATGCTCCAGATTTTCAGAGAAACGAATTGATTGCCAGGCAAAGTATAAAAGGGATTTTTTCCACGACATTGTAATGCAATTTGTCGCAAAGGAACATAAAAGCCACCACCTAAACATTTAAAACATCTAAATACACATTTCTACATGAAGATTTCAAAGCTACTTTTTGGCGCCGGATTGATTTTTACAAGTCACTTGTTAATGGCTCAAAATATCAGTGGAGTTGTCAATGCATACACTCCGGTTAACAACATTTCAGGTTGCTTCAATACCATTTTAAAGGTCGGAACTACTCAAGGTTTTGCTCCGAATGACAAAGTATTGCTTATCCAAATGCAGGGAGCAACGATTGATCAATCCAACAGCCCTACTTTTGGTGACGTCATTGGCTCCAACAGTGCAGGCTTGTATGAGCTTAACAGAATAAAATCCGTTTCAAACGGGCAAATAGAACTATTAAACAAAACATTAGGGAGTTATGACATCGCAGGAAAGGTACAACTCATCAAAGTGCCAGAATATACTGATGCTACGGTTTCAAATGTACTTACATGCCAAGAATGGAATGGAACAACTGGTGGTGTGCTAGTAATTGATGTTTCTGGAACTTTAACGCTAAATAGTAACATCAACGTAACCGGTAAGGGGTTTAGAGGTGGCATCGTCGAAGATGCAAATGCCGCGCCCTATGGAGAAGTAGGGTATTTTTATTCCCCAGATCCAATTGTATCTGGTCAAAAAGGAGAAGGAATTACAATTATTCCATTGGACAAATCTTATGGAAGAGGTAAAGCTGCTAACGGAGGAGGCGCAGGGAACTCTCATAATGGTGGAGGTGGTGGAGGTGGCAATGCTGGAGCTGGAGGTTTCGGTGGATTAGAGTACTATAACACCCCGTCAGGCTCACCAACACCTGGAACTAATGGGGTTGGTGGATTAAATTTGTATGCTCAAAATAGTCAAAGGCTTTTATTAGGCGGCGGTGGCGGAGCTGGTCATACCAATGACAACCATGGCACCTCAGGAGGAAACGGCGGTGGCATCGTAATTTTAATTGCCAATAACTTGATTTCGAACGGAAAGCAGATTGTTGCCAACGGTCAAAATGTTTTAGCTGGAGGAACAGAAAGAAATGATGGCCAAGGCGGTGGTGGTGCTGGCGGCACAATTTTTCTGCATGCAAGTCAAATTACAGGGATTTTAGACTGTCAGTTAGCAGGAGGATTCGGAGGAGATTGTTTATTCTTCGTACAATCACAAATCATCGGACCTGGTGGAGGTGGCGGTGGTGGTAAGTTGTTGGCAAATTTAAACTTTTCTAATCTAACCATTAATGTAAATGGAGGCCAAAATGGGGTTGCAAATCAAAATAATGCAAATGGGGCAACTCCAGGTGCAACTGGAACAATCATTACACAAGCTATTTTGATTTCATCAAATGAAGCGGCTCAAATAGAAATTACCCAGAACATCCCGCTCTGCCCCGGCGAATCCATCTCCCTGGGCGGCCAAAACTACACCGCGCCAGCTACCGTGAACCTCACCCTGGCCGGACAAGGCAATGCCTGCGATACCCTGGCCACTTACCAGCTCACGCTGAAACCGCAGGCATCTTTCACCCAGAACATCCCACTCTGCCCCGGCGAATCCATCTCCCTGGGTGGACAAAACTACACTGCACCGGCTACCGTGAACCTCACCCTGGCCGGACAAGGCAATGCCTGCGATACCCTGGCCACTTACCAGCTCACGCTGAAAC
>DATGWL010000030.1:0-8235 GCA_035299505.1 Saprospiraceae bacterium | reverse complement strand
GGAAAAGGCGGTGATTGAAAGGGTTAGCGCAGCGAAAATGGGCAGTATTTTTTGCATGGCAGAAATGGAATTTGCCCTCTGCCTGACTATTAGGCAGAGGGCAGAAGTTTGAAAAAAATTATCGGAGTACCACAAATTTGGAGGAAGCCGACCAGTTTTTGGCCTGATCAGTACAAGTGATGAGGTAAACACCATTGATCAGCTGATTCACTGGAATATCCAGCGCATTAGTTTGTTCCCCTGTGTCAAGTTGTTGGATCACCCGACCAGAAAGGTCTGAAATAACTAAAGTACCAACAAATGGGCCGTCAAATTGCAGGCGCAACATATCCGAGACCGGATTAGGGGATAACGTGCATCCAAAATCCTGAAGTTTAGCGTCTCTTGACGTTCGTTGCGGGCAATTGTCCACATTCGGATCCTCATGCCAATACGGTCCGCTTTCTTCCGGGGGCAACATGGCTGATGCGGCTTCTTTGGTACGACCGGCCACCTGTGTACACTGCTGGGCAATAGCATGAAGAGCCGATTTATCCGTTTCCGACAATTCAATTCCTCTCGCCTGTTGGATAGCAAGGGCATTCAGTACCTTTTGATTTTGCTCATACGCCTGGTTAGCCGGCAAGGTATTATTGAATTGTTCGCAGGCTGCAAGCAGCGGCAGTCTTACACTTTCGTTTTGTGCCTGTAAGGTGTTTAGTTGTACCGTAAGCGCCGCCAATTCGCCCAACAAAACAGCTCGATCAGACAACATTCCTATTGGAATAGCACTGTAATCCGAAACGGTAGCATCCAGGGCATTGATCTGAGCCTGTTTGCTTTGGATATTTGCGTATATACCGTTCAGGGTAGTCTGCGAGGCAGTGGTAGCCAACGAAATGGCGTTCATTAAGGAATCAAAACGGGCAAAAAGCGCTGCCGAACTTTGGCTGTAGGCATTTCTGAAGGTAAGCGTAGCGCCGGATGCCAGATTGGGGTAGCGCATCAGTTTGGCCAATACATAGCGCGTACTTTGCCATTCTTCCACGCCCGGAGTGGCTTGTGGATAAGGATAATGGTCGCGCACCCAAATATCGTGTTCATCAAAGGTATTCAGGTCCTGCTCCACACAGCCGGTAGGTGCTTGTAAGCATTCACCGGTTTTGAACCAATTCTGCATTGGATTCCTGTCAATTGGCGCCTGGTGCGCATCGTTCAGGTTTTCTACCCTGAATTCATTTTTTTGAAGGGTGGGATTACTTGGCCCATTCAACTCATTTCCTATAATAATTGCGGTATACGCATTGGGAAACGCATAATCCACTATCTCCCAATGGTTACTCTGGCATTCCTGAATACCTAAAAACGCATTATCGGCTCCATGGCCTTGCATAAACAACCCTGTACCGCCAACATAAAGCTGGAGGGGATCGTAATTGTGGTTATTAAAGGTATTCAGGCCAAACACAGATTTACCACAATTGCCGGTAAAATGGAAACCACGATAAGTTTGATCGGTAGTATTAGAACAAATGCTCCAGGGCCCTGCGTCGAGGGCATGCACCGCACAACAGCCGTCGTCAGGGCCTATACCCGTAATGGTATTGAGCCAAAACTTGTTGCCCTCGGCAGGTGTGGTTGCCCCATTCACCATAAAAAAACCCCATCGGTTATTACCGGTTGCAAAAGTATTGGTGGTATTGAGGGTATTGTTGGTAATGTGGAAATTTTCTGCCCCACTGATGTCAATATCCACAAATTTGGTTAATATATCAGAATTACCGCCTGCCTTTGCCTCAATAAAGTTGGAGTCAATACGCATATAGTCATGAATTGAAGCCCCTCCTCGTATATGCATGGCGCGTCTTTCGCTACCTGCAAATTCATGGATGATAAAATGATTGCGATCAATGGTGTTTCGATATTCATTGTCGTTCCCAAACCTGGAGCGGTCCAAACTTATTCCCATTTTACTATTCGCAGCGTTGGGCAAATTAGTGACCTGAATAGTATTGTCATGGATATGAATGCGCTCCTGGTTGTTATTCGAGACAGAAGTAATATTATTTCTCATACAACTATCCAAATGGCAATAAAAAACATCCAGATTTGTTTGGGCTGCGTATATGTCACGCCCATTATTGGCAAAATTTGAAGTGAGTCCGGAAGCTGCCCCTCTTATGGTGACGGTGCTTTTAGATGCCAATACACCTATATCATTTCCTCTGAAATTGGAAAGGCCAATCGAGGCAGTGCTGTTAGTCAGGTTAATTCCGTTAGCGTGTTTGTTAAAGGTATTTCTGAATGCAGGTGTAGGATCTATTCGGCCTATTGCGGCGGAAGAACAATTAGTTAGAGAAATTCCTGTCATCCCCATTGATCCGCCAGCGTTTAGCGGACTGGTACAATCAAAAACATTGGCTGCTATGGTTGCATTCACAGCAATATTTGCTGCTCTCACGCCGATTCGATTTCGGTTTATGAAGTTCCCAACCAGCGTTACTTTCGCATTTGCGCTCAAAATATCAATGGCTATGGAGGCGTCCTCAATGTGATTAAACCAAATGCCACTTGTGCCGCCTTGATCTGCAAATCCTGTCCACCAGTCACTGCCGCATCTGAAATATTTTGAAAAGGTTGAAAAGAAAATTTTGCCTGCATTTATTCGGATGCTTGCGTTTTTGCCCATTTTAAGTTGGCAACTTTGGATATGAAAATCCGAATCCACGATTAACGTGCCATTTACAACAACCTTTTTATTAGTCCAGATGGCAACTCCAAGTCCGGAGGTGTTTGTTGTGGAGAATTCATTGGTGCCAATAGTGATATCCGGAACGAAATTTCCGCCCAATTGCTGACAAAGGGTTTGTTGCGCCCTTATTGGAATTGCAGTTAAGAAACCAGTACCTAAAAAAAGAAGGCTAAAGAATCTAAGAGATGAAGTATTGAGGCCGTGACGCGATGACGCGATGACGCTTTTAAGCGTCGATTTTAACCAGTTTTTCATTCTAGGAAAATGTTTAAGGGTAAAAAATAAAGTTCCTTGCCATCCCGGGCAACCGGAATAGCCTAAACTTTTAATGAATACGCCATAAAATTTCCAGGATAAACGCGCTGATTACGAAGGACTAAAAATTAAAATATGACAAAAATTGGCAAAACTTTTAATGCCCATCTGATACATAACCTATTTCTAAGCCCTTACAAAAGATTAAAACAGTTAACTGCATGCTCCAGGGTACGCCATAACATTAATGTGGAGCTAAATATAAACAAAAGTAAACCCTTAAATCGTAAAAAACAAGTAGGTTACAAAAATTTAACTTCGAAGCCTTTACTCACCCTATGGTAAGTACACTAGTTAAATGGAGAATCAATTTCTGAGGTTAGCCCCCACCCTTCATATCTAACATCTTTACACAACATCAAAATCAATCCAAAATCCGAATTTGAAAGGGTACACATTTCCAGTTTGCTTAACACCGTTATTTTACACTAAGTGAGAGGTCCAACACCACGTATATTGGTTCGACCTCTTGCGAGGTCGTAAATCAATGGTATTCATAGGTTACAAAGGTTGGACCTCTTACGAGGTCAGGAATATTTTTCTGGCCGTTTGAAGGGAACAGTAAAATGTGTACCCTTTGAAAATATTGACAAAAAAAAACTTGTACCAAAACGCAGCCTGATCCCAAGCCGATTCCGGTACAAGTCTACTATCTAAGGTCTAAACCTCCAAACCGTCTTGCTTAACGGTTCATGCTTTCCAGGAACTCTTCATTGCTGCTGGTATGCATCATGTGCTTTTTCATGAACTCCATAGCCTCTTCCGGCTTCATATCGGCCAGGTGATTGCGGAGGATGAACATACGCTGCAAGGTATCTTTGTCCAACAACAAATCTTCGCGGCGTGTGCTGGATTTGGTGAGGTCCACACTTGGATACAAGCGGCGGTTGGCCAGGTTGCGATCCAATTGCAGTTCCATGTTGCCGGTACCCTTGAATTCTTCGAAAATAACCTGGTCCATTTTGGAGCCGGTATCAATCAGGGCTGTGGCCAGAATAGTCAATGAACCGCCATCTTCAATAGCACGGGCTGCGCCAAAGAACTTCTTGGGCTTTTGCAGCGCTGTGGCTTCCACACCACCGGAAAGCACCTTGCCACTGGCCGGAGCCACGGTGTTGTAGGCGCGCGCCATACGCGTGATGGAGTCCAGTAGAATTACCACGTGGTGACCACATTCCACCATACGTTTGGATTTTTCCAGTACAATGTTGGCCAGACGTACGTGGTTCTCGGCAGCTTCATCAAAAGTAGAAGCTACTACTTCGGCCTTCACATTGCGGCGCATATCCGTTACCTCCTCGGGGCGTTCGTCGATCAGCAAAACGATCACGTAACATTCCGGGTGGTTTTTGGTAATGGCATTGGCAATATCCTTCAACAGGAAGGTTTTACCTGTTTTGGGCTGGGCTACAATCAAGCCGCGCTGCCCCTTACCAATAGGCGTAAACAGATCTATAATCCGGTTGCCAAAGTCGCGCCCGGTAGGGCTGGAAAGCAGTGTAAACTTGGAGGTTGGGAACAAAGGCGTGAGGTAGTCGAACGGTACGCGGTCGCGTACATCTTTCGGATCCAGGCCATTGATTTTAGACACCTTAAGCAGGGCGAAATACTTCTCGCCTTCTTTGGGTGGGCGGATAGCGCCGCGCACAGTATCACCGGTTTTCAGACCAAAAAGCTTGATTTGCGAAGGTGATACATAAATATCATCGGGGCTGGTTTGGTAGTTATAATCCGGAGAGCGGAGGAAACCATACCCGTCGGGCATCATTTCCAGGGTACCCAAACCTTCTACTATGCCATCCAGCTCCACGTCAAAACGTTCCTTGTGAACCGTTGGAGGCATTACCTCAACAGGTTCCGGCGCGGTTTGCTTGGGCTGATCCTGCACCGGCTCTGGTTGACCGCCTGCCAGGGGAGCAAACGGACGGTGCATTGGCACCATTTCATCGTCGTCTTCAGTCGGATTGGCCGGTGCAACATATTCTTCTTCAAGGTTTTGCAGGCGTGCGGCATCAGAATCAAACAAGCCTGGCTGACCCGGGCGGTTTTGCTGACGTTCGCGGCGACGGTCTTCCCATTCGCGTTGACGGCGATCGCGGCGATCTTCCCAACGGTCGCGGCTGCGGGATTGGTTTTCCTGCCGTGGCTGTTGCGGGTCGCGACGAGGGGCATCATTCGGGTTATTGCGGTTTTGGTCGCGGCGATCCGGGCGTTCAGGCCGGTCTGCACGTTCCGGGCGTTCATCGCGGCGAGGTTGCGGACCACGATTTTGTTCCGGGTTGGAACGCAATGGTTCGCGATCGCGTTTAGGTTCCGGAGCGGTGCGGTTTTGCTCTTTATTTCTGCGGTTATCGGTATCGGCTGCCCGTTCGCGTTTTACCGGAACAGGTTTAGGCGTTACCAGGGCTGGCTCGGAAGGCGCTTCCGGAGCTGGGGAAGATTCAACCTCATCGGTTGCTTTCACTTTTCTGGCTCTGCGACCTGTTTGTGGGTTAGGTTCTTCCACGATGGGCACCACCCGGTTGGCGGCGTTTTTTTCGGCCAGGGCTTGTTCATCCAGGATTTTGTAAATCAAATCCTGTTTGGAGAGTTTGGCGATGCCTTTCACGCCAAGATTCTGGGCAATTTCCTTGAGCTCGGTCACCAACTTATCGTTGAGCTGCAAAATGTCGAACATGTGTGGGGATGAAAAAAGTTAAAAGAATTTGCGCGGGCCGTTGCCGGAGCGTTGGCAAGCGGAGAGATCGCGCAGGATGGTGGGAAAAAATTCAAGTTTATTAAGAGAGACAGGGATATAGAGTGTTTGAAACTCCCAATCCGTTGCCTGAGTATTGATTTTTTTGGCTAAAAATGATGCCTCAACTGAAAAATGGAATGGTTGATCGGTATCTGGCGTGAAATGATTAGCGCGGAAAACATATGCTCCAGCCACCTGTTACAAGGTTCAACTCAAATGGAAATGAGAGGGAAATGCGTGGGGAGCAGCAGCCAAAGGGATTAAATTTGGCTTCAATGCTTGTATTGAACGCTGCAAAGATAATCCTGTTTTTAAATTCGCCCTATCTTGTCGCGATTTTTTCAACAAATGCCAAAATTATACCAAAACCCAAATTGCCAATACCCAAATTTCCATTAGACTTTCAACGGAAGTCTATTCAACAAATACTACAACGTAAGTCATGCTCCAACTTAAAGTAATCCGGGAAGAAAAAAAACGAATCATCGCCGGTCTCCGCAAACGCAACTGGACCTCTGCACAGGTCAAGGTCATTGATCAAATCATCAAAGCCGACGACCAGCGCAAATCCACGCAAAAAGAACTGGACGATACGCTCGCCGAGAGCAATCGCCTGGCAAAACAAATAGGTGCCTTGATGGGCCAGGGTAAAAAAGAGGAGGCCGAAACGCTTAAAGCTCAGGTTGCCCAGCTCAAAAATAAAAGCAAGGAACTGGAAGATCGCATGGAAAGTCTGAAACTTCAGTTGGACGACATGCTGTACACCGTACCTAACTGTCCGCACAAAACCGTTCCGAAAGGCAAAACGCCGGAAGAGAACAAGGTGGCCAAAGACTGGACCAAGCCCTTCCCTACCCTGCCTGAAGACGCTCTGCCGCACTGGGAATTGGCCAAAAAATACAATGTTTTTGACCTGGAACTCGGGGTGAAACTCACCGGCGCCGGCTTCCCGGTTTATCGCGGAAAAGGCGCCAGACTCCAGCGTGCCCTGATCCAGTTTTTCCTGGATGAGGCGGTTAAAGCCGGTTACGAGGAAATCCTGCCCCCGCACCTGGTCAACGAAGATTCCGCCCGCGCCACTGGTCAGCTTCCCGATAAAGAAGGTCAGATGTACCATTGTACGGTAGACAACCTGTACCTCATTCCAACCGCAGAAGTACCTGTAACCAATATCGTTCGGGATGAGATTCTTTCTTTGAAAGATCTACCGATCAAAATGACTGCTTATACCCCTTGTTTCCGTCGTGAAGCCGGCTCTTATGGCGCTCACGTGCGCGGCCTCAACCGGGTTCACCAGTTCGACAAAGTAGAAATTGTGCGGGTTGAACATCCGGACCAGTCTTACAAAGCGCTTCAGGGCATGATTCGCCACGTAGAGGGCATTATGCGCAAACTGGAACTTCCATACCGGATTTTGCTGCTTTGCGGCGGCGATATGGGATTTGCCTCCGCTAAAACTTACGACTTTGAAGTGTGGTCTGCCGCACAAAAAAGATGGCTGGAGGTGAGCTCTGTTTCCTGTTTTGAAACTTTCCAAAGCAATCGCCTGAAGTTGCGTTTCAGAGATGAACAGGGCAAAATCGAATTAGCGCACACGCTGAATGGCTCTGCCATGGCACTTGCACGTATAGTTGCCGCGCTGCTGGAAAACAATCAAACCCCTGAGGGCATCCAAATTCCGAAGGCTCTCTGGAAATACACGGGCTTCAAAACTATTAACTAAAGGCTCGAAGTTTCTGGCCGGAAGTCACGAAGCGCGTTGGCTTTAGGACACTAAGGCGCAAAGACGCAAAGGCGCAAAGGTTTTGGCAGCTTCGCTGCAGAAGGAATAACGAAGGGTCGGCTAAAAGCCGACCCTTCGTGGCTTAGCGCCTTGGCCTATTAGCGACTTCGAGTATTTGCATCTCATCATCTTCGCGCCTTAGTGCCTTTGCGACTTTGCGCCTTATCGACTTCGTGTCAACGCGCTTCGTGTCTTCGGCCCGTAACTTTGTGCCTTACCCTTTAATGATGAGTTTTTTGGCGCTGACCTGGGAACCGGCCTGGCATTTTACCCAGTAGGTTCCGGCGGGTAAGGTGGCGGCATCCAGGAAATAATTGCTGTTGCCGGCAGGCATTTCACCGGTGAAAATGTTCTTGATTTTTTGTCCGAGGCTATTGAAGAGGCTAATCTGGCCCTGCACTTTAGTGGCTGCCGACACCGGAATAACCGTTATGGCAGATGCCGGATTCGGGTAAATTTCCTGGAGGACGGCGAGTGGTTCTGCGGTATTCACCGTTTCGGTGACACAGAATTTCCAATAACCTTCGGGCGCCGTGATCGGCCGGGCAATGGTTTTTCCATTCACAGCATTTGCAGCAATATAATAGTACACTGTGGAGCCGGCAGGTTGCTGGGGAATGGAACCAAACCAGTCTTCATTGGGAATTATACCCTGGTACATATCGGCTT
>DATGWL010000029.1:0-16297 GCA_035299505.1 Saprospiraceae bacterium | reverse complement strand
GGCTAAACCCGCCGTTACGAAAACCATTCAAACAACTAAAACATCCACACCATATGTTTTTCCAACAGCAAACAAAACTCGCCTACAGCCTTCTGGCTACAGCTTTACTGGCCATCACTATTACGGCCTGTGTAAAAACCGAATTTGATCAGCCACCAGTGGGCGGCGACGGAAAAGATATTCCGGTAAACACCACCATTCAGGCCCTGAAAGGCTACCATGAAGTAAATGGCGGTTATGACCTGATTACAGACGATCTGGTGATTGGCGGCACGGTAGTAATGGACGACCGTACCGGCAACTATTACAAAACCATTGTGATCCAGGACTCAACTGGCGGTATCGAACTGAAGTTCAGCAATGGTTATCTGTACAACCGGTACCCGGTGGGTCGCAAAATCTACGTCAAGTGTAAAGGTCTGATGCTTACAGACTACAACAACCTCATTCAGGTGGTTGGCGGCGTAGTATTTGAGAACGGTCAGCCAACCGAAATTGGCATTACCGAGAATCAGGAGCGCAACAACATTGTGCGCGGCTTCCTTGGTGAAGCCCCAACGCCAAAAGTGGTGAACATTGCAAGCCTGAACGAGAGCATGGTAAGCACTCTGGTAACCCTCGAAGGCGTGCAGTTTGCCAAGGCAGATACAGCGCAGGTATGGGCAGATGCACAAACACAAACCAGCGTAAACCGCACGATTCAGAACTGTGGAAACGTAGAATTGCTGGTACGCACCAGTGGATTTGCGGATTTTGCTATTGCCAAAACGCCTGTGGGCAAAGGTACCATTACCGGCATTTTGGGCATTTACGGTAGTGATTATCAGCTCTTTATCCGCGATCTGAACGACGTGAACATGAGTGACGCCCGCTGCGGACAAAGCAACGGCAACGAAACGCTGGTAGACATCAGCAGCATCCGCGCGTTGTTTTCAGGCACCACCACCTTTATACCAAGCGGCCGCAAAATCAAAGGCATCGTGATTTCAGACCGCAGCGGCAACAACCTCAATAACCGCAACATTTACCTGCAGGACGGTACAGCAGGCATCGTAGCCCGTTTTGATGTGGCGCACTCCTTCAATCTGGGCGATGAGGTAGAAATTGTGGTATCTGACGTTGAACTCAGCGAATTCAATAAATTGCTTCAGGTGAATAACGTACCACTTACCAATGCTACCCTGAAAAGCACCGGCAATACCATTACACCTCGAGTGGCCACCATTGCCGAGATCAATACCAACTTTAATGCCTGGGAAAGCACCCTGGTACGCATTTCCAACGTAACCATCACTGGCGGCGCTACCCTTTCCGGCAACCGTACCCTGAACGACGGAACCGGTACCATTGCCATGTTCACCAACGCCAACGCTACTTTCTCCAGCATGGCTACACCAGCTGTTCCGGTTACCCTCACCGGTATCGTTTCGGATTTCAACGCCAAGCAGGTGTTGATGCGCAATGCCAATGATATACAGCAGTAGACGGTAGACGGTGGACGGTGGACGGTGGACGGTGGACGGTGGACGATGGACGATGGACGGTAGACGGTGGACGGTGGACGGTGGACGGTGACGGTGGACGGCGGTATTAAGTAAAACGGGGGTTGTCACCCCGAGCATCGGGGCCTACACAAGCCGGATTTACCGGAAAACTATGTTCCGGTCTTTTCAGGCAATTTACATGGTGTACGGCCTCCTCGGAGCGACAACCCACGTTTTATTGGTATCACCATCGTCCATCGTCCACCGTCTACCGTCAACCGTAAACCGTCCATCGTTCCATCGTTTCCTTTATCTTTGCCGCATGAAAACCTCCATCCTCACTTTTTGGGCCTGCCTGTTGCTGACGCCTTTGATGGCACAGCAACCGGACTCCACTAAAGTTGATACCAAAAGACGGGCAGCTCAGTTTACGCCCGGGGTTCCGGCAGCAGATAGTTTGACCAGAGCTGCCAACGCTGATGTTGTGCCAGACAGCCTGAAAGAAAAACCGTCGCGTAAATCTCGTTTTGGACAAAAATTGTTGGGCAAAAAATACCCCAATCCGCGTGCTGCAGCGCTCTTTTCTGCTGTACTGCCTGGCGCCGGACAAGCCTACAACCGAAAATGGTGGAAAGTGCCCATTGCCTGGGGCGCCCTGGGAACCATTGGATATTTTACTTTCGACACCCAAAAAACCTACCGTGAACTGCGCGACAGCTATGTGCTACTGGTAGACGGCGACCCCAATACCAACCCCACAGAGGAGCCATACAGCACCTTTGATGCCACCCGCACCAAACAATACCGGGATACCTTCCGGGGGTATACAGAAAAATGGTATCTGGCGCTGGGCGTCACCTATCTGCTCATAGTAACAGATGCTTTTGTGGATGCGCATTTGTACAAATTTGATGTGAGCGATGACCTGAGTTTGCAATTAAGGCCCTCTTTTGAAACAAGTAACGGCGCTCCCGTGTTTGGTATGGGAATTGCACTTTCTTTGTCCAACAAACCACTTGTACGCCCGTGAATGCTATGCTCGACAGCGAAACCGACAGCCTTCAACTCACCCGGCAGCATTTGCTGGAGAGTTTGAAATTTCCGTTTATTGCTGTTGCGTTGATCTGGCTGGTACACATCTGGCAGGTAACAGATGGCTTTGATCCAGGCGTGTACGGCATCATGTCGCGCCGGGCCTGGGGATTAAGGGGTATCGTAACGGCGCCGCTGGTGCATGGCAGTTGGAAACATTTGATTTCCAATACATTACCCCTGTTTGTACTCACTTTTATTGCCATTTATTTTTACCGGAAAGTGGCCATGCGCGCTTTCTGGCTCATTTATTTCCTGACTGGCGCCGCTGTATGGGTATTTGCGCGTCCGGTATCCCATATTGGCGCCAGCGGCGTTATTTACGGCCTGGTGTCGTTCATGTTCTGGAATGGTATATTCCGCCGGAGTCTGCGGTCTATTGTACTGGCGGGCATTGTAATGCTGTTATACAGCGGAATGTTCCTGGGAATTTTACCGGATCAGGAAGGGATCTCCTGGGAAAGTCACCTTATTGGCAGTTTGGCCGGGATTTTTGCTTCCTTCATTTTCAAAGGAGAGCTGGAAGACGAAGAAGCCCGGGAAGTGCAGGCGCATCCTTTTGCCGATGAATGGGAAAACGAAAAGACCTATTTCCTGCCTCAGGACATCTTTGAGAAAACCAAAACACAGCGCGCCATTGAACTGGCCGAACAGGAAATGCAACGCTTCCGTGAATCAAACGGAGGATACCCTTTCTGGAATCAGGATAGTACGTTTTGACGGTGGACGGTGGACGGTAGACGGTGGACGGTGGACGGTAGACGGTAGACGCGACATTCCACTTAGTAACCCTGTGTCACCAGGTACAGCAAAAACACCATGCCAGTGCATCCCAACAAGGGGGCGCCATAGGTGCGCAAATGATTTAACTCACACACCTCAATTTTCTCCAGCTGATGATCCTGAATAACAATACTGGTAGTATCCGGGAGCGACTCTGCAAATTGCGGCTTGGCGAATAACAAAATATCATTCCTGCTTTGCCGGGCATCATACCGATCCCGGATCAGCGACATCTCCATGGTTTCCACTTCCGACATCCGGGTAATTCTGGCCGTCACGCTCCGGGCTTCAAACACCGGCTCCGACAAAAACCATCCGCGTGTGAGTGGGTGTGCAGCATCCACCAGATACACTGATACGCCAGTGGTATTCAGCTTCTGCATCCTGGATTTAGCCAACCCATAGCGCTCATAATGCGCACAAGACGACAATCCTAACAACAATAATACAGCTACAGGAATAAGTAATTTCATGGGTAGTCAGTGTTTTGAAGGTTAGAGATATGGTCTACTCACCGCAAAGGACGCAAAGAGCGCAAAGAATTGACAACCAATAAACTTAGCGCTCTTTGCGTACTTAGCGGTGAATACTACTTTGCGGTGAATCACCCAAAATCAATCTCCGTATTATCCCCAATATTCAAATTCAGATCCATGCCTCTGATACTCGCATCTGAGCCAATTACGGAGTGTTTCAGCACCACTTCATCCAGTCCTGCGAAATTACCAATGATACTGTCTTTCACGATACTCCGCTGGATATGCACATGATCCCCTATGGTGACATGCGGACCTATGATGCTGTGCGCAATATTACAGTTGCTTCCGATAGACACCGGATGAATAAAAATCGTGTTTTCGAAGCTGGGCACATCCCGCTGACTGGCTGCGATGCCGCGTTGATCCAGCAGCATGGCATTGGTTTCCAGCAAGACTTCCTTTCTGCCACAATCGAACCAGTTTTGCACCGGAATGGTGTGAAAATGTGTGCCTTGCTCCACCATATACTGAAGTGCATCGGTGAGTTGATATTCACCAACGGTGCGAATATCGTGTTGCATGATATGTTCTGTAGCGCGTAGCAATCCCTGCACCTCCTTTACCTTGTAAAGCCCCACAATAGCCATGTTGGATTTCGGGATTTTAGGCTTTTCCACCAGGCGGGTAACCCGGCCGTCGTCTCCAAATTCTGCTACCCCGAACTCCCTGGGGTCAGACACTTTTTTGACGCCCAGGCAGGAATGCGGGCAATGCAGCATATGCTCCAGATCCACATCGAAAATGGTATCGCCGAAAGCGATGATGATTTCATCTTCATCCTCGATGGCTTCGCGGGCAGTCCAGATGGCATGCGCCGAGCCCTTGCGTTGTTCCTGGTAGACGAATTCGGTGTGCAGATTAGGATACGTTTCCTCGATAAAAATCCGCACCTTTTCACCCAGGTGACCAATGACGAACACAAAATCCACGATACCCGCTTCAGCGAGTTTATCCACAATATAACAAAGGATGGGTTTACCCGCCACCGGCATCAGTGGTTTGGGCTGGGTATACGTATGCGGCCTCAGGCGCGTGCCGACACCGGCAACAGGGATAACAACTTTCATGACAGAGGCAAAGATACAAGAAACGATGGGACGATGAACGATGGACGATGAACGATGGACGATGGACGATGAACGATGGACGATGGGGCGATGCATTACGAGGGTCTCGACGCCCTGCGAGGGTCTTACGACCCCGCAGCTTCGCGCCCTTCGCGTACTTTGCGTACTTCGCGGTGCCCCCCCCCTTCCCCCTGACCGTCACCCACCCGACAAAAATAAATTTCCCCAACATTCGTTTTTCCCAAAAAATACCCCTAAGATTGCAGCGGAAAATAATAATAGCTTAATACTATCCCCCGTTATCTCATTACCCAAAGTATCTCATTCACCACATTATACCCATTACCCACCTAGTCTTTAATGTCCAAATTACGCCTTCTGTCCGTACAGTTCGATACGCCTATTGACCCTTGGGAACTGCCCGCTTTTCGTGGCGCCGTAGCCGCCAAGGCAGGCCTGGAGCATGATATGTTCCACAACCACGACAACGAAACCGGCGGATACCATTACCGCCTCCCCCTTATACAATACAAACAGGACCGCGGCCTGCCCATGCTGGTATGCCTCAACGAGGGCATTGAAGAACTACACCACTTCTTCTCACAGCCCGACTGGACCGTGAACCTCAACGGCCGCAAAGCCCCCGTACGTATCCATAAATTAGACGTAAAACAATATACCCTCGGCGCCTGGGACAAAACCTTCCGCTACCACCTGCGCGACTGGATTGGCCTGCGCGACGAAAACTACGGCCAGTACACCCGGCTCGACGGCATGGTGGAACGCCTCAGTCACCTGCAAAAAGTACTGCAAAACCAGCTCACTGCCCTGCTCCAGCAATTGGATTGCACACCCGACCGCGAGATCCAGGTGCGCATCCAAACCCTGCAGCGCGAACGCTGGGTAAGCTTCAAAGGCGTGAAAGTGCTGGCGTTCTCCCTGGAGTTTACAGCCAATGTGGCATTGCCGAATTATATCGGACTGGGAAAGGGGTGTAGTATGGGTTGGGGGGTTGTGAAGGGGTTGAGGTGAGCGGGGGGCAAAGCCGAGCAGAATAGCTTTAGCCTTCCATTTATCAAAAGAAAACCCAAAGCACAATTTTCATTTTCTTTTCTGCTAACATTCAATACAAAAACGGGATCTCTTTACTCATTTAAAGACAATTTTGAAGGTTATGGATAAAATTACTTTTGAATGTACCCTGATAACTGACTATTTCGCTGCTGGTGCAGATGGAATTCAGCCGGAGTTTAGACCCTCAAGTATTAAGGGCGCCCTGCGTTTTTGGTGGAGAGCTTTGAATGGACATTTGTTACTTTCTGAACTAAAAAGGAAAGAAGATGAAATATTTGGCGGTGGTGGCGAGGCTGCTACAAAAAGCAGGGTTATGGTCAGGTGTACGCATCCAGTTCTCCCAACTCAAGATTTATTCATGTATGATCGCCCTGGAAAACGAATACCACAAAAAGGATTTGCTGCCAAGGATGCGCACACCTTTGAAATTACACTGGGGCTTGCTAAACCGATCATGTCTCATTTTGGTCTGAAAGAATTGCAAGCCCTATTTGAAATCACCTGTCTTTTAGGCGGCCTCGGAAAACGCAGTCGTAGAGGCCGTGGAAGCATAAGCATTTTGAAGTATAAAAATTCAGGCAACGAAACCTGGATTCCATACTCTTGTCCATCTAATCTGACAGATATACTTGTCAAATTGAATGTATTAAGCGAATGGTATCGGAAAGAAAACGATGTCATATCGTTTACATATCCAGGCAAAACAGAATTGTACCCATTCGCCCAAAAAATTCAAATTGGCGCTAGCAACCCAAATATACTGGGTAAAATCGATGAAACCTCTCACAGGTTACTTGAAAAATATGGATTCAAGTATGAAGCATCACTTGGCCATGTAAACCGCAGGTTTGCTTCGCCAATTTACACTTCTGTTACTAAAAATGAGAACAAAGAAAAGTTGGCCATCATTACAACCCTGAAAAACGCAGCAGATGGACAGCACCTCGGTGGCGTATCAGGACAAGTTGCTGATGAATTTGTACAATCAATTTTGTTTAGTAAATGAATTACCTCGGCTTTGACATACATCTGGAGAATATTGAATTTAATGATTTCAGAGGTTTTACAACCTTTAGCTATTCATTTGTCCCTGAATCAGATGAAATGAAATCTAATATCACTGTTTTTATAAGTGACAATGGTGGGGGCAAATCAAGTATTCTTGATTTGATCGCTGAGCAAATAAATGTACTGCTCCACCATACTTTTTTATTCGCAGAAAAACCATATGGTACCAGATTGTCAAAAAAGGATGTATCAATTATTGGCGGCGCAGCAGGATGCTCATCCAAGGTTGATTGGTTAATTAGCTATCATTATAAATCAAAACCAAACTATGAAAATGAATTAGTGGACGGAGAGTTAGAAGAATCTATCGATTTTCTTTTAAACAACAAGCTATTTTATAATAAGTACTCCAACTCTGTAACCAACACAATTGTTGATAATCTAAAAGAATTGGATAGTAATATTGCCGAAGCTTTAATTGGAGATGTTAACATAAGTGTCCCTGCAGATTACCACTTACCAATTTTTGTATATTTTGGTGATAATAACACCAACTCTTCCGGAGAACATTCAACTAAATCGGGAGATGGAAATCAGCGGTTGACTGCCATTTATGATTATGCACTTAATTCTGAAAGATCAAGATTAAAGAGATTTACCCAATGGTACCTTGAAAAGAGAAAACTTTCAAATGAAGAGAAAAACACCAACCTATCTACTCTCGAACGTTTACTTCAGCATGCTCTAGAAGAGCATGATTCAGCTCTAGAATTTTCGAGCAATTTACACAGCGCGCTGGATGTCACCCGGCAATTAATTTCTTCGCAGAATTATAATCAACTTGAAGTTATTAATACTGCTATTTTGCAAGTATTAAATGATGGGGAAAAACTAGCTCAGACTAGTACTATGGAGCAAAATACCAATGAACAAGAATATCGAAACTTAAGAATAGGATTAGTTAATGGGATAGAAACATTGGTCCTGGATAAGGAAACCATTATTGGTTTACCACTGGAACACCTTTCTGCCGGTGAAAAAATAATTATTTCCATCGTAGCGGATATTGCTATTCGTTTATTTGAAGCCAACCCACCTGAACCCGGCATGAGTCCATTGGCAGGGACTGGGATCGTACTTATAGATGAAATTGATTTACATCTGCACCCAAAGTGGCAAAAAAAAATATTAAATAGCTTAATTGAATTGTTCCCAAATATACAATTTATCGTAACAACGCACAGTCCACAAATTATCCAATCCTTAGATAACATTCAAGTTTTCAATATTAAATCTGGGATGAAATGGACCGGAGAGCTTTCAGGTTATTCCATTTCGGAAATTGTTAATTCACCAATGGAAGACGGAAAGGAAATTACAGAATTGGATTTTAATGATGACAAAAGTGATTTATACAAATTCCATGTTGAAAATTTCAGAAAGGCAATTCTAACAAAGAACTCAAAACTACTAAGCGATTCCTTTACTTGGCTGGAAAAAAGGCTTCTTGAAACCGATCCTTCCAAGGATATTTTCAGGTCACAGTTTTTTGCATTCAAAAAATATTCAAATGAGAAAGATACTTCCGCCGCCTGAGCCCGAAAAGCTCAAAAGAGAGAAAACTGAATTATTAAAAAAAATTGAAAATGGTCAATGTCCATGGCGATACAAATATATCGCTGGCCCTTTGTTTGAAGCATGTAATAAAAGATGCGCTTATTGTGGAAATTCGATCAATTATCCTAAAATCAAGGAATTGCGTGATGATTATGTAGAGTTCGAGGAAAAATACTTGAATATTGACCATTTTATTGCTAGAGTTCAAATGCCAGATAAGGCTATAGATTGGGATAATCTGGTACCGTCATGTCCAAAATGTAATAATTTAAAAAGAGATCATGATGTCATTAGGTTTAAGATCTTGATGCCCTATTTTGATGATGCAATGAAGTGTTTTACAATATCAAATGGAGTTTTTCGGGTAAATTATCAAAATACAGACACCGATCTACTTGAAAAGGCGAATATGACCTTTTCTCTTTTTAATTATCAAAGTAGAATTGTAATACATATTTCAAAACAATTTAGTTTAATTGTTGGCGAATTGACGGAGATTTTAAAATTAACAAATAATAAAAAATCTGAACTTGAAAACAATAATCGAGCAGTACTCAATGAAATTTATGAACGTTTAACTCCAATTCTTGAAATGGGGAAATCGTCAAGTAAGTGGGGAGAAATTTTTGCAACCTTTATATTGCAGGATATCTCATTTCATAACATTTTAAGCACCTTGAAAGTCCTAAATCTTGAAACAAATGAACTAAATGAACTCCTAAATGAAATTGAACAAAATTGCTATGCCTAAACACCTCTTCATATTCACCGTCGGCCCTGTGCAATCGTTTATTGCCCAGGCCAGAAAGGCTCAAGACTTGTTTGCCGGAAGCCAACTGCTTTCGGACCAGCTAAGTCTGTGTATCAATGAAACTATCCGTCAAGGGCATGAAATTATTTTCCCATTTACCAATGAAACACATATTAATGCAGGTGCAAGCAAACTTTTGACAGCCTACAGAAGAACCATTCCTAATCGTTTTGTAGCCATCCTGAATCTGGTTGATCCTCAAAAAGTAAAAGCTTTTGGAGAATCTCTGGAAAAATTAGTGGAGGCGGCATTGGTGGATACTGCCATAAACCTGTTTTCCAAATATAATCTGGATATTACCCAAAACGGAATTAAAGAAGAGCTTTTGGATGTTCAGGAAAAATATTGGGCAGCCATTCCCTTTGACCCTGCCAGCCAGGAATATGGAAGTACATATCAAAAATTGGAGCAGTATTTAGGTGCTATCAAAAGAACACGCAAATTCAAACAAATTTCCCAAATTGGTCGCAAATGCAGCGTCAACGGCTTCTATAATGTAAAATTATACCGAAAATCTGCAGAGGAGGAATCACGCAGGGTAACAAATGACATTATTAAATCCAACAAGCTGTTTAATAATGAAAACTTGATTTTACATGCCAAGGATTCCACCTTTAAACTAAGGATTATTCAACCCGGCGAAGGCTTGTCTGGCATAAGCCTGTTGAAACGCATTTATCAGGAAGCCTCAGGAACATATCCATCCACAGCTAAAGTTGCGTTGGAACATCTTCAGGAAGATCCTGAATTAGCCAAATTAGTTGACCAATATAGCAACCTGTTTGAGAGTGATTTTGATGAACAACTTTTGTATGAAGAAAATCTGACAACTTCATACCTGGAGAAGTATGGAATTACTCCACTTCGGGATCTAAAAACACTAACCCGGGAACAATCTGCAATTAAAAAATTGGCTTCAGATAAAGGCCTCAAACTATCAAAGCATTATGCTATTTTGAGATTTGATGGCGATAATATGGGAGAGTGGCTGTCTCAGGCAAAGGATATGGAACAGCACCGTGAGCTCTCCAAGGTTTTACTGGAGTTTGCTGAAGAGGCAAAAAAGCTGGTAAACGATCAACTTGGAAAAACCATTTATGCCGGTGGGGATGATTTTTTAGCCTTACTCAATCTAAAAAACCTCTTTCCTGTGCTGTCAGATCTTAATCAGAAAATAAAGGACTTAAACCGACAGTTTCCGGTAAAAAGGCCCGGGCATTCATTTTCAGTCACTTTTAGCGTATTTATCTGCCATTATAAGGTACCATTAAATAAAGCTCTTCAATTATCTGATAACCTGTTGAAAGCCACCAAAGAAAATTTTTCTAATGATGGTAAAAACGGCATTGGAATTGCATTTTTCAAAAAATCTGGCATTATTGGAGAGGTTATGCTAAAAAACAACCAAATCCAGCTGCTTAAAGATACGATTCCCTTAATGCTGGAAAAACAATTCAACCCAAAGTTCATATATAGATTCGGTACGGAATTTAGCCTTTGGAAAGGAGGGATCAAATCTGAATCCTCCTCTGACCATGATGCCCAATACCAGTTAATTGAAACCGAGTTCATCCGACTATTGAAAAGAAGTTGTGAAAACAAGCAGCATCTGACAACAGTCGAAACATATGGACAACAACTCTTTAACCAGCTCATTGAGAATGACGCCAATGAACGGAAACTAAAACTTGACAACCTGGAAAATACCATCAGAATCCTGGAAGCCTACAACGCTACAATATGAAATATCAACTGAAAACATTTAAGATCGGAATTACACCCGCCGATACGCTCTTTTTTCGGAATGGAACGCCATTCGGTATGGGAGAAGAAACCTGGACCGACAGTGGACTGTTGCCCAATCCGTCTGTATTATGGGGTGCTTTGTTTACACAAATGCTTCAAACTGGATTAGTGTCTAAAACAGACGTTGATGCTTTGAGCATAAAGCAATATTTTTTCTGCGAACTGAATCCAAATAATTCTAATGGAATACCTGAAGCTTTAAGAATGTATTTTCCAACGCCCTTGGATATCTTCAAACGTGGGAGAAATACGTATTCGGAGCAACATCTATTGATGGAAAAGGAACGGGTTGTGTCCAGTATTGATCAAGGCGTCTCTTCCTTACTATTGCCTAACGTTGAATCAGAAAAAATAGACAGCCTGGAAAACACATGGATAGAGGCTAATTCCTTGATGAACCAGTATCCCTTGCGTTCAACCAGGTATACAATCAGCAGAGGAGATAGTTTTGCTGTGCCTTCACCAAAAATAGGTATAGGCCGGGAGGCCGAGACCATGAATGTGAAAGAAGGCCATTTGTATCGTATTGAGATGTCTGAATTGCGCAGGGAATATTTGATTGGGCTTGAAATTGAAGCACCTGAGCACTTCCAGCCATCAGGGCTAATCCGGCTGGGAGGAGAAGGCAAAACAGCATCTATCCGACCAATTCAATTCCAAAATCATCAAGACGTAACAAGCACCTCAAGTACACACTTCAAATTATACATCCAAAGCCCAGCTTTTTTTGAGAACGGTAATGGAGTTCAGGAACTCTCTATAGTCCAGGGCGCTGAATTAATATCTGCGAGTATTGGAAAGCCAATGTTCATAGGCGGTTTTGATATGGACATGATCTGTCCAAAGCCCATGCGAAAGGCAGTTCCTCCAGGAAGCGTCTATTATTTCAAAGGGACTGATATCAGTGAATTTCGTAATCAATTAGCCAGTTTGTTTGACAGGACTGACACCAGAAAAGGATTCAATACATTCAGACTTATTCAATGTTAAATATGGCGCCCATCCATTCTTATGTAATAGCTTCCACGCTCAATCAAATGGTCAATCTACTTCCATTGCTGATTGATTTTCAAGACATTGCAATAGATTCAAAAATCTATAATATCACACTTTTAGGTGAAAACGGCACTAAACTTGAAGATAATGCAAGATGGGATGACAACTTTAAGAAGTGTCTTAAAGAGTTACTTCCTGAAAAAGAATTTGACATAATTGATATTGCGGTACAGTCAAATTTTTTGGAAAACCTTGACGACATTACCAAGGCTATTGCTCCAGTAATTAAAGGCAACCTTCCCCTTTTGTGGAATATTACCGGTGGGCAACGGCATTATTTATTTACCATTGATCAGGTAATCCAATCCCTATATGAGGGAGCTCACAAGGTGTTTTATTTAGATGGAAATCATGGCAAGATCTATTGGATGAAAGGGAGTAGTAGTAAAAAAGACTACAAACTTGACACCAATAAACTTAAAATTATCCATGCGCTTAAACTAATGGGATTTACACAGGCTGGCTACAAAAATTCTGGAGAGAGAACTACTGGTTTGGGTATGCAATTGTGGGAAAGATACAAAGAGGACGAGACGCTTAGAATTGCTTTCATAAAATCCAATAAAAAAGATGGCACTTTGGAGGAGGTGTATAATTTATTGGAAGACAATGTAGATTTATGCAACTTCATCCGGCAATTCGAAAGTAAAGAGTTCCCTTTTGGGTATATTCTGGAAGAAATGGTGGTTGATACTATTCAACAATCCTGTTCAGGCTTTCTTGAGATTGCACACAGTGCGAAAATCAAGTTTGAAACTGGTTCCGTAATTGATGAATTTGACATCCTTTTACTGACCCGAACCGGACAAGTCATTAATTTTGAATGTAAAAGTGGTTTTATGAGCAGTGATGTGGCCAAAAGCACCAGGTATTCTACTTATGCCATCGGTGGAGTTTATGGATTACCAATACTGATAACTCCTCTAATTAAAAAGGAAATTCAGAAAGTCAAAACCTCGAATGAGCCAGATTATGCTAACATTAAAGCCAGTGTCATGGCGGCAGGAAGAGCAAATTTACTCTGCTGGGGAATTGATGAAATCATCGAAAATACAAAAAATAAGCTAAATTCAACCAAATAAATTGGTATCATGCAACAAAACATCCAAACAATTCGACCGCTGTTTTTGCTCACCGATACCCCTCTACATGCGGGAAGTGGTGACGATCTGGGGGTAGTTGACCTTCCCATCCAAAGGGAAAGGCATACAAAATACCCCAAAATTGAGTCTTCGTCGCTTAAAGGAGCTTTAAGGGATGCATTTGAATCCCACTACAGCGGCCGCCATGAAGCTCAGGAAATAGAAGCCATTTTTGGTCCGGAAGAGGCCGGCACCAGAGGCGCACTTACTATTACAGATGCACGCTTATTGGCATTTCCGGTAAAATCGGTCAAAGGTGTATTTGCCTGGATAACTTGTCCGTCTGTTTTAAACCGTCTCAAATCTGATTTGGCAACCGCCAATCTCGACTTCACGGACATTCCGGCTGCAAATACGGTACCTGCCGGAAGCAAAGTGGTTCTGCAAATCCACAGCCCTCAAGGGAATAACAAAAAGAATGTTGTGCTGGAGGAATTTACTATTGGGGTGACAGAAAATGACGCTTGTACAAAATTGGCTCAATGGATGTCAGAAAATGTAATGGATCCAGATTTAGATTTTTGGGCCAATAAGTTGAAAACTGATTTAGTGGTATTGGAAGATGACGACTTTGCGGACTTTGTACAACTTTCCACTGAGGTAATTACACGTACCAAAATAAACAACAAAACCGGTACGGTAGAGGATGGCGCGTTGTTCACAGAGGAGTATCTGCCTTCAGAAAGCATACTGTATTCTATTGTGGCTACTTCCAGGGAATTTTTTGACGATAAGGCGGAAAAAAATAAGGATCGCAACGCACTTTACAAATCGCCTGTGGATACTATGGTGGTGGTGGAGCAAACCATTACAAACAAACTAAACAACATGTTTCAACTGGGCGGAAATGCAACGCTGGGCAAAGGCATTCTGCGCGCAAAATTGATCTAACTGTTATGTCAGCATTAAAAAAACTGGAACAAGGCCGGGCAAAATTTGCCTGGGATAGGGCAGTACTCGCCAAGGCAAACAATGACTTGTCTTATGATGAGTATAAATCATATGCCAAAAGCCTACCCATGATGATCAAAACAAGTGGTCTGGGAGCAACACTCGCTTTTATCCGCTCTAAAAAGACCAATAAAAATGGCAAAAACACTGCCTATGGGCAAATTTATGACGATTTGACTGCTTATTTTTCACAAGAGCACAAATCGTATATGATCTATGGCGATGGTACTGCCAAGGGAGAATTGATGGAAAAAATCATTGATCTCGACTCCTATCGCTATCGTATGGCTACGGTAGAAGTATTGGCATTTATGCTTTGGCTGCGCAGATTTGCTGAAGGTTTAGGTAAAAAATAAATTTAATTATCATGGAAGAAAAAGGCATTTTGATTGTCACTAAAACCAGCAAAGGCTTTGCTGCCCAAATATCGTTTGAGCGTGACGGCAGCAAAAAAACCTTGCCGGTTTCCAGTTGGAAACCAAAGGATGACAACCACAACAATAAAGCTTGTATTTTCATAAGGGCGCAAGGAACCTTGAAATTTCTCGCCCTTGAAGATGGCACGGAATTGCTAAACATCGAACCATCTGCCGCTTCGCAGGGAAACCAAGCCGCCCCCCCGAGAAGCACAGGAAATGCGCCTGAGGATTTATTCAAGTTGGCTAACACCCGGCTCCCACAGGACGTACGTGCTCTTAACTTTGATTCCATTGATAATTTCAACCTAAAATTGAATAAGGCCGCCTTTTTCCAAAATTCCCAAAAAGACAATATCCAATTACCCTATGAGAAATGTAAGTTTATTACGCACATAACTACCCGTGGCAAAGGCATAACCAAGCAAATTAAAGCTGACTTTGGAAACACCCCCTTCAAACAGTTGGCCAAACGTCTATATGAAACGGCTCAGATCGTATCCAAATCAACCTGTTTTAAGTACGAAACAAAAACAGACTGGCGCTTGATTGTGGGATTAGGTAATGAATCTGTATATGAAACCTCCATGACCTTGCATCATGTGTATGGATTTCCATACATACCTGCCAGCGCCATAAAAGGTGTGGTGCGAAGTTATATTATCAAGGAGTACTTTGACTGCGAAGAAACCCGAGCTATTCAATCCAAATCATTTTGTGATATCTTCGGATGCCCGGAAGAACTCTCAAAGCCGGGAACAAAGGAAAAAACCAAATCCAATTATGCTGAAGCACGGATAGGCGCCGCCATCTTTTTTGATGCCTTTCCGATGGATAAACCAACCATCGTAGCTGATATCATGAACCCACACTATGGTGATTACTATGGATCCAAAGCCGATAAAGTTAAAGCACCGGTAGATTACGGAAATCCAGTCCCTATACCCTTTCTTACCGTTGAGAACACCTCGTTTCAGTTTCTAGTAGGTACAAGCAAAGAGGATTTTAAGGTAGAATTTGGGCTTTCCCAAGAAAAATTCAGTCAATTCATTGAAAAACATTTACCATTAGCTCTTCAAGAAAACGGCATAGGCGCCAAAACTGCTATCGGTTACGGCTATTTTGATTAACCTCACCCCCACCTAATCTTCCCCGCCAATTTCCGAAACAACCTTCCATCTTTACCTTCTACAAAACCCACAAACTCAACCTGCCCCTGAATAGACTTTCGAAAGGTATCAAACACATAGGCATGGAACAAGCCGCGCTCGCGCACTACTTCCATCGTGAGCCATTGGTATATTTTGATCGATAGTGTCCCAAAAAGTGTGTCTGTAAAATGAAAAAAGGTCTTCATCTTAGTGGTCGCGAAACACTACTAAAAAAGAAGACCCGATGCAGTTAAGCAAGACACAAATTTCAGCACTTTTAACGGAAATTGCAAGCCAGGA
>DATGWL010000028.1:0-68100 GCA_035299505.1 Saprospiraceae bacterium | reverse complement strand
TCTCATCTTCGAAGCGCTTTTTTATTTCGAGTGCTTAAGGCTGTTACTCGTTATCCAGTTCTCTTTCCAACTCTTCCATCATTACATAATCAATAGCTTCGCTAACGGTTGGAATGATGGTAAGGATGGTTTCCAGACGGGAAATTTCAATGAGTTTGGTAACGGTGGGGTGCAACTCACCTGCCAAAACAAACGATCCGGTGCCCTTCCAAATGCGGTGGCCTGTCAGAATGGCTGATAAGCCGCTGCTGTCCACATATTTTACATTGGAAAGATCCAGAATAAAATTGCGAACTCCCTCCTGGGAAAGCATGATCAAATCGCTCTTCAACTGAGGAGCAATGGTGGAATTCAGGTTCTCCTCATGAAGGGTTAATACTGAATACTGCTCCTGTTTATCAATCTGATATTTCATAGTCGGCTGATTGTCAAGATTTGAATGGTGGAAACAACGAACAGACTAGCGTTGTTCGGAAGGCAAATGTAAGGGTTACACGCTTTTTTGCAACAAAAATTTCCAGACATGACGGGATGTCAGGCTCAGGCATTCGGCGGGGTTTTTGTAAATAGTCTTGCTGCGAATGTGGTTTTGCACCACAGCCACTTTCGCAGGAAGTCTAATTTCACCGTCATAAACCTCAGAGACCAGGGCCATTTGAACCCAAGTTCGAAAAAAATGTTAAAGTATAGCCCCAACAGTTGCCATGTTTGCTGTAAAAGGCCTAAAATTGTCGCACGAAAGTTCTAACCCCACTTAAACAAAAGCAGATACCTTTTTGCTTTGCTGACCACCTGATATTATGAATAATAAATTCTCACCGGTCGTCAAACAAATCATCAACCAGAGTGGCCAGGAGGCCCGCCGTCTGGGACATGATTATGTTGGCACAGAACATTTACTTCTGGGCATCATCGCGGAGCGCGACAGCTTGCCCGTACGTGTGCTGGATTCGCTTCTAGTGGATGTGAATGACCTCAAAAAACGCGTAGAACGCTCCATTCCCCGGTACTCCAATTACCCGCCTGCAGAAAACCTGTACGTAGGGGAGTGCGCCATGACCACTCAGGTGCAACGGGTGCTGAAAGCCACTTTCGTGGAAGCCAAAATGAGTAAAACGGAAGAAGTTCATCCGGAACACCTCATGCTGGCCATGTTGAAATACTCCGATATCAGCAGTACCAAACTGCTGAGCGAATACGACGTGGATTACGATTCCTTCAAAAAAGAACTGGAATACGTGCGCTCTGAACAGGACCTCGCTCATCCTAAAATTCAGGCTCAGTCTGAAGGCGAGTTCGACGACGAACGCGGCGCATACCAGTCGCCGGCCCAAAAACGCACTGAAAAAAGCCGTACTCCCGTGCTGGATAATTTCGGTCGCGACTTTACCAAACTGGCTGAAGAAGGTAAACTGGATCCCATCATCGGTCGCGAACGCGAAATTGAACGCGTAAGCCAGATCCTGAGTCGCCGCAAGAAAAACAACCCGGTACTCATTGGTGAACCAGGTGTGGGTAAAACCGCCATCGTGGAAGGCCTGGCCCTGCGCATCATGCAGAAAAAGGTGAGCCGTACCCTGCACAACAAACGCGTGGTAATGCTCGACCTGGCTGCCCTGGTAGCTGGCACCAAATACCGCGGCCAGTTTGAAGAACGGATCAAGGCCATCATGACGGAACTGGAAAAGAACCGCGATGTGATCCTGTTTATCGACGAGATCCACACCATGGTTGGCGCTGGCGGCGCTTCCGGTAGCCTGGATGCCTCCAACATCTTCAAGCCGGCCCTTGCACGCGGCGAACTCCAGTGCATTGGCGCCAGCACGCTCGATGAATACCGTCAATACATTGAAAAAGACGGCGCACTCGATCGTCGCTTCCAGAAAGTAGTGGTGGATCCGCCATCTCAGGAAGAAACCATTCACATCCTGCGCAACATCCAGCCTAAATATGAGGAGTTCCACAACGTGAGCTACTCCGACGAAGCCATTGTGGCTTGTGTGCGCCTTAGCGATCGGTATATCACAGATCGTTTCCTGCCCGACAAAGCCATTGACGTGCTGGATGAGGTGGGCGCGCGCGTGCACCTGAAAAATATTGTGGTGCCTGCTCATATTGAAGATCTGGAAAAAGAAATCGAAGCCATCCGCGAGCGCAAAAACTTCGCAGTGAAAAACCAGAACTACGAAGATGCCGCCAACCTGAGAGATCTGGAAAGCAGACAGGTGCGTCAGCTGGACTTCGCCAAAGCGCAATGGGAGGAAGAAAGCAAAGTGGCCCGGTATCCGGTTGGTGAAGAAGAAATCGCCGAAATCGTGGCTATGATGACCGGTATTCCAGTGCGCAAGGTTGGACAGAGCGAAAGCAAAAAGCTGGTGCAAATGGCAGACGACCTTAAGAAAATGGTTATCGGTCAGGATGAAAGCATCATCAAGATCTCCAAGGCCATTCAGCGCAACCGCGTGGGTTTGAAAGATCCGAAGAAGCCAATCGGTTCCTTCATATTCCTTGGTCCAACCGGTGTGGGTAAAACAGAACTCGCCCGCGCACTGGCGCGCTACCTGTTTGATTCGGAAGACAATCTCATCCGGATTGACATGAGCGAATACATGGAGAAATTCACGGTGAGCCGACTCATCGGCGCGCCTCCCGGATACGTAGGTTACGAAGAAGGCGGCCAGTTAACAGAAAAAGTGCGCCGCAAGCCTTATTCTGTGGTACTGCTCGACGAAATTGAAAAAGCGCACCCGGATGTGTTCAATATCCTGTTGCAGGTGCTGGACGATGGTCAATTGACCGACGGCATGGGCCGCAAAGTGGATTTCAAGAACACCCTCATCATCATGACCTCCAATATTGGGGTTCGTCAGTTGAAAGACTTCGGTCAGGGCGTTGGTTTTGCCACGCAGGCGCGTCAGGATGCTGCAGAGGAAAATGCCAAAACGGTGATTCAAAACGCTTTGCGCAAAACCTTCTCTCCGGAATTCCTGAACCGTATTGACGATGTGATGGTGTTCAACTCACTGGGCAAACCGGAAATCTTCAAGATCATCGACAATGCCCTGGCTGGCCTGGCTAAACGCCTGAATAACATGAAATTCGAATTGACGCTCAGCGATGAAGCCAAGGATTTTGTGGCAGAAAAAGGGTACGACCCGCAATTTGGCGCTCGTCCGTTGCACCGTGCCATCCAGAAATACGTAGAAGATCCGCTGGCAGAATTCATATTGAATGAAAATCCGGCTGAAGGCGTATCGCTGGTGGCAACCCTCAACGAGACTAAAGACGGCGTGGTGATTGCCTACGCCAATGAGGTAAAAGCCTTAAATGCTGGTGATAAATCCCTGCCATTACAGGCGGGAGGTGAGCCAGGGGCTAGTGATAATTGATAGGGATGTGGTTTGCGGAACCTGAAAGGTTTGGCAACCATGATAGTGATAAAAAAACATGAGCCTTCCCTGTTGGGTTGGCTCATGTTTTTTTACGTTTCTGAGGAGCAGATCTTACCTCCAATATTAAATGCACAGTTGTCTCTACAAACTGAGATCTTACTCATTAATGGTTTGTTTTTAAGAGTTGTATCTTTGATGCAGTTAAATTTGGATTGGTACAATAAAATACTTGTTTAATGACATTTGAGCAGTTAGAAAAGAATGTTAGAGATCTGATCTCTCTGAATCAATTAAATGAAGCGATCCATTTACTGGACGATTTTTTTAAAGATGACCCAGATTTAGATCAAATAATTATCCAGTCAGCCAACTACCGCTCCATCGTGGATGGTCAAATTAAAGGGGTGACAGATAAACGTGATGTAGATCTGTCCCTTAACCAACTAAGGGCAAATATTCTTCAGCTATTGCGTTCAAAGAAGGAATACCTGAAATATAAGGAGCAAACATTTGGCCAGACGGCCACCCGTACCAATCTGGAGGCAGATAAAATTAAAGTGTTTTTTAGTGTTGGAAGCCCGTTTAATGATGGTCAGCAAAACTACATAAACAGTCTTGTTGATTATTTTGACAAAAATGGAATCATACTGGAGACGCTCAAAGGATGGAATGATAACGACCCATTGATTCCGATTCTTGAAGAACTGAAAGCCTCTAATGGTTGTTTGGTTCTGGCTTTAGAACGATATTTTTTACATGAAGCAACGGAAAAAAGAGGTAGTGCGCAAGAAGTTAAAATTATCGATAACTCGCTTACAAGCTCTTGGTTGCATATCGAAACCGCACTTGCCAGAAGCCTTGATTTGCCACTGATAATCCTGAAGGATAAATCTTTGAAGAACGAAGGATTGATACACGATGATAAGCAGGCGTGGGGCATTGTTCGGATAGATCAGGATAACATCAAAGAAATTGAAGAGTACCCAATTAAACACTTCATTTTAAACTGGATAAACCAGGTAAAGAAATATCAGGCAACCAGGGACAGGGGATGAGTACGAGTGTCGATGGAAAATAAGAAGGGCGCCCCGTGAAAGCCGGGCGCCCTTCTTATTTTTTACTGTCGGAGTAACTGCCAGACACCCCGACAGTAAAAACAGCCTCTTTAAGCGTAACCTTGGGAAAAATGAAGGGCGCTCCGTTAACTCGGTGCGCCCTTCAAATGGCTCAAACCCATAATCGGCGGCTAAACCCGCCGGTACATCAAACCCATCAAACCCATCAAACCCTTCAAACCCTTCATCAATCCTCATCCTCCACCACCCCTGTCGGATTTCTCTCCCACATCAGGTAAGCTTTGAGGAATTCCTGAAGGTCGCCATTCAGCACATTGTCAGGGTTGTGCACTTTGTAGCCGGAGCGCAGGTCTTTTACCCAGCGGTCGTCCAGTACGTAGGAACGAATCTGGCTACCCCACTCAATTTTGCTTTTACCAGCTTCGATCTTGTCTTTTTCCGCCTGCCGCTTGCGCATTTCCAGCTCATAGAGTCGACTTTTCAGCAAGTTCATGGCAATTTCGCGGTTGCGGTGCTGACTGCGGTCCTGCTGACATTCAGCCACGATACCCGTGGGAATGTGCGTTACGCGTACGGCAGATTCCGTACGGTTTACGTGCTGCCCACCAGCGCCGGAAGCCCGGAATACGTCCCAGCGCAGATCGTCGGGGCTCACGTGCACTTCAATGCTGTCGTCTTCAATGAGAGGGTAAACAAACACGGAAGAGAAAGAGGTTTGACGTTTGCCCTGGGCATTGAACGGACTGATGCGCACCAGTCGGTGTACGCCGTTTTCGCCTTTCAGCCAGCCATAGGCATAATCGCCGCGGATTTCGATACAAGCAGATTTGATACCTGCGGTATCGCCTTCCTGTTCAAAAATATCAATGACTTTGAAGCCATTGCGCTCTGCCCACATGCGGTACATGCGCAGGATCATCGACGACCAGTCGCAGGCTTCTGTGCCGCCTGCGCCTGCATTGATGGTGAGTACGGCATTCATTTCATCCTCTTTTTGGTTGAGGGTGCCACGGAACTCAGCATCTTCCAGAATCTCCAGAGTGCTTTTGTATTGGGAGTCCACCTCTTCTTCGGTGGCCATGCCTTCTTTTTGGAATTCATAAAGCCCTTCCAGATCGTCCACTTCGCGGGCGAGGGCTGCAAAATCATCCAGCCATTTTTTATTCAGGCCGATTTTGCGCTGAATGCCTTCAGCGCGTTTGGGGTCATTCCAGAAATTAGGGTCGAGTGTTTGGCTGGTCAGGTCTTCAACTTCTCTGGCGCGGTTATCCACGTCAAAGATACCTCCTCAGGACCGCCAGTTTGTCTTTCAACTCCTTGAGTTGTTCGATCGTCATTGGAAACGGAAAATTTTAGAAAAATGAGAAAAAGAGTGTTTGAGTTTTTGAGTGTGGGAGTGTTTGAGTTGGCATTCGGCTGGGTATTAGTTGTTGACAAATCGCTTGATTAGTCTCCCGTGAGCTGCACAGCCGAACGCCAACTCAAACACTCCCACACTCAAACACTCAGGCACTAAAACACCTCCACATAAAAAATCAACTCCGAATTGGCCGGAATGGTTCCATTGGCGGCTTCCTGATCTCCGTAGCCCAGTTGTGAAGGGATAAAGAAATAGGCTTTCGCGCCATGAGCCAGGTACAAAACAGCCTCATCGAAGCCTTTGATCATCTGGCCCACGCCGGCAGGGAATTGCAGAGGCTGGCGACGGCTGTATGAGTTATCAAAAGAATATCCGTCTCTCAGGCAGCCGTAGTAATGCACCTGAATGACTTCTCCTTCCTGAATTTGCGCGCCTTTGCCGAGGTCTTCCACCATGATTTTTAATCCTGATGGATAGGTGGTGATTTCGTTGTTCAGCAAACCTGCACTGTAGGCTTTAACTTTTGCTTTTACCCTGTCGCCAATAACCTGAACGGCGGCTTCCAATTGTTTGGCGGCGGCGGCTTTTTGCTCCAGCGTAACTATTTCCAGCAATACAATCTCGAACCTCAGTTCCTTGGCCTGTTTTTCATTAGGCGGCAGGTAGGTTCGCATATTGTCGTCAATGGTTTGATAAATGGTCATGCTGTCGCCTTTACCCAGCAGGAGTGCGGCGTCGTGCAGGGGAGGGTAGTGAGAGGGCTTGTCTTCCGGTTTGGCGATATCGTAGCGATAAACGCCCATGGGATTTTTTTTGGAAGTGCTGAGCAAGGTATTGCCCACATAGATGTCTACGTTAGCCAGCATAGCTTCGCCAGGCACTGGTTTTTGTCCGCCTTTTTGGGTGTGTATAATGTAGCGGTATCCGTGCTCCGAAATTGATTGTGCCTGCAGGCTCAGAACGCCGAGCGTGAACAGAAATGCAGTGAAAAGCTTGTATTTCAACATTTTAACACAAAAAATCAGGGTGTGAAAGAATACTTATGGGGTTGACGGTGCTTAAGGCCTGAATATTAACCAAGCCCAAACCACCGTCAACCCCATAGGTCAGGTCAACGAGAAAAAACGAAGTTATTGTCCCATCTCAATGAAGAACACCAGATCTGCATTCGGTGGAATGTCAGCACCGGCGCCTTGTTCGCCATAACCCAAAGCACTTGGGATGAACAACATGGCTTTGCCGCCGCGGTTGAGCAGTTTCATGCCTTCGTTGAAACCAGGAATCAGGGCGCCAACGTTGAATGCAGCCGGGCCGCCACGGTCGTAAGAGTTGTCGAACATCTTGCCGTCGCTTTTGCGCACACCATAGTAGTTGGTTGGCACGCTGTCGCCGTCTTTGATTGGAGCCCCGGAACCTTGTTCGATGATCACATATTCCAGACCGGAAGCAGATTTTTTCAGGTTAGCCAGTTTCTTGGATTTGTATTCAGCCAGCATGGTTTTTACGGTTTCAGCAATAACCATACCCTGTGCTTTAGCGGCTTCAGCTTTCACCATTTCTTCCTGTTGGCGCTTTTGCAGCATTTCAGGCGTTACGATGTCTACGAGTTTTACTTCGTAACGAATTTCTTTAACCTCACCGAAAGATTTTGGAATACCTTTTTTCATCAGGGAGTCCAGCGGCTGGATAACGGTAGCGCTGTCGCCTTTGGTCATCAGCAGGAGCGCTTCGAATACAGCAGGAACTTTACCTTTCATCATGCTGGAATCTGGAAGTGCGATTTCGCGTGGGCCGCCTGCATCGCGCATGGTGCTGGCCACCAGGGAGTCGTTTACCCAGGTATTTACGTTGATAAGCACTGTGTTACCGTAGGTTACCTTAGCGCCTTCGAGGTTGGTGTGGTTGGTCACGAGATTGCCGCCCGGAGTGGTTACGGCTTTGCCTTTATCACAGGCGGTTTGAGCAACAGCAAAAGCTGCCAAAACAAACAAAATCAATAGGTTGCGCATTCTTTTCGAATTAAGTGAATGATAGATGCTGAGTGAATGAAAGGTTTTTTGAAGGTTTTTATTTTTATCAGGCATTTGCCCAGATTTTGTCTTTGTACTCGGGCAAAATGCTTTTGAATTTGTCAATGGTGGCCTTCAGACTATCGTGCGAATAAGCGCCTGAGGCGTTTTTGTGTCCACCGCCCCTGAAGTGTTTCTTGCAAATTTCCTGAACGTCAATATTGCCTTTGGAGCGAAGACTGAGTTTCACCACCGTTGGTTGGTTGTGGATAAAAGCGGCAATTTTTACGTCCCGGATGGTAAGCAGATAATTGACAATGCCTTCTGTGTCGCCGCGCTGTATATCGAATTGCTCATAATCCTTGCGCGACAACCAGATGAGCGCTGTTTTGAATTCTGGCAGAAACTCCATTCGGTTGGAGAGGCAATGGCCCAGCAAACGCAGATTTTTTTCCTTTTGGGAATTGAAAATCATGTCCTGCACGCCGGTGTCATCGGTACCTCGTTCCACCAGATCGGCGGCAATACGGAATACTTTTGGGTTGGTAGCATACCGGAATGAGCCGGTATCGGTTACCAAACCTGTGTACAGGCATTTGCCCACTGTGTTGGGGTTAATCTTGTCGCGGTCGCCCAAGCCTTCAATGAATCGGTACACCAGTTCACAGGTGCTGCTGGCTTCTGGTTCAGAGAAGATATGTTCGGCAATATCGTCGGGGTACAGGTGGTGATCAATCATGATCCGCTGAGCCGGCAATTCGCGCAGGTATTCCCCCATTTTATCAATCCGGTCGAGGGCATTAAAATCGAGGAAAATGAACAGGTTTTTTTTGTTGATCACCTGTTTACACTCTTCCGGCTGCAGATCCCAGATGAGGGCATCGGCTGCGCCGGGCAGTGCTTCAAACTCTTCGGGGTACTCGGATGGGAAGAGAACGTGGACGGTGTGACCGTGCTGTTCCAGGTAGTGCCGCATAGCCAGCGAACTGCCAATAGCATCGCCATCGGGGTTTCGATGCGAGAAAATGGCTACATTTTGCGGAACCTGAATCAGCTGTCGAAGCGCGGCAGAGAATTCCATTTTGTTGGCAAGAGGCAATAATGCGTTGTGGTAAAAGGCTCCCAAAGCGCCTGGTTGACCTAAAACGGCTGCAAAAGTACGTGCTTCGAAGCGAAACGACCTTTTTGCCACAGATTATTTTTTGAAAAACCTTTTTTAATACCTGTTTTGAAATATAATCTTGAAATACCTTTGCGGCCCCAATCGCTAAAGGCAACTGCCCGGGCTGCTTGGGGGATCTTTATTTGTTCATCATTTATCTCTTCGATATCATGGCAGGCAATCGCACATTTACTATGATTAAGCCCGACGCAGTTCGCGCCGGCAACATTGGCAACATTCTTCAAATGATCAATGCGGCAGGCTTCCGCATTGTTGCCATGAAACTTACAAAACTCAGCATGGAAAAAGCTGGCGAATTTTACGCTGTTCACCGCGAGCGTCCGTTTTACGGCGAACTTTGCGAATTCATGAGCAGCGGCGCCATCGTGGCAGCTGTTTTGGAAAAAGACAATGCAGTAGAAGATTTCCGCAACCTCATTGGCGCTACCAACCCGGCTAATGCAGCTCCTGGCACCATCCGCGCTAAATACGCTACCAGCGTTGGCGAAAATGCGGTACACGGTTCCGACAGCGATGAGAACGCAGCCATTGAAAGCGCGTTCCACTTTGCTGGTGTGGAATTGTTTTAATGTTTTAGCATAATGGTGTTGGCACTATTATGCTAGGTTGCTAAACAAAAAAAGAGCTACCCTTCAAGCATAGGGTAGCTCTTTTTGTATAGGTAAAACGGGAAAAGTCCGGATTAGTACATCATTAACTTTCTGGAAGCCGTTCCGAATGGCGTTTCGAGTCGGCAGGTATAAAAACCTGGCTCACGAAGATCTGAACGGTGGAGAATCATGTGGTTTTCTCCGGGCTGAAAAGCGCCTTTTTTAGCGCTGACTTCGCAGCCTTTGGCATCGAAAATGCGGAGGAAAATATCTGCGGCTGCCGGCAGGCGAAACCAGAGATTAGTCATTTCGATGAATGGATTAGGAGAATTTTGCAACAGCTCCACGCTTCCTTCAGCGTTTTGGCTGTTTAATGGCTGGTGTTGAAAATGTGCGGCAGTCATGAGTATTATATACAAGATTCGACCGGAGTTCTGGCCAGAGGGCTTCCGCCGGTCGGGGAAAAGTGGCGGATGATGGATGAAAATGCATCGCACGAGGCGATGTAAGATAGTATCCAAATCTTGTGCCAGTTTTTTTCTTGTATGCCGGAATGGTATTTCGGCTTGCTGCCATTCTCGTACCAGCGGGTTCAGCCGCTACTTTCCTGTAAAGAAATGATGCCACCGTCTAAAAGGTTTTGAACCCTTCCGACGGTATTGCTGGAGTAGGCCGGAATACCATTCCGGCGTACATCAAGCCAGCTCCACCACCGTTACACCATCCCCACCGCCGTCTTCCGGGTGATATGACCGGGCAATATTTCCGCCGTACTCCCGGAGTTTCTGCTTCACTACATTGCGCAATACCCCGGTGCCTTTGCCATGGAGAATCTGGATGGTGTGTGCACTGGTAAGCAAAGCATTGTCCACAAATCGCTCCAGCACCTGCAGGGCTTCGTCCTTGGCCATACCTCGGATATCAACCTTGGCATCGAAATCGGCCACCCGCTGTACATCGGATGAACTGATGAATGATGGCTGTACAATGGGTTCTGCGGCAGGGAGCAAATCACGCAGGGAAGCGGTGATCCGCAGTCCACCCATTAACAGGGTAGCTTTCTGTCCTTTAATTTCTTCTATCTGCCCAGTAGCACCACCGGCGCGCAGGCGCACGAAATCGCCCACGGATAGCGGACGGGTAACGGTAGCCGTTTTTTGCTCCAGTTTCACCACCTCTTCGTTCACCTCATCTACCTGCCGGGCTTTTTCCTGCCGGTCTATCCGGAGTTTGGCTGCTACTTCCTGGGCTTTTTCCAGGTTTCGCTCGCCTTTCAGCTCTTTGATCAGTTTATCAACCTCTCTGTTCGTGTTGGCGCTCATACGCAGCTCATGCTCTTTCTGGTCCAATTTGAGGCGCTTGCGCTTCACATCCAGATCCTGGTGCATGGCATCGTAGGTTTTGATCAAACGCTCCAGCGATTGTTCTTTCTCCTGCACAGAGCTGAGTTTTTCCTCCAATTCCTGTTTCTCCCGTTGCAATTCAATGAGGATATCATCAACCGCGGTTTCCGACCCCGTTCGGTTGCGCGCATACCCGATGAGGTCGCGCGGGAGACCGCTTTTTTCAGCAATTTCAAAGGCATAGCTACTGCCCGGCCGCCCCACTTTCAACTCATACGTTGGCGAAAGGGTATCCTTGTCGAAATGCATGTTCCCGTTCAAAATGCCCGGATTGCGGAAGGCGTACACCTTTAAATTGGAATAGTGGGTGGTAATCACCGCATACACGCCTCTGCGGTGCAATTGGCGCAAAATGGCTTCTGCAATGGCGCCGCCGGGCTTGGGGTCGGTACCACTGCCCATCTCGTCAATGAGCACCAGGGTTTCCGGATTGGCTTTTTGCAGGAACACACGCGCATTTTGCAGGCGCGAGGAATAAGTAGACAGATCGTCGTCCAGGCTCTGCTGATCGCCAATATCTGCAAAAACCTGCTTGAAAATACCAAATTCGCTGAGTTCATGCACCGGAACTAACAAGCCGCTTTGCACCATCAACTGCAGCAGCCCCACCGATTTCATGGCTACGGATTTACCCCCGGCATTGGGACCGGAAAGGATCAGGATGTGGTTTTCTGAATTCAGCCGGAGTTCAAATGGGACGGTTTTTTTGCCCGTTTGTTTGTTTTTGAAATAAAGCAGCGGGTGGTAGCCTTTTCGGATGTAAAAAACAGGTTTTTCCTTCAAAATGGGCATGCCTGCGCGCAATGCATTGGCGAGCGATGCTTTGGCCCGTATTTCATCAAAACGCACCAAAACATGGGCATAACTGCGCAAAAGATTGCTGTATGGGCGGAAAGTGGTACTCAGGTCGCGCAAAATGCGGAAAATTTCCCGACGCTCATCGTGCTCCAGGTCGAAGATGTCGTTGTTGATCTCGATCACGGCTTCCGGCTCGATAAAGGCGGTCCGGCCGGTATCTGATTCGTCGTGTATGATACCGCGAATTTTGCGTTTGTGTTCTGAAGGTACGCTCAGCACCCGGCGGCCATTTCGGAAGGATTCCGGGGAGTCGGAAAGCCAGCCTTTGGACCGGCATTCCTGGATAATTTGGCGGAAACGGCCATCCAATTCCCGTATTTTTTGCTGCATTTCTCTCCTAATGCGCAGCAAATCGGGGGACGCATCGGGGCGGATTTCTCCTTTTTCGTCAAAAACAGCCGTGATGGATTTCATCAGCTGTTCGTCGTTGGAGAGCTCCCGGATCACATCATACAATTTAGGGTAGATCTCTTTTTTAGCGCCACCGGCGAAAAACCGGAACACATCGCGCATGAGGATCAGTACCCGCAGGATACCCTGAAATGCTTCGGCCTGCAGGGTAAATCCATCTACCTCCAACATTTTGAGGTCGGGCAGAATATCGGGGAAACGCTCCAATGGGAAGCGGTCGTTTTTTTCCAGGATCAGTTTGTACTCACGGGTTTCCCGCAGGCTTTTGTCAATCCAGTTGAAGTCTGTTGACGGCGTCAGGGCACGCAGTTGTTCTGCGGCCATAGGCGTCAGGGCTTCTTTTTCCAGCAAATCCAGAACTTTATCAAATTCCAGTTTACGGAATACATCTTTCGGCTCAAAAATCATACGCGTTACAATATCGGGGCAAAATTACCGCCCCAGAACAAATCTACAGCCAGTAAGTTCCCTGGCGGTGGTTTTTTCACGGTTTGGGTGGAAAAAGAGGAGATGAGTACATGATTACATGATTGACGAGTACATGAGTACATGATACATGAATGGAGGCTCGATCATCAAGCTTATCAGACCTGTTCCCGGAATATCATTCCGGGATACATCAAACCCTTCAAACCCTTCAAACCCATCAACCCCTTCAAACATCGGCGGCTAAACCCACCGGTACTAGACACCAATCACCCTGCAGCCTGATTGGTCGGATCAGTTTTTGCCGCTTTCATCTCAAAGGCTGATGTGTCGTCGGAAGGTTTGTTATTTCCGGCGCCGGTATTTCCAGCTCCGCCTGTTGAACCTTTGAGACTGAGCAATTTGCGCAACATATCGTACCAGAATGGCGCGCCCAGGGTAACGGCCACGCCGGTGAGTGCCCAACCAATAATTTTGATCAGCCAGGCCCACCAATTGGTTGGAATGGAGCCCTGATCTGTCCAGCCAAGTCCCAGAGGTGATTGTACGGTTTGCACATACAAATCTTTGGAAATGGTGAGACTCTGTTTGGCTTGTTCAAATGTTTTAGAGGTGTCAATACCGGTAACGGTTGGATTGCTTTGAACGAAGTTATCGGCGTTTTTCACCAGTTCATCGCGCAGTGCAGCATTGACAGACAAGCTTTTATAAATTTGGATGGTATCGGCATTCAGGATCCCGGCCAGCACTACGCCAATCATAAACAGGCGCCATTTGGTGGCATCTCCGAACCAGTCTTTGGCGCGCGCCATCACATCGTCGAACCAGGATTCCACCTTTTGCTGGAATACATCCACCCGGTTGTTGGACTGGCGCCAGAGGAAATCCAGCACCTTGCGCAGGTCTTCATTTTGGATGAGCGCAATGCGTTCCGGGATGCTCATGTTGCTGTTGGGCGGGGTTAGGATATCGGCTAATACGCTGCTGAAAGTGCCTTTTTCCATCCAAATCGGCAGTTTTTTACTGGATTTGGGTTTGGTAGCAGAAGAAAGCTGCCGGAAATAGGAGTGGGCGTAAAACTTGTCACAAATCTCTTTGCCCAGCATAATTTCCATGGTTTCGCGCAGGTGTTTGCCTCTGGAAGCGAAAAAAGCGTGGTATACTTCTACCACAGCGGAAGTAAGCATGCTGAAAAGCAGGAGAACAAAAACGATACCGATGATAATGGAGAGAACAGCGAGCATGGCGGGTATGGGTTTGCGGTACCGGCGGGTTTAGCCGCCGATGTTTGAAGGTTTGATGTATCCCGGAATGATATTCCGGGAACAGGTTTGATGGGTTTGAAGGGTTTGATGGGTTTGAAGGGTTTGGGTTGGGGGACAAATATCGGGTTTGACGCTGATTTTTGACATTAATTTATAGGCTTGGTGTAGGGCATGGGTGAAGGAAGTACCTTTGTGGCTTTCCAGGGCCGGGGTGTTCCCGGTCGGTTATTGGTAAGACATTCATGACAAAAAAACGAGTTCTAGTAGCCGGCGCGGCCGGTTTCATCGGATCGCATCTTTGCGATCGTTTTTTGGCTGAGGGCTATCAGGTCATCGGCATGGATAATTTGCTCACCGGCGATCTGGCCAATATTGAGCATTTGTTTCCGGAAAAGGATTTTGAGTACTATCACCACGATGTAACCAAATTCGTGCATGTGCCGGGAAAACTGGACTACATCCTGCATTTTGCATCTCCGGCCAGTCCGATTGATTACCTGCAAATGCCCATTCAGACCCTGAAAGTAGGGGCGCACGGTACGCACAACCTGCTGGGATTGGCCAAGGAAAAAGGCGCAAGAATTTTGGTGGCTTCTACTTCAGAAGTATATGGCGACCCGCTGGTACACCCGCAAACAGAGGAGTATTGGGGTAATGTGAATCCGGTTGGTCCTCGTGGCGTATACGATGAAGCCAAACGTTTTCTGGAGGCCATCACTATGGCTTACCACAATTACCATGGCGTAGAAACACGCATTATCCGGATTTTCAACACCTATGGCCCAAGAATGCGGGTAAATGACGGTCGGGTGTTACCGGCATTTTTTGCCCAGGCTATCCGCGGCGAAGGACTTACGGTGTTTGGCGATGGCTCGCAAACACGTTCTTTCTGCTATGTAGATGATCTGGTGGAAGGTATCTACCGCTTGTTGCTAAGCGACTATCACCTGCCTATGAACATGGGTAATCCATCCGAGATTACTGTGATGCAATTTGCGCATGAAATCCTGGATCTGGTGCAAAACCCTAAAGCTTTCATTGACTATCGTCCGCTACCTGTTGATGATCCGAAGCAGCGCAGGCCGGATATCACCAAGGCTCGTACCATTTTGGGCTGGGAACCCAAATTTAACCGGGAAGAAGGACTAAAGTTGACGTATGAGTATTTTAAAAAGGTGGTGAAATAACCATTGAAGAGGAGTACATGATTGAAGATTACATGAGTACATGATTGACGAGGGAAGGCGCTGGGTTTGATATCTGGTTGGGGCCTGCGGCTCTGATGGCAACCCAAGCCGAACGCGTCCCTCTTCAATCATGTACTCATGTACTCGTCAATCATGTAATTTCATCTCCTTTACTTTTTCCAATTCTGCCAGTTTAAGCAGCGCATCTCCCTTTTTTTGTTGCAATAATGCCACGATTTCGAGGCAATGACGGTAGAACCAGATGGTTTCGTCTGGATCCATTTTCTTTTTGGGCTTATAGCCCAGCAGGTAATAATTGGTGCCTTCCAGGTGTGCCGGTGGCCGTTCTGTAAGAAAGCCCTGGAGTTCGGGGGTAAACTGCTCCCGGATGAGTGCTTCAAAATCACCTTTGAGCCAGAATTTTTCTGAAAACTCCGGGTTTTCCTCAAAATTAATGTCAGAATCAAGCCCAAGGCTTTTCTGAAGTGTATGCCACCATCTTTCAGGCTTGAGGTGAAAATTGGGCAGAAACCAGTTTTTGTCGTTGGCAAAAAACACTGTTTGGGTCACCGTTTTTCTGCTTTTCCCAGTGCTTATGGTATAGGAGTAGTCAAAAATATACACCTGAGTTTCGTTCACCCAGCCACGCATGACATTGGTGATTTTCCCGTGGTTGAACCATCGGCCGCGCTCCCGGTCGAAAAGTTGGAATCCCTGCAATTGCGGTATGAGTCCGAAGGAATCGGTAGCAGAAAAGGTAAGTCCAAGTTGATTGGCCACTTGCTCCATGGATTTGGCGCGTATTTCGGCATTTTTCTTTCTGCGCCAGAGCATGGTGCCAGCCAGGGAGATGCCAAATAAGGCAGCCAGAATAGGTGCGAAAAAAGATAAAGTAAAAAGAAATACCATGATGAATGGATTGTAAGGCAAAGATGCTGTTTAAATGGTAAAAACAGTTTACGTTAGCTGCGAAAACTGACATTTACTGAAAATCATCGATATGAGATCCAAAGGCTGTATGTACTTTTTCTTCGGCATTTTTGCTGCTGCCGGACTGTTGTGCGGACTAATTTCGGCAGGTTTGGTATATAGCAGGTGGAAAGTGACCCACAATGGTATTGAAACCATGGGTACGGTTGTAGATTTGAGTTATTCCAAAAGTTCTGTGGCGCCGGTGGTTAGGTTCTTGGATGAAAGTGGCCGGGAACATGTGTACGAATCAAGCTCTTACAGCAGCAGCCCACCAGAAATTGGAGATCAGCTTAAAGTATATTATCTGCCAGACGATCCAACTGATGTGGAACTGGAAGGGGAGGGTTGGTTCAACCTTTTCCCCCTCATTTTCTTTTTTACTCATGGTGGAGTGGGGTTTGGCGGAATTTACTGGCTGGAAAAAAAGCGGCGTTTGTACAACTGGCTACAACAATTCGGGAAAGAAATTCAGGCTAAATTAACCGACGTGAAACGCGGCTCCAATAAAGGCCGGTCTTACTACACCTTGAAATGCGAATGGCTGGATCCATACACCCAGCAGTTGTACAGATTTGAAAGTGATACAATCTCCACTGATCCCTTCGATTTCCTTCCTGAGGGCAGTACTGTGCGGGTACTGATTGATCCCGACAACCCAAAACGCTATTGGGTGGACCTCTCTTTTTTAGACACATAATCAATTAGCGGCAGCCACTTGGAATCCGGTTGAATTTACTGGGGAGGCTGATAACTTCGCACCATGAAAAACGAAACTGCCATCATTGTAGGCGCAGGCCTTGTAGGCTCGCTATGGGCCGTATTTCTTGCCCGTCGCGGGTATCAGGTTAAGGTTTTTGAACGCAGGAGCGATATGCGTCAGGCCGGGTATTACGGTGGGAAAAGTATCAATCTGGCCATGAGCGAACGGGGCTGGAAAGCCATTGATAAAGCCGGAATTCGGGAAAAACTTGAAAAAGTAGCCATTCCCATGCCCGGCCGTATGATACACAACCTGAGTGGGGAGGTCGTTTTTCAGCCCTACGGCAAGGAAGGTGAAGCCATTTATTCCGTTTCGCGCGGTGGATTGAATCTGGAGTTGTTGCACATCGCCGGAGCGTTTCCCAATGTGGAGTTTTACTTTGAACACCGTTGTGTTGAAGTGGATTTGAATAATCCGGTGATTACCTTCGAGGATATGAAAACCGGAGAGGTTAAAACCCTGGATGCACCGCTTATTTTTGGTACAGATGGCGCGTTCAGTGCGGTGAGGTATGCTTTGCAGCGTACCGACAGGTTCAATTACCGGCAGTTTTACCTGGATCATGGCTACAAGGAACTGACCATTCCGCCCAATGCAGACGGCAGTCACCGCATGGACCCGGATGCTCTGCATATCTGGCCTCGCGGCAACCATATGCTGATAGCCCTCCCCAATGCAGATGGCAGTTTCACCTGCACCATGTTTCTGCCTTTTGAGGGGCCGGTTTCCTTTGAACATCTGACGAATGACGCCGAGGTGATGGCCTTTTTTGGGAAATATTTCCCGGATGCAATTCCGTTGATGCCCACCTTGTTGCATGACTTTTGGGCAAACCCTACCTCCTCTCTGGTAACTGTACAATGCTCTCCCTGGCAATGGCAGGGGCGTATTTTGCTGCTGGGGGATGCCGCTCACGCTATTGTTCCTTTTTATGGTCAGGGTATGAATGCCGGTTTTGAAGATTGCACTATTCTGGACGCTATGCTGGACGAAATGGGCGGCGATTGGTCGAAAACCATCCCGGCCTTTGCCAAAGCCCGGGTGCCGGACGGTCATGCCATTGCAGAGCTTGCACAGAGAAATTTCATTGAAATGCGGGATCTGGTAGCTGATCCAAAGTTTCTGCTGCGCAAAAAAATTACAGCCGACCTGCACGCCAAGTTTCCTCAGGATTTCCTGCCGGTGTATTCCATGGTTACCTTCAGCAACACACCATACCATGTGGCTATGCAGGAAGATGATGCACAGAACGCCTTGTTCAAAGAAATACTGGCCATTCCGGATGTAGAAAATAAGTGGAACGGACCAGAAGTGGAACGTGTTTTCCGGGAGTGGCTGGCAAGGAAGTGAGTGTTCAAAACCTAATGTTTGTTAACAAATTGTAATTTGGCATAATTTTTTCCAGCCCACGGTATGCCCCTGTGGAGGCGGGTTGATTTTGTTCCCCCCATTCACTACCTCCACTTGCGTCATACACTTTACATTTGTGGAAACGAAAAATGTAAATGCGCTGACCCTTCCGGTCGCAACCGCTCCCTCCTCCCCCCTTATGCGTTCAGCCCGACGTGTCGTTATTACCGATTTTGTCGTCCTGATCTGCTGCATGGCAGCAATCTGGGGGCTGGGCATTAAGTCCGGCAAAAACACCCCTGAAAAGGCTTTTGCCACAGTTCCTGAAATGCCAGCGCCAGGAAACTCCGCTGTGATAGCTGATATGCCCGCTCCGCTTGGCGAACGCAAGGTGTCGTCTAAAGTGCTGACCCACGCCATGCCGGATACCATGCCCTACCTCACCTTCGAGCCAGATATGCTGGAGGCCATGGTAGAGCAGGCCAACTATCTCCGCCGAAAAGACGTGCCTGCCCGTGGCGCATCCGGTATTCAAAAAGCAGAAATGCAACGCACGCTGGATTTGCTCCAGGGTGTCAACCTCCTGGATCCAAGTGTTCTGATGACCACTTTTGATTTCTATCAGGTTAATACCGATTTGAAAAATCACCGGGTACGTATGACCGGCTATTATACCCCCGTAATCAAGGCCAGCAGGGTGCAAACACCGGAATATTCAGTGCCCATGCTGAAAAGTCCTGGTTCTGGTATTCCTAATCCCGCTGCCATTGAAGCCGGAGCATTGGCCGGAAAAGGTTTGGAACTGGCCTGGCTGCGTTCCAAAAAAGAGTTGCGCAACGCTCAGCTTCAGGGCAATTGTATGGTTGAGTTCCCCGATGGCGAACGCAAACACTTCGGTTTCGGCCAATCTGTGAAAGGGGCCGGTGGCTCTTATGTATTTTTTGTAGAAGTAGACAATCAGGTGCTCGGATGTGGCACTTTCCCATTGACAGCCCGGTATTCTATTGCTGTCGACCTGCGCTATATCCCGCTCGGCGCCACATTACTGGCTGAATTGCCCGATTTGGATGCCTCCGGCAAATTGAAAGGATATACCTACCGTATTTTGTTTGCACAGGACCGGGGTGGCGCCATCCTGAACACCAAACGAATGGATTTATACTGCGGAATAGGTCAAAAAGGTTTGCAGGAAGCCCGCAAAATCAATGGCCTTGGCCGATTGTGGGTTTTGTTGCCCAAACAGTAATGCGCCGTCGTGCGTTAAGTATATATTTTGCGAACTTTGCCCCTGAATCAACTGATCTCAGGGGCAAAGTTTTTGTCGTTCATACCCATGTTTCTGTTACACCTGTTCCGGCTTGTGCCGTTCCGCGTCTTGTATGTTTTGTCAGATGTGATGGCATTTTTCCTCCATCGCGTCATTGGTTACCGCAAAGGGGTAATCCGCGACAACCTGCAACGTGCCTTTCCGGAGAAAACATCGGAAGAAATTAAGGCCCTGATGAAAGAGGCATACCGGAACCTGACAGATGTTACCCTGGAAACACTGAAGTCTTTTTCCACCCCAACTGATGAAATTGACCGAAGAGCCGTTTGCTTGAATGTGGAGTTGGTCAATCAATACCTTGACCGGGGGCAAAGTATTATCCTCACCGGAAGCCATTTGTGTAATTGGGAATACTCTGGCCTGAGTATGCCGCTTCATTTTCACGGTTCAACCATTACAGCCTATAAACCACTGACCAATAAGAAAATGGATGCCTACCTCAATCGTGCGCGCTCGCGTACAGGTATGGAAATGGTATCCATGGATGATGTATTCAAAACCATGCGAAAGCGGGCAGAAGGCAACCAGCCTGCTGTATTTATTTTGCTTTCAGATCAGTCGCCCAGTAGTCGAAAGAGTGCGCACTGGGTAGATTTTCTGGGGCGCGACACCGCTTCTCTGCCGGGTGCAGATGTGCTGGGGCGCAAATTTGGATTGCCTGTGCTGTATTATAGGGTTATCCGTACCAGCCGAAGAGGGTTTTACGACATCGAGTTTGCTGAAATTTGTGCTGATCCCGCCAATGCGGCAGAAATGTCTATTACCCGGGCGTATTCGCAGCGGCTGGAAACTGATATTCGGGAATATCCCGGGCAATGGCTCTGGAGTCATAAGCGCTGGAAGATGACTCGTTAAGCAAGTTATTATAGCTTTCTCTCATCTATTTTATTTCACCATGAAACACTCTTTCCTTGCCTTTTTTCTGGCATTGACGTTTCCTGTTTTTGCCCAAAACAAGAAAGTAATGGATCATGCCGACGTGCATCGTTGGCGCAAGATTGAACAGCCTAAACTTTCCAATAATGGTCAGTTTGTGGTTTGGATGCAAACGCCTGTAACGGAAGGTGATTCAGAAATCCATCTCTGGAGCGCATCCACGGGTACTACCCAGGTGTTTTCGCGCAGCAGTGAGCCTCAGTTTTCTGACGACTCCAAATGGCTGATATTTCGCATCAAACCGGCGCTTGATACGTTGAAAGCCCATCGCCGCAAAAAAGTAAAAGACGAAGATTTGCCCAAGGATACCCTGGCTATACTCGACCTGAAAACACAGAAACTGGAGAAAATTGCCCGCCTGAAATCCTTTGTAGTGCCGGAAAAATGGAGTGGGTGGATGGCTTTTCAAATTGAAACAGAAAAGGCAGAAAAACCGGCTCCTGCATCCAAGGATACTGTCAAAACCACCGCACCGGATTCTACCAAAACGGCCACCGCACCCAAGCCTGCCAAGGAAGCCAAGGGAGGTAAAAAACCAAAAAAAGAAGACAAGGATAATGGCTACCGGCTCTTGGTACGCGATTTCCAAACCGGAAAGCAGGATACTTTTGCTTACGTCAAAGACTTTGCATTTGCTAAAAAAGGTCCCCGCCTGATTTTCACCTCTACGGGTAAAGGCGATACCCTCACTTTTGCCGCTAACCGCAATGCCCTCCAAAACGGAGTTTATTTGCTGGATCTACAACCCTTCAACCTGAGGCCTTTGCATCGGGGGAAAGGCAAATTCCAGCAACTGTCATTGGACGATTATGGTCGACAGGCCTCGTTTTTAGCAGATGTTGATACCAGTAAAGCGCGGATTCGTCCATGGAAGCTTGGTTTTTGGGATAGTAAACTGGATTCAGCTAAATACATTGCCGATGATCAAAGCGCGTTTTTGCCCAAAACGGATCGGATACCGGGTAAATGGGGCATAAGTGAGTATGCGCGCCCCGTATTTTCAGAAGACGGCTCCAAACTCTATTTCGGTATGGCGCCTCCACCCATCCTGAACGATACGATGTTGCTGAAAGAGGAAATTGTGGATGTGGAAGTTTGGAGCTGGAACGATAAACGGCTGTATACGCAGGAGGAAATACGCCTGGAAAATGAAAAAAAGCGCTCCTATCCGGTGGTTTTTCATGTAAAAAAGAACGGTTTTGTGCCGTTGGGATCCCCAGAGTTGCCGGAATTGCGTTTTCAGGAAAAACGCAATCTGAGTGTGGCGCTGGGCATTTCTGAGGAACCGTACCTGAACCTGATTACCTCTGTGGGTACCGCTAATAAGGATCTCTACAGTGTGAATCTGGAAACCGGAGAAACCAAAAACATCGTCCGGAACCTTCGTTGTAACCCGCGTTTGTCGCCATCCGGAAAATTCGTGGCCTGGTGGAGCGATCAGGACACGGCCTGGTTTGCCTGGAATGCCGCTACAGCCACCATTGCGCGTTTGACAGACAACCGTAAAGTGCCGTTTTACGATGAAGAAAATGATGTGCCGGACCTGCCTAATGAACATGGTATGGCTGGCTGGCTTGATAATGACGAGGCTTTGTTGGTATACGATAAATACGATATATGGCGCCTGGATCCAACGGGTAAAGCCAAGCCGGTATGTTTGACCAATGGCAGAGCTACCCAAACCACATTCCGTTACCTCAAACTGGATCCGGAGGAATACAGCATCAACCCGGAAAAATCCATGTTGTTGCACAAGTTCAATGATGTAACCAAATCTGAAGGGTATGTGTGGCTGAATTTAAAAACTACCATGTTTGTGCCGTTCTTGAAAAAGGAATGGGCCGAAGGTTATGCATACACCAAAAACCTGATCAGGGCCAGGTATGAGGAAGTGTTTATGTACACCCGGGAGAATTATAAAACCTTCCCGAATCTGGTTTATGTCTCTGGAACGGTTGGAGAAAAACAAGTATCGAATGTCAACCCTCAACAATCGGAATATAACTGGGGTACAATGGAAATGGTGGAGTGGACATCTTTAACTGGTGAAAAACTGCAGGGATTGTTGGTGAAACCTGAAGGTTTCGATCCGAAAAAGCAATATCCAATGATTGTCAACTTCTATGAGAAGATGACGGATGATTTGCTGCGTCACCGGAGTCCGGATTTTCATCGTTCACAAATCAACTTTACTTTTTATGCCAGCAGGGGTTATCTGATTTTTGCACCGGATATTCCATACCAGACCGGATATCCGGGCGAATCGGCGTACAATGCCATCATGAGTGGCGTTACGGCATTGATTGATAAGGGATTTGTAGATCCCGCCCGGGTAGCGCTGCAGGGCCATTCCTGGGGTGGCTATCAGGCTGCATATCTGGTTACCCGAACCAATCTGTTCGCCTGCGCGGAAGCTGGAGCGCCGGTGGCAAATATGACCTCCGCTTACGGCGGCATTCGCTGGGAATCCGGATTGGTGCGTATGTTCCAATATGAGCATCAGCAAAGCCGGATTGGCGGAACGCTTTGGGATAAGCCCAAACAATTTCTGGAAAACTCACCCTTATTCTCATTGGATAAGGTGGAAACGCCACTCCTGATCCTGCACAATGATAAAGACGGTGCGGTGCCCTGGTATCAGGGCATTGAGCTGTTTACAGGATTGCGCAGATTGGGTAAACCCGCCTGGCTGCTCAACTACAACGATGAACCACACTGGCCGGTGAAACTGCAAAACCGTATTGATTTTCACCGGCGCATGCAGCAGTTCTTCGATCATTACCTTATGAATGGTCCTGAGCCAAGCTGGATGAAAAGAGGGGTGCCTCCCATGGAAAAAGGTATCCTTCAAGGGTATTAAGGCTCGAAGCGAATTTCCGAAGTCACAAAGACGCGTTGACACCAAGGCGCGAAGACACAAAGGCGCGAAGGCGCAAAGACGCAAAGAGGTTATTTGACGTCAGTCAAATAACCTCTTTTTATTTTACCAGGCTGAAGGCCCGGCTATCAATCCTTCGCGCCTTTGTGTCTTCGTGCCTTTGTGTCGACGCATCTTACTTCGCGTCTTCGCGCCTTTGTGTCGACGCATCTTACATTGTGTCTTCGTGCCTTTGTGTCGACGCATCTTACTTCGCGTCTTCGTGCCTTTGTGTCGACGCATCTTACATTGTGTCTTCGCGCCTTTGTGCCTTCGCGCCTTTGTGTCAACGCATCTTACTTTGTGTCTTGGCGTCTTCGTGCCTTGGTGTCAACGCGTCTTAGTGCCTTCGGAAATTAGCTTCGAGCCTTCAATTCATCCAGTCCTCGATTTCGTCGGCTTCCATTGGGATGTTTTTAAACATATCAATGTTGCCGGTTTCTGTGATGAGTACATCGTTTTCGATACGAATACCCAGGTTTTCTTCCGGAATATAGATGCCAGGTTCTACAGTGAAAATATTACCGGCACGGAAGGTGTCGTAGCGGAAAAACAAGTCGTGTACATCCAGCCCGAGGTGGTGACTGGTGCCGTGCATGAAGTACTTTTTATAGGCAGGCCAGTCTTTATCCTGGCGGGCAATGTCGTCTTTAGAAATCAATCCCAATCCCAGAAGTTCGCCTTCCATGATTTTACCCACTTCTTTGTGATATTCCTGGAATTTGGTGCCAGGAACCAGCATTTCCCGGGCGCCCTTGAGTACCTTTAGCACTGCATCGTACACGGCACGCTGGCGTTTGGTAAAGCGGCCATTTACCGGAATGGAGCGGGTTAGGTCTGCATTGTAGTTGGCATATTCGCAGCCAAAGTCCATGAGCAGCACATCGCCATCCATACATTGCTGGTTGTTTTCAATGTAATGCAACACACAGGCATTTTTTCCAGATCCAATAATAGGAGTATAGCCGTGTCCGGTGGCGCGGTTGCGGATAAATTCGTGGATAATCTCGGCTTCAACCTCATATTCCCAAACGCCTGGTTTCACAAATTTCAGTACTCGTTTGAACGCCTTTTCCGTGATATCAATGGCCTGTTGTGTGGCATCCACTTCCCATTGGGTTTTTACTGTCATCAGGCGTTTCAGGATGGGTTGGGCGCGGTGTAATGTATGCGCAGGGTAACGCGCCTGAATTTCGCGTGCATAACGCAGATCGCGGTATTCTACCGGAGATAGGAAACGATCATTCTCATTCAAATTCAGGTAAATGCCATCAGAGAGCAAAATCAATTCGTTGATTTCCTTTTCAGCTTCGTCCAGGAAATACACTTTATCAATGCCTGAGGCTGCGCGGGCTTCTTCCTTGGTGTATTTATGTCCCTCCCAAACAGCCAAATGCTCGTTGGTACGGCGAATGATGAGTACTTCTTCGTGTTGTTCCCTTGGGCATCCCGGGAAAAGCAGCACCATGGTTTCTTCCTGATCAATGCCAGTCAACCAAAACAGGGCAGAGTTTTGACGAAAATTGTGGTATTGATCGCCGGAACGCGGAAACTGGTCATTTGAATTAAAAATTGCTACGGTTCCGGGTTTCATTTCCGCAGCAAAACGCTTGCGGTTGGTTTTAAACATCTCAGGGCTGAGCGCTTGATATTTCATGGCAAAAACGAATGTGGTTTAAGGTGCCGGGGCGCTAAAACGGCCTCCGGTTGGTCGCCCAAAGAACGGGTACTTTTGCTTTTCAGAGCAAGTCGTTTCGCTTAAAAAGCCGGTCGTTCGTCCATGTGCAGTTTTTATGGTAATTTTTTTTCCAGCCATTCCCCTTAAATACTACTTTTGCCGAACTTCTACGGAAGCACAGACAACCTTACCTATTCACCACACATTATTCAAACAAAATGACTTTTCCATCCAATTGCAAATACACTGAGGACCACGAATGGATCCGCGTGGAAAGTGGTAACGTAGCCTATGTAGGCATCACTGACTTCGCACAAGGCGAATTGGGCGAGTTGGTGTACATCGAAGTGGAAACCGTTGGTCAAACGGTAAGTGCTAATGGCATCTTCGGTACCGTGGAAGCGGTTAAAACAACCTCTGATCTGTTTATGCCTGTAACAGCCAAAGTGCTGGAATTTAACAGCAAAGTGAGCGATTCCGGTGATCCTTCTCTGGTTAACAGCGATCCTTACGGCGACGGCTGGATTGTAAAGGTTGAAGTGGCTAATATGGCCGACCTGGATGCCCTGATGAGCGCTGATGCTTATAAGACGCATGTAGGCAAATAATTGGAACGTTCCATTTGTCAATCAAAATGAGCCATCCCGAATTTGGGATGGCTCATTTTTTTTAGAAAAAAAATCCCCAAAATTGAACGGTCCGCAAAACGGCGTGTATTCAGGCTATCTCACTTTTCAAAATCGTTTTAACCTGATACCCATGCGAATCCTTCTTGTCTTGTATTTTCTCTGGATTTCGATTTCTGAATCTTTAGCTCAAAATGTAGACTGGAAATTCCGGCAAACACTTGATTCTTTGCTGAAAACCTATTCCCTGGGTAAACAAGCTCCCGGTTTTGCTGTGTGCATTGTGGAGCATGGCAATATCGTGTATGAATTCCAAACCGGACTGGCTAATCTGGAGTTAAACAAACCCATCACTTCAAATACCATCTTCAATATTGGCTCGGTCAGTAAACAGTTTACCGCTGCATGTGTAGCACTGTTGCAGGAACAAGGGAAACTACGGCTCACTGACCCAGTGCATCAATACATTCCGGAATTGCCGGATTTTGGTGCAGAAATTACGTTGAATCATTTAATCAGTCATACCAGTGGCCTGCACGGACATATCGACGTGATGAATCTGGCCATGAAATATAAAAATGAGCGATTACAGCCCGAGGCCATTTTCAACTTCTACCGAAAAATGCCTACACTGGCTTTTGCACCTGGGACGGATTTTGCTTACAACAACACCGCATATCAGCTTTTATCCATAGTTATCGAACGCGTTTCAGGGATGCCTACAGCCGATTTTATGCAAAAGGAAATATTTACCCCATTGGGTATGAAAGATACCCGTTTCTGCTTGCTGGAATCTGAAGGGTTGCCTGATGGTACCGTTTCGTACCTATTTCAGGAGGGCAAAAAAAAATACCGGAAAGACAACAAAACCCACAATATGCTTGGCGCCACAGGGGTCCATTGCACCCTGCGGGATCTGGCGTTGTGGCAGAACAATTTTGACCGGAATACCCTGGTGAAAAGCAATCCGGAATTTTTCTCTGTAATGGAGTTGATGTACCTGCTCAACGATAATACCCGTACGCATTATGGACGGGGATTGTTAGTTAAACAGTATAAAGGCAAAAAAACGGTGGAGCATGGAGGTGGATGGAACAGTTTTTTGATCCAATCCAGGCGTTTTCCTGTGGAAGGTCTTAACATACTGGTAGCCAGTAATAATCTGAAAAGCAGTCCATTCCCTATAGCAGATGCTATTTCAGATCATATCCTGAGTTTTGCAAACATGCCCAAAAACTTATCTTCCCGATTGGATTCTTTACGAATTCCGGTAGCGAATTTGTGTGGTAAATACCTGGCATCCAACAACAAAATAAGAATAATCCGGGTAGATGCAGATACCCTGAAAGTCCGTCTGGATGAATCTACCTCCGGCAAGGAAATTCCGGTGGTATATGCGGCACACAAAAGTTCAGATACTCTTGTGACTTTCTTTGACCCGGCCACAGGTTTTGTTTTGGCCTTCAAACTTGCGCCTGACAAACAGGTTGCCGGGTTTTTCTGGGAAGGCGGCGATTATTTCAGGTGTAACCGGTGGTTTGAAAAACTTGATGAAAGACCTGTGCCCGCCCGACAATGGGCTGGCCGCTATAAAACGAGTTTCTACCCTAAAAAAGTCCGGATAAAGAATAAGGGTAATTCAATGGTCCTCAAACCTGTATTTTTTATGCGCTACCCTTTGGAGCAGATCAGTCCAACAGTGTTTAAAATTCGTAAAGACGGGGTGGTCATTCGATTTACATCCTCCGGTTTTATCCTGGGTGATGAATGGGTGAGAAACTTGAAATTTTCCAGAATTTGATATTTAAGCTACATTTCCACACTTCAAACTTTAGTCTATGAAAGAACCTTTTGTTTGGCTGATTATTGGCCTGCTTACTTCACCCTGGATCCTGCGCGCCTCTACCGGTGATTATGAAAACCGCATCAAGGCCGCTGAAATGGCTGGCAACAGACAGGAAGTTGCCGCCATTTGTAAAGAATGGTACGCAAGTGGATCTTTTTCTCCCGGGCTGCTCAACTGGAATTTTAATGCCCTGATGTCGGTGGAGGAAAATGCTATTCTTTTTACCCAGCAGGAAACCGACACGTACCCGGCTCTCCTGTTGCAATATGCCCTGGGCGTGCGCCAGGACGTAAGTGTATTGAGTTTTCAATGGCTGCAGGATCCGAATTATCGGTCCAGAACCCTGGAAACAGAAGGACTAAGCTGGATCCCTGCAAACAGTACCCTGCAGGAGTTTTTGTACAAATTGGTGCACCCTTCCCCGAAAGCTTCCCCTAAACCGGTTTATTTTGGCAGCATGACCAATAAGGAAGTATTGCAAACAGACCGGGATAAACTTTACCTGACCGGCCTGGCGCTGAAATACAGCGGGACGCCTTTTGACAACCTGGCAAACCTGCGGTACAATTTTGAAAATCGTTTTCGTACCGATTATCTGGAACTGAGCTTTGAACCGGAAAAAGACCCGGCCACGGTGGCGCGGGTTAACCTCAACTATTTGCCCGCTGTTCTGATGCTGTACCGGCATTACGGCACAGCAGGAGAATTTACCAAAGCAGACCGGATGCAAAACCTGGCGCTTAAAATAGCCCGTGAAGGTGGCCGTGAGGAGGATGTGCGCACCTTTTTTGGCCCTGAAATACCTCCAAGTCCGGTGTTGTCTGTGATGAGTCCGCGATCTTTGGAAAAGAATATGAAAAAAGTTGGAGATCGCTTGTATGCTTCATCCATTGAAACAACCAACGCTCAGTTTGAGCAGTTTTTAACAGATTTGGTCAAAAATAAAGAGTTTGAGCAGCTGGCAACTTGCAAAACAGGTAAAACCGATTGGTATTCGCTGTTGCCGGCAGAATGGAGATCGCTTCCGGAAAACAGGGTTTTTGAACACGCTCATCCGGATGAACCCAATTGCCCTGTACAAAACATTAGCTATGAGGCTGCCCAGAAGTATTGCGCCTGGATCACCATGGTTTACAATAGTTCTCAGGAGAAAAAGCGGTTTAAAAAAGTCCTTTTTCGCTTACCTTCAGAAGAAGAATGGATGCGCGCGGCACGCGCGGGCAGGGGAGATGCACCTTATCCCTGGGGTGGTTACTTTGTACGCAATTCCAAAGGCTGTTATCTGGCAAATTACAATGCAAAGGAGCCATGCGGTAATTGTCCTTCCCAGACTTCGCCCATGACAGATGTAAAGGATGTCAGTCAGCTGAAACCGGAATCCAACGATGGCGGATTTTTCCCGGTGAAAGTAGATTCCTATTTCCCGAATGATTTTGGCTTGTACGCTATTTCCGGAAATGTGGCCGAGATGATTGATCAGCCAGGTAAGGCCAAAGGTGGCAGCTGGCAAGACGAGCCTTATTATGGCCAGGTAATGACAGTCAAAGAATATGCACTGCCTAGTCCTGCCGTTGGATTCCGGGTCTTCATGGAAGTTATTGAAGAATAAACATGCCATTATTCCGGCGAACATATCATAGTTACACGGATGAAGCGCTGATGCAAGCCATTGCTCAGCGGCAAGAGCGGGCATTCGCGGAACTGTACGAACGGTACAGTACGCGGATGTACCGCTTTTTCTTCCGCATGTTGCAGCGGGATGCCGCCAGGGCTGAAGACTTTACCCAGGAGCTCTTTTTAAAAATCATTGAAAAGCCACATTTGTTCAACCCGGAAAAACGCTTTAAAACCTGGGTTTATACGCTGGCAACCAATCTCTGCAGGAATGAATTCCGGCGCCCTCCACTGCCGGAACCTGAACCGGTAGATATCTGGGCTCATGAGTTGCCGGATATGCCGGAGCCTGATTGGCTGGAAACCCGGCTTCGGCAGCAGATTGCCTTGCTACCCGATGCACAGCGTCAGTGTTTTATACTACGCTATCAGGAAGGATTTACCGTGCCAGAAATTGCAGAAATACTGGATTGTCCGGAGGGTACGGTTAAGTCCAGGTTGCACCATGCCATTCGTCAGTTGCGCACTCAATTGGCAGGCACTTACTTTTAATGCTTTGCATTATGTTGGATAAAATTGAACAATTAGCAAAAGAAAAGGCATTTGAACGCCTGAGCAATGCGGAGAAAGCACTGGTGCTTTCTATGATGCCCCGGGAAGAATACGATCAGATCCGGCGGATGCTTCAAATGGCCGAATCTATGGATGCATCGGTGGTTGCGCCTGAGCGGTTGCGCGCACGCGTCATGACCCAATTCCCGAAGCCTGAAGGGGTAAGGGTGAGTATTTGGCTGGCGCTGGGTGTGCTGGCAATGGGGTGGGGGGCTATGTGGCTGTTCAGACCAGTAAAAATCCAGGAAAAACGAGTGCCAATAGTGCAACAAAAAACGGATACCGTATGGGTAGAACGCATTAAATGGCGCGAAAAAGTGGTGTATAAAACCCGCCTGGTTCCTATTCCATCCCCTTTGCCGGAACCTGTAGCTTTACAGCCTGAACCTGTAAACGCCATTCCGACCGCGCCGCTTTACCTGCCCGAGTCAGGCATGCAACAAGCCATCGGCACCTCGCTGGGTGATACGCCGGAGCTGATGTCGTTCTTTACACAGGGAGATCAGGGCAAATGATCTGTTTGCCCTTCAAAATCGTAATTCCTGAGTTTTGGGGCCCGCCACCAGGTGAAAGCCACCACGCCCAGGGTCATTAATCCGCCAAATACCACGGATGGCACCGTGCCCATGAACCGGGCGGCCAGACCGCTCTCAAAGGCTCCCAATTCGTTGCTGGAAGTAATGAAAATAGAACTGACAGAAGATACCCGCCCTTTCATGTTTTCCGGCGTTTGGAATTGAACCAACGCTGAGCGAATAAACACACTTACTTCATCGAACATGCCGGCCAGGAGCAACAGCAGGCAGGAGAGAAAGAAGTTGGTACTTAGCCCGAAAAAGATATTACACAGGCCAAATCCTGCCACGCAAAACAGCATGATTTTCCCTGCATTTTTACCCAATGGCCTGTGTGCCAGGAATATAGCCATAGTAATGGCGCCAACCGCCATGGAAGCGCGCAGGATACCGGCACCCTGAGGACCAACGTGCAGGATGTCTTTAGCAAAAACAGGCATCAAGGCCACTGCTCCACCAAAAAATACAGCAAACAAGTCCATGGCGATGGAGCCTATGATTAATTGATTATTGAACACAAATTTTAAACCCTCGCTGATGCGGCGCAACGCAGTCTCTGTTTGGTCAAATGCCGGCACTTGCCTGGGCTTGATCTGCAGCGTAAAAACCAATGCCAGTCCACATAATACACTCATAGTGGCAAAAGCGGCAATACCACCTCCGGATCCGAAAATGACACCCCCAAGCGCAAGACCTGTAATACTGGCCACCTCCCAGGTGCTGCTGTTCCAGTTGATGGCGTTTTGAAGTTTATCTCTGTCCACAATTTGAGGCAAAAAAGCAAAGTTGGTTGGGCTAAAAAAGCCACGGGCGATTCCGGTGAAGAAAATAATGGTATAAATGCTGAGCAAAAGGGTTTTGTGAGGCAAACGGGCTTCATTCAGGGCGACCGCCAAAAGAGCAACAGTACAGACCAACAAAAGCGAAATACAACCAATGAGGATATTCCGTCTGTTCTTTTTGTCTGCCAGGTGTCCGGCCCATAAACTAATTCCAATAGCTGGCAAGGCTTCCGTCAGGCCTATTAAGCCCAGCATCAGCGGATCATCTGTAAGCAGGTAAATGTAATACTGTACTGATACCGACATAATCTGCACCGTCAGCGTGGTCATCAAACGCATAGCCAGAAACCTTCGGTAATCCGGAATGTGCAACGCCGCGTATGCCTGAGTATTAGGAAGCATGAAGACAGATAGAATTTTTCCCGGCAAAGGAACAAAAGAACCACTATCAGGTTCCGGCTTTGCCTACTTTTGCCGGAAATTATTAAACACCATCGGCCTCAGGCCGTCCACCATAAGCCGTCGGCCGTCAACCGTCGGCCGTCAACCGTCGATCTATGGAAAGAATCTCTGTTTTTGATATATTTAAAATCGGCATTGGGCCGAGTAGCTCACATACCATGGGCCCCTGGAGGGCCGCTCAGCGTTTTTTGAAAGAAATTCGGCCGGAGGCAGTAAAGCAGGTGCAGGTGGAATTATATGGTTCTCTGGCCAAAACAGGAAAGGGACACGGCACTGATCTGGCAGTTTTGCTGGGGCTGAATGGCGATGACCCGGTAACCATCCCTGTAGATGATGTGCAACGAAATTTTCAACGCATTCACGACACCAAAACCATTCACCTGGATGGGTGTCATACCATTCCTTTCGACCCCGAAACAGACGTGGTTTTCCTGTACGACCAAACCTTACCTTATCATGCCAATGGTTTGATCTTCAGGGCTTTTTACCACAATGGAGAAGGCGTTTCCCATACCTACTACTCCGTAGGCGGCGGCTTTGTGGTAAAAGAAGGCGAGCAGGATGCAGCTTCTTCCAAGCATCTGCCTTTCCCTATTGATCAGGCTGAGGAATTGAAAGTGTACTGTGACAGGGAGGGTAAGAATGTATCTGAAATTGTGTGGCAAAACGAACTGAGCTGGAGAAATGCTGATCAGATCCGAAAGGAATTGATGAATATCTGGCAGGTTATGCGCGATTGCATTTATCAGGGCTGCCATACCGATGGTATTCTGCCGGGAGGTCTGGATGTAGTGAGAAGGGCCGCACCGCTGAGCCGGAAGTTGTTGCACGGCAAACCTTATCATAACGCAGAAGATTGGGTAAGGCAAATCAGCCGGGGCGGCCATACTTTCCAGGATATTTTGAAATGGGTAAGCTGTTTTGCGCTGGCTGTGAATGAAGAAAATGCGGCTTTTGGCAGGGTGGTAACGGCGCCTACCAATGGGGCGGCAGGGGTTATTCCGGCCGTTTTGATGTACCATGTTTGCTTTAGTGATTCTTTTCTGGAAGAAGATATTGTCAAATTCCTGCTGACCGCAGGAGAGCTGGGCAGTTTGTTTAAAAAAGGCGCTACCATTTCGGCAGCTATGGGCGGTTGCCAGGCAGAAATCGGGGTGTCGTCGGCTATGGCAGCCGGCGCCCTCACGGAATGTCTGGGCGGGAATTACGGTCAGGTGATGATGGCAGCAGAAATCGCCATGGAACACCATCTGGGTATGACCTGCGACCCTATTGGCGGATTGGTGCAAATTCCCTGCATAGAACGCAATACCATGGGCGCCATAAAGGCCATTACAGCAAGTCAGATTGCTCTGGAAGGAAACCCTCAACATGCAAAAGTTAGTCTGGATGCAGTTATCAAAACCATGAAGGATACTGCCCATGACATGAACACCAAATACAAAGAAACGGCCGACGGTGGACTGGCTGTGAATATTTCCGTGAACGTAGTTGAGTGTTAATCCGGCAAGTTTTCTCAACTTTGCAGCTCCTAAAACCAACATTTTCATTCCATTATGACATTACTCGACGGAAAAGTAGCCCTGATTACCGGCGGCTCACGTGGTATTGGCGAAGCGCTCGTGCGCAAGTTTGTCGCAAACGGCGCGAAAGTAGCTTTCACGTATGTATCTCCTTCTTCACAGGCCAGAGCAGAAAAGCTGGCTGCTGAGCTTGGCGCCAATGCCAAAGCCTATCAAAGTGATGCCGGCGATTTTGCCCAGGCGGAAACGCTCATCGGCCAGGTGGTGGCTGATTTTGGCAAACTGGATATTGTGATCAATAACGCCGGTATTACCCGGGATACCCTGATGCTGCGCATGACGGAACAACAGTGGGATGAGGTAATCCAAACCAACCTCAAATCTGTGTTCAATCTGACCAAACACGCCCTCAAACCGATGATTCGCACCGGCGGCAGTATCATCAATATGAGTTCTGTGGTAGGGGTGTTTGGCCAACAGGGGCAGGCCAACTATGCCGCGTCCAAAGCAGGCATCATTGGTTTCTCCAAATCCATTGCCAAGGAATACGGCTCCCGCGGTATTCGGTGTAATGCCGTAGCGCCGGGCTTCATCGCCACGGAAATGACTGATGCGCTGGATGAAAAAACCAAGGAAGGCTACCTGGCAGCTATCCCCCTCAAACGCCTGGGTTCCGGCGATGATGTAGCCAACACCTGCGTGTTCCTGGCCTCCGATATGGGCGCCTACATCACCGGACAGGTCATTTCTGTTTGTGGTGGGTTGAATATTTAGTTTTTTACCACCAAGCCACGGAGGGCACAAAGAGACACTCAGGAATTATACACTTAGTATCTCTTTGTGCCCTCTGTGGCTTAGTGGTAAGCCGCTCCTATATCACCTGTAATTTCGCGAATTTCAACACAATCCTCCGCTCCGGCATATCGTCGTTCTTGAAGCGGATGGTAGCCACCCGGTTGTCTTTCGGGCCTTCTACGCTCACAATTTGCCCTTCCCCGAATTTTTGGTGCAACACGTTCACGCCTTCCACCAAAGCTTCTACTGGCGATGCTTCAATAGGCGCATTCACCCTGGCATTAGCGGCCTGTTGCATGGTACGCAATCTTGGATTGGCAAAATTCCCACTTAAGCTGGCGCCAGGCCGGGCAGGTTGCTGCGGCTCTCTTGACCCCTGAAAGCTATTGCGCGCAGCGCCAATGCCGCCCACCACATCAAAGTGTTTGATATCTATTTCTTCCAAAAATCTGGAAGGCTCATTGGCGCGAATCTGGCCAAAACGATACCGGTTTTGGGCAAAACATATGGTTAAGTGCTCCTTGGCTCTGGTGATGGCCACATAAAACAAACGCCGTTCTTCATCCAGTCCTTTAGGATCTTCCAGCGACATAAATGAAGGGAACAATTGTTCCTCCATACCCGTAACAAAAACACTCTTGAACTCAAGTCCCTTGGCTGAGTGCACACTCATCAGCGTAATGTAGTCTGAACCTTCTGCGGTATCATCGGCATCGGTGAGGAGTGTGATGGTTTGCAGGTATGCTGCCAGTGATGCTTCAAAGCCGCCCGCCAGTGCAGGGTCATTGTTGACGGCATTGGCGTTTTGGGTATCGGCAAACTCCGAAATGGCGTCTAAAACGGCGTTGACGTTTTCCAAACGGCCAATGCCTTCCGGACTGGTATCACTCTTTAGTAATTCGTGCAATCCTGATTTGCGCAATATCTCGGCAGCCAGCTTGAATGCCGATTCAGAAGCGGCTCGTTTTTGCCAGTCTTCCACCATATTCCGAAATCCAGCCAGCGACTTCTTAGCCCGGTCTGTTATGTCGAGCGCAGGGTGCAACATGGCTTCCCACATGGTGCTGTTTGTAGCCCCGGCCAAAGAGCTGATTTTATCAATGGTTGCATCGCTGATGCCCCGTGTGGGGTAATTGATGATTCGCCGCAGGGCTTCTTCATCTCTGGGGTTTACGGCCAGCCTCAGGTAAGCCACCAGGTCTTTTACCTCTTTGCGCTGGTAAAACGACATGCCTCCAAAAACCCGGTATTGAAGGTTTATTTTGCGTAAATGTTCCTCAAACTTGCGGCTTTGCGCATTGGTTCGGTACAAAACAGCAATTTCGGAGTTAGGTAAATGATACCGGTGCTTTTGTTCCAGAATCAGATCTGCTACTCGCTTGGCTTCCTCATCGTCGGTGACACATTTGAGCAGTTTGATCTTGTTGCGCTCTTCGCGGCTAGTCCAGATGGTTTTAGGCAGTTGCCGGCGATTATAGGAAATTACCTCATTGGCAGCTTCCACGATGTGGTGCGTACTTCGGTAATTTTGTTCCAGTTTAAAGGTTTTCAGGGTAGGGTAGTCCTTCTCAAAATCCAGGATATTGTCGATGGTTGCCCCACGGAAAGCATATATACTCTGGGCATCGTCGCCTACAATGAACACATTTTCCTGACTTCCCTCGTATTTTACCAGTTGCCTTAAAATGGCATATTGCAAAAAGTTGGTGTCCTGAAACTCGTCTACATGTACAAACCTGAACCGACGCCGATATTTATCCACCACATTATCCGGATTTTGTTGAAATAAGCGGTATAACTGGTAGAGCAGGTCGTCAAAATCCATTGCACCGGAGCGCTGGCAACGAGCTACGTATTTTTCATAAATATCCACCACATAAGGCTTCCTCGCTGCTCTGTCCTGTTGCATCATATCGGCATTTTGCCGGTACAGGGGAGGGGTAATCAGGTTGCTTTTACACAAAGAAATTCTTGACCTGACCGCAGACGGGTTGTATACCGTTGGATCCAGGTTCATTTCTTTAATGATGGCCTTAATGACACTTAGGGTATCATCTGAATCATAAATGGTAAAGGAAGATGGATAACCGATTTTTTCAGCCTCATAGCGTAAAATCCGGGCAAAAATGGAGTGAAACGTGCCTGCCCATACCTGTTGTGCGGATGAACCTACCACCTTTTCAATCCGGTCTTTCATTTCCCGGGCGCTTTTGTTGGTAAAGGTGAGCGCCAGGATTTCGCGGGGAGGCACATGATGCTCCAGCAAATGCGCTATCCGGTAGGTCAACACACGGGTTTTGCCTGATCCCGGACCGGCAATGACCAGTATCGGACCTTCAATATTCGTTACAGCAGCACGTTGAACGGGGTTAAGCTCGTCGAGATAAGACATAAAGGCTGGTAGCTTGCGCTTTGAGATTCCTGTTTTTGGGTTAATCCTGCACAAAGGTAGGAAAGATGGCAAGGCGCGTAGCCTTTACTATAAATAAAATGTTTTGAAAGGGAAAGACTATCTTGCCTTACTTTCGCCTTTCTCAATTTGATTTGCATGAAAATAGGCCTCTTTTTCGGCTCCTTTAACCCCATTCATATCGGGCACCTCATTATTGCCAATTATATGGCCACCCAAACAGACCTCGATCGGGTTTGGATGGTAGTGAGCCCACAAAATCCGCTCAAACCCAAAAAGACGCTCGCCAGGGATCACGACCGGCTTCATCTGGTGCACCTGGGCATTGGAGATAATCCCAAGCTCAAGGCATCTGACGTAGAGTTCCAATTGCCCAAGCCGTCTTATACCATTGATACGCTGAGTTTTCTGAACGAAAAATACCCGGAACATCAATTTGTGCTCATCATGGGTGGCGATAACCTTGGCTCCCTGCACTTGTGGAAAAACTACGAACAAATTCTGGCCGGCTATGATATTTATGTGTATAAACGACCAGGATATGAACTCGGAGAGCTGGCACATCACCCCAGGATTCGGGTATTTGAGCCGCCTCCACTGGATATTTCTGCTACCTACATCCGGGAATGTTTGCAGGCGGGCAAATCTGTAAGATACCTTGTTCCGGAAGCCGTGTGGGAATACCTGGAATCAGGCAAGTTGTATCGGCAATAAACAGTATAAAGGCAACCCCCCAACCCATTTCTGCGCCAATTCCCACAACTTAACCATTGCATCGCCTGATCGATATGCGTTTATTCTCCGCTTTTTTACTGATTACTTTTTGTAGCACCGGTCTTGCCGGCCAAATTGACACCATTTTTCCACCGTTGACCATAGGCGAGTGGAGGCAACATCTTCCCTGGCAGAGAGCCCGGTATGTTACCCAAAGCCAGGATTATGTCTATTTTTCCACAGAATGGGCCCTGGTAGAACTGGATAAAGTTGATCGTTCAACAAGGTTTGTCACCAAAGTGGAGGGTCTCAGTGATGTTGGTATCAGCCTGGTGCGGTACAATTCGGCATCGCAGCTGGTAGTAATCACATACACCAACAGCAATATCGACCTGTATTATCCCGGGGATGAATCGGTGATCAATCTGCCTATCATTCAGAAAAACCCCAATATTGTGGGAGATAAGCAGATTTACAACGTGTTTTTTGACGGAAAGCAGGCCTTTTTTGCCTGTGGTTTTGGCGTGTTGAAGTTCGATCTTCAGCAAACGGAAGCGGTATACACAGTGTTTACCAATATCCCTGTTCGATCATTCGCCAGGTACAATGGCTACCTGTGGGCAGGAACGGAAGACGGACTTTTCCGCCTGCCGGAAAACGATGTTAACCCCGCTGATTTCAGTCGTTGGGAAGAAATGACCGAATCCTCCGGGTTTATTTCCAGCGCCTCCTACAATGAAATGTGCATCTGGAATGGCCAATTGTGGCTGGGGGTTGACAAAAAGCTCCTGCGCTACGATGGTGCTAATGTGGTTGAAGTGGGCAGTCACCCGCAGCGGTCTGTTAAATATCTTAGTGCAGAAGGCTCTGGTATGCTGGCTGGCTGGGGTGATCCCAATAATTTTGGTTTGGGGGTAATTGAATATTTTGAAACACCAGACTTTAAATACGAAATTCAGGGAAGTTGTAGCGCTGAACTACCCCTGTTTGGTATAGAAGACGGTACTAAAGAATTTTGGCTGGCAGACTTAACCGACAAGTTCAGGTATCTGGACCTCAACGCAGGTACCTGCGATCAGTTTAAGTTTGCCTCACCATATGCACACAGGAGTTCAGAAATTGCCTTTTCCTCAGATGGAACCACCTATGTGGCAACACCCGGGCCGGCGCCCAATCTGGGTGTGGTAGGCTACCGGGATGGGGTTTACCGGTTTAAAAACGGGGTTTGGAATGATTGGTCTGAAAGAACGGTTCCTGAAATTGTAGATGGCGAAGAATCTTACAAAGATTTATGGAAAGTTGTGGTACGTCCTTCAGATAACCATGTATTTACCGGAAGTTGGTTGGGAGGTCTTCTGGAATTCGATGAGGAGGATAATTATGTGCGGAGATACAGCAAAAACAACTCTATCCTCCAAAATGCCGGCAATTCCGGTGAAAACCGCACCGCAATCGGTGGGCTCGCTTTTGACCAGGATGAAAACCTCTGGATCAGTAACTATGGCGCCAATTCACCCATCGCTGTATTGAAACCAGACGGAACTCTGCTCAATTTTACCGGAGCTCCTGCCAACAATCTGTTGCAGGTGGCTGTGGACCAAAATGGGTATAAATGGTTTGTTATCGCCTTTAGCGCGGGTATATTAGTGTATGATTCAGGTTCGGACCTGGAAAGTGAATCAGACGACCGGTATCGGGTAATTACCACGGCCAACAGCGTTTTGCCCACTAATTTCATCAACTGTATTTCAGTAGACTTAGATGGTGATGTATGGGTAGGTACACAACAAGGCGCTGTTAGTTTTGAATGTGGCGCAAATGTGTTTGATGAGGATTGTAAAGGCCGCCGCCGCATTGTAAATGTGGATGGATTCAATGGCTACCTTTTGGAAACGGAAGACGTAAAATCCATTGCCATAGATGGCGCCAACCAAAAATGGTTCGGAACCACCAATGGCGTTTTTGTACAGTCGCCGGATGCACTTACCCAGATTGCACGTTATACCAATACCAACAGTCCGCTTTTCGATAATGCTATTACAGATATTGCTGTGAATCCTGTCACAGGAGAAGCCTGGATTGGCACGGAAAAAGGACTTGTTTCCCTGCGCACAGGCGCCACAGAAGGCGGAAAAGTAAACCGTCCGGGTGCGTATGCATACCCCAATCCTGTACAGCCCGGTTACGATGGCCCGATTGCTATCTACGGATTAGCCAGAGATGCCAATATCAAAGTGACCGACACCGCAGGGCATCTGGTATATGAAGGGAAAGCCCTGGGCGGTCAGGCTGTTTGGAATGGTAAAGACTACCTTGGGCGACGTGTTGCTTCTGGTGTATACATGATCTATGCCACCAGCCAGGCTTCATTTGATGAGCCAGATGCGATCGTTACTAAACTGGTCTTCCTCCACTAGGCAAGGCACGAAGGAGAAACACGAAGGCGCAAAGGCACGAAGGCGCAAAGATATTAGCAGTTTCGCTGCTGGTTTGTGCTTAAACTGAGAGTCTCACTCAAAGTGAGACTCTCAGTTTAAGCACCTCTGCGTCTCTCCGCCCTGCGGTAAAAATAAAAAAGCGACTAATAGAAACAGCTTTCCTTGTTACAAGTTATTGAGGATGTGTAAGGCTTGTTTTCGGTAGGTTACCCCGTCTGGCGCATTTACATAGCGTTGGAGGGTGGTTTTGGCTTTGTCTGTTTCCTGATTGCCTGCATATGCTAGTCCGAGGTAGTATAAACTAACGGTTTGGTAATCATTTTGGCTTAAGGAAACCGGTTCCAGCGCATTTATGGCTTGTGCATATTGTTGGATATGAACCAGTGATACGCCCCAGTAAAAACGATAGTCCACTATGTCTGGATAGGTGGATACAATTTTCTCGATGGCTGGAGCCGCAGCTGAGTAGTTTTGCTGATCGTACAGATTAAATGCCTGTATCACTTCAGGTGGAACGGTTAAAGCTTCTTTCCCCAGACTTTTAAAAGTCATTTTGTTGGGAAATGATGCTGTTTGACTGGCAATCAAATCAGCTTTTGAACTGGCTGGGATAAAAAACCAGGCAAATACCAGTACAACAACCACAGCAGCAGCAGCATACATGTATCTGGACCACATTTGTCGTTTGATGGCGGGACCCGCACCTGAGCCGGAAGGAGGAATGGTGGCTTTTGCCCAATCCGGATTTTCTATCCCGGCACGCAGGGATTTATCCTGGACTGCACGGACGATTTGTTGCCTGAAGCGTATTTCAGCAGCCAGGTCCTGATCAGACTGAAGCAGGGATGTTAGTTCGGCTGCTTCAGCCTCTGTAAGCGAATGGGCAAAGTATGCCTCAAGAAGGTGTTCTGATCGGTTTTCCATTTTTTAGTCATCGTTGATGCCAAAAGAGGCGAAATGGATTTGTTCATTGGAGTAAGGTTTGAAAGGTCTATATTAACTAATTAGCTATTGTTTTCTAAGTTTGTCCAGACAACGTTTGCGTAGTTGCCGTACTACTTCCGGGCTCGAATACCCTAGCACATCTGCAATTTCCTGACTGTTAAGTCCATCGCGGTACGTGAGGATCAGCAAACTGCGGCCGGGTTCTCCCAAGGCATCTACTCTTGCCCACAGATGAGCTTCCGACTCCTGAATCATCATAGCTTCTTCGGCGCCTGCATCAGTTCCCTTTACATATGGGAACGCATCATCGCCCGGCAATCCGATTCTGCCCTGTTTTCTCCGAAAAGCTTGCAATAGGTTTTTTCCAATACCAAACAAATAGGTACACAAGGTTCCAACCAGCTCAGTGAGCCGGCCCGATTCCAGGTTGAGCACCATAATCATTACGGCGTTTTGAAAAATATCGGCAAGGTCATGTACGCTTGTGCGCGTAGCATCCTTCCCCCAGCCGATGAATTTGGGGCGACAGTTTTGGTATAAACCCGAAACCGTTTGGTTAGGGTTTTTCCGAAAGGCTTCTAATTCGTTTTGGTTACCATTCATACGCTCGGATAATGGTAGAGCGGCGCATTTACAGGTTAATGCCCGGCATGCGTGATATGTGAACAACAGGTCAATATTTATTTTTAACCTGCCGAGAAAATTCCCGTTATGTTCTTAAGCCCCGATTTTCAAGCCCTTTTCCAGTTTGCCCCAGTTAAATGCCGGCCCAATATCCCATTTGCCTGTTGGACGGAAATTGACGTGGGAACAGATACCCTTAAATCCTTCGGCTTCTGCTGTGGAGGCAAACGGATCAAAACGTTTGGCTACCGGTAAAAAGGTGCGTGGAATCTTGTAACGCGCAGTAAGAAAACGCAGCAGTTGAACCAGAGCCACGTACTGGGCGTTGGTGAAGGTGGCGTAGTATTGTTCGCCACGATATGGACTGGGTAGTTTTTGGAAAAAGGTTGTTTCCTTGTCTGTGCAATACACATCTTCAGTACTGTAGACGGTATGGAGCAAACCTCCGGTTTTTTTGCGCAAAAAGCCAATGTTGGAGATTTCTATACCAATGCTGCGCTGACTCATGGCTGTATTCCCGCCAATAGCGCCGGCGCCCAGGTGATACGACCAGTATTTGGAGGCCCAAAGGTTGTAGATATGACCCGAACGAGCAATCACGAAGGGTACTGAAACCTCTACACTTTTCCTGGAAAGTTGTGCGATATCACCCTTCAAATAACCTGCTGTGAAATGCAGTACAATGCGTTCTTTCGGAAATTCCTCCTCATAGTAATAGGATTTGTCAGGTACTTGTTTGACACAATCTACCAGAGCTATTTGGCCACCTGCCTTGTCCTGTATTTTGGCAAATTCATCAGTAAGTATAAACTTGGTCCCACTGGAATCAATGCCAGTCTGGCGAAATGTAGCCTCATGTTGAGGAATACTGGTTGCTTTCATATTTTGCAGGGAAATAAGTTTTAGGTTAAGGCACTAAAGGTACACGAAGGCGCGAAGACACAAAGGCACAAAGAATTAAGTTAGCTCAAAGAGGGTGTCTCAAAAGTGTTTTTTGCCGCAGAGGAATTGAAAATCAATCATTTAACCTCTACTCCTATGCGGTAAAAGAGTCAGCCTCTTCGTGCCTTCGTGCCTTCGTGTCTTCGTGCCTTCGTGCCTTCGCGTCTTCGCGTTTCACTTTGTGCCTTTAGAATCGGGCTACGAAACCACCCAGGAAGTTGGTGCCAATGGTTGGGTAACGGTACCAGCGTTCGCGGCGGTTATTCAGCAGGTTATTGATATCAAGGAACACACCAATGTTCTTGGTGAAATAATAGGAGCCGCCAAAACTCAAATCCACGAGTGTTTTGCTTTTCACTAATTCGTTCTGCTCATTCAGAAATGCAATGCGGTCGGCCATGTGTAGGGATGCCTTTACATTAGCCTTACCTTCTGCAAGGGTGTAAACAGCCCCAAAATTGCCCTCGATTTCAGGTAAACCCCATACAGCCAGTTCATCCAGAGAGGTGCCCGTTGTTTCATTGTCGAAAATACTTTGGCTATATGTTCCGGTGATGCTCAGATTTTTAATCGGATTGAGCTTGATGGTGCCCTGAATGTTGAACATCTTCACGGTATCATACAGCACACGGAATCTGGTGATGCCATCCTGGTCAAAGGAAGTTTGGTGCAGTGCCAGATCAGATGCTTTGGAATAACCCACCTGGCCGTTGTACTCCAACCAACCGAAATTGCCCTTCAAGCCGCCATAGTAGTTGTCCCAGCGGGTGTTTCTAAGCTCGCTGCCGCGAATCTGGATGAAGGGGTTGTAAGTAGAAAGGCTCCGGTAGGAGTTTTTGCGCAAATCTCCATTCGCGCCCACAAATGCCTGAATACCATCACCCCAAACGCGCAAGGTCAGTTCTGCATCCGGGAAGATACTGAATACATCGCGGTTGTTCACGAAATTACCACCAATCTTAAACTGCAACATGTCAAAATGCAGTGTGAAGGAAGGCTGGAGGTAAATGTTATTCAGTTTTTGGGATACCGTATCCTCAAAAGATGTCAGATCCGGACGGATATTTACCCGCAGGGCGTGTTTCTCATTGAACCATTTGGTGGCCGACAAACCGAGCTCAAAATGGTTTTCCTTGTTGGAATAAAAATCAGTCAACAGGTAAAATTTCGGCGCAACAGAGAAATTCAAATCGGCATCATTCCGGGCACTGTTGTAGAGTCGGGCGCCCAGGTCAAGAATCTTAAAATCCTGCCGGGTTCTGCCCGGTGAAAACTCCAGAGAATCGTCATTGTATCCATAAAAATGCACCCGGTCGTAGGTGTAACCAACATCTACCTGGGTTGCCAGGTTGTTGGGCAGGAAAATATTGCCGCTCAACAAACCTGATGTTTTTTGGAACATTTGATTTTCTACGGCCTTATCTGCACTCAAACGGTGGTGGCGCAGCCAAATCTTGCCATCAAATTTATCCTTGGCCTTAAAATAATAACCACCCTCACCCCAAATGGTATTGGGAACACCGGCGCCAAGCTTAACGAAACCATCATAATCAGCTTCTTTTGGCGCCGCTTTTACACCCAGTGGACGCAATTTAGGCGGATCGTATTTGATGTTCGATGGATGCGGAGGCACTGTGTAGTTCTGCACCTTGGTGGTGGTATCCAACGCTGGCAGGGTAGGAGGCACAGATAGTTTGTTGGCCTCCAGCAACTGGGCGTCGAATGATTTTACTACGGTCACATTATCGCCCTCCAGGTCTTTCTGGGCGTTAGCTGCCAAAGAGAAAGTTAGCATTGCAGCAGCCAGGATCAAATATTTATGTTGGAATTGCATTGTTCAAAATTGATGTTTGTGTTATTTAAGTTTGACCGCTTAGCGGTCATCAAACCCCTCAAACCCTTCAAACCCCTCAAACCCTTAATTCCCCCCCTCATCCATATCCAACAAGGTCTTTCCACTCTTCTCAGAGGAATTGTTCATAATAGGACGATTGCTGCTTAAACGCTCGTATTTCTTCCGTGCTGTTTCTTTGATGCTTGGATCATCGCCGTTGTAGTTCTCCAGGATAGACTCCAACGCCGCCTGGGCAGAAATTTTATCACCTTGGTCAGCATACACATCAGAAAGCAGGATCAGGTTGCGTGCAATCCAGTCGTCGTAACCAGCACTGGCTTTGTTTGCTTCAGTGATCATTTCCTCTGCATCAGCATACTTACGCTGTTTGTACTGTATTTGGGCCAGGTAGTGATAGGATTCAGCCATCAATTCTGATGTGCTGTTTTCTGTCACAGACTGAAGTGCCGGATACGCACGGGTGAATTCCCCCTTATCGTAGGCCATTTTGCCGGAATAGAAATTGGCAATCGCCAGTTGTTCCTGATTGGCCAGTTTGCTTTTGTTAATCTTGTTGGCATACTCGGCCACTGCCACAGAGTTGTTGGTGCGGTAAGCAGCCTGTAACGCCACCAGTTGTGCATCAAAACGGGAGCTTTCCGTCAGCGCAGCATCTTCCCATTTACGGGCATATTCAAAGGCCTGACCATAATCCTTGGTAGTGTTCAGGGCAATCAAAGCGGCTTTTTCAGCGGCTTTTGGGTAATATTTGCTGTTGCCCTTACCCACCACAGCAGCATAGTCTTTTTGCGCTTTTTCAAATTGCTTTTGAGAAGCATAACTTTCTGCACGCAGGAAGTATGCCGGAAGAATGTTGCTTCCTGTTGGGTATTTGGCCAGGTAGTTGGTTAATAACTCAATAGCGCGATCATACCTGCCCTGGTTATATTGATACTCTGCAGATTCAAAAGCAGTTGCTTCTCCACTGTTGGTCTGGCCCGGCTTCATGCCGCCACAATTGGGCACAGTTTCCACAAAACGGTTGTATCCTTCCGGATCACCCAGGTCTTTGACATAAATCTCTCTGAGTGCATCCAGAGCCTGTTTGCACTCTTCTGGCTCCGGATTGCCGGCAAATACCTGCTTGTAGTAATCAATAGCCACTCTGCTGCTACCCTGATTGACGGAAATCAGACCCAGTTTCAGCAACGCAGCATTAACCAGGTTGCTTTTTCCACGAAAATCAGATACAATGCGCTTAAATGGCGGTATGGCTTTATCATACCGTTCCATCTCAAAATAAGTGTCACCCAGCTGGAACAAAGCCTCATCAGTGTAGCGACTGTTAGGGTAGTCTTCTACCAGACTTTCCAACGCAATGGCCTTATCCTGGTAGTCGCCTTGCAGACCACGAATGATGGCTTTTTGGAACAAGGCGTACTCAAAACCTTCATATTTTTTCTTCACAGCCTCATCATACATTGCCAGCGCGTCTGAGTATTGCTTGTTTTTGAAATAACAGTCGCCCGAACGCAGTACGGCGTCTCCGAGGATGGCAGAGCGGATTTGTTCGTTTTTGGAATTACTTTTCTTAAATCCATCTACTGCCGCGCGGAAATTGGTCAGAGCAGACTTGTAGTCTTTCAGCTTCAGGTGGTTGTAGCCCTGAATGTAGTTGCACATGTGCAGACTGCTTTCTTCCGGCAGCTCGGCGGCGTATGGCTTGGCAGCGTTGAAGAAGCTGCTCATGTGGGTTTTGCTGACGGCGTATTCGCCTGCCTCATGAGAAATGGAGCCCAGCCAGAAGGAGCAAAGCGTTGCAGTCTTTTTGTTGATCGGGAATTCCAGCGATTTGTTGAAATACCGGCGGGCCTCCTCTTTTTGGTTGTTTTGATACAATTGCAAACCGCGCAGGTATGTTACCTGCTGGTAGGTAGCATCCAAACGGGCTGTGCGGTTTTTTACGTTTTCCAGACTTGATACAGCACGATCATAATCACGCGTGTTCAGGAAAATTTCACTCATCAATGCCTGGCCGTCTTCGTAATACTTGGAGCTTGGATTGATACGCTGCAGGGCCTCAATGGCATCACGGTCGTACTTCAACTCATAGCTGAGTTTGGCATAGTTGATCAAAGCGTCTTCTTTTACTGCTTTGTCGTAGTTCATGCTTGCCGCCTGACCAAAGGCATTCCTTGCGTTGAATTTGCTGTTTTTGTCCTTCACACGCAGGTAGCAGTCGCCCAGGTGATACAAGCCGTTCTGTCCCAGAACGCTGTCCTGTTTGGTCAGCTCTTCAAAATTCTGAATGGCTTGCTTGTATTGTCCATTTTGGTATTGGGCATAACCCAGCTGGTAATAATCAGACGGACGCAGGGCTACGCCATTTTTAGCGGCAAACTCCAGGTAAGGAAGGGCATTTTTGAAGTCGCCCTTTTCATAATATGCCTGGCCAACTAACTGGTTGATTTCAGCGCGATTTTTGACATTGTTATCCTTGGCTTTTGGGCCGCCATAGGAAATGACCTTGTCGTAGTTCTTTTGCGCAGCATAAATCTGGGTGAGGTAATACGGCACCACAGTTTTGTATTTATCGGATTGTTCCGCACGGATGAAGGATTTGGCGGCGTCTTCATATTTTCCTTCAAAAAACGAGCAACAACCGTAGTAATAGTTGGCCTGTTCGTAAAACTGGCTGCGTGTATTGTCTTTCAAAGGCATGAATGCCGTCTTAGCCAACCCGAATTTCTTGGTCACGAAATAGGCATAACCAGTTTTGAAACGAATTTCGTCGCGGGTCGGACCAGAGCCTTCCGGCGCCAAATCGTAGTACGTAAGCGCTTTTTCGTATTCCTTGCGGTTGAAATAATAGTCGCCTATTTCCAGAGCAGCCTGACTGGCTACCGGCGAAGGAGAGTTTTCGCGGAGGAAGTCGAGCACCAGTTTTTCAGCTTCAGGTTGTCCAAGCCGAACTGCGCATTTGGCATGGTACAGCTCTGCGTCTGTTTTTACGGCCTTCCAGTCTGGCTCGTTGACTGGTCGGAGTAAATCCATGGCATTGCGAAATTCTTTTTGGGCAACGCCGTAGAGGCTTTGATTGAAAAAGTCCACCCCGCGTTTGTATGCCAGGTTGGCTTCATTAAAAACTGCCGTTTCCTGCGCAGAAAGCACATAGGCAGAGAGCAGAAGAAGGAGAGCAGAAATGCTTTTCCGAAGGAACATGATGGAAAGGTGTGGTTTTGGATTTGTTTTATGCTGAATTTGGATGGTCGGGCAATTCATTTCGCTTTGGTGCTCTGAATGTCGTTCCCCTTTACAGGTTTGAACTATCACCAAACGAACCGTCCGAATTTTACTAGACTGTGGAATGGATTTTTTGGGAAATTTTAACGTCTGTGCAGGCAACCCACAAAGGTCTGCGATTACGCTAAAACGTTGAAACACACGGCGAAAATATAGATTGGCCAAAAATACCGTAAAAAAGAGTTACCAAGCCCAACAGATTTAGGCTGCCGGCAAAAAACTACTAGGCAAAAAATGTGTTTATTTGCCCTGATTATGGGTTGTGCCAACACCTTTACTATCTTGCTCAACATGAAAATCGAACAAATTTACACCGGATGCCTGGCTCAGGGCGCTTATTACATTGAATCTGCCGGAGAAGCCGTAGTGATTGACCCGCTTCGGGAAGTGGAGCCTTATTTGCAAAAGGCAGAAAAGGCCGGTGCTACCATTAAATACGTACTGGAAACCCATTTTCATGCTGATTTTGTCAGTGGACACCTCGATTTGTCACAAAAAACAGGTGCCCCAATCGTGTACGGCCCCAATGCCAATCCCGGCTTTGCCGCCCATATCGCAACGGATGGCGAAATACTGCAGGTAGGCGATGTGAGCATCAAAGTATTGCATACGCCCGGACATACCATGGAAAGCACCTGCTACCTCTTGCGCAATCAGCAGGGCAAAGATGTGGCGCTTTTCAGTGGCGATACCCTGTTTATCGGGGATGTTGGTCGTCCGGATCTGGCGCAAAAAGCAGCGAGCATGACCCAGGAGCAGTTGGCTGAAACGCTTTTTGATTCCCTTAGAAATAAAATAATGCCCCTGGCCGACGATATCGTAGTGTACCCGGCACATGGTGCAGGCTCTGCCTGCGGCAAAAACATGAGCAAGGAAACCTCGGATTCACTCGGACATCAAAAACAGGTGAACTATGCCTTGCGGGCCGATATGTCCAAGGCAGAATTTGTAAAAGAAGTGACCGACGGACTGATGCCGCCACCAGCTTATTTCCCTCTGAATGTTGCCATGAACAAAAATGGTTACGATTCCATCGACGAGGTGATGCAACGCGGTGCGCGGCCACTTTCCCCCAGAGCTTTCGAAGCTGCCGCCAACGAAACTTCGGCACTCATGCTGGATACCCGGGCTCCACAAACCTTCGCCAAAGGATTTATCCCAAACAGTATTAACATCGGTATTGATGGCAGTTTTGCTCCCTGGGTAGGAGCCATGATTCCTGATGTGAAACAACAGATTCTGTTGATAACCGACCCTGGTCGTGAAGAAGAAACCGTAATGCGTCTTGCCCGTGTGGGCTATGATTATTGCCTGGGTTACCTGGAGGGAGGCTTTGAAGCCTGGAAAGCTGATGGAAAGGAAACAGATCAAATTGAAACCATAGACGTAGAAACCTTCGCTAAACGCATGCAAAACGGCGAAGCAGCGCACATCCTGGATGTCAGGAAACCCGGTGAATATGATGCAGAGCATTTGCCAGAGGCCGCTTCTGCACCGCTGGATTTTCTCAACGAGAGTATGGTTCAAATTGACCGAAACAAAACCTACCACGTGCATTGTGCGGGCGGATACCGTTCCATGATTTTTATTTCTGCCCTGCGCGCCCGCGGATACGACAACCTGATTGATGTGGCTGGTGGGTTTGGGGCCATGAAAAAAAGTGGTTTGTTTCAAACCACCGATTTCGTTTGCGCCAGCAAAACAGCTCAGTAAAACCCGGTAGCTGATTTTTCCCGTCCGGGCAGGATATTGCCCGGCTGGGATGGGTTTAATTGATCCGCACAAAAAGCTGCTTGTTTATTTGCACTGTTTCTTTTACACAGTTCACTTAAACAGGTCTTTTACCATGCGTCTTATCCAAAAATCGCTCCCGCTTCTTCTCCTAGTTTTCATGGGCTTTGCCTCCTGCGACGACAATTCCTCCTCTGGCAACAATGGCTCTGGCGCTACGCCAGCCTCAGGCACCTGGAAAGTCTCGTACTTTTTTGACAAACAGGACGAAACAAGCTATTACACAAACTACACATTCGAATTTGGCGCTAATGGAAGTTTAAGCGCTACCAATGGCAGTCAAACCTGGTCTGGAACCTGGGCAACAGGTTTTGATGACAGCACCAACAAGTTCCTGATCGATTTCAGCGGATCTGTTCCGAGCGCGCTGGAAGAATTGGAGGAGGATTGGCGCATCATTCAGATGGATGCCAACTTCATGCATTTTGAACATACCAGTGGTGGTAATGGGGATACAGATGTGCTGAAATTCAGCAAATAGCCCGGAATTACCGTTGTTTTTTGCAGCGATCACTGCAATATCGCACCTCATCCCATACTTTCTCCCATTTTTTGCGCCATTGAAAAGGCCTTCCGCAAACCACACAGACTTTTTGCGGAAGGTCTGTTTTTTTTACCGTTTTAGTCCCTTTTTTCATACGGCCGAAGGATCAATAAGATGTTGGAAATTAGTGATAGGTTGGTCCTTCCGGTCTTTTCTAAAGGTGTGCTGTTGCAATATTCGGGTACTTTCCCGCAACACATCCGGATGATCGCGAAGTGCCCAAAGGATAGCGCCGGCTTTTTTGAGGTTTTCTCCCAGGTTAACGATTGGAACAGGATAATTTACTCCCAGTTCAAAATGGTAAAACCTGGCTTCAAGGGCAGTTAATTTCCAGGGTTCATGCACAAACGGGGTAGGGAGCTGCGCTAATTCCGGCACCCATTTCCTGATAAACCGGGCTTCCGGGTCTAGCTCCAGGCTGTTTTTCACCGGATTGTATATTCGAACAGTATTAATGCCGGTTACTCCCGCCTGCATCTGGCACTGAGGGAAATGTATACCCGGATCATAATCCAGAAATTGACGGGCTAAAAAACCTGCGCCTGCCTGCCAGGGTTGCCACAGCGCATGACTCAAAAAAGACAACAACATGGCGCGCATGCGGAAATTCAGGTACCCTGTTTCCCGCAAGCACCTAATGCCTGCATCTACCAACGGGAATCCTGTTTGCCCTGATTCCCAAGCCGTAAGGCGCTCTGGTATCAAGGGCTGATCCAATAGCTGAAAGCCCCGGTTTATGTGCTCAAACTCCATACTGCACTCGCTTTCAAACTTCTGAACAAAATGGCAATGCCAGTGCATGCGGGAAACAAAAGCCTGCATGGGACGTTCCTGGATGGGCCCCCGCTTTCTGGCTTTTTCTACTGCCTGAATTACTTGTCTGACGCTCAGATTGCCCCAGGCCAGATAAGGAGAAAGCCGGCTACAGGATTCCCTGCTCTTTTCGGGCAGAGAAATATGCCGGGAATATTGGGTGTAACGATGGTGTACAAAGTCAGCAAGGGTTGCAATGGCTTTTGATTCACCACCTTGTTGAAATGAGTCCGGTTTTTCTTTGAGTTGAACCAATAGTGCTGCCGGCATTTCTAATCCTGCCGGTATTTCCCATTGAACAGCTTTCAATTGCCGGAGGTCAGGATATACAATCGGAGCGTACATCACCTGATTCCAGGCTTTATCCCAACCATTTCGGTGTGATAGCCCACGTTGAACAGCATTGGTGGGACTTTCTGCCCATTGGATTTTGGCTGACTGGCAATACTGTTTTACGCGTTTGTCACGGTCAAACGTAATGCGTGTGCCGGTTTCTTCGTGGCTATAAAGGGTTTGAATAGCGTATGATTGCCCAATGGTTTGGAGCGTTGGTATTACATCGCCGTAAGTCACATGGATGGCCAACTGAGGGTAACGTTCCTGCAAATCGGTAATGGATTGCCAAACAAATCTGGCGTGCCTGATATCAGCATCGTAAGCAGTCCAGACATGTGGTTCATACACGTACAGGCACAACAAGGGCAGCCCGCTTTCAATGGCTTGTTGCAGCGGGGCGTGGTCGTACACCCTCAGATCGCGCTTGAACCATAATACATTGATTTTCATGACTTATGCGGCATACTGATCCCTCCAGTTTTATCTGTTACGGCAGGATGATGTCAGGAAGTTTATCTGGTTTGGCATAACTCAATCGGGCCAATCGTTTGGTCTGATGGTAACTGTCCAATCCACTGCAGGTAATTGTTCCTGCTTTTTCAAGGTCCAGAAAACCATCGGCTTGCTGCACATTTTCCGGAATCCATACATCCTGAATCTGACCAATAACCAGGATAGTATTGTTGATGCTGAGGTGGATTTTTTCCCGGAATAAAACGCTGAATTGCAGCTGGCTCTCCTGCACGAACGGCGCCGGAAAGCCGTTTTTGTAAGAGGGGGTTAATCCTGTGGCCTCAAACTCCGAAACTTCCGCCGGATATCGCGCGGAAGTTTGATGAGCCTGATGATAAATACCGGCATTCAAATGATTAATGGTGTAACATCCGGTTGCTTCCAGGTTGGAAAGTGTATGGCGTTCCACCGAATCCGGTCGGAAAATAAGCCCGCACAAAGGCGGATTGGCGCCCAAATGAAAAAGGGAGTTGAAAATGGCCAGATTCGTGTTGCCAGCATCATTGGCAGTACCCACCAATACTACGCTTTTGAACCCTCCCAGACTATTAATGAAAGCAGCCCGGAAACGTTGTTCCATGCCACTAATTTGTTCGCTGGATATGTGTTGCATAAAAGAAACTGGATCAGGTTTACATAAGCCGAAGGGTGGACATGCCACCATCTACGTGAAAAATTTGCCCGGTAACCCAGTTGGAGCGATCGCTTAACAGAAATTGAACTGCCTCAGCGATGTCATCCGGTTGGCCTATGCGGCGTAATGGATGTCTTTTCTGGCTGGCTTCCAACTTTTCCGGATTGTTGATCAGCTTATCGGCCAAAGGGGTTGCTGTTAGTGAAGGCGCCACCACATTAACTCTGATGGCAGGCGCCAATTCGGCTGCCAGCGCTTTTGCCAGGCCCTCTACGGCGCCTTTGGCCATACTGATAGAGCTGTGAAAGCTCATACCCTGAGCTACGGCTACAGTACTCAGTAATACTATGGATGCAGGCGCAGCAGCTGCTTTCAGGTTGGATAAGTACTGCTGGATGGCATTCACAGCCCCCAGCGCATTTATTTGATAATCTGTCAGAAAATCTTGCTCAGAAATGCGGGCAAAGGGTTTCAGATTAATGGTTCCGGGAAAGTATACCAAACCATCAATGGGTCCATCCAGCGCTGGAAGATGCGCTTTTTGATAGGATTCCACTTGTATCCACTGGTTGAACGATTCGGTCGTTTGTTCGTGGGTGGATATGCCGGTAACGGCATGGCCTTGTTGTTGCAAGAGCCGGGCTGTTGCTCCGGCAATGGCGCTGGAAGCGCCAAGCAGTAAGTATGTTTTTTGCATGAAAAATGGTGTCAATATAACCAGGCTAATAACCCGGAATCAGCCCTCTGGTTCATTTGCAGTCTAGCTTTCCTGTGGTTTCAAAAAAGATCTGAAAAAAAATAACGCAAATTGTTTTGAAAATAAAAACAACTTGTTTTAAATTTGTCCTGAAAAACAAATGACAGCCTGAATAGATTTTGGTAAACAATTGAATATCATTGATTTCGCTCAAAATCAACAAAGTCTCCCTGGCTATGAACTGGAAATTTTTTAAAACAAACTGGTTTTACTTTGCCTTAGGCATACTGTGTGTATGCTATGTCATGCGCAAATACCCTCAATGGAACCCGTTCCAAAGTCCTGATAACCCCAAAAAGGAAAAACTCTCCAACGATCGAAGTACAGCTAAAAAAGGAGCAGCCTTATTAGGGTTTGTTCCGGATGAATCTGACAGACAAAAATCGAAGCACAATACAGCACCTGCTGATGCAGAAGCTTTTCTGAAACGATTTGCCAGTGTAGCTGTAAGTGAAAAGAAAAAGTTTGGAATTCCGGTTTCTGTTATTCTGGCAGCAGCCTATGTCAACAGCGAATCTGGGCAGCATGAAGCTGTCTCCGAGGCAAATAATTATTTTGCATTGCCTTGCTCAGACGACTGGGAAGGAGAAACCGTCAATGTCTCAGGCGAATGTTTGCGTCAATACGAAACGGCCTGGGCCAGTTTCCGGGATTTCAGCATCTTCCTGAGCAGCCAGGATTGGTTTGCCAAATTAAAAAAGAGTGCCGGAAAGGACTGGGAAAAATGGGTAGAAAAGCTGGATGACGAGGGGATCTCTAAATCTGGCAAAATGTCTAAAATCATCAAAGAGTTCGACTTAATGGAATTGGATTGAAGCAGGTTTTTGGGCAGCGGTCAAGAACATTTGATCAGAGACAATGTAGTCAGACCTTGCAAGATATAAGGCATGGCCCAGGATACAGATTGCTTTTAATGTGCTACAATGGTTAGACTTCTGCCAAGGTAATTATCTTTCATCCCTTAACGAAACATGAGCCACCCCGCAAATTAGGGATGACTCATGTTTCGTTAAACCTGTAAACTGGCCTCTGGTCTGCAGGCTTAAATAGCGAAAAGCTGGCACGACCTCCTGTCTCAAGTCGTCAATTACCCCACAACTCCAAATAGTTATTGTTATTGGCTACCAGCACTTTGTAACTTCCGTTTTTGCTCCTTAAAAGCGCCAGATCCCGGGCCTCTTTGGTTGCCCAGAAACCGCTTGTCAGATTATCTATCCAGGTAAAGTTGCCTTTACCATCTCCGGTGAGAAGTACGCCGGTTCCGGCATCACAAGGATTAGTTTCCACTTCAAAGCCGTATTTATTGCCAGCCATCAAAATGTCTATGTGACCATCTCTATTGAAGTCATGGCAAATAATCCCCTGGATTGGAGAGGCCTGAACCTGAGCCGGGAATGCATGGCGGACAAATTTACCGCCCTGGTTCTCCCACCAGCAGGTTTCAAAATCATATGCCGATAGCTGCAAGCTTTCTTTCAGCACGTCTTTGTCCCAGATATCCGTAATGGTTGCTCTTGAATAATCCCGAGCATAAAGGAATTTTTTCTTTAAGATAGGCATTTGTTTTACCATCACATCTTTTTGAACCAATGGATATATTTTCCCATTTTCATAAATGGTAACAATTGGGTCAAGTGTACCATTATTGTCAAAATCTTTGGCAAAACACATAAATGGAGCCTCCTTGCTGGCTCTGTAGCGTGTGTTCAGACCCAGGTTTCCGGTCACCAGATCAAGGTCGCCATCCTTATCCAAATCTGCAATGGTCATCTTGTTCCAAAGACCATTGGATTGGGAAAACCCACGGGTATCTCCCGTTTGAACCAGCTTGCCTTGTTGTAATTCATAGACTTGAATGGCCATCCACTCACCAACCACAACAAGTTCTTTTTGTCCGTTTCCGTCCAAATCAGCCCATTGCAGGTCAGTTACCATACCACACCGCTCAAAATCGCCTGCAACCTGACTGCTGACATCCGTGAAACGGCCATTGTTGTTTTGCAGCACCACACTTCGGGGCGTTAATGGCCAGTTTTTAGGTACCACTCGTCCTCCTATGAACAAATCTGCATCACCATCATTATCATAATCATGTGCTGCTACCCTCAGACCTAGTTCTTTAAATGGCGGTAATGCGGCTTCATTTTTGGTAAAATTACCCTTCCCGTCATTAAGGTAAAGCCGGCATTGAAAAGCCTTCTCCGGTGTATTATTGTCGGCCCCTCCACTCAACACAAACAGATCCAGATCTCCATCTTTATCTGCATCAAAAAATACGCCTCCATGATCTTCGTATTTACTATCGGCATTCAGCACGGCTTCAGAAGTAGGCTTAAATCCGCCACCTGGTGTTTGCAGGTATATCGCACCCTGTGATTCAGCCGCATTGCCCACAAAAAAATCGTCGAGCCCGTCGCTATTCACATCTCCCTGTACGAGAATAGGGCCCAAATCTGTAACGGTCCAGGGGTTAAGCAACCAGGTTTCGAAATCCAGGAACGGGTTTTCTTTATGTTTAAAGGAAAGCCCGGCAGAACTTGCGTTTTGTGCATTGAAAATATTTGAGCCTGGACTGACTGGAGGTACCAGATGTGCCACGTATCCGCTGGCATCTGCGTACTTCAACTGAAGACGCTGATTGGCTGGCACGTTCGTCATGGTCTGGAATTTTCCATCTGGCCAACGTACCGTAAGCCGGTCTATTTGTTGTGCCTGTCCCAAACCAAAGTGAATTAAATGTTCAACCGAGGAAAATATGCCATGATTGGGATTTTGCTCCTGGTATTGCTTAAGCCCTTGATATTCAATCAGAACAGAAGCGCCAACCGCAAATGGATTTGCAGGGCTACCCTGCAATTTTGCTTGTATGTAGTTGCCGCTATTCTGCTCCCGGGTGAGGTTTTTATAAATGAAAGCAGGTTGCTCCAGGTTGTTTACCACCAAATCCAGGTCGCCATCAGCATCAAAATCTGCCCATGCGCCACCATTTGACCAGGAACCAGGCATGGTCATCCAATCACCGCTTTTATCTTCAAAACGCCAGTTCCCCTTGTTCTGGAAAACAAAGTTTCGTACTTTGTATTCAGGCATTCTTTCTACGAAAGGCATCAGATCGCCACCTTTTTTGCCCTTTGTTTTATTCACTTCAGGAACAATAAAATCCACAAAATCGTGGTGGGTTAAATCTCGGCGATAACCATTGGCTACATGAATATCTCTGTAGCCATCATTATCCAGATCTACCATCAAACAACTCCAGGACCAATCTGTCTTGAATACGCCTGCCAGACAAGCAATGTCGCTAAAGGTGCCATTGCCATTGTTCCGCTGCAAGACGTTGCGGGTTACGGGTTTGATGTAGCCATTCTTGACAAAAGTGAGGTAGCGGCTAAGTGAATTGGAGTTGTTGAGGAGCTTTTGCCGCTGATTGGTAGCAGGGTACATATCCACGGTCATGATATCCACCCGACCATCATTATCAAAGTCAGTTATATCCGAGCCCATGGTACTCATGGAAGTATGCTGGAGATATTGGCTTAATTGGTCTGTAAAGCCGCCTTTTTTGTTGTTAATGAACAAGTTATCAGGCTGAACAAAGTCGTTGCCTACATATATGTCCAGCCACCCATCTCCATTCAAGTCAGTAGCCGACACACTCAGGCCAAAACCAAAATTTTGGATACCAGCCTGTTTCGACACATTTACGAACTTCTGATTACCCTGGTTTTGATAGAGGTTATCGGCATCGTTTTCTACTTTGGGGTCCAAGTCAGGAACGGTGGTTTTGCCGTCAGGACCATATTTTAACTTGATTCTGTTGGCAAAAGCCAGTTCGTTGGGGTGGTTTATAACATAACAGTCCAGATCGCCATCATTATCATAATCAAAGAAATTGGCTCCGGAGCATGGGCCTTTGTCGGCCAGTCCATAGGCTACGGCGCTTTCGGTGAAAGAGGGTTCACCACCGGGTGCACACTGGTTGTTGATAAATAACTGAGCCACCCTGTTAACCGGATCTGTGCCTGCCCTGCAAACATACAGATCAAGCCATCCATCGGCGTTTACATCCACCGCAGTTGCAGAGGTTTCAAACCCGGCCTCACTGGCTACTCCGGCCGCATCTGTAATGTCTTTAAACTTGAAATTGCCTTTATTGAGGTAGAGTTTATTCTTTCCGTTGGAGCATACGAAGTAGATATCAGGCAGTTGATCGTTGTTTACATCTGCCACAGCTACGCCGCCGCCATTGTATATATTGAGGTTAAGAATAATATTGTGGGCACTGTCCTCAACAATTTGATTTTGGAAATCCACGCCGGTTTCTTCAGGCGCCAGGAGTTGTAAACGCGGATTGGTTGCCGTAAGGGTTGGTTCAGATCCGGAGTCCTCCTTAAATGACATTGATTTGGCATCAGTCGGAGAGCTCTTTCTGGTGAAAAAGTAGATTCCAATGGCAATTAACAGCATTGCCAGGGCTCCGATTATCAACTTTTTAGACGACCCACCCGGTTTGTGGCTTGCGGAAGGTTGAGTAGATTTTTGCTTCTGCTTGTTCTTCATGTTTAAGAGGGTAGGGGTAGCATTAGTAGGAGTATAACTGCACAGGCCCGTTGTTGTTGGATATTATCACTTGTTCTTTTCCTCCTGAGCCTTTTAACAAAGCTAAATCCCGGGCTTCTTTCATGGCCCAAAAACCGGATGTACTGTTTTCCATCCATGTAAACTGCCCTTTTCCATCGCCCACCAGAAATATTCCATTACCGGAATCACAAGGATTGGTTTCTACTTCAAATCCGTATTTGTTACCAGCCATCAGAATATCCATATGGCCGTCTTTATTGAAATCTGCACAAAGAATACCTTGAACGGGCGAAATTTGAGCTTGTATGGGCAGATGTTTTTGCAAAAACTTGCCTCCCGTATTTTCCCACCAACAGGTTTCAAACGTATTCATTTTAAGGGTAAGTCCTGCTTCCAGGTCCTTTTTAGGCCATATATCCCAAATTTCAGCCTTTGCATAGTCTTTGTTGTACAGGAAGTTCTTTTTCAAAATTGGCATTTGTTTTACCAGAACCTCTTTCTGCATCAAGGGATATATTTTACCTTTTTCTGTGTAAGCAACAATAGGATCAAGCGTTCCGTTTTTGTCAAAATCCTTGGCAAAACAATAAAATGGCGCATCAGGAGATGCCGTAAAGCGGGTGTTTAGGCCAAGATTGCCTGTTATAAGGTCCAGGTCTCCATCCTTGTCCAAATCCGCTAAAGCGAGTTTGTTCCAGAACCCATTGGTTTCTGTCAGGCCAAATTGTGCAGTGGCATTAACCAGTTTGCCTCCCTGCAACTGGAAAACGCATACCGGCATCCACTCGCCAACTACCACAAGCTCCTGCTGACCATCCTGGTTCAGATCGGCCCAAGCAAGGTCTGAGACCATACCACAACGTTCAAAATCGCCGGCTACAGTGGACGTTACATCTGTAAACTTACCTCCATTATTCTGTAATACCGAACTCCTAGGGGTTAATGGCCAGTTTTTAGCCATTACCCGCCCACCAATGAATAGATCAAGATCTCCATCCTTATCGTAATCAAACGCGGTGGATCGAAGTGCAATGTCCTTAAAGGTTGGAAGCGCATCTTTTGCCTTGGTAAAATTCCCTTTGCCATCATTGAGCAAAAGCCTGCATTGCCAGGCAGCATCTGAATTGGCATCCGGCCCGCCGCTAACCAGGAATAAATCAAGGTCTTTATCCCCGTCTGCATCAAAAAACAGCCCACCCTGGTCCTCATAAATCTTGTCCTCTTCAAAAACACCTGAGGAACTTGCTCTGAAAGTTCCATTGGCGGTCTGAACATAAATGGCTGAAGGACTATCAAAGGAATTGCCCACAAAAAAGTCGTCCAGTCCATCTCCGTTCACATCCGCGACGGCTATAAGTGGTCCTAAATCCGTTAAAGACCAGGGGTTGAGTACCCATGTCTCAAAATCAACATAAGGGTTTTCCTTATGAATAAAGGAAATGCCGGCCGAAGCTGGATTTTTCTCTGTAAAAATTGGGTTAGAAGCCGTTGTCGGCGGAACTAAATGCGCTACATAACCAGCTGCATCTGCATATTTTAGTTGTAAACGTTGGTTGACCGGCACATTGGTCATAACCTGGAATTTGCCGTCGGGCCATCTAACCGTGAGTTTATCAATTTGCGGGGTTTGCCCGAGTCCAAAATGAATCAGGTGCTCCACGGAAGAGAAAATGCCATGATTGGGATTCAGCTCCTGATATTGTTTAATGCCTTGATATTCAATCAATACCGAAGCGCCTACGGCAAATGGATTCCCTGCATTTCCTTGAAGTTTGGCTTGCAGGAAATTGCCTTTTTTCTGGTCTGCACACAGGTTTTTATATACGAATGCCGGTTGCTCCAGGTTGTTTACTACCAGATCTAAATCACCGTCAGCATCAAAGTCTGCCCAGGCGCCACCACTTGACCAGGAGCCAGGCATAGTCATCCATTCCCCGCTTTGATCGGCAAATGCCCAATTCCCTTTGTTCTGGTAAACAAGGTTGCGCACCTTGTACTCAGCGATTTGCTCCAGAAATGACAACGGATCTTTCTTGGCTGCCAGCAGCTTGTTAATTTCCGGCAATAGAAAATCTGAGTAATCCCGATGAGTCACCTCCCTTCTGTAGCCATTTGATACGTGCAGATCCTTCAGGCCATCATTGTCTAAATCTACAAACAAACAACTCCAGGACCAATCGGTCTTGTAAATACCAGAAAGACAGGCAATATCACTAAAGGTGCCATTGCCATTGTTTCGTTGCAATACATTTCGGGCTACTGATCTGTGGTAACCATTCTGAACCATAGTCAGATAACGGCTCAAAGGATTGGTGGTTTTGAGCAGCTTTTGGCGATAGTTTTCCATGGGCAACATATCCACTGTGTAAAGATCCACGCGGGTATCGTTGTCAAAATCTATCAATTCCGCACCCATAGCGCTCATACTGTTGTGGCGGAAGTATTTGCTCATTTGGTCGGTAAAACCACCTTTTTGGTTGTTGATATACAGGTTGTCTGGCTGTACAAAGTCGTTGCCTACATAAATATCCAGCCATCCATCTGCGTTAATATCAGAAACGGAAACACTCAGACCAAAACCGAGGTTTTGAATTCCGGCATTTTTGGATACATTGACAAACTTTCCATTGTCGTTGCGGTAAAAATTATCTGAATCGTGTTCTACTTTGGGATCCAGATCTGGCACCAGTGTTTTGCCATCTGGGCCATATTTCATCACCAGTTTGTTGGCATGACCAAGATCTGTAGGGTGATTGATTACGTAGCAATCCAGGTCGCCATCGTTATCAGCATCAAAGAAGTTGGCGCCGGATGCAGGACTTCTGTCGGCCAACCCAAGGGTTTTGGCGCTTTCCGTAAACGTCAAATCTTTGTTATTGAGGAAAAGCTTGGCTTCACGTGTTTTGGCATCCGGACCGGCACGACAAACAAATAAATCAAGCCAGCCATCTGCATTTACATCGGCAGCTGTGACGGCGGTTTCAAAACCATCCTCACTGCCTACACCCGCAGAATCTGTAATGTCTTTGAATTTGAAATTACCCTGATTAAGATACAGGCGGTTTTTGCCACTGGAATTGACAAAATAGATGTCTGGAAGCTGATCATTATTGATGTCGGCTACTGCTACACCGCCCCCATTGTATTGGTTGATGTTGACAAAGATGTTTTTCTCAGCATCCTCTTTGATCTGATTTTCAAAGTCGACACCTGTTTCTTCCGGTGTCAATAGTTGCAACAGGGGCTGTTTGGCGGTCAGTGTTGGTTCGCTACCAGAATCCTCTGTTAAATCTACCTTTCCTGAAGGATTGTTGCGGCCGATGAAAAAATAGGCCAACCCGCCAATGATGGCCAGGGCCAAAAGCAAAATGATATAGAACCTGTTGCCACCAGTTTTTCCTGAAGGCTTAGTATTGTGCAGTGCGCCAGCTTTTGCGCTTGATTTTTTACTCATGTTGAAAATAAATCTATGATCCGAACACGCCACAGGGGTGCGGAATTCAATGTTGGCGGTTAGGCCAAAACAGGAATATCAGATTACAGAAATATGTTCAACGGATAAACACCTGATAGCCAATATCCTAAGAAGTTGAAAATCAGGTGCAAAAACAGAAATCATGTGGCTTTGGGTTGTAATATGGTAGCCTCTGCTATTGGAAAATTTGAATTCCGCTGTTGTTGTTGGCAACCACAAAAATTCGTTTTCCACCAGGGCCTTTCAGGACGTCCAGATCACGTGCTTCCCTGGGCGCCCAAAAACCACTTTGCAGGTTATTGACCCAGGTAAAATTGCCTTTACCATCGCCGCTCAAAAATACACCATTACCTGCATCACATCGTCCGCCTTCAATTTCCATCCTGGATTTGTTACCTGCCATAAGCAGGTCCAAATGTCCATCATTGTTCAGGTCTTCCACCACAATGCCTTGAATAACAGATATTTGTGCTTGATGTGGAAGGGTTTTGCGTACGAATTTGCCATTTTGATTTTCCCACCAGCAAGTCTCCAGTGTGTAAGCCATCAAATGCAAGGCTGCATCCAGGTCGGCTTTGGAGAAAACATCCTCAATTGTTGCTTCCGACCAATCTTTGGCATACAGGTATTTCTTTTTCAAGCTTGGTATTTGCTTCACAATTTGCTCTTTCTGCGCCATCGGGTAATTTTTGGAACCTTCATACATAGTCATGATAGGATCCAGCGTGCCATTGTTGTCAAAGTCTTTAGCATAACAACCAAGCGGGCCTTCGGCGCTGGCAAAAAAGCGTGTGTTCAAACCAAAATTACCTGTAACAAGGTCTAAATCGCCATCTTTATCCAGATCAGCGAGTTCCAGGCTATGCCACAAGCCATTACTTTTGTCAAAGCCAAACTGGTTCCCAACACTGGTCAATTTGCCGCCCTGAAGTTTGAAAACCATTACTGGCATCCATTCTCCCACTACAACCAATTCCGGTTGGCCATCTTTATCAATATCTCCCCATTTCAAATCGGTTACCATGCCACATTTAGTAAAGTCGCCACCAACTTCTGCAGTTACATCCGTTAATCTGTTCCGATCATTGCGAAGAACGCGACTATTTGGTGTCATGGGCCATCTTTGCGGCATTACTCGCCCGCCAAAAAACAAATCCTGGTCTCCATCGCCATCATAATCATGAGTCGTTACCCGCAATCCAATATCCCGATTATCTGGCAAATTTGCCGGGTTAGCCCTGCCAAAATTGCCTTTCCCATCCATGTTGATGTATAATCTGCTCTGCCAGGCAATGGCCTCCGAGCCTTTTACTGCTTCTGTTCCGCCACTTAGCACAAATAAATCCTGGTCGCCGTCCATATCGAAGTCGAAGAATACAGCGCCATGATCTTCATATTGCTTGTCAGTTTCCCAGAGCGTCTGGTTGGTGGGCTTGAACTGGCCTCCTGGTGTTTGAACGAACAAGGCAGATGGTTGGGAAAAGCCGTTACCAACAAAGAAATCTTCTAGCCCATCGCCATTTACATCTCCCTTGGCTGTGAGTGGGCCCAGGTCTGATTCATACCAGGGGACCAATGGAAAATGCTCAAAATCAATGTATTTGTTTTCCTTGTGGGTGAAATTGATGCCAGAATCAGATGTTTTCTCTGTCACCAGTGTAGAGCCGGAGTATGGCGAAACCAAGTGTTTTACATATCCGTTGGCATTGACATAATCCAGGGCCAGTCGTTGGTTAGCTGGCACGTTAGTCAGCGTTTGAACCTTTCCATCAGGCCAGCGCACTGAAAGTTTGTTGATTTGGCTGGTTTGGCCTAATCCAAAGTGAATCAAATGTTCTGAACAAGAGAAAATGCCTCTGTTAGGGCTAATTTCCTGGTATTGAATTTCTCCGTTCCCATATTCAATAAGCACAGATGCGCCTACCGCAAAAGGGTTTTTGGAATCGCCTTTCAGCTTTGCTTGCAGGTAATTGCCCTGATTTTTCTCTCTGGCGGTGTTTTTGTACAAAAATGCCGGATCTTCCAGGTTGCTGACCACTAAATCAAGGTCGCCATCAGCATCCAGATCGCTCCAGGCAGCGCCGCATGACCAGGTGGCTTCCACTGTTGCCCAATCTCCGCTCTTATCAGCAAACTGCCAGTTTCCCTGATTTTGGTAAATAAAATCGTTCAGTTTGTAGGTCGGTATGGCCTCCAAAACCATCTGAATGCGCTTATATGGGTCGCTTGTGGACTGGTTTGCCTTGTTTTTTACTTCAGGGAGCAAAAATTCGAAGTAATCCCGGTGACCAATTTCACGTCTGTAACCATTGGTAATGTAAATATCTCTTCGACTATCATTATCCAGATCTGCAACCAGACCGCTCCATGACCAGTCGGTTTTAAACACCCCGGCCATGCAGGCAATTTCGCTGAAGGTTCCGTTACCGTTATTGCGTTGCAGCACGTTGTGAGTAACCGGCTCGAAGTAATTATTCTGAACCATTGACAGGTAACGGCTCAGCGTATTGGTAGTTTGCAGCAGTTTGTGCCGTTTGTTGTTAGCCGGAAGCATGTCCATAGCCAGCAAATCCACTAAGCCATCGTTGTCCATGTCGCTTAAATCAGTCCCCATGGTACTCTGTGAGGTATGGCGGAAAAACTCAGCCAACCGATTCGTGAATTGACCTTTCCCGTTATTAATGTACAGATTATCAGGCTGAAAGAAGTCATTACCAACATAAACATCCGGAAAACCATCGCGATTGAAATCAGAAACGGAAACGCTCAAACCGAAGCCAAAATTCCAAATGCCGGATTCTTTGGAGACATCAGAAAATCCACCTTTTTGACCTACCAGAGTGGCTGGCGGGCCATCATTTCTCAAATAGCGGTCGGAGTCGTAATCGTTTTTGGGTACCAGATTAGGAATGGGTTTACCCATTGCATCGTGCTTAACATCAATTTTACTGGCGTAGTTAATGTCAGTAAGGTAGTTCAGTACATAACAATCGAGGTCGCCATCTGCATCTCCATCAAAGAAGGTAGCTCCGGAGCTGGCACTGATATCATCCATGCCATATTCCTTCGAACGCTCAGTAAAAGTGAGATTACCGTTGTTGATGTAGAGCTTGTTTCTGCGGGTTTCTTCTACTTTGGGTCCACCGCGGCAGACATAAAAGTCCAGAAATCCATCAGCGTTCACATCCGCTGCGCAAACTGCTGTTTCGAAGCCATCTTCAGAGGCCAGACCAGAAGTTGCGGTAATGTCTCTGAATTTGAAATTGCCTTCGTTGAGGTACATGCGGTTTGGGCCGTTGGTACAAACGAAATAAATATCCGGTAGATTATCGTTGTTGATATCTGCAACAGCCACACCACCACCATTATATATATTAATATTTGTGGTAATGTTGTTTTCGGCAGTCTCCGTAATTACGTTTTGAAAGTCGATTCCCGTATCTGCCGGTTTCAGTAGTTCCAGGAGAGGTGCTTTGGCTATTTTAGTAGGTTCTGCGTAGTGAAACTCATCGGGAAGGTAACCTCCTGATTTTCCGGGCCAGAATTTCCATATTCCAGCTCCCGCCAGGAGAATAAGCAGTAAGTAGAGCGCTGGTTTTTTCCAGTTTCTTGATTTTCCGGCTCCTGTAGTGGTGGTTGCAGGAGCTGGTTGTGGTTTTTTTTTGCTCATGATGGTTAATTCCTCTGGAATGATATCACGTATTTGCGCCTTTGAAACAGATTATTTTGGGGCTTTAGATGCCTCGACGGTGCTTTTAATAGCCTTTAAACGTTCCAGTTCCTTGGCTAATCTGGACTCCGTTTCTCTTAAGGCATTTCTGGTGTCAAGGTATTGCTTTTGTGCGTCCTCGATACTCAGTTTATTTCCCGCAATTTTGAAGGTCAATGAGTCTAATTGTAAGGAATACCGTTGGTGCTCTTCATAACTATTGCGAACTTGTTGAATATCGCGCAACATAGGCATAACAGACTCCCTGTCTGCGCTTCCATCACGCAGAGTCATCATCATAGTCATAGCCTCATCATAAGCAGGCTTAACCCTTCTTTCCAGTGCGTATGCCGCTAATAAGTCTGTTGCAACCTGGACATTAAGTGGATCCTTCTCTTTTGCAGGTTTTACATTGGAAACAACAATGTTTTGATCTGTACCGCTTGCCGACATCCCGGATGAGTCGCCGCCCTCCTGGGTTTCGCTGGAAGTGGAGTTGTTTTGGCAAGCGTTCAACAACAAGCCAAAGGCGACTATGAGTAGAAATGAGAAATGCTTCATGAAATGTGTGTCATTTAAACTTTTAAATTCCCGCAAAGGTAAACGCATGTTCCGGATTTAAGCAGGCGGTTTTGGAATCGGTAAAATTCCTTGACATGCTACACCTATATATATTAAGGTGTCGGCCGGAGTTTTTCAGGTTGCTTTATTTCAAGGGTTGGGGAAAGGTTTCAAGGAAAGTAGCCTTTACTTTTTGGTAGTTCGCAGCACCAGTTGGCAATACCTCGGCGGCACTTTGCCAGGCGATCTTTTGAGTTTCGTAGATTTTTTTAACTTCTGCTTCGGGAATCTGACCGGAACTTAACTGGTTGGACAAGGCTTCCAGCTCTGCTGTGATTTGTTTGTGCTTTTCAAACCCAAGGAAAAATGGCATCAATACATCTACTAAAGGCCTTCCTTTTTGAATCCCAGTTTCACCTTGTGCAGCACTTGTCATTTTAATGGATCGTATCAGTTCAAAACAGGAGTCATGAAGTGCCTGATATTCCTGAATATTTTGTTTACCTTTGGTTACATCAGCAGATAATTGAGTAGCAAGAGTTGTAGAACTACTTTCTCCAGTGTTTTGTGAGCAGGATGCCAGAAGGCAGAGAATGTTTAGCAGGGAAGAATACAGAAGCAATTTCATGATTGAAAGGTTGAATTAAAAGTTAAAGCAAAGATTGAAGGGCAAAGTTACACCTCAGGTAAAGTATCTTGAATACTTCCTTTACAGGTAAAGATGTGCCGTTACTTAACAAATTAATGCCGATTAGTCAATCCGGCTAAAATATTAGAAAAAAATTAGGGCGGGGAGTATGTCATAACTTTTCTTTTTCTACATTTGCACTGCTTTTATTGCTAAAGCAATTTTAATCCGAACCGTATAAATCTCGACAGCGAAGTTGCTCAGGTATCTCTACCTGAAAAATGATGCTCCCCTTCGGGTGTTTCTTTGCTCCTCAGCTTTCAGATTTACTGATATCCCTTTACCGACGAAGCAGGTCATGCTAAGGCTATGTCTTGCGCAAAACAACATCAGATTTTTCTGAATGGGTTTCATGCTTCATGGTAAGGCTTTGGCACGGTTGTTGTCTTATGATTGAAACACCGAGGTCAAAATTCTAACCGAATTCTAATCCGATTTGTTCCGAAAATTTCGGGCACCCGTAATTGTCACATGCAAAGAAACTGTACACAACTGTTTTTGAAATAAATTGTGGGCATTGACATCAAGGACATGCAGTCCTGGTGTCAATGCCTTTTGTTTTTGGCAGAATACCCCCGGCTAACCAAGGTTCAACATTAATTCACCTAATTTTTTCATCACAAATTTTAACGACATGAAAAGAATGAATCTCATTCGCGCCGCGCTGTTCGCAGTGTTCGCATTCATGGGCACCGTTAGTTTGTCAGCTCAACAAAACTGGCTGCCTGCACCACAGGCAATCGTTGTTTTGTCCAACGAGTTGAACAACCTGGCAAACCCGCCTGCTCCGTCTACCGGCAACACGCTGCAAACGAAGCAACAGGCAACGGATGCTTATGCGAAATCCGGCTGCACCGACTGCATGCTGCATGCAGTAAAAGAGCAGTTCCTGCTGCTCACGCTGAAAGAACTCAAACAAGGTGCTGACACCGGTTCTGCTGTAGAATCAGTTCGCGCACTGATGATTTCTGGTTCTAACGGCAATGCTCAGCTTCTGGCTACTATCCAAACTGCTTACCAGTACATGGATTCTATCCTGTAAGTTGAATTTCCTTTAACTCACTCTTTTCTTTTTAAGTTAACGCTTAAATCGTAGTCTTTCTCATGAAAAGAAGAATTATCACTTCTCTAAAAAGCCTTCTGGCTGGAGTGTTGGTGCTGAGCGCGATGACTGCCGCTCATGCACAGCTCGGTCTGGGCTTTACCTCCGGTCAGACGACTTATGTCGCCGGTCAGGTAAATAACTTTACCTTTACGGTAACTGGCGGCGGTTCTACCGGCCAATGGATCGACCGTGTGTCCATCACTGTTCCTGCAGCATGGACTGTTAACAGCGCCGGCCCTAACGGTAACGGTGGCTGTGCTACTAACTCTGGTTTGCTTCAGGTTTGTTCTCCAACTGCCAGCTGGACCAAAAATGTCAACGTACCATGCGGTACTGGTGCATTTGGCGCTACATTCTGCGGTTGGTGGCAAAATGGTGCTGCCCAGAACTACACCATGGCTGTAAACGTACCAGCTGGTACTACCGGCCCACAAACCATCACCATGCAAGGCACTGGTGAGTCTGGAACTATCCAAACCATCACCGTAACGCTGACGGCTTTCGTTCCACCAGCTCCTTGCGTATTGGTATGCCCAGGCAACCTGAACTACAACCTGGATCCAGGTGCATGTACTCAGGTGGTTAACTACGACGTATTCACCACTGGTGTTTGCCAAATCGTACAACAGACTTGCGGTTTCGTAGGTGTATTGGCGCCTGCTGAAGTTGATTTCTGGCAAGTAGGTCTGGCTGCTGGTAACGGTTTGCCTCCACAAGGCAACTCCGGTAGCGGCCCACACGTATTGTTCGACGACGCTGGCGCTGCTTGTGCAGCTACAGCTGACCGTCTGACCCTGCGTTCTGTACTGCAGGTTGGTGGTTTCTGCCACAACGGTGTTGAATGGGACCTGAACAACGCGGCACCTACAACCGTTCAGTTCGACTGGAACTACAACCAACCAGTTTCTTCCTGGGACCAGTTTGCAGTTGGTATCGGTACAGATGCTAACCACTTCGGTATCAACAACAACAACTTCTGCGGTAACCCATTCGGCTACTGGCAGTTCCTCACACCACTGCTGATCGGTGTTCCTCAGAACCTGAGCGGTACTTTTGTGGCTAACATCCCAGCAAATGGTTGGTTGTCTTTCTCTGCTTCTACGCAGGTTCAAACCGGCCAACAGCCAGCTACTATCACGATCACCAATATCACCAGCACCCAGATTGTTCCGGCAGTACCGGTACAGTACTCTGGTTTGCCAAGCGGTTCAGAGTTCCCAATCGGTACTACCACGAACTGCTACCGTGTTGACCTGGCACCTGCCAACAACCCAGCCGGCGACTTGACTTGCTGCTTCAACGTAAACGTAGTTGAGTTCCCGAACCCAATCGCATCCCTGGTTTGCAATGACCTGGTATACGTGTCTTTGGACGAAGATTGCTCCTACTGCCTTGGTGCAGACGGTGTACTGGAAGGTGGTCCATACCACTGCTATGACGATTACATT